>NZ_CP025228.1:1329516-1994274 GCF_004102025.1 Actinomyces qiguomingii | reverse complement strand
GTGATCGCGGCCGGCTTCGCCTTCGCAGAAAACATCCTGTACTTCGTGCAGTACTCGGACGCTTTGCTGGGCACTTTCATCATGCGCGCAATCGCCTCCCCTTTCGCCCATGTGTCCTTCACCGCCTGCACCGGGTTGGCGATCGGGGCGAGTGCACGCATGCGTTCGCCGCTGGCCTGGATGTGGACCATGCCTCTGGGACTGGCCTGCGCCATCGTGCTGCACGCCTTCTGGAACGGCATGTTGAGCGTGGACTTCTCCCTGTACTTCTATGTGGAGATCCCCTTCTTCATCGCGGCGGTCAGCCTGGTGCTGTGGCTGCGCTGGCATGAGCGCATGACCATGCGGCAGCGGCTGGCGGATTATCAGCGGGCCGGCTGGTTCTCGCCGGCCGAGGTCACCATGATCACCACCGGCGCCGGCCGGTCGGCCGCTCGCCACTGGGCCAAGAGTCGCGGCCCGGCCGCGGCCCGATCAATGCGGGAGTTCCTGGCCACGGCCTCGGCCCTGGCGCAGCTGCGGCAGCACGCCATCGACGGGCATGCCGACGCCGACTTCGCCGCGCAGGAGGCTGCGCTTCTGGAGGCAATCACAAAACACCGCCATGTCTTCGCCGGATGAGGCCGGCATCGCCCACAGGGTAGGCCGGATGCTGGCTGCCGACGGGCGCGATGCGCAGCGGGTGCCCGCCAACTGGACCGAGCTGCTCGATCCCGATGAGTGGCGGCTGAATACGGCCGGGCTGCCGTTCCGTCGGGCCGCCCGCGTCATAGCCCTGCGGCAAGTGCCGCGCCCGGCGATCCTGCTCGTGATCGGGCACGACTTCGGCGATGTCTCCCACTCGTGGGGCTTCACCCCGGGTGGGGGTCTGCTGAGGGGGGAGACGCCTATCGCCGGGGCCAGGCGCGAGTTGGCTGAGGAGACCGGAATCACCCTGGCCGAGACTGCCTTGATCGGCCCGGTGGTGGAGCGTAAGGCCCTGTTCACCTTCAACCGAGTCACCTGCCGCCAGGACGAACTGTTCTACCTCACCTACCTCCAGGAGAGCGTCGGCGTGGACCGCTCCGGCTGGACCGACGCCGAGCAGCAGGTGCTGGACTCGCTGCGCTGGTGGGACCTGGACGAGCTGGACGGCGCCGTCGCGGCCGGCATGACCGTCTACCCGCGCATTCTGCCCGCGCTCGCCCGCGAGCTCCTGGACGGCTGGGACGGCCGGGTCCATCACGTCGTCGAGTACTAGCCGACCTTTTCGACGGGAACCGGCGTCATGGAGTAGCCCGACTCCCTCGCCCGCTGTTCTGTATGTTGTGCGTCTGAATTTGGGTTGTGACATACTGACCTCTGTCCGTGCTCTTTCGCCTGATGAAAGGTCCCTGATGTCTTCGATCCCCGTCGCAGCTCCTGGAGCGTCGTCGCCTGATTCGTCGCCCGAGTTCCGTGTGGAGTGGTGGGAGGTGCTGCGCGACCGGTTGAGCGATACGGTCTGGTTCGGGCGTTTGGTGCGGTTTCGTGTGGTGTGTTCGTGGTTGGCGGCGGTGGTGGTGCTGGTGGGGCTGGTTGTATCGCCGACGTTGAGGGCGGCCCTGGGCGCGTGGATCGGCTGCCTGTGGCTGCTGCTGTGCTGGTTTGTCCTGGCACGGGCGAAGACAGTGTCTTGGGCGTTGGTGTCCGGGATGCTGGCGGCGGCGATGGTGTGGGCGGGGGTTATCGCTGCGACAAGCACGTGGATCTCGGAACTGGCGGAAGTGGGGGTGTCCTCTACGGCCGCTTCGGTGGTGGTGGCCCCGTTGGTGGAGGAGGTGGGCAAGCTGGTGCCGCTGGCGGCGCTGGCTTTGGCGGCTCCGGGGCGGATACGGCGGCTGCTGGCGAGCGACTGGCTGGTGCTGGGTGTTGCCTGTGGTGCAGGGTTTGAGGCGGTTGAGGAGATGGCGCGTCGTATCGTCATCTTGGAGACACAGCCGAGCCTGTTCGGTGCGCTGGATTTGTTGACATGTTCCTACCAGGGTGTCGGTGATTTGGAGTGCTTGGGTGCGACCATGTTTTCCCTCAGTCCGTTTTCGGGGCAGGCGGGGGAGTATCTGGTTTTCGCGGGACACGCGATCCTCACCGGCCTGGTGGCCGGGACGTTTGGGACGGCAATCGCCGTGTGGCGCCGGTGCGGAGGCATGGTCGGTTGGAGGCGGGTGGTGGTGCGCGCCGCGTGCACGCTGGCGCCGTTGTGGGCACTGTGGGTCGTGATGGTGGATCACGCTGGCCGCAACGCCAGTCACTATGGGCCTTGGTCGCAGACCGGGGACCAGGCGCCGTGGTGGCCGGTGGGAGCTACCTCAACGCTGACGCTGGGCGGGCACGGGCGCGGCTGGATGCTGCTGGGACTGCTCGGTGTGGCGTGGCTGTTGGACGTGCGCGTCTTGTGGGAGGGGGGTTATACGCTGTCGCTTGAGGGCGACGACGGCGGCGGGAGGTGGGGGCCGTGGCGTCTGCGGCGTATCAAGGCGCTGCGTTATGACCGTTGGCGGTCGTTGCGGGCGGTGACGATCGATCTGGTAGCCACCACCGGAATTGAGTGGCGGTGGGCGTACCGCACGCTGTTGGAGGCGGCCGGTACTCGCCGGCCGGGGCTGTTGGCGATCGCTCCGGCGAGGTTGCGTATTGGGCGGGAGGAGGCGGTTCGCGCAGTCCTGGACTCCGTGCCGCAGCGCTGGTGGCCCTGGCGGCTCGCCGGTATGGGGGTGCTGGGAGCGGCGGCCGGCCTGGTGGCGCTGACACCCGCCCTGGCCGGCGTGTTGGAGGCGCAGTTGAACGACTCGGGCTCCTTGTGGTGGTTGGCGGGGATTCTCCACGCCTTGGGGACCTGGTGGGAGAGTTTGAGCCTGGAGCAGAAGGCCGCCTTGGTGTTCTTCGTCGGGGCGGTGGTGGTGCTCACCGGCGGGACCTTGGGGTTGGCCTTCGAGCTCGGCATGGGTGCTGCCACCTTCTTCGACGCCGCCCACGGGGCCGCTGATCTGATGCGCGACCCGTTGGGGACGGTGCGGCGTTACCTGTCTACTCACACGCCCGCTGAGATCGTCATGGATCTGGCACTGGCGGGGCTGACGATCCTGGGTGGAGGCACTGCCAGCGCCATGGGCGGGCAGGTCGCCCGCGGCGCTCACTGGGCGTCCCGCCAGGCCGCCCGCCAGGCGCGCTACGAGTACTGGCTGTGGCGTAATGACCGGGCCGCCTGGCGTAATTACGTCAAACAACGCAACCGGGCTGTGCGCGCCCACCTGGCCGATGAGACAGGTGGGGTAAAGCCCGGTTTGTTCGATCCGCGTGCCGGCAAGCACTACCCCGGCGTGCGCAAACCCGTACGCGGGTCCAGTGAGGGCGGGGTGGGCACCTGGGGCAAGGGCCGTAACCACAGCCCCTCCTGGCGCTCGGCGACCTATGAGGAGCAGGTCACCGGCGTACGCGTGCAAGACTCCTACTTCGTGGGCGGCAAGGAGTTCGACGGCTTCAAAGACGGCGCGCTCATCGAGGCCAAGGGCGAGGGTCTGGCCAACCTCATGAACCAAGAATGGGGCAAACACGTTGTCGATGACGCCGTCGAGCAGGCGAGAGAACAGGTCGCGGCGGTGCGCGCCACCGGCACCAACACCCCCATACACTGGCACATCGCCGAAAAAGAATTCTACGACCAACTCCTAGACCTCCAAGCAAACGGGGACTTCCCCTCCACCATCAAGCTGTTCCTCACCCCGCCCAACTACTACTAACCAGCAACCACAACCAGCCCACAACCGCAGCCAACAGGAAAGGAAAGACACCATGAAATGGCACCTTTCATTCAAGATTCAGCGTCCGGGTTTGGACCGGCGTATGGATGAGTCGATCGCCGGGGCGTGGGAGTTCATGCAGGCGATCAAGCCGTATGACCCCACCTTCCACCGGTGGCGGGAAACCGCCCGCACCAAGGCCCAGGCCGAGGCCAACCCCAACATCGAGACCCTCGACCAACTCCGCCAGGCCGTCTACGCAAGCGCCGACCCCGAACTCCCCGGCGTCATCAGATCATTCTTCAGCGGCGACATTGGCACTGGAGGCAGCAACCTATACATCCAACTGGGCATGGTGTACACCGACACCCACTCCATAAGACTAGAGACCGGCCCCGCCCTGGGGGCGCGTATTGACACCGATGAGGACTTCGCCGACTGGCTGATATACACCGGCGCCCGCATTATCAACCCCACCATCGGCGCACTGACCCGGGAAGACTACAAGCCCCGCAACATCAACATCGAAGGCCCAACACCATACAACTATGGTCAAGGTTGGAAGATGTTCTTCCACCGCGACTCCCCCCACTGGGCACAGGCCCACGCCCTAGCAAGCAAGGCCATGCCCGTAGCCGAGGGCGCCATCCTCACCTACGGCACCCCCGACACCTACACCCAAACCCTCAACCAATGGCCCCGCCCCCAAAACCCACAAGAAGGCCAGCCGTCATGAAATGGAATCTAGACTTCAACATCTACCGTCCGGGTTTGGACCGGCGTATGGATGAGTCGATCGCCGGGGCGTGGGAGTTCATGCAGGCGATCAAGCCGTATGACCCCACCTTCCACCGGTGGCGGGAAACCGCCCGCACCAAGGCCCAGGCCGAGGCCAACCCCAACATCGAGACCCTCGACCAACTCCGCCAGGCCGTCTACGCAAGCGCCGACCCCGAACTCCCCGGCGTCATCAGATCATTCTTCAGCGGCGACATTGGCACCGGAGGCAGCAACCTATACATCCAACTGGGCCTGACTCGTCCCGACACCCATTCCATAGAACTGGAGACGGGCCCCGCACTGGGGGCGCGTATTGACACCGATGAGGACTTCGCCGACTGGCTGATATACACCGGCGCCCGCATTATCAACCCCACCATCGGCGCACTGAGCAGACAAGGCGAGCCTCTCAACCCCGACCCCGAACCATACGACTACGGACCCGGCTGGAAGATGTTCTTCCACCGCGACTCCCCCCACTGGGCACAGGCCCACGCCCTAGCAAGCAAAGCCATGCCCGTGGCCGAGGGCGCCATCCTCACCTACGGCACCCCCGACACCTACACCCAAACCCTCAACCAATGGCCCCGCGACAACGGCTAGCCCTGTGCCTGGGCGCACGGGGACCGGTGACCGGGCGTGTTTTGACCGATCCCCTAGACTGAGGGCAGGTACGTTCGCAATTCCTCCCGACCTCCGCCGGTGGGAGGCACGGAAGACTGCAAGGAGAACACATGTCGGGTCACTCCAAGTGGGCCACCACCAAGCACAAGAAGGCGGCCATCGACGCCAAGCGCGGCAAGCTCTTCGCCCGCCTGATCAAGAACATTGAGGTGGCCGCCCGCACCGGCGGAGCAGACCCGAGCGGCAACCCCACCCTGTACGACGCCATCCAGAAGGCCAAGAAGAACTCCGTCCCGGCGGATAACATCACCCGCGCCATCAAGCGCGGCAGCGGCGAGGAGGCCGGCGGCGCAGACTGGCAGACCATCATGTATGAGGGCTACGGGCCCGAGGGGGTGGCCTTCCTGGTCGAGTGCCTGACCGATAACCGCAACCGCGCTGCCTCAGATGTGCGTGTTGCCTTCACCCGCACCGGCGGCTCCCTGGCAGACCCCGGCTCCGTGGCCTACAACTTCACCCGCAAGGGCGTGGTGGAGGTCGCCAAGGGCGACGGCGTGGATGAGGACACCATCCTCATGGCGGTGCTTGATGCCGGCGCCGAGGAGGTCGTTGAGGGCCCAGACTCCTTCGAGATCATCTCCGAGCCCGGCGACCTGGTAGCCGTGCGCAAGGCCGTCACCGATGCCGGCATGGACTACGAGTCAGCCGAATCCCAGTTTGTGGCAGGCACCACCGTCACGGTAGACAGCGACGGCGCCCGCAAGGTGATGCGTCTAATAGACGCCCTGGAGGATCTCGATGACGTGCAGAACGTATACACCTCTGTCGACATCACTCCCGAGATTGCGGCCGAGCTGGGCGGGGACGACGAGTAGCCGGCGCCGCCAACACGGGGACTGGCCATGACCGAAGCGTCCCGACCCTTCGCGGAGCATGGAGGCGGCCGCGGCTCAGGCGATCGTGGTGCCGTTGCCGAGCAGCGTGTACTGGGCATCGACCCAGGCATGACCCGCTGCGGCTTGGGCTGCGTCGATGTGGACCCGCGCCGCCGCGCCCGCCTGGTGGAGGTAGGGGTGGTGCGCACCCCCGCTTCGGCCAGCCCCGAGCTGCGCCTACTGACCATCGCCGACGCCCTGGAGGACTGGATCGCCCGCCTGGGCCCTAACGCCCTGTCGGTGGAGCGCGTATTCGCCCAGGACAATCTGCGTTCGGTGATCTCCGTGGCCCAGGTGATCGGTGTGGTCATGGTGGCCGGTGCCCGCGCTGGACTGGAGGTGGCCCAACACACCCCCAGCGAGGCCAAGGCGGCCGTGACCGGCTCCGGAACGGCCGGCAAGGCGCAGGTTCAGGCCATGGTCCAGCGCATCCTCGGACTGAACGCTCCGCCACGTCCCGCGGATGCAGCCGATGCCCTGGCTCAGGCGATCTGTCATGGCTGGCGGGGCGGGGGCACCGGCGTGGACGGCGGCACGGACATGGTTTCCGCCGGCGGTTTTATCCGGGCCAGCGCCCGCACCCCTGCCCAGCAGGCGTGGGCGGCCGCCCAGGCGCGGGCCCGCCGCACCGGCGCCGTCGACCCGCGCCGCAGAACCCGCTAGAGTCGGCGCCATGCTGAACAGGTGTTCGACACCCGATACCCTAGGAGCTCGGACTGCATGATCGCCTCACTGCGCGGAACCGTTCTGGATGTCTCGCTGGCCGCAGCCACGATTGAGGTCGGCGGAGTGGGGATGTCCTTCCAGGCCACGCCCGCCACCCTGGCCGGGCTGCGTATCGGTGAGGAGGGATTCGTCCACACCGAGCTGATCGTGCGCGAGGACTCCCTGACCCTGTACGGCTTCGCCGACGCTGATGAGCGCCGCTGCTTCCAGGTGCTGTTGGGCGCCAAGGGGGTGGGCGCCAAACTGGCCCTGGCGATACTGGCAGTGCACACGCCCGATGCGTTGCGCACAGCCGTTTCCGGCAATGATGTCGCCGCCCTCAAGCGTGTGCCCGGGCTGGGGCCGAAAGGGGCTCAGCGGGTCATAATCGACGTCGCCGACAAGCTGGGTCCGCCCACCGGCTCAGCCCCCGTGCCCGAGCCGTCTACCCCCGAGGGAGAGCCCAATCCCGATGTGGTGGCGGCCCTGGTGCAGCTTGGGTGGAATGAGGCCACCGCCACCCGGGCGGTCGCCGCCGTCGAAGCCGAGCTGCGGGCGCCGCTGCCGGTTCCGGAGTTGTTGCGCGCCGCCCTGCGACAACTGGGAGGAGGAGTCCGTGGCTGAATACCCAGCACCGGTCGGCGGGCCGGACGGGACCGGCCGCATTGTTGGCGGTGGTGCCGATGACGCCGAGCGCGCCGCCGAGGCCGCCCTGCGCCCCAAACGCTTGGAGGACTTCGTCGGCCAGCAGGTGGTGCGCGGGCAACTGTCCGTGGTGCTGCGCGCCGCCCTGGCCCGAGGGGCGGTGCCCGACCATGTGCTGCTGTCAGGCCCGCCCGGCCTGGGAAAGACCACCCTGGCGATGATCATTGCCAACGAGGTGGACGGCGCGCTGCGCATCACCTCCGGTCCTGCCATCCAGCATGCTGGAGACCTGGCCGCGATCCTGTCCTCCCTGGAGGAGGGCGATGTGCTGTTCATCGATGAGATTCACCGCCTCGCCCGCACCGCCGAGGAGATGCTCTACCTGGCAATGGAGGACTACCGGGTGGATGTCGTCGTCGGTAAGGGGCCGGGCGCCACCTCCATCCCACTGACCCTGCCTCCCTTCACGGTCGTGGGTGCCACCACCCGTGCCGGCCTGCTGCCGGCCCCGTTGCGTGACCGTTTCGGTTTCACCGGGCACCTGGAGTATTACGGCCCGGGTGACCTCACCCGCATCGTCACCCGCTCCGCGGGCCTGCTGGGTGTCAAAATTGGTGCCGACGCGGCCGGGGAGCTGGCCCGCCGCTCCCGGGGCACACCCCGTATCGCCAACCGCCTGTTGCGCCGGGTCCAGGACTGGGCCCAGGTGCACGGCACGCCCGGGCAGCTGGATCTGGCCGCGGCGCGCGGCGCCTTGGAGGTCTTCGAGGTAGACGAACTGGGCCTGGACCGCCTGGACCGCTCCGTGCTGGAGACTCTGTGTACACGGTTCGCCGGGGTTCCCGTGGGGCTGACCACACTGGCGGTCAGTGTGGGGGAGGAGCCCGAGACGATTGAGACGGTTGCGGAGCCCTATCTGTTCCGGGAGGGGCTGCTAATCCGCACCCCGCGCGGGCGCATGGCCACTCCTGCCGCCTACACCCACCTGGGCCTGCACCCACCCGACGACGGCGCCCTGTTCGCCTGAGCAGGTGGCTTGTGAGCCGATAAGGGGTGCGTGTCACACCCGCGCACCCCGCCGGTCCGGGCGGGCGAGTGCCGCCGTGGCCTAGACTCGCTGACGCCGTCGCCCCGGCGACGCAGGCTTTCCTCACGAACGGAGTCGTTATCATGGACCCCATGCTCCTCATGCTGATCATCATGCTGCTGGTCTTCTGGCTTATGTCCAGGTTCGCCCGCAGACAGCAGCAGCGAATGATGGATGAGCAGAAGCGCCGCACCGAGGAAGCGCTGGTGCCCGGCACCTGGGTGCGTACCCGCGCCGGCTTCTACGGAACCGTCGTGGAGGTGGACGGAGAGGTGGTGACGCTGGCGACCCCCCTGGGGGACGAATCGCTCTGGGCCACCAGTGCCATCGTGGGCGCGGAAGAGCCTCCCTTCGCCTCAGCCGATGAGGATGCGACTGAGGCGGATGAGCAGACCGGTGCAGAGCCCGACGGCGCGGCCCCGCAGATCGAACATGTCCAGGACTCCGCCAGCCCGCAGGAGGCACCCGAGGGGCCGTCCGAGTCCCAGCCCCAGGCCTGAGACCGCAGCCACGCCGTCGCCCGGTAGGGGCTGGCGGCGTATACCGCTCTTTCCGAGGAGAGGACCGCTTGTCCACTAATAAACTCAAGCATCCCGGCCGGCGCCTGCTGACGCTGCTTCTGGTGGTCGTACTGGGATATGTAGGCCTGGCGATCGGCGCCGCCACCGGTCGCACCCAGATGACCCCGGGGCTCGCCCTCGACCTCGAGGGCGGCACCCAGATCATCCTGACCCCAACCACTTCCGACGGTTCAGAGATCACGGATGAAGATCTCAATCAGGCCATTGAGATCATCCGCCAGCGTGTGGACGCCTCCGGCGTGTCCGAGGCCCAGATCTCCCGCCAGGGAGGCAACAACATCGTGGTCTCCCTGCCCGGCACACCCAGTGAGGAGACCCTCGATCTGGTGCGTAACTCCGCGGTGCTGTACTTCCGCCCCGTGATCCGGATACTGCAGGCCAGCGCCGCCACCTATGCCGAGGCCCAGAACAACTACGTCGCCAGCCAGGCCACGGCCAGTCCCACCGCTCCTGCCACCGACGCCCAGAGCTCCACTGAGGCTCCCGAGGAGGCCCCGGCGCAGGAGAGCCCCGAGGCCCAGGCGGTGCCGACGGCACCGGTGACGACCGAGGAGATGGCGACCTCCCTCGCCGATGTCAACGGCGACGGCACCATCGGCCCCGACCCATTGGAGTCGACCAGTGACGATCACTCCTCCGACGCCTGGATCTCCGAGCAGCTCATCTACGACGCCTACATGACTGACTGCACTTCCCCCGAGTCGCTGACGGGCGAGGTTCAGGATCCCGGCGCCGCGGTAATCTCCTGCGCCCGCGACGGCAGCGGCGCCATTTACATACTCGGTCCCGCGGATATCGCCGGCACGAATGTGCGCTCGGCCTCCTCGGGCCTGGAGACCACCAGCCAGGGCAATACCATCAACAATTGGGTGGTCAGCCTGGAGTTCGACGACCAGGGCGCCCAGCAATTCGCCGACGTCTCCGAAAGGCTGATCGCATACCGCGACAGCGCTGCCACGGCGACGGACGCAACCTCCGTCAACTCCCAAAAGGCCCAGTTCGCGATTGTGCTGGACGGACTGACGATCATGGCCTCGGGATTCAACCCCGATGTCGTCACCGCCATCACCGACGGCCGGGTGCAGATCTCCGGTCGTTTCACCCAGGCACAGGCCAACACACTGGCCAATCAGTTGTCCTTCGGATCCCTGCCACTGTCCTTCACCGTTCAGTCCGAGCAGCGCATCTCGGCCACCCTGGGCACGGAACAGCTGCGTAACGGCCTGATCGCGGGGCTGATCGGCTTCGCACTCATCGTGGTGTACTTGGGATGGCAGTACCGCGGACTGGGGATCGTGGCGGTTGCCTCCCTGCTGGTGGCCGCCGCCGGTACCTATCTGGTGATCGCCCTGCTCAGCTGGTCCATGGGCTACCGGCTGTCGCTGGCAGGTGTGGCCGGGCTGATCATCGCCATTGGCATCACCATGGACTCCTTCATCGTGTATTTCGAACGTGTGCGTGACGAGGTGCGCAATGGTCGCACCCTGGTGGCGGCGGTTGACGAGGGCTGGCGACATGCCCGCCGAACGATCATCGTCTCGGACTCGGTTAACCTGCTGGCCGCGGTGGTCCTGTACTTCCTGGCCGTCGGCGGCGTGCAGGGCTTCGCCTTCACCCTGGGCGTGACCACGGTGGTCGACCTGGCTGTCATCATCCTATTCACCCATCCGATGCTGGTGTGGATCCTGCGGTTCCGCTTCTTTGGAGAGGGCCACCGCCTGTCGGGCCTGGACCCCGAGCATCTGGGTGCTCGCTCCCGCGCCGCCTACAGGGGTGGACTACTGGCCGGTTCCGCAGCCGCCACGGGCTCACTGGCCCGGCGGCGCGCCGCGGCCCGCCGCGCCCAGGAGCGGGCAGATGACACCTCGCCCACCGATGAGGACACCGAGTCCAAGGAGTCCACCGACTCCCACAGCGGAAAGGAGGACGAGCAGGCATGAAGTCCCTCGCCCAGCTCGGCAACGAGCTCTACTCCGGCAAAACCTCATTCCCCTTCATCGGCAGGCGTCGGCTGTGGTATGCGATCGCAGGCGCCGTGATGACTGCTTCCATCGTCCTGATCGCTACCGTGGGGCTCACGCCCGGTATCGACTTCCGAGGCGGCTCGGAGGTCACGGTCACCTCCCTGGCTAATCCTGCAGTCGGTCCCGCCAACCGGGTCCTGGCTGAGGAGGGCCTGGCATCGGGGGCATCGGTGACCACTATGGGATCGTCCTCGGTGCGCGTGCAGACCAATGAGCTGAGCAACGACGAGCTCAACACCCTGTCCGCAGCCCTGACCGACGCCTATGGCGTGACAGAAGCCGACGTCTCGGCGACCACGATTGGACCGACCTGGTCAGCGGATGTGACCAGCAAGGGGGTACGGGGCCTGGTCATCTTCTTCGTGCTGGTCGGCGCCCTCATTTGGGGCTACTTCCGCACCTGGAAGATGGCGGTGGCGGCACTGCTGGCCCTCAGCCATGACATTTTGATCACCGTGGGCGTCTACGCGGCCAGCGGCTTCGAAGTCACTCCCGCCACCATCATCGGTGTGCTGACGATCCTTGGCTACTCCCTGTACGACACGGTGGTGGTGTTCGACAAGGTGCGTGAGAACACCGACGGCTTCGAGACCCAGACACGTTCCACCTACGGCGAGTTGGCCAACCTGGCGGTCAACCAGTCCCTGGTTCGCTCGATCAACACCTCCGTGGTCGGTGTGCTGCCAGTGGCCTCTTTGCTGGTGGTAGGTGCTTTCATTCTGGGTGCGGGTACCTTGCGCGATATCGCCCTGACCTTGTTCATCGGGATGATCGCCGGCACCGTGTCGTCATTGTTCTTGGCCACCCCGATCCTGGTTGATCTGCGGGGACGAGAGAAGGCTGTTAAGGAGCAGGCGGACAGGGTGGCCCAGGCCCGGGACCAGCGCCTGGCCCAGGCCGGCGACGATCCGGAGGCGCTCGCAGCCATCGCCGCCACGCCTGTGGCCGCCCCAGTGATTCCCGGTCACCATCTCGGATTCTCCGCCCAGCCCAAGAGGAAGAGGAAGCGGCCATGACCACTTCACCCGCCCTGCCCCGCGAGCTCACCCAGCTCGTTTTGGACAACCTACGACAAATCCCGGACTTCCCAGAGCCGGGCGTACTGTTCCGTGACATCACCCCGTTGCTGTCTAACGGCGAGGCCTTCGCGAATCTCATTGACGGCCTGGCCGCCCACTATCGCGGCCACATCGACGCCGTCGCCGGTTTGGAGTCCCGGGGCTTCATTCTTGCCGCGCCACTGGCCGTCCATCTGGGCATCGGCATGGTGATGGTCCGCAAGGCCGGGAAACTGCCCGGCCCGGTGCTCGGCGTCGACTACGAGCTGGAGTACGGCACCGCCCGCATGGAGTTGCGGCCCGAGACGGTCACGGAGGGATCGCGCGTACTGGTAATCGACGATGTGCTGGCCACCGGTGGCACGGCGGCCGCCTCCATCAGCCTGCTTGAGCAGGCCGGTGCGAAGGTCGAGTCGATCTGCATGCTGCTTGAGCTGGCGGGGCTGGGCGGGCGCGAGAGGCTCGCCGGACGGGATATCGACTCCGTCGTCGTTTTCGAATCCTCCTGATCCCCGCCTGCCGGGTCTCGTCGTTAGGAGAACGCGGTTATGATCCGGGTATGACGACGGACACGCGCAGCGGAGCCGACACGGCTGATGAGACGGTCGTGCCCGGTTCTCGGGTGCGCAGCCGCCTGGCCTGGTTCGGTGCGCGCGGTCATTCGACACCCCCCGCCATTGAGCCGCTCATGCGGGCGCTGCGGGCCAATCATCCCAAGGCCGATACCAGTCTCATTGTGCGTGCCTATCGGGTGGCGGAGAAGGCACATGCCGGCCAGAAGCGCAAGTCAGGGGAACCCTACATCACCCACCCGGTGGCGGTTGCCACGATCCTCGCCGAACTGGGAATGACTCCGCAGACGCTGGCCGCCGCCCTGCTGCACGACACGGTGGAGGACACCGATTACACGCTGGAGCGGCTGCGTGCCGATTTCGGTGACGAGATCGCCCTCCTGGTGGACGGCGTCACCAAACTCGACAAGGTCCAGTACGGGGACGCCGCCCAGGCCGAGACGGTGCGCAAGATGATTGTGGCCATGTCCAAGGACATCCGGGTGCTGGTCATTAAGCTGGGTGATCGGCTGCACAATGCGCGCACATGGAAGTACGTTCCCCAGGACAGCGCCGCCCGCAAGGCCAAGGAGACCTTGGAGATCTACGCGCCCCTGGCGCACAGACTGGGGATGAACACCATCAAGTGGGAGCTGGAGGACCGTTCTTTCAAGGCCCTGTATCCGGGCGTATACGATGAGATCGAGCATCTGGTGGCCGAACGCGCCCCCGCCCGGGAGGAGTATCTGCGCCAGGTGCGCCTGCAGATCGAGGAGGATCTGAGGGTTAACAAGATCAAGGGCATCGTCACCGGTCGCCCCAAGCACTACTATTCGATCTACCAGAAGATGATCGTGCGGGGCAAGGACTTCGACGACATCTACGATCTTGTCGCAGTGCGCGTGATTGTTGACACGGTCCAGGACTGTTATGCAGTGCTGGGTGCATTGCATTCGCGCTGGACACCCATGTCAGGGCGCTTCAAGGACTATATCGCTGTCCCTAAGTTCAACCTCTACCAGTCACTGCACACCACGGTGATTGGTCCGGGCGGCAAGCCCGTGGAGATCCAGATCCGCACCCATGAGATGCACCGTATGGCGGAGTATGGGGTGGCGGCACACTGGAAGTACAAGGAGGATCCAAATGCCACCGGCCCCAGTCCTCTGGGCGGTGCCCCCGGTGAGTCCGACGCCGGCGAGCTCGGTTGGCTGCGGCAGCTGGTCGACTGGCAGAAGGAGACCCAGGATCCTGCCGAATTCCTGGACTCTCTGCGCTATGAGATGTCCGGCGGGCAGGTGTATGTGTTCACACCAAAGGGGGATGTGCTGGCCCTGCCGAGGGATTCCACACCTGTGGACTTCGCCTATGCCGTGCACACGGAAGTCGGTCACCGCACCGTAGGCGCCCGCGTCAACGGTCGCCTGGTGCCACTGGACACCAAGCTGGAAAACGGTGACACGGTGGAGGTGTTCACCTCCAAGGCGCAGGGGGCGGGGCCCAGCCGCGACTGGCTGAACTTCGTCGGCTCCACCCGGGCACGCAATAAGATCAAGGCATGGTTCTCCAAGGAGCGTCGTGAGGAGGCCATTGAGGCCGGCAAGGGCGCTATCGCCCGCGCCATGCGCAAGAAGGACCTGCCCATCCAGAGACTGATGAGTCACGACTCGCTCATGAATGTCGCCGAGACCCTCAACAAGCGGGACATCGACGGGCTGTATGCGGCGGTCGGCGAGGGGCACGTATCCGCTCAGCACGTGGTGGACACGCTCGTGGCATCAATGGGCGGGGAGGCCGGTGCCGAGGAGACCCTAGCCGAGGGGGTGCTGCCGACTCGAGCGGCACCCACCCAGCAGCGCAGCCGTGCCGTTGGCGATCAGGGCATCATCGTTGAGGGCATGGGCGAAGGTGATGTGTACGTTAAACTCGCCCGCTGCTGCACTCCCATGCCGGGTGACGATGTCGTCGGCTTCATCACTCGTGGTTCCGGCCTGTCGGTTCACCGTGCCGACTGTCAGAACGTTGAACAGCTTAAGCGGCAGCCCGAGCGCATTCTGAATGTGCGGTGGGCCGAGCACGCGCAGAGCGCCTACCTGGTTCAGCTGGAGGTTGAGGCACTCGACCGAGGAGGCCTGTTGGCGGATATCACGCGCGTCTTGGCGGACAACCACGTGAACCTGATCAGTGCCAACGTCGGGACCTCCCGGGACCGGGTCGTGGTGGGCAGGTTCGTAGTCGAGTTGGCCGAGGCCGGGCACCTGGATCACACGCTTGCCTCACTGCGTCGGATCGACGGCGTCTTCGAGGCGCGGCGCCTGACCTCCTCATCCAACCGTCATCAGCATGGGGCGAGGGCCGGGCGCAGTGGACAGTGAGTATCGGTCTGATACTCGGGCAAGGGCGCGTACAAGTCGTCGATCAGGCGGCGTGCCCGCCTGAGTCCCCGCATGCTTCCGCCCCGGCAGGACAGCAGGGCGGATTCCAGCTCTCGTCGAGTCAACCCTGCGCGGCGGCCTTGCAGCACCGCGTGAACTGCCATCGTCGGTGGCGCGGTGCGCGCCAGGTCGACGACGGTGCGCGCCAGCCTCAGGCAGGGCACGCCCGCCAGAGTCACCACGTCGGTGGCGGGCACGGCCCGTAGTAGCTCCAGCTCTGCGGGCGCTTCGCCACCGGTATGCACCCATAGCGCAGTGCGCCCGGCTATCGCGAAACCTGCCGGTGGCTCAGGTGCAAGAGCGCCGGCACGGGCAGTGGCCGTGGTGAGCATGTCGGCAGGCACCGCCCGCCCCAGCACATCCACCAGCACCTGGTGATCCAGGCCTTGGCATCGCAGCAGGGCTAGCTCATGCTGCTCGGGCGCTTCCAGCATCGGCTGCACCGGACCGGGCAATAGGCGAGCCAGCAACGCGCGCGCAGGAACCGTGCGGACTGTCGTACGCCGGGATGCGCCCGACATCCGCGGATAGGGCGGCGATTGGCTGGTGACGGCGGTTGTAGCCATGTCCGCATCTTCGCCCGCCCACGGTCTGTTACACCAGCACCGAGTGCAGGCCTGTGGAAAACTCAGACGCATTTGGGGGCGCAGGTGGTTCTGAGGGGCACGCGTCCGGGAGGGATCCATCTGCGTGTAGACCACCACACTACGAGACCCACCCGCTAGACTCGCCGCGCACCGTGACCCACCAGGAAAGGACCTGACTATGACCGGGACTACGGCCGAGGGCGGAATCAAAGATGTGCTCGGGGGAGAGGTCCTGACGGACCGGGCGACGCCTGCGGCCCAGCGGATAGCCGACCTGGCCAAGGTGTCCGGGCGACCCACCAAGTCCGTGCTGGTGGAGGATTACGAGCCGTTGCTGAACGCCTTGCGTGCCGGTCTGCGCTTGTCCGACGTGTACGTGCTCGACTCGGCCACGCTGCCCCGCGAGCTGTCGGATCAGTGCGCGCGTCGGCGCGTCCCCGTTACTACCGTGGCCGCGGGCTTGGCGACCGAGCTGTTCCGTTCCGACAAGCGCCCTGAGGTGTTCGGCGTCGCCCGGGTGCCGCCCCCCGTGGAGGCTGGGCGCCTGCTGCAGACCAAGGGAGACTTGCTGATCCTCGACGGGGTGCGGATTGTCGGCAACATTGGGGCGATCGCCCGCAGTGCCTATGCCTTCGGCGCCGCCGGGGTCGTGCTGGTGGACTCCGGGCTTGCGTCTATTGCCGATCGTCGTCTGATCCGGGCCAGTCGTGGCTACGTCTTCTCCCTGCCGGTGGCGCTTATGGATTGGCCGCAGATGACCGCACTGGCCGCCGAGTTCACCCGCGCCGGCGGGCACCTGGCGGCGCTGGACGCCGGTGCAACCGGTTCGCTTGATCGACTATCGGCATGGGAGGGCAGGCTCGCGCTCATTCTGGGGGCCGAGACCTCCGGGTTGACTTCGCAGGCGCGGTCCCTGGCGCAGGCGACGGTGAGCATTCCGATGAATCCGGCGGTGGAGTCACTGAACGTGTCGGTCGCCGCCGGTGTATTGCTGCACCGCCGCGCCTGGCGCAATCTGGCGCCGGCAACTCAGTAGAAGGACTCAGCCTCAACCGTGGCCCCGACATACTCGGAGCACAAACACACGACGGCGGGTCCCGTCCTATAGATGCGGATGGGACCCGCCGTCGTCGGCATAACCGAACTGGTGGACGGCCCTCAGGCGCGTGTGGTGCGACGTACCTGATCCAGCCACGCGCGGCGGGCGGTTAGCGCCGCCTCCGCCTGAGCCTGTGCCTTGGCATCGCCGGAGGCCTCAGCTGCCGCCAGATCGGCCTCCAGCTCGGCAATGGAGTCCTCCAGCTGACTGGCCAGCCCCTGAGCGCGCGCCATGGTCTCCGGGTCGGTGCGGCGCCACTCGGCCTGCTCGGCGCGGCGCAGTGCTTCCTCGACGGCGCGCATGCGCGACTCCAACCGCCGCACTGCATTGCGAGGCACACGGCCTGCCTCATCCCACGCCTCCTGGATGGGGCGCAGGGCCTTGCGGGCGGCCTTGGGATCCTTGATCGGAAGCAGGGCCTCGGCCTTAGCGGCGAGCTCCTCCTTGACCTTCAGATTGCTGGCGTACTCCGCGTCTGTGGCCTGGTCCTTGGCGCGGCGGGCGTCGTAGAAGACCTGCTGGGCGGCGTGGAAACGCTCCCATAGGGCGTCGTCCTCCTTGCGGGAGGCACGTCCGGCCTTTTTCCACTCATTCATGAGTTCGCGGTAGCGGGCGGAGGTGCCCGCCCAGTCCGTGGAGTTGGAAAGCTCCTCAGCCCGCTTAATCAACGCCTCCTTGGCGGCCTTCACCTTGGCCTGCTTGGCGTCCAACTCACTGAAGTACTGGCGGCGGTGACGGTCGAAGGTGGTGCGGGCGTGGCTGAAACGCTTCCACAGCGCGTCCTCGGTGGGACGGTCCAGACGTGGGCCGCGGCGCTGCGCCTCCTTCCACTGCTCCAGCAGGGCGCGCAACTCCGCGCCGGATGACTTCCACTGGGTGCGGGCAGGGTCCTGCGCGGCCACGGCCTCGGCCCGCTCCACGATGGCGGTGCGATCCTTCAGTGCCTGTTCCTTTGCGGCGGCGCGCTCGGCCGCAACCGCCTGCCGACGTTCCAGTGCCACCGACTTCAGTGCGGTGAATCGGGCACGCAGGGCCTCCAGGTCGCCGACGGCGGCCGGCTCCTTGAGGGAGTCGTCCAAGTTCTTGATGGTGGAGTCGATCTCACGCACGGACAGGTGCGGAAGCCGGGCCGCGAACAGGTCGACGTTGGAACTCAGGTCCAGGTAACGGCGCACGTAGTAGGCCATGGCCTCGGCGATCGGCACGCCCGGGAACTGTCCCACCTCGCGTTCGGTTCCCCCGTCTTGCACGTAGACCCGGCCTTCGCCGTCGACCCGGCCCCATTTGGCGGCATCCATGGCGGCCTCGGGGTCGACCTGCGGCTCCGCCGGTGCGGCCTGTTCGGAGGTATCGGAATCCGCCGAAGTCGCCTGCGACGGCTCGGGCCGGGCAGCTGGCGTGTGCTGCTCGCCCTCAGGGTCGGAGGCGGTCTCGGAGGACTCGGAGGACTGGGTGGTGGATTCGGGAGTCTCGTCGACGGCGGTCGGTGCCTGTTCCTCGTTGCCGGATGGGGAGTCCGCAGGTGGCTGCGCCGGGGCCTCGTCGCGACTGTCGTCGGGGCTCTCGGCGTGCTGCGCCGGGTTGGTCGGCTCGGTCTGGGTGAGTTCGGTGTCGGCCGGCCCGACGGCGTCGGGAGAAGTCGGCGTGGGCTCGGTAGCAGCCTGCCCGGTGTCGGCCGTGGGCTCCACCGCTGTGGTGGCTTCGGCCTGGGGCTGCGTCTGCTCGGTCATTGCGCTCCTTCACGGATCTGACGGGGTGGGGCGAGCGGATCCGCCCCGTTCCGTTCACGTCCGGCGCGGGGCCGGACGACGACATGTCGCCGGAGGGCGACAGTTGAGGACGAGCCTACCTGTCGGTCGGGCGGGGCGGAACCACTGCGGCCACCTCGGAATCACCAGCGGCGGACAGTTCGGCACGATTAGCCACAGCTGCTCTTCAGCTACCATGGCCGACATGCTCATTGAGCGCACTCTAGCTGCAGTTTTCGGAGCCAACTGCTACGTCCTGGCCGCTGAGCCGGGTGCCCCCGCCCTGGTGGTGGATCCGGGCGCGGGTGCGGCCCGTGGTGCCATGGCCTTGCTGCGTTCGAATCACTTGCGGCTTGGCGCCATACTCTTGACCCACGGTCACGCCGACCACGTTTGGGACGCTCAACGGTTGATCGATGCTGCGGTGGCCCAGGGGCGCATAGACGCCGGGCCGGATGGCGGGGTGGATCCCACTGGGGTGCCGGTTTACATTCCCCAGCCTGACCTGTACCGGCTCGATGATCCCGCAACCACAACTGGAATCGCAGCCGACGGCATGACATTCGCCGACTTGGCCGGCAGCCAGTGGCAGCGACCGGCGGATGTGCGTGCCTTCCCGCAGGACGGATTCGGGGCAGCCGTCGAACTGGTCCCGGGCGTCGCGTTAAGGGCCGTGCCCGCGCCCGGTCACTCGGAAGGGTCCACTTTGTTCTTCCTAAACGCCGACTTGGGTGACAGCCAGCTGCTGTTTGAGGCGGAGGTCCTTGATGATCCGACCGACATTCCGGAGCGCGAGTACCTGGTGGCGCTGGACGGCGATGTGATCTTCAAGGGCAGCGTGGGCCGTACCGATCTGCCGGGCGGAGACCAGTATCAGATGTGGGCGACGCTGCGGCTGTTAGCAAGCGTTATCGATCCGGAAACGGTGCTGCTGCCCGGGCACGGCGCGGCCACGACCATGGCCCACGAGCACCATGCCAACCCCTATTTGGCCGAGGCGAAGGTCCGCGGCGGCGAGACCGGTGCGTGAGCGCCGGTCGGGGCGGGCACGGCGCACAGCAGGGCGAGACCGGTGCGTGAGCGCCGGTCGGGGCGGGCACGGCGCACCTAGCGTCATGGCTGTCATCGCTTGGCGAGATGACATGACACAATGCGGCCCATGGCTCCAGCACAGGTCCGACAGGCGCAATCCTCTCTCTCCGGCTTTCCCGAGTGGCTTCCCGCCGCCCGCATCGTCGAGCAGCAGTTCCTCGACACCCTGCGCCGCACCTTCGAGTTGCATGGCTTCAGCGGGATCGAGACCCGCGCCGTCGAGCCGCTGTCGGAGCTGACCCGCAAGGGGGAGACCAGCAAGGAGGTCTACCTGCTCTCCCGCCTGCAGGCCGATCCCGGTGAGGAGAATGCGGACCCTGCCAAGCAGCTGGGACTTCACTTCGACCTGACCGTCCCCTTTGCCCGCTACGTGCTGGACAACGCCGGCACCCTGCACTTCCCGTTCAAGCGCTACCAGATCCAGAAGGTCTGGCGCGGCGAGCGCCCGCAGGAGGGCCGCTTCCGTGAGTTTATCCAGGCGGACATCGATGTCGTGGGCGACGGCGCCTTGCCACTGTTCCACGACGTCGAGATGCCGCTGGTCATGCACGAGGCCCTGTCCGCACTGCCCATCCCGGCCGTCACCATCCACGTGTCCAACCGTAAGGTCGCCCAGGGCTTCTACCAGTCGCTCGGGGTCGCCGAGGAGCAGCTGGCTGAGGTGCTGCGGGTGGTCGACAAGCTCGACAAGATCGGGGCCGGCCGGGTCGCCGCGGAACTGGTTGACGTCGTCGGCATCACCGCCAAGCAGGCCGAGGCGGCCCTGCACCTGGCTGAGATCACTGGGGATGATCCCGAGCACGTACGCGCCTGTGTTATGGCGGCTCTCGACGGCGCGGCACCCACCGAGCTGCTGGTGCAGGGCCTGGAGGAGCTGGCTGAGTTGCTGCGTGCGGCCGGGAGCCGCCGCCCCGGTGCCATTGTCGCCGACCTGAAGATCGCTCGCGGCCTGGACTACTACACGGGAACTGTCTACGAGTCCTTCATGACCGGCCACGAGGACCTCGGCTCGGTGTGCTCCGGCGGCCGCTACGACTCCTTGGCCTCCGACGGCAAACGCACCTTCCCCGGCGTGGGCATCTCCATCGGTCTGTCCCGCCTGCTGGCGAGGGTGATTGGCGCTGGCATGGTGGAAGTGACCCGGGCCGTGCCGACGGCGGTGCTGGTCGCGGTTGCCGATGAGGCGCACCGCGGCGCATCCGATGCCATTGCCGATCGGCTGCGCGGCCGTGGTATTGCCGCCGACGTGTCCCCGACAGCCGCCAAGTATGGCAAGCAGATCCGCTTCGCGGACAAGCGGTCCATCCCCTTCGTCTGGTTCCCGGGCGCGGACGGTGAACCCGACTCGGTCAAGGACATTCGCTCCGGCGATCAGGTTCCGGCTGACGCTACTACCTGGTTCCCCGCCGATGAGGCCGACCTGTTCCCCCAGCTAGCGCAGGTGGACGCCAACTAGCTAGCGTTGGCGTCGTAGACACCATCCACGGCGGCCGGAGGTAGGGCCTCGGCGGCCCGGGCCAGGGCCTCTCCGGCGCCCTCGTAGAGGTTGATCACGGCGTCCACCCCCGCAGCCCGCATGGTCGCTGCCTCGTCGTCATAGCGGGCGATCGCCAGGATTCGCCCATCGAATTCGTTGCGGCCCAGCCACTCCAGTACGTGCACATTGGCACCAGGCTCGGACATGGCCAGCACCACCGTTGACACGTGCACCGCCTCCAAGCGCTCCCAGAACTGGCGGTCGGTGGCATCCGCCTCCATGACGTTGAATCCCTGGCGCGTCATCTCTTCCACCTTGGTGGCGTCGTTGTCGATGCCGAGCACACCCGTCTGCCCGTCGGCGTACAGGCGGGTGTAAGTGGAGCGTCCGGCCCGCCCCATGCCGAATACCACCGTGCACACGCCTTCGAGCCGCAAAGGCTGCTCATCGGGGTGCAGCGTGGTGTTGGGACGGTCGGGCAACCGCTCGGACATCCACTCCACCAGGGCGGCGGGCTTGTGGTTGACGACTGCAGACACCACGAAGGACAGCGCCAGCGCCAGGGAGATCGCCGCCGGCCATTCGCCGCCGAGCAGTCCGTGGTCGGTGGCGGTGTCCACCACAATCAGTGCGAACTCGCTATATGCCGTCAGGGCCATGCCGGTCAGCACGGAGGTACGGCGCCGCATACCCATCACCCGCAGCACTCCGGTGTAGATCAGTGACCGCAGCGGCAACAACACCAGCAGCACTCCAGCCAGGGCGAAAGCAGAGCTTCCGGGGATTCCGTCCAAACCGATGGCAAGGAAGAAGCCGACCAGCAGCAGCTCCTTGATGGTGAACAGGGCGCTTGAAAGCTCCTTGGCGGCGGGGTGTGAGGCGAATAGCGCACCCATGATCAGGGCGCCCAGATCCCCGTCGAGGCCGACCAGATCGAACAGCAGATAGCCGGGCAGCAGCGCCATGGACATGCCGAACAGGGCCCGCATCTCCCGGTGGTCGATGCGGTCCAGCACACCGCGCAGCAGCCGGGACGCCGGCCACAGCGCCACCAGGGCAACTGCCCACGGGCTGGGAGCACGTCCCGATGTGACGGTCATGTAGGCGACTGCCGCGATGTCCTGCAGCACTAGCACGCCAATGGCGATGCGCCCGTAGAGGGAACCGGAGTCATCACGCTCCTCTAGAAGCTTGACCACAACGACCGTTGATGAGAATGACAGAGCGAAACCCACCGAGGCGATGCCCCCGGGGGTGGTGGCGCCCAGACTCAAGCCGAGGGCTAGCATCCCCGCCACCAGCCCGGTCCCGAGGACGGTCAGCACCAACATGACGATCATGGCGGTGCCGGCGACCTCCTTGCGGCGCAGCACCCGCAGATCGAGCTTCAACCCGATGGTGAACAGTAGCACCGCCACCCCGAGATCGCCGAGCACCTCGATGAAAGTCAGATTCGGTAGTGGCGAGGAGCCCAGGACGAATCCAGCTGCCAGAAACCCGACCAGCGGGGGTAGGCGCAGCAGGGTCGCGGTGAAGCCGAACACCACCACAGTGAGCAGATACACGGCTGGGATCATGCGGTTGTCCTCCCCTCCGCGGCCGGGCTCAAAGCCGGTGTGTCACCGCCCGCCGCGATTACCCCGGAAACCGCCCTTGTGGCCGCTGTTCCAGCCGCGGTTGCCCCAGCGGCCGTTCCTGTCGTTGCTGTCATTCCGACGGTTATCACGGTCGTAGCGCCGCTTGAAGCCGCCACGCTCATAACGCCTCGAACCGTGGTCGTTGTTCCGGCCGCGTGACCCTCCGGAGCGATCGCCGCGCTGGTCGTCCCAACCGCCTGAGCCCGGCCCCTCGTCCACGCGAATGCGCAGCTCTCGGCCAGCGAAGGTCGCATGCCGCATACGTTCCATCTGCTCGTCATCCAGCGGCGTGTGGATCTCAACTAGTGAGAAGGACTGCAGGATATCGATCTTGCCGATGTCGGAGCCGGAGATGGCGCCCTCGTTAGCCAGGGCGCCAACGATCGCGCCCGGCAGCACGCGATCCCGGTGGCCGACTTCGATGCGGTAGACGGTTCCGGTTCCGTCCTCATGACGGCGCCGGCCACCCCTGGATGCGCCTGGCTTGCCATCGATACGGTCTCCACGGCGCCCACGGCGGTCATCACGGCCGCCTTCGAAGGAAGCAGACACGAAGGTGCCGTCATCATCCAGGAGCTCCTCGCGATTGCCCCGCCGGGGACGCTTGCCGTCGTCACGACGTCGGGGCCCCTCGTCGCCGACGGCGAGGGCCAGCAGGGTGGCGGCAAGCTCGTCAGCCTCGATTCCCAGCTCTTGGCTCTTGGCGGCGACCAGATCGGCATACATCTCCAGACGGCCGCGCTCGCGTCGAGCGGCGGCCCGCTCGAGCAGTTTGCCCGCGCGGTGCTCGGATACGTCCGCGGGGGAGGGGAGGGTGATTTCCTCCAGACGGGTACCGGTCAGCCGCTCGATCTGGCGGAGCTTGCGCTTTTCCTTGGGGGTCAGGAAGGTGACGGCCTCGCCGTGGCGTCCGGCGCGCCCGGTGCGGCCGATGCGGTGCACATAAGCCTCCGCCTCCCGGGGGACATCGAAGTTGACCACCAGCCCGATGCGGTCCACATCCAGTCCCCGGGCGGCCACATCAGTGGCCACCAGCACGTCGAGAGTGCCGGCGCGCAGTCGCTCTACGAGCCGTTCGCGCTCACGCTGCGGCACGTCACCAGAGATGGCGGCCGCCTGAATTCCGCGGCCGGCCAGCTCGATGGCGACGTCCTCGGCGGTTGACTTGGTACGGACGAACACCAGAGCGGCTTGTGCCTCGGTAACGGCCAGTACCCGGGCGGCGGCGCCGATCTTGTGCCGGAAGGGCACCACCGCGTAGGTCTGCCGGACGGTGTCCACCGTGGAGGCCTGACGGGAGACCTCCACACGGATCGGGTCTTCCAGGTGCTGGCGGGCCACCGCCTGGATGGCGGGCGGCATGGTGGCGGAGAAGAGAGCGGTGCGGCGGGGGGATGGTAGGGAGGCGGCGATCGCCTCGACGTCCTCGGCGAAACCCATGCGCAGCATTTCGTCGGCCTCGTCGAGTACGAAGTACTTCACCTGGTCCAGTGCCAGGGCGCCCTTGTCCATCAGGTCGATGATGCGCCCGGGTGTGCCTACTACCACCTGGGCGCCGTCCTTAAGCGCACCGATCTGCGGACCGTAGGGGGCGCCACCGTAGACGGCGACCACATCGAGGCCGCGTGAGCGACTGGCCATATCGGTTATGGCCTCGGCGCTTTGAAGTGCCAATTCGCGCGTGGGCGCCAGGACCAGCGCCTGCACCTCGCCGTCGCGGGCGTCTACGGCGTCCAGTAGCGGCAGTCCGAAAGCGGCCGTCTTGCCGGTCCCGGTCTGGGCGATACCAACAACGTCGCGGCCCGAGAGCAGCACCGGGATCGCCTCGCGCTGAATGGGGGTCGGCACCTGGAAGCCCATGTCCTTGACCGCCTTGAGCAGATCCGTGGGCAGGCCCAGGTCATCGAAGGTGACGGCCTCGGGTGTCGGGTAGTCCGGATCATCCTGCCCCGGATCCTCGTCTTCGGCTTCGTCCACGAAGTCCGCCTCGGATTCGGGCAGCTCCGGGTCGGCCTCGGGCAGGTTCAGGTCGACATCATCGGCCTCATCCTCATTCTCCAGATCCTCGGGATCCTCGGGTGACTCCGAGGATGCGGGAGTATCGAAGGACTCAGCGGACTGCGCCGAGGCGGGTACGGGATCGGCGGGGGAGGCGAGGTCGGCATCATGTGCGTCCTCGTGCACATCCCGAGCACCGACGTCGCTGGGGTCCTGGGGCGCGCGGGCCCGCTGGGCGGCGTCGGGGGCGCCGGCGATCTCGGCGCTGAACAGGTCGTCTATACCCAGGGCGGAGCCGGGGGTGGTGTCGTCGGGGGCGCCGAAGGGCGCAGAATCCCCAGTAGGGGTGGCTGTCATCGTCATTTCCCGTATCTGATTCCACATGAGGGAACCGGTCGCGGAGCGTGGGGGAGACCGGACGGTCTCCGCTCTTGCCGCACCGCACCCACCACACTCACCCGGCCGCCATCGGACTCGACGGCGGGGCCTCACGGGTTTCACGCACTTAACTCACGGGGCCACGTCCGGCGCCGCACAGTGCGGGCGGCGGAACGAGCCGTGAACGGGGCTCACAGCACGGATCACTCCTGAGTGCAATGGTATGCGGGTGCGCGCCGAGACACGAGGGACAATCGCCTTTGCGCGCATCAAGTCACACGTGAATCCGGTCTCGCCGATTCCGTCGGCACAGCCCGGCCGAGCCATATCGAGACCTTCGAAACGATAGTGAGACGTGGGTGGTCAATGCGCGCGTGTCGCCCGCAAACTGGGTGCGGCATTCCTTGTCATCACGGGGATTGTCGTCTTCCACGGTGCGTGCGCCGCAGGCCGCGGTCCGGTTCGAACCGCGGGTGAGACCGCCCACGCTCCCGACATTTCAGTGCCGCACAGACAATTTCGACGATACCATCGAAATGCGTCGGAGGGACCGGCGTGCCTCCCAAGCATTCCTGAGAAGGCCAACAGGCGAGTTCTGAATCGATGACCCATTCCCCGCGCCATGCCAAGGCTTCTAGAGCGGCACGCAGACCCGCGCTGCGCGCCGCATTCGTACTGCCTACCGCACTGGGCCTCGTGCTGCTCAGCTCCGCAGGAGCGGGCGCTCTGGCAGCAGGCGGGCGGCTGGTGCCGACCGGATCCGATGCTGCAGCTCCCGCAGCATCACCAGTGGTGGGGCGCACGGTGGAAATCACGGAGGTGGTCACCCTGCCTGATCCTTCCTCCACCAACTCGCCGCAGGCAGAGCCCATCGCCGGTCGGGCTGGCACCGAGGCTGGGCAAGCCGGGGCGGACAATGACGCGCCGGCCGCCTCAGCTACAGCGCGGGCGAGCGGAATCGGAGCTGAGGGTGCTCTTCCCCCAGGGGTGGATGCTGCGCCGCAGCCGGGTACGGAGACGTTGAGTCCAGCAACCGAGGATGACGCTGCCCGGGTCGGCAAGGTGACGGTGGGTGTGAAGATCCCCGGCGCCACTTATGTATCCTCCTCCAGCACCGACCGGCCGCTGCTGATGTTCTCCGATTGGGAGGATTCCGAGGGACGAACCCTGGGCTCGGACGGCACGGTCGCTGCCGCCGTTCAGGTACGGATCGTGGACGAGTCCGGCGCGGCGCAGTCGGCGACCATATACCCGGAAGTCACCAACGGGCGTTCCGACTATTCGCTGCCACTTTGGCCCTTCACGCAGGCCATGGAACCGCATGTGGGCACGTACACCATCGAGTGGCGGTTCCCGGGCGCGGCCGACTGGGAAGTGATCGACACCATGACCATGGATGTACGGCTGCCCGAGGCGACTGAAGAGTCGACGCTGAGCTACTCCGACGGCGTCCTAACCGGCACCGGCTGGGCCTTCGACCGCAGCACCAACATCGGAGGAACCTTCAATGTGGTCCTGGAAATCGCGGATGCCCAGGGCAACGCCCGGCCCGTGATGGTCAGAGCCCGCTTCTTCGGCACCCGGTTCACCATCACGGACGCCGCCCTAGCCGATGCCGGAGCTTCGGTCGGTGCGGGCTACACCATCTCCGCTACTCCGACCGGCGGTAAGGTCGGGGCGATCTCGGTAACAATCCCCGGTAACGTTCCCGCCCCCTCCGCGCAGCCCAGCACCGCAGCGCCGACCACCGTGCCGTCTTCACCCCCGGCCGTGGAGCCCACGGCCGATCCCACGCCTTCCGCCTCGCCGGAGCCTGAGCCCACGGCCGATCCCACGCCCTCTGCCTCGCCGGAGCCTGAGCCCACGGCCGATCCCACGCCTTCCGCCTCGCCGGAGCCTGAGCCCACGGCCGATCCCACACCCTCTGCCTCGCCGGAGCCTGAGCCCACGGCCGATCCCACACCTTCCGCCTCGCCGGAGCCTGAGCCCACGGCCGATCCCACACCCACGGCCGCACCTACCGAGGTGAGTCCGACGGCCTCTCCGCAATCACCGTCGACGCCGATCACCACGCCCGCCCCAGGCACCCGGCCCCCGGGCGGTACGAATACCGGCTTCGATAGGTTGAACGAAGGTGTAGATGTTGATCCCCTGGTGGTGCGCGACACCGGTGGCAGCGCGGGACAGGCCGGCTCCAACCCCTCGCCCCAGCAGGACAACACCGAAGCGGTGCAGGGGTCTGCGGACGATACCGCCCGCAGACCGGCCAACGCCCCGATTTCGCCTGTCCGGGATCCCGGTGAGCTCGGACCGGACAACGCCGGCTCCCTATCTGGCACCCGTCAGGGCACTGCCATCACGCTGATCTTCCCCTCCTCCAAGGTCACTGCAGGGGACTGGGTGGCCGTGTTCGTCTTCCCCGGCGCGACCACTCCCGGTTGGGTGCAGGTCGACGCGGACAACTCGGTATCGATCGACATCTCCACCCTTGAACCCGGCAGTTACAAGATCGCCGTCGGCGACCGTGACTCCCAACTGCTGGGTTGGGCGCAGCTCGAGATCGCCCAAACGGCTAGTGCACGCACCGACGGCGCCGGCATCACCCTCATAACCGGCGATGCGTTGACTCCCAGCGGTCCGCTCGGCGCGGACGGCTGGAAGCTCATTGGTGCCGGGATGCTGCTCGTGCTCGGTGCCGTGTCCTTCGTGGTGCTGGCGCGCCCCACATTGATCGGCACGTGGACGCGAATTAATCGCCGATAACGTGTATGCTCGTTACAGACGCGTAACGAGAGGGGGAGGCGTGCTTCAACGGTCGCGGATTATGACGCCGCGCAACCGCCGCGGCCACGGGGCGGTTGCTTTGGTGACGCCGGATCACGCCCGCCGCCTCCTGCGCCGTCTGCTCCTCATGCTGCTGATTGCGGTGATGGTGTTCACGCCCACCGCTGGAGCGCAAGCCGATCAGCTGTTGGGCAACTCCACCACCGGCACGGCCTCCACCGTCAGCCCGTCGACTATCGCACTCGGTGGGACGCTAACCTATACACTCTCCGGTTTCCCGCAGGGAGCCAAGGTGGAGATCCTCATTGACGACGGCGAGCTCGCCCCCGGCGGCCAGACCGGCGTGGTCGGTCAACTGACCGTGGGCGAGGACGGCACCCACGCCGGCGCCGTCGAACTGCCCCCGTACGTGGCCAAGGGCACGCATTGGCTGCGTTTCCGCGTCACGGAGGGTGAAGATATACCAACCAATACGGTGCGCACCCTGGACTACACCAACAAGAGCCCCTACTTCACGGTGGCCGATGTAACCGTCATCGGTGGGGAGTCGCAGGCCAGCCCGCCCCATGAGCCCGCGAAGGACTCACAGACGGTCGGTGATGTCGCGTCGTCCTCGCCCACTGTGACGGCTACCGCTCCGGTGGTCGCTGCGGGAGGCGGCTCGGACGCCGCCTCTTCCGGAGACGGCTGGATTTCCGCCTCTATGCCGGTGGTGACCACCGTCGTGCTGGCGTTGGCGGCGGTGCTGGCGGTGCTGAGCGCGATTATGGCGGTAGAGCGTCGGCGGCTACTGGCCTATGAGCGTCAACTCGAATACGCCGCCCGGCGCTGAGCGGCGTACCGACCCGGCGTAGTATCGCCGCCGGTGCCCGCCCGTCTCGCGGTGCACCCCGCCGGACGCCGGTCCAGCGTCCCCAACGGAAGGAACCAGCATCGTGATGCGAACCCGTGAGGCAGGCACGCTGCGCGCCGCGGATATCGGAGAAGTGGTCACACTCGCCGGATGGGTGGATCGTCGCCGTGATCACGGCGGCGTCGCCTTCATCGACCTGCGAGACGCCTCGGGCATCGCTCAGGTCGTCATCCGTGAGGAAATCGCCCACGATCTGCGTGCCGAGTACGTGCTCCGGGTGACCGGCGAGGTCTGCGCCCGTCCCGAGGGCAACGCCAACCCCAACCTGCCCACCGGGCAGATCGAGGTCGTCGTCTCCGACGTGGAGATCCTCAACCCTGCCGCGGCACTGCCCCTCCAGGTTTCCGACCATGCCGAGGACTCCGGCCAGGTGGGGGAGGAGACCCGCCTGAAGTACCGTTATCTCGACCTGCGCCGCACCCCCATGCAGCATGCCATGCGGCTGCGCTCCAAGGTCTCTCAAGCCGCCCGCCGGGTGCTGGATGGCCACGACTTCGTCGAGGTCGAGACGCCCACGCTGACCCGCTCCACCCCGGAGGGCGCCCGCGACTTCCTGGTGCCCGCCAGGCTCGCTCCCGGTTCGTGGTACGCCCTGCCGCAGAGCCCCCAGCTGTTCAAACAGCTGCTCATGGTGGCCGGTATGGAACGTTACTACCAGATCGCCCGCTGCTACCGCGATGAAGACTTCCGTGCCGACCGCCAGCCGGAGTTCACCCAGTTGGACGTTGAGATGAGCTTCGTCGACCAGGAGGATGTCATCGCCGTCGCCGAGGACGTCCTGCGCGAGGTCTGGGCTTTGATCGATTACGAGCTGCCCACCCCGATTCCGCGCATCACCTACCGCGAAGCGATGGAGCGTTACGGGACCGACAAGCCGGATCTGCGCTTCGGACTTGAGTTGGTGGATCTGACCGACTTCTTCAAGGACACCACCTTCAGGGTATTCCAGAACCCTTACGTCGGCGCCGTTGTGATGCCGGGAGGCGCCTCCCAGTCCCGACGCACCTTCGACGCCTGGCAGGAATGGGCCCGGCAGCGCGGTGCCCGCGGTCTGGCCTACGTAACCGTGGCCGAGGACGGCACCCTGGGTGGCCCTGTCGCCAAGAACATCACTGACACCGAGCGCGCCGTGCTCGCCGCGGCTGCGGGCGCGCACCCGGGGGACTGCATCTTCTTCGCCGCCGGCGCCGTGGACGCCTCCCGCGCCCTGCTGGGGGCCGCCCGCCTGGAGATCGGCAAGCGCTGCGGGCTGATTGACGAGGGTGCCTGGTCCTTCGTCTGGGTGGTGGACGCCCCCCTGTTCAAGCCGTCGGCCGAGGCCAAAGCGGAGGGAGACGTGGCGCTGGGCGAGTCGGCCTGGACCGCCGTCCACCATGCCTTCACCTCGCCCAAGCCGGAGTGTCTGGACAGCTTCGACACCGATCCCGGCTCCGCGCTCGCCTACGCCTATGACATCGTGTGCAACGGCAACGAGATTGGCGGCGGATCCATCCGTATTCACCGGCGTGATGTTCAGGAGCGCGTCTTCAAGGTGATGGGGATCGGCCCGGAGGAGGCCCAGGAGAAGTTCGGCTTCCTGCTGGACGCCTTCAAGTACGGCGCTCCGCCGCACGGCGGCATCGCCTTCGGCTGGGACCGCATAGTGTCGCTGCTCACCGGCGCGGACTCCATCCGCGATGTGATCGCCTTCCCCAAGTCTGGCGGCGGCTACGACCCGCTGACCGACGCGCCAGCGCCGATCACGCCCGAGCAGCGCAAGGAAGCGGGTGTCGACGCCGTGCCCGAAGACGAATCCTGACGAGCCGATTCGTTACGACGTCAATGTGTGTATTCTCTAGCGCGTGTGAATAGTCTCGACGGTCGATGCGTCGCATCGGCCGTCGAGCGCGTCGCCGCAGACGCCTTCGCGCATCCGCTTCAACTAGTACAACGACCATAGAGGACCGATGAACACCGCAACTGTCGTCTCCCGCCGTGCCTTCGGCATTGGAGCAGCCTCAACGGCCGTGCTGTTGTCCCTGGCAGCATGCGGTTCCAACAACTCCGATGACTCGGCCGCTAGCAATTCCGTACTCGCCTACGGCACCGAGCCGCAAAACCCGTTGATTCCCTCAAACACCAATGAGGTCGGGGGCGGACGCATCGTGGATCTGCTCTTCGCCGGCCTGTTCAGCTACGACGCCGATGGGGGCATAGTCAACGAGGTCGCCAAGGACATCACCACCGACGACAACCAGACCTTCACCGTCACTCTCAACGAGGGCTGGACCTTCTCCGACGGTACCCCGGTAACCGCCGACTCCTTCATCAACGCTTGGAACTACGGTGCGCTGCTGTCCCACGCGCACCTGTCCAGCTACTTCTACGAGCCGATCCAGGGCTTCTCCTACGATGAGGACTCCGAACTGACGGGGTTGAAGAAGGTCTCCGACACCGAGTTCACCATCACCCTGACCGAACCGCAGTCCGACTTCCCGTTGCGCCTGGGCTACTCCGCCTTCTACCCGCTGCCGGAGTCCGCCTACGACGATATGGACGCCTTCGGTCAGAACCCTGTCGGTAACGGCCCCTACACGCTGTCCAGCTGGACCCACAACGACCGGGCCGAGCTAGTCACCAACCCCGACTACGCCGGCCCGCGCAAGGCCGCCAACGAAGGGATCACCTTCGTGTTCTACACCGACTACGACGCCGCCTACGCCGACCTACAGTCCGACGCCGTCGACGTCCTGGACGCGATCCCGGATTCCGCCCTGGCCACCTTCAAGGACGACCTGGCTGACCGGGCCGTCAACGAGCCTGGCGCGGTTGTGCAGTGCTTCTCCATCGACGTCGACTCCGAGCACTTCAAGATGGATCAGGAGGGGCGACTGCGCCGTAGGGCCCTGTCCCTGGCCGTCAACCGGCAGGAGATCTGCGACACCATCTACAACGAGACCCGCACCCCGGCATCCGACTTCACCTCCCCGGTTATCGACGGGTGGACCGAGGATGTCGAGGGCAATGAGGTGCTGACCTACGACCCCGACGCCGCCAAGGAGGCGTGGGCCGCCGCAGATGCCATCAGCCCCTTTGAGGGCGAGTTCACGATTGCCTACAACGCCGACGGCCCGCACAAGACTTGGGTGGACGCCGTATGCAATTCCATTAAGAACACCCTCGGGATCGAGGCCTCCGGCAAGTCCTACCCGACGTTCCAGGAGCTGCGCGACGACATCCATGCCCGCGCCATCAAGTCGGGCTTCCGCAACGGCTGGCAGGCCGACTACCCGTCCATGTCCAACTTCCTGGGCGCCGTCTACCAAACGGGAGCCGGTTCCAATGACGCCCACTACGCCAACGCGGAGTTCGACGGCCTGCTGAAAGGGGCCGCGCAGGCCACCGACCCCGACGAGGCGCTGAAGCTGTACAAGCAGGCGCAGACGATACTGCTTACCGACCTGCCGGCCATTCCGCTGTGGTACCAGAACGGCTTCGGTGGCTACTCGAGCCTGGTGTCCAACGTCGAGTGGGGCTGGAACTCCGTTCCGCTCTACTACGCCATCACCAAGGCCTGACACTCCCGGCTGTCGGGGCCGGGCGGGCGCCCGCCCGGCCCCGATGACTTGATCGCCAACAAACAGGAAGACTCACATGCTCCGCTACGTTGGGCGCAGACTCCTGCAGATGGTTCCCGTGTTCTTCGGGGCCACCTTCCTGATCTATGCCATGGTCTTCGCCTTGCCCGGCGACCCGGTGGCCGCCCTGGGCGGGGAGCGGGCCCTGTCCGACGCCGTCGTCGCCCAGATCCGCGCCGAGTACCACCTGGATCAGCCCTTCATTGTCCAGTACCTGCTGTACATCAAAGGCATCTTCACCGGTGATTTCGGCACCACCTTCTCCCGTCAGCCCGTTTCCGAGGTGATGGCGCAGGCCTTCCCCGTCACCATCAAACTGGCGGTGATGGCGCTGGTGTTGGAGGCCGTATTCGGGATCATCATCGGGACCGTGGCTGGGCTGCGCCGGGGCGGAGCCTTCGACGCCACGGTGCTGATCGTCTCCATGACGGTGATCGCCGTCCCCACCTTCGTCATCGGTTTCGTGCTGCAGTTCCTCATCGGCATCAAGGCCGGCTGGCTGCCGGTTACGGCGGGCAGCAATCCGGGCGTCCGAGACCTGCTCATGCCTGCCATGGTGCTTTCGGCCGTCTCCTTCGCCTATGTGCTGCGGCTGACCCGCACCTCCGTGGGGGAGAACCTGTCCGCCGACTATGTGCGCACCGCCCGGGCCAAGGGCATCTCCGAGCGCCGCGTGGTCACCCACCACATCCTGCGCAACTCGTTGATCCCGGTGGTGACCTTCCTCGGGGCGGACCTGGGGGCGCTGATGGGCGGCGCCATCGTCACGGAAGGAATCTTCAACATCCACGGTGTTGGCGGCACCCTGTACCGGGCGATCCTCCAAGGTCAGGGAACAACGGTCGTATCCTTCACCACCGTGCTCGTGCTCGTCTTCATCATTTCCAACCTGCTCGTGGACCTGCTCTACGCCGCCCTCGACCCGAGGATCCGCTATGCCTGACACTCTTCAACCAGGTGCGCCCGGTGCCACCCGCCCCGGCCAGGAGCGCTTCGTCTCCGACGTCGATGAGACCGGTCTGGGCGCGGTCGATGCCGTCGCCGACGAGTCCGCACCGGCGTCGATGTGGGGGGAGGCGTGGAAGCAGCTGCGTCGGCGTCCCCTGTTCTGGATCGCCGCCCTGCTTATCCTCGCCGCCGTCGCACTGGCGGTGGCGCCGGGACTGTTCACGAACACCGATCCCCGCTTCTGCGAGCTGAGCAACTCCCTGGCGCCGGCACGGTCCGGACATCCCTTCGGCTTCGACAAGCAGGGCTGCGACATCTACGCCCGTACCGTCTATGGCGCCCGTGCATCTGTAAGCGTAGGGGTGCTGACCACGCTGCTCGTGGTCGCGGTCGGCTCTATGGTTGGCGCCATAGCGGGATACTTCGGCGGCTGGTTTGACACCCTGCTGTCGCGCATCACCGACATCTTTTTCGCCGTGCCCTTCATGCTCGCCGCCATCGTGGTGATGAGCATGTTCAAGACGCACCGCTCGGTCTTCACGGTGGTGCTGGTGCTGGGGATCTTCGGCTGGCCGCAGATTGCCCGCATTACGCGTGGCGCGGTCATGTCGGTGAAGAATGACGAGTTCGTCACCGCCTCGACGGCATTGGGCGCCGGCAGATGGGCGACCATGTTCCGGCACATCCTGCCCAACGCTGCAGCCCCCATCATCGTCACCGCGACCGTGTCCCTGGGGTCATACATTGTCACCGAGGCGACCATGTCCTTCCTAGGGATCGGGCTGCCAGCAACGATCGTGTCGTGGGGTGCGGACATCTCCGCCGCCCAGTCCTCTCTACGCAACGCCCCCGGCATCCTCTTCTACCCGGCCGGTGCCCTGGCTCTGACGGTGCTCGGCTTCATCATGATGGGTGACGTCGTGCGCGACGCCCTCGACCCCAAGGCCCGCAAATGAGTGAAGCGAACGCGAATGCCATGACCGACACCACCACCGCGCAAAGGCGCCCGGATCCCGATAAGCCGCTGCTGGAGATCCGCGACCTCGAAGTGGCCTTCCGTTCCTCCACTGGCATGGTTCCGGCGGTGCGCAAGGCGAATCTAAGCGTCTACCCGGGCCAGTCCGTGGCCATTGTGGGGGAGTCCGGCTCCGGCAAGTCCACAACCGCCCACGCCGTTATCGGGCTGCTTCCGGGCACCGGCCGCGTAACCGGCGGACAGATCCTGTTCGAAGGACGCGATCTGACCCGCGCCTCCGCCAAGGACATGACCGCCTTGCGCGGCGCCCGCATCGGCCTGGTGCCGCAGGACCCGATGAGCAACCTAAACCCAGTATGGTCGATCGGCAACCAGGTCAAGGAAACGCTGCTGGCCAACAATGTTGTGCCGGGCGGCCGGCTGGACCGCAGAGTGACCGAACTGCTCACCGAAGCTGGCCTGCCGGACGCCGACCGCCGCGCAAAGCAGTATCCGCACGAGTTCTCCGGAGGTATGCGGCAGCGAGCCCTGATCGCCATCGACATAGCCGCCGACCCGAGTCTGCTGATCGCCGACGAGCCGACCAGTGCATTAGACGTCACCGTCCAACGGGTCATCCTCGATCACCTGCAGACCCTGACCCGCGAACGCGGAACCGCCATGCTGCTGATCACCCACGATCTGGGGTTGGCTGCCGAACGGGCCGAACACCTGGTGGTGATGCATCGGGGCCGCGTCGTCGAATCCGGTCCCAGCCTGGAGATCCTCAAGGACCCCCAGCACCCCTACACCAAGCGACTGGTGCAGGCGGCTCCCTCACTGGCTTCTCACCGCATTGAGCAGGCTCACGCCCAGGGGGTGGAGACCACGGAGGAGGAGCTGCTGGGTGCGGGCCTGGGCGCCGTGTCCACCGAGGACGTGCTGCGGGTTGAACATCTGACCAAGATCTTCCCGGTGCGTGGCGCCAAGGGGAAGGCCAAGACCTTCAAGGCCGTAAACGACGTCAGCTTCGGGCTGCGCAAAGGCACCACGCTGGCTCTGGTCGGCGAGTCCGGGTCGGGCAAATCTACGGTCGCCAACATCATCCTGAACCTGACCGACCCGACCAGCGGGAAGGTGTTCCACCACGGCACTGACCTGTCGACACTGAACCGGCAAGAGCTATTCGGGCTGCGGCGAGTCATGCAACCGGTGTTCCAGAACCCCTACGGGTCCCTGGACCCCATGTACTCGGTGTTCTCCTCGGTTGAGGAGCCGCTGCGAGTGCACCGCGTGGGCACCCGCAAAGAAAGGGAACAGCGGGTCGCTGAACTGCTGGATATGGTGGCGTTGCCTCGCTCCGCCATGCGCCGCTACCCCGGAGAACTGTCCGGGGGACAGCGCCAGCGCGTGGCCATCGCCAGGGCACTGGCGCTGCGACCCGAGATCGTCGTGCTGGACGAGGCGGTCTCCGCCCTAGATGTGCTGGTGCAGGCGCAGATCCTTAAGCTGCTGTCGGATCTGCAGGCCGAACTGGAGTTGAGTTACCTGTTCATCACCCATGACCTGGCTGTGGTGCGTCTGCTTGCCGACGACGTCGTCGTCATGGAGCAGGGGCGGGTCGTTGAGACCGGGCCCAGTGACGAAATATTCGCAAGTCCTCGTGAGGAATACACCAAGCGCCTGATCGAGGCGGTGCCGGGGTCGGGAATCGACCTGTACCGTGCCGTGACCGACTGAATGCCAGGGACTAGATTGTGTGAGGTCTAGCATGTTTACAATGAGCCGAGTAATGGGTGCGCGCGTCATGGCCGCGGTGACTGTGCTGATCATGGTGGGCTCTGTCCTGGGCTGCGCAACTGCCGGTCGGGACGCAGGCTCCAGTACCAACGCGGAGTCACCGATTGCGGCCCCTACGACCGCCGTGGCTTCACCCAGCGACGAGGGTTCCGCTTCCAGCGACGCCGCCGCCACGCAAGAGTCGTTGACCCAGGAGGCAGTCAATACGTCAACGCCGCAGCCGCTGGCTGAGCAGACCTCGGTTCCGGATGAAACCGCCTTCTTCAACGGTGAGGTCATCCTGCCCGACGAATGCGCCTGGCTGGAGAACGATGAGGGGCGGGTGAACCTCGTTGATGGCTTCGCCAGCATGGAGGACGGCATCATCAGGATGAGTGTCACGGTCAAGCAGACCGCCGTGGTGACGCTTGACGGCAAGGCCTACCGGGCGGTGATCTTCGCCTGTTGGGGCGGCGGGAACCTGGTATATGACCACATGGGCTTCTACGACGACGCCTCCGCACCGCCCGCCATCCAGACCGGGATCCAGATCGCCGCCGGCCCCTACCAGAGCAATGCGATTTTCGCGGTCGAGGGTACCCTCAAGCCCATCGATAACGGCTTTCACCTGGAGTGGGTCGGTGAGTTCCTGCCCACCGACGAGGCCTGCTCCGCCTGCGCCACCGGCGCGGCCGAAGCGGATTTCGTGTGGAACGGCAGCTTCTTCGACGTCAGGAACAAGACGACCTGGCAGCGACAGGATTAGTTCTTCACTCCAGTCGGCGGCCGGTCAGAAGACCCCAGGCGACGACGACGGCACTGGCCGCCAGCTGGGGGAGCAGCAGACGCTCCGGTGTGGACACCCCCGCAAGCAGCAGCGCGGTCGGCGCTGCGGCCAGGGCGGCGGCGTCGGGTCCGCCCACCAGCATCTCGACCGCGCCCGGCGGCAGCGACCCGAACGGCGAGGCGACCAGGCCCAGGGAGAAGTCGGGCGTGGGTCGCAGCCCCGAGCGCAACGCCGCTCCGGCCCAGCCGCAGCCGAGCGCCACCACCAGGACCAGCACCGTCCACGCCCCACCGGCGGTCGCGGGAAGCCGCCCCGAGGTGGACAGGCACGCCAACACCACCAGGGCCGCCCAGGGGATCAATACCGCCGCGGGCACCAGCAGGTGCCCGCACCTGACCGACATCGGGCTGGCCGGCCAGGAGGCGTCCGGCCCGCCGTTGAACCAGGCACGCCGCGCGGGCTCAGCAACGGTCAGCACCGCCACCCAGCCACCGACCAGATGGAAGACCGGGGCTCCCACGTTGCCGATCCCGCTGGAGACCACCGGGAAGAGAGCAATGACCAGGCCCGCCAGCAGCTGCAGAGCCCGTCGCGGCTGGCGCCACAGCAGGAGCCAGTCGGCCTGAGCCACACCCAGCAGCGGACGCAGCCCCGGCGGCAGCTGGAGGGCGATGCGGGCCAGCGGCAGATGGGAGGAGGCGGATGGACGTCGCGTCGGAGAAGACAGCAGGCGCCCCAGCGCGCGAGTGTCCAGTGACAGCAGGGATACCTGCGCCCCCAGATTACGGGCGGCCACCTCCAGTAGGCGCGCGTCCGGCACGTCAACCAGCCGGTCCCGCAACCGCCACCACCACGCAACGGTCGCCGTCCCCGCGAGCATTCCCGACACTATGAACATACCTCCATCCGCATGACGCGGGAAGGGGACGCCACCAATGCCTGCGGCAAACACGGCTGTCGCCGCAACCAGCACGCCCGCGCCCGCCCCGGGCGCGCCCGTGTCCTCCACCTGCGCGCGCACCAACTCCAGGAACAGCAGCGCCGCGACGCCTCCGCCAAGCAGTATCATCCCGGCCGCCGCCGTCGGTCCGCAGCCGGCCACCCCCGCCAGCAGCAGCCCGACCGTGCCACCGGCCGCCGCCGTCAACGCGATCTCCGCCCGCGCCACCGGGTCCAGCAGGCCACGCCGATCACCGGGCATCGCCAGCCACCAGGCCGCCTCGTAGGGACGCAGGAACAGCGGCCCCAGCTGCCGCAGCGGATCCAGGAGCAGCCGTGTCAGGACCAGTCCCAGCAGCAGCGCAGCCCAGGCCGGGTCCACGGCAGTGGGCCCATGGCCCGACGCCGGCGACCCGGCTCCCAATCGCCGCAGGTATGGCGCCGCCATGGCGCCCAGCACGGCCGCGGCAAATACGGTGTCGTAAACATCCCCGAGCAGTGCCCAGCGGCTGCGTGTGCGGACGGTATGAGCGCGTACCCATCCGCGCAACTCCCGCCCCGAGGGCGGTGCGGGGCAGGAGCGTGCGGAGGCTTTCACGGCGCGCCCTCATTCATTGCACGCACCCCGTCGGCAACGCCGAGCCTCCGGGTGTCGGCGCCCACCAGGAGCACATCCGTGGCCGCGGTGCTTACGAACTCGGCGTCGTGACAGGCGAGCAGTACCCCGATTCCCGCCTCCCGCTCAGCGACCAACCGGCGGGCGAGAGCGCGGCGGGTGACGTGGTCCAGGCGTTGTTCCGGCTCGTCGAGCACCAGCAGGCGGCGGGGCCGGGCCAGCACCGCGGCCAGCGCCAGGCGGCGCCGCTGTCCCGACGACAGCGCATCGGGTAGCACGTCCGCCAGACCCGCAAGGTTGAACTCATCCAGGAGATCGGCGGTGGTCCGCGCTGGCGCGGGGGTTGAGTGGCCGTAGCCGACCAGGGCCAGATGTTCGGCCACGGTCAGGGTGGGGAAGAAGGATTCCTCGCCCAGGTCGCGCGCCACCGCTCGCCGCTGGCGGCCCGAGCGCGGGTCGGGTGCCCGACCCAGCAGCGTGACTTCGCCGTCGACGGGTGGGAGCAGGCCGAGGCAGGTGCGCAGCAGGGTGGACTTGCCAGCGCCATTGACACCGACCAGCGCCAGGACCTGACCGGGCCTGAGGGTGAAGGTCGCCGGGGCGCACACCGCATGTTCGCCGTAGCCGACGCTCAGATTACGGGCGGCGACCAACGCCAAGCCGCTCACGGCGGGTGCGCGTGCCCTGGGCATCGTGGTACTCCTCGATCCTAGCGGTTGCGTTTGATGCTACCGGCCTTACGCCGCGTCGTAGAAGGGAGGGTTGACCACCTTGCCGGTGCAAGACACGACCTTGGGTGCGTTTCACGATCACCCCGGGGTCGGGAAACGCACCCCAAGGTCGTAAAGCGCGCGGCTTCCGGGGTGTAGTCGACCAGCGCCGGTCAAGCGGCGTGCTCGGCCTCAAGACGCTCCAGTATCCATGCCCGTACCAGGGTCGAGGCGGGCAGGTGTTTTGCCTCAGCGACCGCCTCGATCGCCTCGCGTTCCTGCGGGGTTAACCGCACCGAGTACACCTGAGACCGGTTTGGGCGTACAGGAACGGTGTTCACTGGGTACTCCGCTTCGCGGGTCGCCTCGGATTCCTCGCGCATTTTGGCGATCATTTCGGTGTCAACCGTCTTGGCCATCGAAGTCCTCCTTGTCCTCCTTGAGGCTGTACAGGCGCAGGTCTGCGCCGGTCGCACGCCAGGCATTCACCAGATGCAGATCGCCGTCGCGATCCCGCCAGGCAATTATGGTCAGTACTCGTTTCGCATCCGGTGAATAGCCGATGAAGCGACTGGCGCCGATATGAGACTTTGGATCAGGCTCGAGCGCAACCAGGTCGATGTCATCCAGCACTTCACGTGCCTGCTCCGGCGTGACGCCGATTGCCCCGGGGTACCTCTTGGCGCGGTTCCGGATATACCGCTCCGTGGCAGCGTCCCAGTACAACCGCATCATGTATAAATTGTAGTACATCGTCTTACGTCTCTGAAGAGGGTTGACCACCTTGCCGGTGCAAGACACGACCTTGGGGTGCGTTTCCCGACCCCGGGGTGGTCGTGAAACGCACCCCAAGGTAGTAAAGCGCGCGATTGGTGGCGGTGCGGCTACTCATGCTCCCACGGGGAGATCAGGCGAGATGGCCTTCGGGGATCGTCAGGTCCTGGGCGGTGCCCCAATCCTTGTACCTGGGGTCGGGATCCTTCATGACCGTCTGGCGGCCGAGTGCGGTCGTCGCCGCCAGGTGGGTGCCGGTGGGGCGAGTCTGGTCGTTGTCCCACCGCAGGGTGGCTTCGGCCGAGCGGCATTCCAAATGTGCCAGTAGCTCAGCTGCGCGCAGGTCAAAAAAGTACCAGTGCCCGGCATCGGCGCCGGAAGACCAGCGTGCGCGCCCGGAGCGATGCTTCATCCAGCAACCGCGGAATGAGCCGCGGCACCGAGACGACGGAGTGGAACATATGCGCCTTGCACCCCCGAAGATCCTGATCCCCGGGCTGATCGCCATTGCCATCTTCATGACCGGCGACGGCTTCGAGCTGACCTTCCTATCTAAGTACCTAGTCTCCCTCGGCTTCGCCGCAACCCAGGCGTCAACGGTCATCACCGCCTACGGCCTGATGGCCGCCCTGGCAGGCTGGGCATCCGGCGTCCTGGCCGAGACCTTCGGGGTCCGCCGGATCATGCTCATTGGAGCCGGGCTGTGGATCTGCCTGCACCTGCTGTTCATCGGCGTAGCCATCCCCTCGGGCCTCTACCCGCTGATCCTGGTGGTCTACGCCGGCCGCGGACTGGCCTACCCGCTGTTCATCTACTCCTTCGTCGTGTACATCACCCAGAAGGTTGAGCCGGCATCCCGCGCCTCCGCCATGGGCTGGTTCTGGACCGCCTACTCCATCGGCATCGGCTGCCTAGGCTCCTGGATCCCCGCCCGCACCATCAACTTCATCGGTGAGCAGGGCACGCTCTGGTTCTCCCTCGCCTGGACCATCACCGGCGGCCTGCTCTGCCTACTGTTCGTCGGTCGTGGCGAACCGCAGCCAAAACGCGGTGACCTGCGTGACACGCTGCGACAACTGTCGGTAGGGGTGACGATCCTCGGCACCAATCGCGAAGTTGCCCTCACTGCGATTGTCCGCGTCATCTGCAACCTCAGTCTCTACGGCTTCCCGGTCATCATGCCCCTGTACCTGACCACGGCCGGTTACGGCGAGGAGTGGTTCACCATGCCGCAGTGGATGACCATCTGGGGCATCCAGTTCGCCGTCACCGTCTTCGGCAACCTCTTCTGGGGCTGGATTGGCGACCGCTACGGCTGGATGCGGCAGATGCGTTGGTACGGGTGCTGGTTCTGCGCCGCCGCCACCCTCGGCTTCTACTACGTGCCGCAGTTCCTGGGCGGCAACATGATTGCCCTCGGCGCCGCCGCCGTACTCCTGGGCATGGGCGTGACTGCCTTCGTCCCCATGGCCGCCGTATTCCCTGCCCTGGCGCCCAAGCACCGCGGGGCCGCCATCTCCGCTAACAACCTCGCCTCCGGCCTGACCACCTTCGTCGGCCCCGGGCTGGTCACCCTGCTGCTGCCGCACATCGGCGTTGCCGGAGTGTGCTGGACCTACACCGCCCTGTACCTGCTGGGCTCCTTCATCACCGTCTTTATCCACCCCGACCAGCCCGGTTTCGACCGCAACGGTCGGCGCCTGCCGGAAACCGCCAACCGACCTGTCGCGGAGGTGGACGCCTGAACCCATCGACTCGCTGACCATCCTTAAAGTCACAAATCACCTCCAACCAACCGCAACCAACCTACGAGGAGTAGAAACCATGAAGGCTGTAGTCCTTGAGAAGCGCAACATGATCAACGTCCGTGAGGTCCCCGGTGACCTCGTCTGCGGCCCCGGCCAGCTGCGCATCGCCCCGCACACGGTCGGCATCTGCGGCTCGGACGTCCACTACTACACGCACGGCCGCATCGGCCGGTACGTCGTCGAGAAGCCGATGATCCTGGGCCATGAGGCCTCCGGCACCGTGCTGGAGGTCGGCGAGGGCGTCACCGACTTTGCCGTCGGCGACCGCGTGGCCATGGAACCGGGCGTGCCCGACATGAGCTCGCGGGCCTCCCGCATGGGCATGTACAACGTCGACCCCGCGGTCTCATTCTGGGCCACTCCGCCGGTGGACGGCTGCCTGGTTGAGGAGGTCATCCACCCGGCCGCCTTCACCTACCACTTGCCCGACAACGTCTCCTACGGGGAGGGCGCCCTACTCGAGCCGCTGGCCGTCGGCATGCACGCGGCCACGAAGGCCGCCATTCACCCGGGCGACGTCGCCGTCGTCTCCGGCTGCGGCACGGTCGGCATGCTCACCGCCGCCGCAGCTCTCGCCGGCGGCGCCTCCACCGCCATCGTCTCCGACGTCTCCCCGGTCAAGCTCGAGATCGCCTCCCAGATCCCCGGCGTGGTCACCGTGGACCTGCGCGAGCAGCGCCTGCTCGACGTCGTGAACGAGCGCACCGCCGGCTGGGGCGCGGACGTCGTCTTCGAGGCCTCCGGCCACCCGTCGGCCTATGAGGACCTGTGGAAGCTGGGCGCCCCCGGCAACCGCACCGTGCTGGTCGGCATCCCCGTGGACCCGGTCGCCGTGGATATCACCGAGGTGCAGGCCCGCGAGACCCGCATCGAGACCGTCTTCCGCTACGCCAACGTCTACCAGCGGGGAATCGACCTGGTGGCGGCCGGCAAGATCAACCTCAAGCCCTTCATCACCGAGACCTTCCCGATGGATCGGGCCAGGGAGGTCTTCGACCGGGTGGTCGAGGGCCGCCCCGGGGACGTCAAGCTGCAGATCACGGTGGGCTGAGCCGAGGCCACAGCCGTGCAAAGGGCCAACCAGCGCGACCGGCCACGGGCCGGTGGGCAGGGCGCGCACAATGAGCGCGTGTCCTCCCCACCGGCCCGCCCCGGCATCCCCACACGCCCCTCGGCCCCGGGCGCCGAATCCGTGCCGGGGGCGAAGGCCGACGTCGGCGACCTGGAGGTCATCGTTCCCGACGTCGGCACCTCGGTGCGCTGGTGGACGCACGGATATCCCGACCCGCTGGCGCGCTGGCACCACCACCCCGAGATCGAGTTCCACCTGATCCGCTCCGGCTCCGGGCAGATGCTCGCGGGTGACCGCACCATCGACTTCGACGCCGGCCAGGTCACCTTGATGGGGCCGCACCTGCCGCACAACTGGCTGTCGGACCTGGCCCCCGGGGAACTGCTGCCCGACCGTGACGTGCTGTGCCAGGTGCTGCCCGAGCGATTCACGGCGGCTTCCGCGCAGCTGCCAGAACTAGCCGGCCTGCGGGCGCTGGTCGACCGCGCACGTCGGGGCATCCTGCTATCCGGGGCGAGCCGTGCGCGGGCAGCCACACTGCTGGAGAGGATGGGACAGCGCGACCCCCTCGGGCGGCTAGCCGCCCTGCTGGAGCTGGTAGACGTCTTCCTGTCCGCACCCGACGACGAGGCGCACCCCATCGCCACCGCCGGCTACATGCCCAGCCTCGACGACGCCACCGCCGCCCGGGTCAACACGGTGCTCGACTACGTCGAGGCCAACCTGGCGGGGGAGATCTCCATGACTCGGGCAGCGGAGCTGGTTGCGCTCAGCCCGTCGGCGTTCTCCCGGTTGTTCCATGTCACCGCCGGGATCACCTTCTCCGAACTGGTGCGGCGACGTCGCATCGCACGGGCCTGCCACCTGCTGCGCACCACCGACCTGCCGGTGGCCCGGGTATGCGCGCTGAGCGGGTACACCAACCTGGCCAACTTCAACCGGCGCTTCAAAGACGAGACCGGCACCACCCCGAGTGCCTACCGCCGCGGCGACGGTTGACCCCGCCGGTCCGCTCGACCGGCACAGTGTGGCGCGCGACAAGGTGGGGTGATCGGTGGAACAATGACCCCATGTCCCGCTACATTGAGTTGCACCCCGTCAACCCGCAGGCACGACTGGTCACCAAGATCGTCGACAGGCTACGGGACGGTGAGCTCATCGCCTATCCCACAGACTCCGGTTATGCGCTTGCCTGCGCGCCGGGCAATAAGGAGGGGCTGGAACGCATCCGCACCATCCGCCAGTTGGATTCCAAGCACAACTTCACCTTTGTATGTGCCGACTTCGCGCAGGCAGGACCACTGGCCATAGTCGGTAACAACGCCTTCCGGCTGATCAAGCGGCTCACGCCGGGTCCGTGGACCTTCATCCTCAAGGGCACCAAGGAGGTGCCGCGGATGACACTCAATCCCAAGAAGCACACCCTGGGTGTGCGCATCCCCGACCATGCCATCACTCAGGCACTGGTCAAGGAGTTCGGCGCCCCCGTACTGTCGTCCACCCTCATCCGGCCCGGACAGAGCACCCCGGAGTCCAACGGCTGGGAGATTGAGGACGAGCTCGGACACCTGATCGACGTCGTCATTGAGGGACCGGTGACCTCCACCGAGCCGACCACCGTCATCGACCTAACCGAGGATGTCCCCGAGGTCGCCCGCGAAGGGGCCGGCGACATCACCATCTTGTAGACCGGGCCGGCGCTGACGGGCACCAGCATGTCTGTCAGCGCCCGGCCCCACCGAAATGCTCCTACAGGCCTGCAGACCTCCAGGTCCTACAGGGGCTCAGGCCGGGGGACTAGGGCAGGGGCGTCATCGAACCCGTAGCGCTCGTAGACCCGCTTGAACGGTTCGGGAGCCCACCAGTTCCACCGGCCCAACAGAGTCATGAAGGCCGGCACTAGCAACATGCGCACCAGGGTGGCGTCCAGCGCAACCACGATCGCCAATGCCAAACCGATCTCCTTGACTATCAGCTGTTCGCCGCTGATGAAGCCCAGGAAGACCACCACCATGATCAGTGCGGCGAAGGTGATGATGCGGCCCGAACGCTGCAATCCCTTCGCCACAGCGGTGTCATTATCAGCTCCCGCGTCCCAGTACTCCTTGATGCGTCCCAGCAGGAACACCTCATAGTCCATGGCTACTCCAAAGCCCACGGCCAGCGCCGTCACCACCACATAGGCCTCCACCCCGCCGACGGGAGCGAAGCCGAGAAGCCCGGTCAGGTGGCCCTCCTGGAACACCCAGGTCAGCACTCCCAAGGAGGCCGCCAGCGACAACAGGGTGATCGTCAGAGCCTTCATGGGCAATAGCACGGAGCCGGTCATGAGGAACAGCAGAATGAAGGTCGCCAAGGCGATGAATCCGCCAAACCAAGGCGAGGCTGCCAACAGCGCCTGCCGGAAGTCGAGCTGACTGGCCGCCTGCCCAGTGACCCACATGTCGGCGGGCGCGGCGAGTGCCCGGATGGAGGCAACGGCGTTCTCGGCCTGGCGGGAGGCTGTGTCTGCGGCCAGATCCAGGTAGATAACCGTGTAGTCACCTGCAGTTGCCACCCGCAACACCTCCGCCACGCCGTCGACGCCGGCCACCTCACTGTTGATGAAGTCGGTCACTGTCTCGCCGGTGGACGCTATGACCACGGTTGCGTCCTGCCTGGTGACCGCCGAGTAGCTCTCCTCCAGGACCGACAAATAAGTGCGCTGGTCGGAATCCGCGGGCAACAGCTCGGTGGTGGACACGAGCATGTGCAGGTTCCGAGCCGGGGAGGCCAGCACCACCAGCGCCACCACACAGGCCACCAACACCACCCAGGCCATGCGCTGCACCTGCCGCGCGACCCACCGGAACATCCCACGTTCCCTGTCGACGTCACCCAGGCGCCTTTGAAGGGGACCCACCAGCGGGATGCGTTGCAATAGTGGTGGTCGCAGCATGCGTCGCCCGAGCAACACCAGTATCGCCGGTACCAGGGTGATTGCGGCGGCCGCCGCAATCAGACATGAGGCCAGGCAGGCGATGCCGATCGAATGCAGGACGGCCGGCCCCAGTAACACCAGTCCGAGCATGCATGCCGCAACCGTCAGTGCCGAGAACACTACGGTACGTCCGGCTGTCGTCAATGTGGTGGTCATGCAGTCGGTGATGAGCGTGTCACGTCGTCCGGTGCGGCGACGGCGCGGCTGCCGACCCTGCCCGGCGCTTTCAGCGTCCCGAGATTTAGCCAATTCCTCCCGGTACCGAGAGGTGATCAGCAGTCCGTAGTCAATCGAAAGTCCAAGTGTGATGACCGCCACGACGTTGATGACGAAGGACTGCAGATTCATGAAGAAGCTCAGGGCGTAAAGCATCCCCATGGTTCCGCCAATAGACACCAGTGCCCCAAACAGCGGCATGCCGGCGGCCAGGAAACCGCCGAAAACGAGCACCATGATTAGCAAAGCCAACGGCAGGGCGATCAACTCGCCCCGGATCAGATCGGTATGCACCTGCTCGGTCACCGCCTTGGCCATCAGGGCGTCGTCGGAGACAATGCCGCGCGCCTCGGGCTCGATCGCTCTGAGCTCATCGGGCACCCGCGCCATACGCGTCTCGACCCGGCTCACCAGTCGGGCGACCTCAGCCGCATAAGTCTCATCCGCAGGATCGGCCACCGCATCCCCGTTGGGGTCCACCGTCACGACCATCAGGAAACCGTCCAGTTGCTTGGACGCCAGCATTTGAGCCGCTGGTTCGTTCAACATCCCGGGGACGACGAATGGGTCGATGACGTTCTGCTGGCCCACCAGCGCGCGCAGGTCCTCATGCGCGTCCTCAAGCATGTCGGCGACCGCCTGTTGAGCGTCGGCGTCGGAGATATCGATATCGGTGACCATCAACGTGACCGTTTCGGCATCTCCGGACAGAGTGTCCAGGATCTGCTCACCTTCCGCGCTGTTGGTGCCGGCTATTGATGTGCCGCCGGCGTCTGCTCGGGCGAACAGGTTCGCACCGCCCAGCCCCGTCACAGACACGGTGAAGAGCACACCGGCCAGGAGCGTCCACGTGCCGACAATGATCCAAGCGTCCTTGACGACGCGACGGGAGAGCCAGGCAAGCATGCGCCCTAGTCTGGCAGACCGGCCGCACCTTAGAGACCTCGGCGCTCTGGCCAATGGCGGATCGGGTGTTGAATCGTATACATGAATCAGGGGACAGACCTGTTTGAGAGCGCCGGCACCGATGACATCGGCCTGCCCGTCGACGCTCATGCTCCGTTAGCTGTGCGGATGCGACCACGCACACTGGATGAGGTGCTCGGCCAGGATCATCTGCTAGCGCCCGGCTCACCACTGCGGCGCCTCGTTGAGCCCCCATCAGGGAGCACCCACGGGGCGGGCGTGGCGAGCGTCATCCTGTGGGGACCGCCCGGCACCGGCAAGACCACACTCGCCTATCTGGTTGCGCGCGGCTCCGGACGGCGTTTCGTGGAGCTATCCGCCGTAACCGCCGGTGTTAAGGACATCCGTCAGGTTGTAACCGACGCCCGCCGGCTTCTGGCTGCGGGCGAGGAGACCGTGCTGTTCGTCGACGAGGTGCACCGCTTCTCGCGCTCCCAGCAGGACGCGCTGCTGCCCAGCGTCGAGAACCGCTGGGTCACGCTGATGGCCGCAACCACCGAGAATCCTAGCTTCTCAGTGGTATCCCCGCTGCTGTCCCGCTCTTTACTGCTCACCCTGCACCCGCTGGAGGCCGACGCCGTCGGCGCCCTGGTGGATCGGGCACTGACCGACGCAGCCGGTCTGGCCGGCGCCGTCGCCCTGGATGAACCTGCCCGCGAGCAGATCGTGCGGCTGGCCGGTTCCGACGCCCGTAAAGCGCTGACAATTTTGGAGGCGGCCGCCGGCGCCGTTTTGGCCGCCACTCCCGCAGCCACGCGCACCGATAAGGCGACGACGAGTACTACCGGCGGGGCTGATCGGAATGAGGAAGTGGACGCCGCCACGCCGACGATAACGCTCACCGATGTTGAACGGGCCGCGGACGTGGCCGCGGTGCGCTACGACCGGCAGGGTGACCAGCATTACGACGTGATCAGTGCGTTCATCAAGTCGATGCGCGGATCCGACCCTGACGCGACCCTGCACTACCTGGCGCGCATGCTCGCCGCGGGGGAGGACCCCCGCTATATCGCCCGGCGCATCACCATTCACGCAGCCGAGGACGTAGGTCTGGCCGACCCCACTGTGTTGTCAACCGCTGTGGCCGCGCAGCAGGCAGTCGCCCTGATCGGCATGCCGGAGGCGCAGTTGGTGCTCGCACAGGCGGCTCTGGCAGTCGCCACGGCACCGAAGTCCAATGCGGTGACGGTCGGCATCAGTCGGGCCACAGCGGATGTTCACGCGGGGCGGGGCGGGCAGGTGCCTGCCCACCTGCGCGACGCCCATTATGCGGGTGCGCAGCGCCTCGGACACGGCGCCGGTTACCGCTACCCACACGACTTCCCGCACGGCGTGGTCTCCCAGCAGTACCTGCCCGACGAATTGGTTGGGGCTGAGTACTACCAGCCCACCACCAACGGTTTCGAGGAGCAACTCACGCGGCGTCTGGTGGCCATCCGGCGAATCACCCACGGGCCTAATGATGCTGGAAGTAGCAGCGGCTGATCGGCGTCGCGATAGGGTCAACCGGGTGAGCAAGATCCCCGACGGCGAAGAACCTGGGTTCAACGACTCCAGGTCGGGTTCTGCGGCGCAGCCGTCCGCACGACGCTGGCCGGCGATCATCGCCATAGGGCTTGGCGCTGGCTTCCTGGCCGGCCTGTTCGGCGTCGGTGGCGGGCTGGTACTCGTGCCGGCCCTGGTTGCCTTCGCCGGCATGGACCAACGCCGTGCCTCCGCTACCTCACTGATCGCCATTGTGCCCACCTCGATTGTCGGTGCCGTCTCGTACGCAGTCCAGGGGCAGGTGTCGCCGGTCGCTGCCGTACTCCTGATGACCGGCTCGCTGACCGGTGCTCAGATCGGAGTCCGGCTGCTACACACCCTGCCGGGACGTGTACTGCCCTGGTTCTTCGTGGGGTTCGTCCTGCTCGTGATCGTCTCGCAGCAAATCATGACGCCCGTGCGTGATGCTGAGCTGACACTTACCCTCATCAGCGGTGCCGCGCTGGTCGGCGTCGGTATGGCTGCCGGAGTAATGTCGGGGCTGGTGGGCGTGGGCGGCGGAGCCGTCATCGTGCCAGGCACCCAGCTGGCCCTCGGCATCGGCGACCTATTGGCCCGTGGCACCTCCCTGGTGGTGATCCTACCCACGGCTCTGTCCGGCTCGATCACCAACCTGCGCCACGGCGTCGCCGATATCCGGGTGGGAGTGGCGGTGGGCATCGCCTCGGCTACCGCGTCCCCGCTGGGCAGCGTGACAGCGGGTGCCGTGAGCCCTCGCACCGGTTCCGTACTGTTTAACTTGTTTCTGGTCTATGTGATCATCTCCACGCTGCTGCGTACCCGCCGACATGCTCCAGACCCGTGATCCTGCGCCATAACGACCGAACTCGGCAGTAATAACGACCGAACTCGGCGGGTGAGGACCGGCTCACACCGGCGGAATCAGCGTGCGCCACCCAAGGTCTGCGCGCTAGTGTTTGCGAGTTGCCCGCGGCAGCGCCCTCCCGGCGCCTGCGGGCGCTCCTGGGGCCTCAGCCTCCAAGGCCGGCCCCGCGCCGGGGCATCCGCTCACGGCGTGCGAACCGATCCGACAGGAAGAAGTCAATGAGCTCTTCACGTTCCCGCCGCCAGGTGCGTCTCTCACGCGCCCTCGGCATCCCGCTGACCCCCAAGGCCGTGCGCTACTTCGAGAAGCGCCCCTATGGTCCGGGCGAACACGGCCGCGCCCGCCGTCGCACCGAGTCCGACTACGCGGTCCGGCTCAAGGAGAAGCAGCGCCTGCGTGCCCAGTACGGCATCCGTGAAGCCCAGCTGCAGAAGGTCTTCGAGGAGGCCCGTCGCGAGAAGGGCAGGACCGGCGAGTCCCTGGTGGAGCTGCTGGAGATGCGTCTGGACGCCCTGGTGCTGCGAGCCGGCTTCGCCCGTACCATCGCTCAGGCCCGTCAGAGCGTCGTCCACCGGCACATCATGGTTGACGGAGAGGTCGTCGACCGCCCCTCCTTCCGCGTCAAGCCTGGCCAGACCATCCAGGTGCGGCCCCGTTCTCAGGTGATGGTGCCCTTCCAGGTGGCTGCGGCCGGCACCCATCGCGACGTGCTGCCGCCGGTACCCGATTATCTGAGCGTGGAGCTTGAGAAGCTGCAGGCCCAGCTGGTGCGTCGGCCCCAGCGCGACGAGGTACCGGTCACCTGCGACGTGCAGATGGTCGTCGAGTACTACTCGCGCTGATCCCACCCCTTGATGATGCCGGGACGCTCCGGACCGCATAACGGTTCGGGGCGTCCGCGGTATTCGGGGTAATCTCGCCCCGATCCTCCAACCGCCGCGTGCCTACTGCACGCCCTACCCCGATACGAGAACAGGACGAGGCTCTCATGCGCACCTCACAGATCCGCTCCCGCTGGCTGGACTACTTCGCGGCGAACGATCACGAGATCCGCCCCTCCGTGTCCTTAGTGTCACCGGAACCCTCCATCCTGTTCACTGTGGCCGGCATGGTCCCCTTCATCCCCTACATCCTGGGCACCGAGAAGGCGCCCTGGCCGCGTGCCGCCTCGGTGCAGAAGTGCATCCGCACCAATGACATCGACAACGTCGGACGCACCACCCGCCACGGCACCTTCTTCCAGATGAACGGCAACTTCTCCTTCGGCGACTACTTCAAGGAGGGGGCTATCGACTATGCCTGGGATCTGCTGACCGGCAGCCGGGAGGAGGGCAAGTACGGCCTGGACGGCGACCGGCTGTGGATGACCATCTGGGAGGAAGATAAGGTCTCCTTCGACCACTGGACCCGGGTGATCGGCGTTCCCGCGGAACGTGTCCAGCTGCTGCCCTTTGCGGAGATCTCCTGGTCCACCGGGCAGCCCGGCCCGGCCGGCTCCTGTTGCGAGATCCACTACGACCGCGGCCCCGACTACGGCCCGGACGGCGGCCCGCTGGCGGACACGGCCGGCGACCGCTTCCTGGAGATCTGGAACCTGGTGTTCGACGAGTTCATCCGCGGTGAGGGCGAGGGCCACGACTTCGAGCTTGTCGGCAGACTCGACCACACCGCCATAGATACCGGCCTGGGCCTTGAACGTCTGGCATTCATCATGCAGGACAAGCCCAACATGTATGAGATTGACGAGGTCTACCCCGTCATCGCCGCCGCCGAAGCCATGAGCGGCAAGACCTACGGCCGCGGCGCCGTTGGGCCCCAGGCCGGCGACGCCTACCTGGACGATGTACGCCTGCGCGTGGTTGCCGACCACGTCCGCTCCGCCCTGATGCTAATCGGTGACGGCGTACGCCCCGGCAACGACGGCCGCGGCTACGTGCTGCGGCGCCTGATCCGCCGCGCGGTGCGCTCCATGCGCCTGCTCGGCGTCGGCGAGGCCACGCTGCCCACTCTGCTAACCACCTCCAAAGACGCCATGAAGGCCTCATATCCGGAGCTCGAAACTGGCTGGGAAACCATCTCCCAGGTCGCCTACGCCGAAGAGGAGGCCTTCCGCCGCACCCTGGCCGCCGGCACCACGATTCTGGATACCACCGTCGCCTCGGCTAAGCAGGAGGCCGCGGCATCGGGCCGCGGCGCCCGCCCGATCGTGCCCGGCAAAGCGGCCTTTGAGCTGCATGACACCTACGGCTTCCCGATCGACCTGACCCTGGAGATGGCCGCCGAGCAGGGTGTGGACGTTGATGAGTCCACCTTCCGCACCCTCATGGAGGAGCAGAAGGAGCGCGCCCGCGCCGACGCCCGCGCCAAAAAGGCCGGGCACACCGACGTGCGCGTTTTCCAGGACATAGAGAAGCAGATGGGCGGCGGCTCGGAGTTCCTCGGCTACACCGAGTCGGCGGCGGACGCTAGCGTCACCGGTCTGCTGGTCGACGGCGTGCCCGTCCCGGCGGCCACCGCCCCAGCGGAGGTGGAGGTCATCCTTGACCGCACCCCCTTCTACGCCGAGATGGGCGGGCAGCTGGCCGACCACGGCACCATCCGGCTGGCCGACGGCGGAGTCATTGAGGTGCACGACGTCCAGGCACCCATTGCCGGCCTGTCCGTGCACCGTGGCACACTCACCGAGGGCACAGCCGCCCTGGGTGAACGCGCCTACGCCGAGATCGACACGGTGCGGCGTCTGGCCATCGCCCGCGCGCACACCTCCACCCACATGGTTTACGCGGGTCTGCGCCAAATCGTGTCTTCCGACGCCGCCCAAGCCGGTAGTGAGAACTCTCCGGCCCGGCTGCGTTTCGACTTCCGTCACGGCTCGGCGCTAACTGGCGGGCAGATGGATGACATTGAGGCCCTGGTCAACGAGCGCGTCGCCGAGAATCTCCCGGTCACCACCGAGGTCATGGACCTGGAGGAGGCGCGGGCCTCCGGAGCAATCGCCCTGTTCGGGGAGAAGTACGGCAAGCAGGTGCGGGTGGTGACAATCGGCGACGGATTCGACCGGGAGCTGTGTGGTGGCACCCACGTGCCATCCACCGGCCACATCGGCCGCATCGCCCTGTTGGGGGAGGGGTCCATCGGTTCCGGAGTGCGCCGCATCGACGCGCTCGTAGCCGACTCGGCCTACGGCTTCCAACACAAGGAACACGCCCTTGTGTCACAGTTGGCCGCCATGGTGGGCGGGCGGCCCGAGGAGCTTCCCGGACGCGTCGAGAGTCTTTTGACTAGATTGAAGGATGCAGAGAAGAAGTTGGCCGCCGCCGAGCAGGCCGCCTTGGCCGCCCGCGCCGGGCAGATCGCGGCGGCCGCCGGCCGCACCGGCGACTACCTGCTGGCCAGCGCCGCGCTGGGTGAGGTGGGCTCAGCCGACGCCCTGCGGTCCGTGGCGCTGGACGTGCGTGGACGCCTACCCGAGTCCGAGGCGGTAGTAGTCGCTTTGGCCGCTGAGGCCAACGGTCGTCCGTTCGTCGTCGTCGCCACCAATTCAGCGGCTCGTGCCCGCGGCGCCCGAGCGGGGACACTGGTGCGCGCCGCCGCTCAGGCACTGGGTGGTGGTGGCGGCGGCAAGGACGACCTCGCCCAGGGCGGCGGTCAGGACCCCACCGCCATCCCCGCGGCCTTGGCTGCCGTCAGCGCAGCACTGACAGCCTGAAGAACACGCGACATTGAAGTGGGGTTGCTGTGAGGTCCGGGGTTCGGCTCGCCTTCGACGTGGGCAAGGTGCGCGTGGGCGTGGCCCGCTGCGACGCCGACGCCATCCTTGCTGTTCCCGTGACTACTTTGCACCGTGACCGTTATGGCGGCGACCTCGAGGAGGCCGCCGACCTCGTGGCCGACCATAACGCGCTTGAAGTGATCGTTGGCCTGCCTCGGAATATGAGCGGAGGTTCTTCCAGTTCTACCCACGACGCCCGCGGTTGGGCGCGCCGCCTCGCGGGGATGATCGCTCCCGTGCCGGTGCGCCTGGTGGACGAGCGAATGACCACCATCACCGCCCACAGGGAGTTGCACGAGTCGGGCAGGCGGGAGAAGAGTTTCCGAAGCGTTGTTGATCAGGCGGCCGCCGTGGTCATACTTGAACAGGCCCTCGCAACCGAGCGCTCCACCCATGCCCCGGCGGGCGAGCAGGCCGATCCCATCCAGAGAGGCAGACAGTGACCGAGGACGACTTCTTCTCTGCCGTCGGCATTGAGGCCCCCGACGCGGAGCAACCACAGTCGGACAGCCGTAAGAGCCGGCGCCATGGCCGACAAGCCGAGCGCAACCGTCGCCGCCGCAAGCGCCGCCGGCACGTGCTCACCGCATTGGTGCTGGTGCTGGCACTGGCCGGAGTGGGCTTCGGCGGCTACAAGGCCATCAGCGTGATCAGGAGCGCCCAACCGGCTCAGACCGCTATCTCCGACTACACGGGCGCCGGCGGGGATGACGTCGTGGTCACCATTCCGGACGGTGCCACCGGAGCCGACATCGGCCAGATACTCGCCGATGCCGACGTGGTGGCCACCGCTGGGGCGTTCAGGGACGCCTACGCGGCCAACTCGAAGTCCGGCAACATACAGGCCGGCACCTACACCCTCAAGAAGCACATGTCCGCGGCCAACGCCGTTGCCCTGCTGCTGGACCCCTCCTCCCGTTCCGGCCACACCCTGACCGTGCCGGAAGGGGCCACCAGGGCACAGGTGAAGGAAAGGCTAATGAGCGTAGGCGGTTACACCGACGCCGAGGTTGAGCAGGCCTTCGCCGACACCGCCGGAATCGGGCTGCCAGAGGCCGCCGGCGGCGACGTGGAAGGGTGGCTCGCCCCCTCCACCTACGACATCGCCGAAGACGCGAGCGCAACCGACGTGGTGGCTTCCATGGTCTCCACCACGATCACACGTCTGAACAACGCCGGTGTGGAGGAGAAGAGCTACGGACAGGTGCTGACCAAGGCCTCGATTATTGAGCGGGAGGTCTTCCACGCCGAGTACTACGGGAAGGTGGCGCGGGTGATCGAGAATCGCCTGGCCGACACCAACGGGGAGACCGGGGGCAGGTTGGAGATGGACTCCACCGTCCTGTACGGGCTGGGCCGCAGTGGCGGCATTCCCACCACGGATGAGATCGCCGATTCCGCTAACGCGTACAACACCTATCTGCACGCCGGACTGCCACCGACCCCTATCGGCAGTCCCAGCGAGGCCGCCATCCAGGCGGTTGTCGATCCCCCCGAGGGCGACTGGCTGTACTTCGTCACCGTGAATCTGCAGACCGGCGACACCCTCTTCGCCGCCACCCATGAGGAGCAGAAGAAGAACACGGAGAAGCTAACCGCCTACTGCAAGGACCATCCCGAGGTCTGCTCCGGCGCTTCGGCCGCCCCCACCACCCAGCCGACCGCCACGGCGGACGCCGAGTAGCTGTCATGCCCACCACCTCCGGTGCCGCCCGCCACCGGGCGGCCGTCATCGGATCACCGGTTGCGCACTCACTTTCACCGGTGCTGCATCTGGCCGCCTACGCCACCCTCGGTTTGGACGACTGGGTCTATGAACGCCGTGAGATCACGCCAGCAGGCCTGCCCGACCTGCTGGATGAGGTGGCGGCGCCGGCCTTGGCCGATCCGATCTGGGAGGGGCTCAGCGTCACCATGCCGCACAAGCAGACCCTGGTGCCGCGACTGGACGTGATCGATCCGCTGGCCGCCACGATCGGGGCCGTCAACACCGTTGTCGCCCAACGTCCCGGACGGGGCCGGGCCCTGCTGGCGGGCTTCAACACCGATGTCGCCGGCATAGTTGGCGCCTTACGGGAGACCCGCGGTCGCCCCGGACCCGATCCCTGTGCCGCAGTGCCGGTACGCGGCGTCGTGCTCGGCTCCGGGGCGACCGCCTGCTCCGCGCTGGCCGCCCTGGCCGAGCTCGGCGCCACCGATATCACCATCGCCGCCCGTCGCCACGCCGGACCCGGCCGGGCCCTGGCCGCGGCCCACCGCATGGGACTGGAGGTCACCGCCTTGAACTGGCGGCCCGGTCGCTCCGATTCCGATCTCGAGGTCGCTACGACGGCGGCCGGAGCGGACATCGTCATCTCAACCCTGCCCGCGGGCGCCGCGAATACGCTGGCAGCCCCGATAAGCACCGCCATGGCCGGAAGAAGGAAGGTGACGGCGGCCATCCTGCTCGACGTCGTCTATGCGCCCTGGCCCACCCCGTTGGCGGACGCGTGGCGTAACGGTGGCGGGTCTGTGGCCCCCGGCTGGCTCATGCTGCTGCACCAGGCGGTGCCGCAGGTCAGGCTCATCACTGGCCGTACCCCCGAATTATCCGCCATGCGACACGCGCTGATGCGCGCACTGGCCGACCGCATCGGGTTGAACGACGATGACGCGGCCGCCCCGAGCATGGGATGATCGGCCTATGCTGCGATGGATGACCGCCGGTGAATCCCACGGCGAGGCGCTAACCGCCGTCCTGGAAGGTGTGCCTGCGGGCGTAGAAATCACAAGCGCGCAAATCCGGGCCGCCCTGGCGCGCCGCCGCAGGGGTCACGGGCGCGGCGCCCGCCAAAACTTCGAGGCCGACGAGCTGACGATCCTCGGCGGTATACGCCACGGCCGCACCCTGGGCAGCCCCATTGCCTTGCGTATCGGCAACTCGGAGTGGCCCAAGTGGTCCACCGTCATGAGCGCCGACCCGGTCCCCGAATCCGCCCTGCGCAAGCACGCGGGCACCGGTGACGAACGCGAGATCGCCCGCAACCTGCCGCTGACCCGGCCACGTCCGGGCCATGCCGACTTAGCCGGCATGCTCAAATATGACCTCCCCGACGCCCGGCCCGTCCTGGAGCGCGCCTCCGCCCGTGAGACCGCCGCCCGGGTGGCTCTGGGCGCCGTCGCCGAGGCACTGCTGGAGCAAGTAGCCGGTATTCGTCTGGTCAGCCATGTGGTGCGCATCGGCGCCGTCGAACTGCCGCAGGCCGTGCCGGCGCCCACCGCCGAGGACGAGCAGCGGCTAACCGACGATCCGGTGCGCTGCACCGACCCCGCCACCAGCGCCGCAATGATCGCCGAGATCGACGCCGCCCGGAAGGCCGGGGACACGCTCGGTGGCGTCGTTGAGGTGATCGCCACCGGCGTGCCCATAGGCCTGGGCACCCACGTGCAGGCCGACCGTCGCCTCGATGCTCGTTTGGCCGGGGCACTGATGGGCATTCAGGCGGTCAAGGGAGTGGAGATCGGTGACGGCTTCGCCGAGGCTTCACGTCGGGGCTCGAGCGCACATGATGAGATTCTCGGATTGGATTCCGGACGGGTGGTGCGCGCCACCAACCGGGCCGGCGGCATTGAGGGAGGCATCAGCAACGGCGCCGACGTAAGGGTGCGGGCCGCCTACAAGCCCATATCCACCGTTCCCCGTGCTCTGCGCACCGTAGACCTGGCCGATGGTGAACCCGCTACCGGGCTGCATCAGCGCTCCGACACCACCGCAGTGGTCCCTGGCGCCGTGATCGCCGAGGCGATGGTGGCGTTGGTACTGGCACAGGCCCTGCTGGACAAGACCGGTGGGGACTCGCTGGCGGAGGTGCGTCGCAACCTGGCCGGCTATCTCGCTCACGTGTCCGAACGCACCCGTTGGTAACCGGTTCCACGATCACCCATACGCCGAAGGAGTCGTTACCCATGAATCCCATGGTTTCCACCACTCACTCCCGCCCTTCGGGCGGCATGGTACGAACCGACACCGTCGTCAACGCCGACCAGTTGCCGCTCATACTGGTCGGGCTGCCCGGATCCGGCAAGACCACGGTGGCCCGCCTACTGGCAACCGCCTTGGGAGTGCAGGTCACCGACACGGATGCGGAGATCCGTCGTCGCGCCCGCATGACTATTCCCGAGATCTTCGCGACCGAGGGGGAGGACGGTTTCCGGGAACGGGAGTCCCGCGCCCTGCGGGCGGTGCTCAGCGGCGAGGCCGCCGCCCAGGGGGTGGTGGCGCTCGGAGGCGGAGCCGTGCTGCGGGAGGAGAACCGCCGTCTGCTGCGCGGCCGCATAGTCGTGCATCTGGTGGCCACCCCCGCCACCGCGGCCGCCCATGTGGGTGACGGCGCAGGCCGCCCGCTGATCGGTCGTGCCTGCACCACCGCCGACTCCGATGCCACCGCGGCCGCCCGAGACGACGTAGCCATCGATGTGCTTGCCCGCATGGAGACCCTGCACGCCGAGCGCGCCGAGTTATATCGGCAGGTTGCCACCATCTCCGTTCCCACCGACGGACTCACCCCGGAGCAGGTGGCCGCGCTGGTGCTGGTCTCCCTGGGTGCGGCTCCGTCTCAGGCCGCAGCCGCACTGGCACCCGTTTGCGCCACCGACCGTGCCCCTCGGCAGGCCGCAACCCGGCCGCGGCACGAGGACGGCATCACCCGGATCACCGTTCCGGCCAGCACCGCGGCGCGCCCCTATGACGTGGTTATCGGATCGGGCCTGACCGAAGCCGTCACCCGCGCCGTCCTGGAGGCGCCCGGTGCGGGGGGCGGCGGGGTGGCACTGGTGCATGCCCAGGCCCTGGCCGGGGTCGCCGCCGACTATGCGACCGCCCTGAATAGGGCAGGTCTACGGGTGAGCCGTATTGAGGTACCGGATGGGGAGAGCGCCAAGAAGGCCACCGTACTGAACGAGATCTGGGAGCAGTTGGGTGCCTTACGCATGGGACGGGACGGCTGCCTGGTCGGCGTCGGAGGCGGGGCTGCCACCGACCTGGCGGGATTCGCCGCGGCCACCTGGCTGCGTGGCGTGCCGGTCGTGCAGGTGCCCACCAGCCTGCTGGCGATGGTGGATGCCGCCGTTGGGGGCAAGACCGGCATAGACACCGACTCCGGCAAGAACCTGGTTGGCGCCTTTCACCCTCCTGCCGCCGTGATCGCCGACCTGGGCCACCTGGTGACGCTGCCCGCACCGGAGCTGCGTGCCGGTATGGGGGAGGTCGTCAAATGCGGATTCATCGCCGACCCGGTGATCCTGGACCGGGTGCTGGCCGAGCCGATCCCGCCGACCGCTCACTCACCGGGGATCTGCGAGTTGGTGACCCGTTCAGTGGCGGTCAAGGCCTGCGTGGTAGGGGAGGATCTAGCCGAATCCGGTCTGCGGGAGATCCTCAACTACGGGCACACCTATGCGCACGCCATCGAGAAGGTCACCGGTTACACCTGGCGGCACGGCGAGGCGGTCGCCGTTGGCTGCGTCTTTGCCGCCGAGGTCTCGCACCGGCTGGGATATCTGGATGCCGAGGCGCTGGCGCTGCACCGGCGCGCCTTTAGCGCCGCCGGCCTGCCGGTGGCATTCCCCGAAGGCGCGGATGCCTTTCAGGCACTGCACGCGGCTATGACCGCGGATAAGAAGGCGCGTGCCGGCAGGCTGCGCATGGTGCTATTGGAGGACATCACCAAACCCGTGCGCGGTGTCAGGCCCTCCCTGGAGGTGCTGCGCGCCGCCCATGAGGCGGTCACGGCAGCCCCTAAGGGGGACTCGGTCCCCGGAGGCCCGGAGTGAAATCCTCCGGGGTGGTGCTGATCGGTGTTCCCGGTGCGGGCTGTTCCAGTGTTGGCCGGGCCCTGGCGCAGGCCACCGGGGCGATGCTGGTGGACGTCGGACAGGAGACGGCCAGAGTGCTGGGAACCTCTGCGGACATTGCCCTGGTAGCTGTTGGGGAGGAGCGCTACCGGCGCGCCGAGACGGCCACCGCCCTGGCGGCCATAGACCGGGCCCTCGGGGAAGGTGCCGTTGTGGCCCTCGGATCCGGTTGCCTGGGCGACTCGGAGATACGCAGTGCCCTGAAGCGGGCCGAGACCGACGGCGCGCGCCTGGTCCATCTGACGGCCGCCGCGCGACGCCTGGCCACCCGCAATGGCCTGGACGCCCCCCGGTCGGTGGCCCTGGGCAATGTCCACCAGGCCTTCATACACATGCTGCGCCAGCGCGAGGAGGCGTGCGCGGACGTGAGCGCCGTCGTCGTCGACACCACCGAGACCACCCCCGCCCAGGCCGCCGCCGCGATACTAGACCGGAACGACCTCGACCGGGTGACCGGTCACGCCATAAAGTGACCTCATGTACGTGCCCGGGCATTTCGAGCTCCCCGATGATTACGCCACCGCGATGCTTGCCCGCCCCCGCGTGGGCAATCTCATCACCGTGCACGACGACGCGCCGCAGGCCACGCTCGTGCCCTTCTACCGGGATACCGAGCGCGGCACGCTGGTCACCCATCTGGTGCGCAACAACCCGCAGGTGCGCGAGCCGATCACCGGCGGCGCCATGGTAATCTTCGACGACGTAGACGCCTACGTTTCACCGAGCTGGTACGCCACTAATGCGATTCAGGCGAACGTGCCCACTTGGGACTACATCACCTTGCACGTGTGGGGGCCGGTGCATATCGACCCCGACCCCCAGGCGGCCCTACGAGCTGCGCGTCGACTTACCGAGCTGTATGAGTCCGATGACGTGCTCGGTGCGGTAGGGGAGGAGAAGCTCGAGCGGATGGCGCGAGCGATCGTGGCGGTCGAGGTCGGCATCGAGCGGGTCCGGGGCAAGGCCAAGATGAGCCAGAACCGGCACCCCGATGATATCCGCTCCCTCGCCGCGCAGCTGGCCCGCCAAGGGCAGGACCGTATGGCCGAGTTCCTGTTGGAGGTCTCCCTGCCCTATGCCGAACAGCGTTACGCCACCTTGGCCCGCCTGGGAGATCTGCATGCCCTCCACCCACCCAGGTCGGCTGAAATAACCTGAAGTGGTTGCGGCATCCCGCTCGTGACGGGCATGACAGGCATCTGCCCGAGCACTGCCGGATCAGGGCGGTAAGCTTGTGCGGTCTAAGACTTCGACATCCCCTAGCGAGTAAGGAACCGCACGTGGCAACGACGAACGACCTGAAGAACGGCATGGTGCTCAACCTGGAGGGGCAGCTGTGGCAGGTGGTCGAGTTCCAGCACGTCAAGCCGGGCAAGGGCCCCGCCTTCGTGCGCACCAAGATCAAGAACGTTCTGTCCGGCAAGACGGTCGACCGGACCTTCAACGCCGGTCTCAAGGTTGAGACCGCCACAGTCGACCGGCGTGACATGCAGTTCTCCTACAAGGACGGCGACGACTTCGTCTTCATGGACGTCAAGACCTATGAGCAGACCTATGTTTCGGCCGATGTGGTCGGGCAGTCGGCCGATCTCATGCTGGAGGGCCAGGACGTGATTGTCGCCTTCCATGAGGAGACAGTGCTGTTCGTGGAACTGCCGGCTGCCGTGGTGCTGACCATCTCCCACACCGAGCCTGGACTGCAGGGCGACCGCTCCTCTGCGGGCACCAAGCCCGCCACACTGGAGACCGGTGCCGAGATCCAGGTCCCGCTGTTCCTCAACATCGGCGACAAGGTCAAGGTCGACACCCGCTCCCGCTCCTACATCTCGCGCGTCACCGACTGACCGCCGATGACCGAATCTATGCCGGTATCGGAGCCCGACGCCGCCGCGGAGCCACTGGATGATGACGGTGCTCCCGCCAAGGGCGAGCGCCCCAAATACCCGGTCACCGCACGCACCAAGGCGCGGCGGCGTGCCGTGGAGGTACTCTTCGAGGCCGACCAGCGCGGCCTACTGGCCGGACCATCCGGGGTGCAGAACCTCCGGGAATTAGCCGCCGAGCGGGCCTTCCACTCCGCCAATCACACCGAGGCGCCCGCCTACACCCGCCAGGCGCTGGCCGGCGTCGCCGACCATCTGGCCGAGATTGACGAGACCATAGAAACCTACTCCCACGGGTGGGTGCTCAGCCGCATGCCGGCCACGGACCGGGCCATAGCGCGCCTGGCCACCTGGGAAATCGTCTGGAATGACGATGTCGATGGGCCGGTAGCCGTCGACGAGGCGATCACCCTTGCTCGCATGCTGTCGACCGACGACTCCCCCCGCTTCCTCAACGGGCTGCTGGGCCGCATCGGCGACCTGGCCGACACGCTACGCTGAATTCGACTCGTCCATAGACCCCGTTTTTGCCTACTGCGGCTACCGCGGGGTCTGGTCTGTTCCGGGTCGTTTACTCGTGAGCTGCGGAATGTGGCTCTTCCGGTTTGAGGGTGTTGGCGGTTGGCAACGTGATGCGCTGTCGTGGCCGCGGTCGGCGGACCGCGGCCACGACACGACGCTAGATGTCCTCCAGGGAGGCACCCTTGGTCTCGCGCGCGAATAGATAGGTCACTCCGCCCAGGAACAGCAGCATCGCAAAGATAATGAAGGGCACGAACACCACTTCATGGCTGAGCTCGGCCGAGCCCACCAGGGCGCCCACAAAGTAGGGGCCGACCACCTTCGCTATCGCGCCGATGCCGTACCCGAGCCCTAGCCCGGTGGAGCGCGCCTCAGTGGGGAACTGCTCCCCGCCGAAAGCGTTGAGGATGCCGAATGCGCCGTCGCCGAACATCATCACAATGAAGATGCCGGCGAAGAACACGTACCCGGCGTTACCGATCTCATCGCCGGTGACCATCCGCGTTGAGAAGGCAGCGATTAGAGCGCCGATCGCGCCAATCATGCCGCAGCCGAACATGGTCCAGCGCCGTCCGATCTTGTCCGAGATCCAGGCCGATCCCAGGCGCCCCAGCAGGTCGCCGAGAGACACGAACATGAACAGGGTTGCCACGGTTCCCGCGTTGAACTTGAAGGACTGCCCTAGCAGCGTCTGTCCCCAAGACTGGACCGTGAATGAGCCCATTATGAAGCAGAAGGATCCTGTTGCCACCACCAGCAGCTGCTTCGGATACCTGGAGAAGATGACCGCATAGGACGCTGAGGACTTTTGCGGCAGCTCCGGCAGATCGGCCACCTGTTCAACAGGGATCTCCATGGCCCAGGCGTAGGCCTCCCGGGCCTCGCGCTCCCGCCCCCTTGACTGCAAGAAGCGCGGTGATTCCGGAATGATCCGGGTCCAAGCCAACAGGACAATGGGGATGCAGCCAATGGCGATCAAGCCACGCCACCCAACGGGGCCACCGAGGTACTTGGTGACCAGCCCGCCCAGGAAGATCCCCGCAGGGATGAACACACTCGTGAGCCCGGCCAGCAGTCCCCGTTGCTTGGCCGGCACGAACTCCTGCACGTAGGGCACGGAGGTAATGTTCAGGCCTCCGACACCGAATCCGACTCCCGTGCGCAAGATGGTCAGCAGGATCCAGCCGTTAACGGGGGTGATTGCCGAGGCCGCAGTGAAGACCACCAGCACCACGATGCACCAGATGAAGGCGTGTTTGCGGCCGAAAACGTCTGCCAGGCGCCCCCAGGTGATCGATCCCAGTACCGTGCCCAGGCCCGCGCCTGCCAGGATTACTCCCGACTGAAATCCGGTCAGGTTCCAGCCGGGCGTCTCGATGAGTAGATTTATGATGAAACCGATGAGAAACATGTCGAAGAACTCCGACACGTTGCCCACAATAGCCATGCTGATAAGCGACTTCTGGTGTCCGGTCAGGCGATGATTGTCGATCTGCTCAGGGGCGGTTCTGCCCTGCGGCGCCGCCGACTGCGCTGTCTGTGTGCTCATTTCATTCCGATCTCGTTGAAGGAGGATGAACGCTGGTGCGGGGCCTTGTCACCGGAGGATGTCCGAGCCCTGGAGGGTCTGGAGCTCGCCGGCCCGCACATGTGTGAGGTCGCCGTGGTGCGTCAGCGCTATCTGAGCGACCTTGGTGCCCATCTGGATGCCCTTCTCCACGTCGCCGTCCAGCCAGCCGTGTAGGGTGCCGGCAACGAAGGAGTCACCCGCACCGGGCCGGTCGATCACCGGCACCGAGTGGATCTCGAAGGTCCGGTCTTTCTCCGCCGTCGACAGGTAGGTGCCGGCGCGGCCGTCGGTTGAGACAACCGTGGGCACGCCCATTTCCTCGCGCAGGGCGTGGCAGGCCTGCACGTCGGCCTTGTCGATGCCGAACACGATGCGCGCGTCGGTGCGCGAGCAGAACAGGATCGAGGATTGGCGCGCAATCGGCTCCAGGGTGGCGCGGGCCTGCTCGCCGCTCCACAGCAGTGAGCGGAAGTTGACGTCCAGGGCGAGGTCCACGCCCCTTTCGACGGCGGCGTCGGCGAAGTACCGCACCACCCGGGCGGTCTCGGGGGTGAGCGCGGCGGTGATGCCGGTAAGGAAGACGACGCGGGTGTCCAGCAGGGCGTCCCAGTTGAACTCCTCCGGCGTGATGGTGCGAAATGGCGTGTGCAGCCGGTCGTAGGTGACTTTGCCCGGCAGCGGAAACTCGCCCGGCTCGAGGAAGTACAGGGCCACGCGGCCTTCCTCAGTCATCACCGTGTGGCGGATGTCCACGCCGACGGCGGAGTACTCCAGGGCGATGCGGTCGGCCAACTCGCCCCTGGGCAGCTTCGAGGCCCAGGCGGTGGAGCGGCCCAGTTGGCTGAGCAGGCCGGCGACGTTGGCCTCGGAGCCGGCGGCGGTCATGCGCAGTGAACGGGCCGTCGCCAGCCGGTCGCCGCGTTCGCAGGTGAGGCGGATCTGTCCCTCACCGATGGTGGTCAGGTCGTACGTCATTGTTCGGTCCTTCTGGTTGGCTGTGTATGGCCGCGAGTTCGCGGCGGTGCGGCTGCCTGTCTGGCTGTGGCCGCGGGTGTGTTCGAAGACGGTCGGGGGGACGGCGTATGCCGGGTGCGGCTCGCGGTGCGAGTCGTTAAGTGGCGCTCAGGGCTTGTCGATGGCGATGCCGGCGCCAGCGGCCTTGCCCTCAATGAATTCGCGGGCGCCGATGCAGCGCGCCACTGAGTCGGGGGCGTCGTCGTTCCACATCTCGATCATGAGTCGACCGGTCCAGTGCTGCTCGGCGAGCAGCTTGAAGGACAGGTCCCAGTCGACGATGCCCGTGCCCATGTCCACCCTGCGGGGCTCGCCGCGCCGCACGTCCTTGGCGTGCATGGCCACCATGTGCCCACGGCCGGCCTCGAGTTCGACGATGGGATCGAGCCCCTGCTCGGCGATGTTGCCCAGGTCCGGGTAGACCTGCAGATAGGGGGAGCCGACGGCGTCAACGAACTCCATGGCCTTGCCGATGGAGGTCACGTCCGTGCCGTCAACGTTCTCAATCCCCATCACCACTCCCAGGCGGGAGGCCAGGGGAACGGCGTCGGCCAGCAGCTGGCAGTACCAGCGCTCGGCGTCAGGGTGCGGGTCCTCGTAGTAGGCGTAGTAGCCCGCGACCTGGATCACGGGCGCGCCTAGCTCGTGGCACAGTTCGAGGCCCCGGGCCATGACCTCCCGGGCCCGTCGCCTGACTTCGGGGTCGGCCGAGCCCGGGCCGATGCGCCGGTGCACCGACAGGCACACCCCGCCGATGCCGGTGCCGACCGATTCGGCGGCCTGTCGAACCATGCGGCACTGGCGCGGCCCCCACTCCAGGCGGGCCTCCCGCTCGGGGGACTCGTCGACCGACAGGTCCAGGAAGGAGTAGCCGGCCTGCGGCACCTGCGCCAGGAAGCTCGCCCAGTCGTCCGGGCTGGCCAGCGGGTTGGAGACCAGGGCCTTCTCATAGATGCCCAGACGGATGCCGTCATCAAGGAAGGTCATGCTCATGGCCACACCTTGTCGATGGCATCGCGCAGGGCGGCTGCGGAGCCGGCCGGGTCGGCGGCGGCCACAATTGACCGGCCGGCGATGACGATGCCTACCCGCCTGCCGATGAAGGCGGGCAGATCCCCCACATTGATGCCCCCGGTGACGGTGACCGTGAAGCCCATGTCCGCCAGTTCGTCGACGCGGTCCATGTCCTCGGCCTTCCAGGACAGGTCGCCGGCCGCCTCGCGGTCGCGGGAGCGCTTGACGATGACGTGCTGGACGCCGGCGGCGCGCCAGGCGCGGGCACGCTCGGGGTCGTACCACTCGTCGGCCAGCTCCACCTGCACCTCGCCGTCGAAATCCGCGGCTACCTTGCAGACCTGCTCGATAGTGGTCATGGAGGCGCCCGCCACGCAGGAGACCAGGTCCGCGCCGGCCTCGAAGGCAAGGCGAGCGATTTTGGCACCGGCCTCCGCGATGCGCACGTCGGCCAGGATCTGCTTGTTGGGGAACAGGGCGCGGATGTTGCGCACCGCATGGTAGCCCTCGCAAAGGATCAGGATGGTGCCGCACTCGATGATGTCGACGTACGGCGCCGCCTGCTGCAGCGGGCCCAGCGCACTGGGCTGGTCCAGGGTGTCCAGGGCGATCTGGAGCCTGGGCGTGTTGCGGGGTTCGCTCATTTCGATTCGCCTCGTTCAGTCGGCCAAGGGCTCGAAGGCGAAGAACGTCGCGGCATTGTTCACCAGCAGGTCCTGGACATAGTCGGGGTCGAAGCCCTCGTCGTCGATCAGGCGCGGGCAGAACACGGCCGGGTCGTAGTCGATCCCGGAGACCGAGCCGTAGGCCTTCTGGTAGGAGGCCTTGCCAGAGTCGGTGCCGAGCAGTATCTGCTTGCCGTAGCCCTTCTCACCTAGCACTTTGAGCAAGTTGACGCGGGCGTTGTCCGGCACGTATTTGATGCGGTTGGTGCCGTCCAGTTCCACGTAGGCGCCTAGCTTCGTGATCTGCTCCTGGACCCACGGGTCCCAGTTGCGCTGGATGTGGCCGATGGCGATCTTCTCCGGGGCCACGCCCTGGTCGATCAGGAAGCGGGCCTGCTCGGGGCCACAGGTGCCGGCGGTGACATGGGTGTTGACCGGCGCGCCGGTCTCCTTGGAAGCAATGGCGACGGCCTTACCGGTCTTGACCTCCCAGTCAGTGATCTTCCCGTAGGCGGTGGCCCACTTGATCACGCCGGCACGCACGTCGGTGCGTCTGACCAGCGGGCCCATGTAGTCGCCCGCGTCAACGCCTTCGACGATGTCGGCGATCAGCAAGTCGGCGATCTCGTTGACGGTGTACTGGTTGACCCAGGACTGGCGCCACTCCAGGTACACCTTCTGCTGGTGGAAGCCGGTGGCCTGGATGACCTGCAGGTCGGGGACCCGTTCGACCACCCGCTTGAGCTTGACCACGCCGCGGCCACAGGAGGCCGGACACATGTCCACGATGGTGGCGGTCGGGGCGAAGCGCTTGGAGGCGGCGACGAAGTATCCGGCTTCCTGGGCCGCCTTATCCTCGTCATCCAGAAGATGGTCGGGGTCGATGTAAACCTCGCCCGCGCCGACGCGGATGAGGTGGTCGTGGGCGTTAACGACGCCGAGTGTGGACGGATCGACGTCGCCGTTGATGGTGCGGACAACTGCCATATGGTTCTCCTTCGAACGGGTGAGCGAGGGAGCCGCCGGGTGGGAGCCGGTCCCAAGTTCCCAGTTCCCACCGTTGCGACGCCTTAACGCTAGGCATGGCCCGACCCGTCTACAAAAGGCGGTCATGCACGTTCGTGCATCTTTCCATCAGCGAAGGTGGTGTTCACAACCGATACGCCTGCAATATTTACAGTGAAATACGAAGTTGCTGATCGTAAGATGCAACTATGTGCGCCAACCTGGACCGTGAGCAGGCGCGGCTGCTGCTCAATATCGCTCACCTTTACTGGGACCGGGATCTGAGTCAGGAGGAGATCGCCGAACGCCTGGGCTACTCGCGTTCCACGGTCTCACGCAAACTGACCGAGGCCCGCAGGGTTGGGATCGTGCGGGTAACCGTTGCCCACCCCATCGAGCGCCTAATGGCGCTGGAGGAGCAGCTCAGTTCGGCCTACAGCCTTAAGGAGGCGCGCGTCACCGAGGTCTCCCACCCGGTGCTCCCTGGTGTGACGCCCGACGTGGCCAGGGCCGCGGCAGAGCTGCTGGTCGACTACTGCGGGCCGCGTTCGGTGATAGCTGTGTCCAATGGACGGGCAGTGGCCGCCGTCGTACAGCAGACGCCTGAGCGCACCTGGCCGAGTTCTACCGTCGTGTCCATGATCGGCTCGGCGGGCGAGTCCTTCGACCTGGGCGACGGCGGCGACGTGTGCCGCAATCTCGCCATGCGGCTGGGAGGCCGGTATCGCTCCCTTACCGTGCCTTTAGTGTTCGACTCTCTGAATCTGGCGCGCGCCGTACGCCAAGAGGATCAGGTAGCCACCACCCTGGAACTGGCCGCGCGCAGCGACGTTGCCCTTACGGGTATCGGTGCGGTGGGCGAGTCCGCCAGCCCGCTGCTGCGCAAGTGGATGACACCGCAGGTGGTGCGCGAGTGCCGCCGTCGTGGCGCAGTTGCACACCTGTGCGGACATCATCTGGACGCCGAGGGAAGACACGTGCCCACGGCGCTGTGTGAGCGCACCCTGTGCATGGAGCCCGAACGGCTTAAGGCGATTCCAGTGGTGGTCGGCGTGGCTGCCGGCGAGGACAAGATCACGGCTATCCGGGCTGCGCTGCGTGGCGGCTTCCTCTCCGCGCTCGTGACCGATGAGGTCACCGCCCGCGCGGTGCTCGAGGGGAGCTGAGCGTGCTGCTGACGGGCGAGGGGCTGGCGTGGGCGTTCCGCCGTCATATACGAATGCGGCTAAGGCACCCAACCCGGCACCGTGGGCGGGCGCGACTCCCCATGCCATATCGACCGAACTCGGCGGTAATATCGGCCGAACTCGGCGGTAACGTCGACCGAACTCGGCGTGGGGGGTGTGAGGCTCACCGGGCGGACACCGGACGCGTCGGCCCAGTCCCTGCGCTAACATCGGCCCGACCGACATCCTTGAAGCCCGTCCAGTGAGGCGGAGAAGGAGGTCCACATACCGTGGCCGCAGCCCAGCCCAGCGGGAAGCAGATCCTCGGCGCTGCCGAGATTCAGCGCTCCCTCGTCCGCATAGCCCACGAGATCCTCGAACGCAATCGGGGCAGCAGTGACCTGATGATTCTCGGCATCCCAACCGGCGGAGTCCCATTGGCCCAGCGTCTGGCCGCCGCCCTGGAGATGGCAGCCAAAGGGGAGGAAGGTGCCGGCGCCCCGCCGGTAGGCACCCTCGACATCACCATGTACCGCGACGATCTCGGCCGTCATCCCATCCGCGTGCCCCGGCCCACGCGGATTCCGGGTGAGACTCTGGAGGGACGCACCGTCATCCTGGTTGACGACGTCCTATTCTCCGGCCGCACCATCCGGGCCGCCCTGGACGCCCTAGGCGCAATCGGCCGCGCCGACGCGGTTCAGCTGGCCGTCCTGGTGGACCGGGGTCACCGCCAGCTACCCATCCGGGCCGACTATGTGGGTAAGAATCTGCCCACTTCGCGCTCGGAGAAGGTGGTAGTCGCCCTGACCGAGCTCGGCGCCGACGCGGACGCCGTGACCATCGTCGACGCCCAGACCCAGGAGGCCACCCGATGAAGCACCTGCTGTCCGCCAAGGACCTGTCCCATGACGAGGCGGTGATGGTGCTCGACACCGCCGAGGCAATGGCCGCTACCCAGCGCCACGCCGTCAAGAAGCTGCCCACCCTGCGCGGCAAGACCGTGGTGAACCTCTTCTTCGAGGACTCCACCCGCACTCGGCTGTCCTTCGAGGCCGCCGCCAAGCGCCTGAGCGCCGACGTCATCAACTTCTCCGCCAAAGGCTCCTCGGTCTCCAAGGGGGAGACCCTGAAGGACACCGCACAGACCATCATGGCCATGGGCGCCGACGCAGTGGTGGTGCGCCACTCCGCCTGCGGCGCCGCCCACCTGCTGGCGCACGCTGGCTGGATTGACGTGCCCGTCCTCAATGCTGGCGACGGCACCCACCAGCACCCCACCCAGGCGCTGCTGGACGCCATGACCCTGCGCCGCTGGTACGCCCCCGGCGGACCAGCCTCCGGTTCGGCCCGCGCCGCCGACGGCGCCCCGGCCCCCCAGGGCCGTGACCTGGAAGGGGCCCGAGTGATCATCGTCGGCGACGTATTGCACTCACGGGTGGCCCGCTCAAATGTCGACCTGCTCACAACGCTGGGCGCGCGGGTCACCCTGGTCGCCCCACCCACCCTGCTGCCGGTGGGCATGGATGACTGGCCCTGCGAGGTCTCCTACGATTTCGATGCCGCCATCGCCGCCGTCGAGCCCGATGCCGTGATGATGCTGCGCGTGCAGCGCGAGCGCATGAGCGCCGCGGGCGGTGGCTTCTTCCCCAGCCCGGAGGAGTACTCACGCGGCTACGGGCTCGGCGCGGTGCGCCGAACCGCCATGCCCGAACACGCCATCGTCATGCACCCCGGCCCTATGAATCGTGGCCTGGAGATCACCGCCGACGCCGCTGACGACCCCCGCTCGCGCGTGGTCGAACAGGTGGGTAACGGCGTCTCTGTGCGTATGGCCGCTCTCTACCTGCTCCTCGCCGACGAAGGGAACCAGCTGTGACCGCTCACCTCCTGCCCGGTGTCCGCCCCTATGGCGAGGACGCCACCGATGTCCTGATCAGCGAAGGCCGCCTGGCCGCCATCGGCTCCGACGCCGCCGCCCAGGCCCCCGCCGACGCCCACCGCCACGACGACCTGGCCGGCCGGGTGCTACTGCCCGGTCTGGTGGACATTCACACCCACCTGCGTCAACCCGGCGGTGAGAGCGCCGAAACCGTCTACACCGGCACCCGTGCCGCCGCCGTCGGCGGTTACACCGCCGTGTTCGCCATGGCCAACACCACCCCTGCGCAGGACAACGCCGGTGTGGTCGAGCAGGTGCTGCGCCTGGGCAACCAGGCCGGCTGGGTGGATGTGCACCCTGTCGGTGCCGTCTCCGAGGGGCTTAAGGGTGAGCACCTGTCCCAGATGGGTGCTATGGCGCACTCTGCCGCCCGGGTGCGTGTCTTTTCCGATGACGGCAACTGCGTATCCGACCCGGTGCTCATGCGCCGCGCCTTGGAATACGTCAAGTCCTTCGACGGCGTGATTGCCCAGCACTCCCAGGACCCGCGCCTGACCGAGGGCTCCCAGATGCATGAGGGCCGTGTCTCGGCCGAGCTCGGCCTGGCCGGCTGGCCCGCCGTCGCCGAGGAGTCGATCATCGCCCGTGACGTCTTATTGGCGGGGCACGTCGGTTCCCGCCTGCATGTGTGCCACCTGTCCACCGCCGGCAGCGTGGAGATCATCCGCTGGGCCAAGGCCCGCGGAATCAATGTCACCGCCGAAGTCACCCCTCATCATCTGCTGCTGACCGACGAACTGGCCCGCACCTACTCGCCCCGGTACAAGGTCAACCCGCCGCTGCGCACCGCCGCCGACGTGGAGGCGGTGCGAGAAGCACTGGCCGACGGGACCATCGACGTGGTCGGCACGGATCACGCCCCCCATCCGCGCGAGTCCAAAGACTGCGAGTGGCAGGCCGGCGCCTTCGGCATGACCGGTCTGGAGACAGCCCTGCCAATCATCATCGCCACCATGGTCGAGCCCGGACTCATGACCTGGCGGGACGTGGCGCGCGTGCTGTCCGAAACGCCGGCCCGCATCGGTCGACTAGCCGATCAGGGCCGCCCGCTGGCCGTGGGAGAGCCCGCCAATGTCACGGTGGTGGACCCCGGCGTGCGGCAGGTAGTTGACCCCGAGTCCCAGTGGACTCGTTCCACCAACACCCCCTACGTCGGCATGGAGCTGCCCGGGCAGGTACTGGCCACCTTCCTACACGGCCGCCCCACCGTGCTGGCCGGTCGTCCCGTGGAGCGTGCAAGCCAGGAGACCGAACCGAAGGAGCAGGCATGAACGACTCCAGTCCCACGCCGGCTGCCTACGGCGGTTTCACCAGCCCCGCCCTGCCCGCCGGAGAGCGTATCGTGCGCACCCCGGCACTGCTGGTCCTGGAAGACGGCTACACACTGGTGGGTAGCTCCTACGGCGCCACCGGCTCCACTGTCGCCGAGATCGTCTTCAACACCGGCATGACCGGTTACCAGGAGACTCTCACCGACCCCTCCTACCACCGGCAGATCGTGGTGATGACCGCGCCGCACATCGGTAATACCGGCATCAACGACGAGGACGGGGAGTCCGACCGCATCTGGGTGGCAGGTTTCGTGGTGCGCGACCCGGCTCGGCGCGCCTCCTCCTGGCGATCCCGCCGCGAACTGGAGACCGAGCTGGTGACCCACGGCGTGGTCGGCATTTGCGACATCGACACCCGCGCCCTGACCCGCCACCTGCGTGAGCGGGGAGCCATGCGCGCCGGTATCTTCTCCGGGACCGCCCTGCCCGATGGCGTGGCCTCACCGGAGCAGTCACAGCCGACCCCGCGGGTTATCGAGTCCTGTTTGGACGCGGTACGCTCCGCACCGGCCATGACCGGACAGGCGCTGGCGGCGGAGGTGACCACCACCGAGCCTTACACCGTAGAACCCGGGGGCGACTTCGCCGGCCAGGAGCCGATCGCCGTTGTGGCCGCCATCGACCTGGGTATCAAGGCACGCACCCCCTGGCAGCTGGCCGAACGGGGCGTACGCGTACACGTGCTGCCGCAGTCCACCACCTTGGTCGAGGTACTCGCCCTGCACCCTGATGGAGTCTTTTTCTCCAATGGCCCCGGCGATCCGGGGACGGCCGACGCTGAGGTGGAGCTGCTGCGTGGCGTTCTAGACGCCCGTATTCCCTTCTTCGGTATCTGCCTGGGCAACCAGATCTTTGGCAGGGCGCTGGGCTTCGGCACCTACAAACTTGACTACGGGCACCGAGGCGTCAACCAGCCGGTGTTGGACCGGGCCACCGGCCGGGTAGAGATCACCTCCCACAACCACGGCTTCGCCGTCAACGCACCCACCCAGGGGGCCACAACGGCGCCCTTCGACTCCGGCCGCTACGGGCGGGTGGAGGTCAGCTACCTGGGACTGAATGACGGGGTAGTCGAGGGTCTGCGCGCACTGGACCTGCCCGCCTTCTCAGTGCAGTTCCACCCCGAGGCGGCCGCCGGCCCGCATGATGGCGAGCATCTGTTCGACCGCTTCATCCGCATGATGCACGAGCACCGCGTAGCCGGTGCTTCTACCAAGACCGACTTCGCCACTGCCGTCCCCCAGACCGTTAACGAGGAAAACGCCTGATGCCCCGCCGTACTGACATCTCCTCCGTCCTGGTAATCGGCTCCGGTCCGATCGTGATCGGCCAGGCCTGCGAATTCGACTACTCCGGCACCCAGGCCTGCCGCGTACTGCGCGCCGAGGGCATCCGCGTCATCCTGGTCAACTCCAACCCGGCAACCATCATGACCGACCCGGACATGGCCGACGCCACCTATGTTGAGCCCATTACCCCGGAGGTGGTGGAGGCGATTATCGCCAAGGAGCGTCCTGATGCCCTGCTGCCCACCCTTGGCGGCCAGACCGCACTGAACACCGCCATGAGCCTGGTGGAGGCCGGGGTCCTGGATAAGTACGGGGTGGAGCTTATCGGCGCTCGCGCCGAGGCCATCAACGCCGGCGAGGACCGCGAGGAGTTCAAGCGCGTGGTCGAGCGCTGCGGCGCCGAGGTGGCCCGCAGTGTCATCGCCCACACCATGGCCGAATGTCACGCCGGCGTGGAGGCGCTCGGCGGCTACCCGGTAGTTGTGCGCCCCTCCTTCACCATGGGCGGGCTCGGTTCCGGCTTTGCCTACAACGCCGAGGATCTCGAGCGCATCGCTGGCCAGGGCCTGGCCGACTCGCGCACCAGCGAGGTGCTGCTGGAGGAGTCCATCCTGGGCTGGAAGGAGATCGAACTGGAGGTCATGCGCGACCGGGTCGACAACTGCGTGATGGTGTGCTCCATTGAGAACGTCGACCCTGTGGGCGTGCACACCGGTGACTCCATCACCATCGCCCCGGCCCTAACCCTGACCGATCGGGAGCTGCAGCAGCTGCGCGACATCGCCATTGCGGTCATCCGCGAGGTGGGCGTGGACACCGGCGGCTGCAACATTCAATTCGCCGTGCACCCCAATACCGGCCGCGTGATCGTCATTGAGATGAATCCGCGCGTGTCCCGCTCCTCCGCCCTGGCCTCTAAGGCCACCGGCTTTCCCATCGCCAAGATCGCCGCCCGCCTGGCCGTGGGCTACACCTTGGACGAGATCCCCAACGACATCACCGGATCCACCCCGGCCTCCTTCGAACCGGCAGTCGACTACGTGGTGGTCAAGGTGCCGCGCTTCGCCTTCGAGAAGTTCCGCGGCGCCGACCCGACACTTACCACCACCATGAAGTCGGTGGGGGAGGCCATGGCGCTGGGCCGTTGCTACACCGAGGCCCTGCAAAAGGCCATGCGCTCCATCGACAAGCCCGGCAGCGTCTTCCACTGGAACGGACCGGCTCCCACCGCCGAGCAGCTGCCTGCGCTTATTGAGTCGCTGCGTACCCCTACCGAGCACCGCCTGGTGGACCTGCAGCAGGCCATCCGCGGCGGCGCGACCTTGGAGCAGCTCTTCGACGCCACCGCAATCGATCCGTGGTTCCTGGACCAGATGTTCCTGTTGCAGGAAGTGGCAGAGGCGGTTCGGAGCGCCTCGGCGCTGACGCCCGAGCTGCTCGGGCGTGCCAAGAGGCACGGCTTCTCCGACAGCCAGATCGCCTCTTTGCGCGGCATCGGCGAAGACACGGTGCGGCAGATGCGCCACGCCTTCGGCGTGCGGCCCGTGTACAAGACGGTGGACACCTGCGCCGCCGAGTTCGCCGCCAACACCCCCTACCTGTACTCGACCTACGAGCAGGAAACCGAGGTCGCCCCCCGGGAGCGGGAGGCGGTCATCATCCTGGGTGCGGGACCCAACCGGATCGGTCAGGGCATCGAGTTCGACTACTCCTGCGTGCACGCCACCATGGCCCTGTCCGAGCGCTACGACACCGTCATGGTCAACTGCAACCCGGAGACCGTGTCCACCGACTACGACATCTCCGACCGTCTGTACTTCGAGCCGCTGACCTTCGAGGATGTCATGGAGGTCTATCAGGCGGAGCTGGCCGCCGGTCCGGTCGCCGGCATGATCGTCCAGCTCGGAGGACAGACCCCGCTTTCTCTGGCAGCGCGCCTGAAGGCAGCCGGGGTCCCCATTGTGGGCACCACCCCGGAGGCCATCGATGCCGCCGAGGACCGAGAAGTGTTCGGCGTGGTGCTGGAGCGCGCCGGACTACCCGCCCCCGCCCACGGCACCGCCTTGAGCGACGAGCAGACCCTGGCGGTGGCCGCCGAGATCGGCTTCCCGGTGCTGGTGCGCCCCAGCTATGTGTTGGGCGGACGCGGCATGGAGATCGTCTACAACCGCGATGGCCTAGCCGACTATCTGGCACGCGCCTCCGCTGAGGCCGGTGGCGCCTATGCCAACGGTCCGCTGTTGATAGACCGTTTCCTTGACGACGCCATTGAGATCGATGTTGACGCCCTCTACGACGGTGCCGAGCTTTTCCTAGGCGGCGTGATGGAGCACATTGAGGAGGCCGGTATCCACTCCGGTGACTCTGCCTGTGTGTTGCCGCCCATGACCCTTTCGGATACGGAGATCTCCCGGATCCGCCGCTGCACCGCCGCGATCGCCGCCGGCGTGGGGGTGCGTGGCCTGATCAATATCCAGTACGCGCTGGTATCGGACACGCTGTACGTGATCGAGGCCAATCCGCGCGCCTCACGCACCGTGCCCTTCGTATCCAAGGCGACCGGAGTGCAGCTGGCCAAGGCGGCCGCCCTGATCATGGCCGGCCAGACCATCGCCGACCTCAAGGCCACCGGTCACCTGCCCGCCCACGACGCCTCCGTCACCGACGCTTATGACCCGATCGCGGTCAAGGAGGCGGTGCTGCCCTTCAAGCGCTTCCGCACCCCCTCCGGGCGGGTGGTGGACACGGTGCTCGGCCCGGAGATGCGATCCACCGGCGAGGTCATGGGCTATGACATCAACTTCCCGCGAGCCTTCGCCAAGTCTCAGGCCGGTGCCTACGGCGGGTTGCCGGGCGAGGGCGTTTTGTTCGTGTCGGTCGCGGACCGGGACAAGCGCGCCATCGTCCTGCCTGTGGCCCGCCTGGCCGAACTGGGATTCACCATCTACGCCACCACCGGCACCGCCCAGGTGCTGCGTCGCAACGGCATCGCGGCCACCGCGGTGCGTAAGGTCAGCGAGGGCCGGGGCGCTCATGGCGAGCAGACCATCGTCGGACTGATCGAATCCGGTGCCATAGACATGGTCATCAACACCCCCAAGGGGCAGGGGGCCCGCGCCGACGGCTACTCGATCCGCGCTGCCACCACCAGCGCGGATAAGCCGATCATCACCACCGTCCAGGAGTTGCAGGCGGCGGTGCAGGCGTTGGAGTCGCAGCTGGCCGGCCCCTTCCGGGTGCGCAGCCTGCAGCAGCACGACGCCGATCGGCGCACCCGCCGTACCGAGGCCGCAATGCAGGAGGCGCGCCGATGACTTCCATCCCGGTCGGACACGACGGCACCCGCCGGGCCGGTCTTCCATTCGGCGAGCGCCTGGCCGCCGCTATGGACACCCACGGCCCGCTGTGTGTGGGCATCGACCCGCACCCGGCGTTGTTGGACGCCTGGGGCCTACCAGATACGCCCGCCGGGCTACAGGAGTTCTCCCTGCGCGTGGTTGATGCGCTGGGCGGGCGGGTGGCGGCCGTAAAACCGCAGTCGGCCTTCTTTGAACGGCATGGTTCCGCCGGCATCGCCGTATTGGAGGAGACCTTGGCGGCCCTGCGGCAGGCGGGCACCGCGGCCATCCTGGACGTCAAGCGCGGCGATATCGGCTCCACCATGGACGGTTACGCCCAGGCCTATTTGGCCGATGGCGCCCCCTTGGCCGCGGACGCCATCACGGTTAGTCCGTATTTGGGCTACGGTTCGCTGGCGCCGGCGCTTGACTTGGCGGCACGCACCGGGCGCGGAGTATTCGTGTTGGCGCTGACCTCTAATCCGGAGGGCGCCGCCGTGCAGCACGCCCGCACCGCGGCGGGCCGGGCAGTGGCCGCCGAGGTGGTCGCCGGGGTGGCCGACGCCAACGCCGCCGCCCGGGCTGCCGGCACCCTGGGTTCCATCGGTTTGGTGGTCGGAGCCACCATTGGCGATGCCGTTGGCGCACTCGACATTGATCTACTGGCTGCGAACGCGCCCCTGCTGGCACCCGGTGTGGGGGCTCAGGGCGCCGGGGCGGCACAGCTGCGGGCGGTCTTCGGGGCGGCGCGCCGTAATGTGCTGGCATCCTGCTCCCGCAGCGTGCTCAATTCCGGACCGACCGCCACCGATCTGCGAGCAGCGGCCGCCCGGGCCGCAGCTGAGGCCGCCGCCGCCCTGGCCCCTTGACCGCGCCACGCAGGGCGTGCGTGTCGATCCAGCTTGGCATAACCTGACATAGGCATATATCCCGCCTGCCTATGGAGGAAACCATGGCTATCCCTGAACTCAGTCCCGGTCAACGGGCGGCTGCATTGCACAAGGCCGTCGCCGCCCGAGATCGACGCGCCTGGGCCAAGGCTGAGCTCAAGCGCGGCGCCCTGACCGTATCCGCCCTGCTGGAGGCCGCCCGAAGCGATGAGGCGCTGGCCAAAATGCGTGCTCTGGACCTGCTGCGATCTTTGCCGCGTGTGGGAAAGGTGGGTGCGCGCGCACTGGCGCAGGAGGTCGGCATCGCGGCCAGTCGGCGTGTGCGGGGGCTGGGTCCCCGGCAGCGCGCCGAACTCGTGCGCCGCTTCGGCTGACCGGTGCCCGAGGGGGCATGATGGGTCCATGACCGTAGCCCAGGTGCCGCCCGCCCGACTCACCGTGATCGCCGGTCCTACCGCCGTGGGGAAGGGCACTGTCGTAACCGAGTTGCGTCGCCGCCATCCCGACCTGTTCGTGTCGGTGTCAGCCACTACTCGGCCCCCTCGCCCCGGGGAGCGGGACGGTGTTCATTACCACTTCGTTTCCGATGCGGAGTTTGACCACCTGGTCGCGTCCGGTCAGATGCTGGAATGGGCGCTGGTGCACGGTACCCACCGCTACGGCACCCCCCGCCGCCCGGTGCAGGAACGGCTCGACGCCGGTGAACCGGCCGTACTGGAGATCGACCTGGACGGTGCACGGCAGGTTCGTGCCGCCATGCCCCAGGCGCGGCTGGTCTTCATCGCCCCGCCGAGCTGGGAGGAGCTGGTCGCCCGGCTCATCGGGCGCGGAACCGAGGCACCCGCTGAACGTGCTCGGCGTCTAGACACTGCCAGAGTGGAGTTGGCCGCCGCCGATGAATTCGACCACATCATTGTCAACGACTCCGTGGCACGTGCCACGGACCAGCTTGAGGAAGTACTCGGCTTGAGCCGCTAGACTGGGGTGCTCGCGGCGCTACGGCACCGGGTGCCTGCGCACCCCGCAGTGGCCGCTCCTGAACCGGCACTAAACACATTGGGAGACAAGCACATGCTCGGAACCTCCGCTGATCCCGAGGGAATCACCAACCCTCCCATTGACGATCTTCTGGAGAAGGTCGACTCCAAGTACGGGCTGGTGGTGGAGGCCGCCAAGCGCGCTCGGCAGATCAACAGCTACAACCAGCAGCTGGAGGACAACCAGTTCGAGTACTTCGGCCCCCTGGTAGAGGCCGACAATGAGGACAAGGCCCTGAGCATCGCTCTGCGTGAGGTCGCCGAGGACAAGCTCCAGGTGATCTCCGGTGATGAGGCCCGTGCGCGTCGCGCCGAGGCCGAGGAGGCCCGCCGCGCCGCCGAGGCGGACATGTTCTCAGACATCCAGCTGGACGGCCCTATTGACTTGGGCGGTTCCGAAGAGTCCGTGGGCGGCACCGGCCTGGATGACATCCAGTTCTGACAACCGCGCCCGCAGGGCCCACCCCACCCGGGCGCGCCGCGTGGTCGTAGGGGTCTCCGGTTCCATCGCCGCCTACAAGGCGCCGTCGGTGATCCGATCGCTGCGGGCGGCCGGGCATGAGGTACGCACCGTTCCCACGCCGGCTGCGCTGCGTTTCATCGGCGCCCCGGCGCTGGCCGCCGTCACCGGCGCTCCTGTGCAGTCCGGTGTTTTTGAGGACCCCGCCGCCGTCGCCCATGTGGAGACGGGGGAGTGGGCTGAACTGGTCCTGGTGGCCCCGGCCTCTGCCGACCTGCTGGCCCGCGCCGCCGCCGGCCGCGCCGACGACCTGCTGACCGCCACCCTGCTGACAACCACCGCCCCGGTGGTGATGGCTCCGGCGATGCACACCCAGATGTGGAACCACCCGGCCACACGTGAGAACGTGGCCACCCTGCGGCGCCGCGGCGTGACCATCATCGACCCCGATTCGGGGCCGCTGACCGGCACTGGATACGGGGCCGGGCGTCTGCCCGAGCCCGAACAGATCATTGCCCGCGCCCTGTCCGTGTTGGCCGACGGCTCCTCCAACGGCGATCTGGCTGGCCGCCACATCGTGGTGTCCGCCGGCGGCACCCGTGAACCGCTGGACCCGGTGCGCTACCTGGGGAATCGATCCTCCGGTCGTCAGGGTGGCGCCGTCGCCGCGGCCGCCGCCGCCCGCGGCGCCCGTGTAACCCTGGTGTCCGCACACGTGGAGTCGAATGTGTTGGACGAACTGCCGCCCCAGGTACAGGTGGTTGCCGTCTCCACCGCCCTCCAGTTGCGCGATGCGGTGCGTGCAGCGGCCGCCGATGCCGATGCCGTGGTGATGGCGGCGGCGGTCGCGGATTATCGCCCCGCCGATGTCGCCGGATTCAAACTCAAGAAGCGTCTCCTGGATACCTCCGTGCGGCCCGATGAGGGCGCGGCCGGCCCCACGATCACCCTGGTGGAGAATCCCGATATCCTGGCCGAACTGGTCACCGACCCTCCGCGCAGGGATGACCGGACCGTCCTAGTGGTTGGCTTCGCCGCCGAAACCGGGGATGCGCACGGCGACGTGCTGGCCCACGGCGTCGTCAAGGCCCGCCGCAAGGGAGCCGATCTGCTGGCCGTAAACGCCGTCGGAGCCGATCGCGGCTTCGGCGATGTGCCCAATGCGGTGGTGGTGCTGGACGCCTCCGGGCAGGAGGTCGCTCGCGCACAGGGCACCAAGCGGGAGGTCGCCGATGCGCTGGTCGCATTGATCAGTGACCGACTGCGCAGCAGCATGGACCGGCAGTAAGGCTTGCCACATGTGCGCACCGTCGGCCTGTGCGCTCAGTGCGGGCGCGCGCCGGTACCCTTGGGGGGTGAGATCCCGCCTACGCCCTTTCACCTCCGAGTCGGTCACTGAGGGCCACCCGGACAAGATTTGCGACCGCATCTCCGACGCCATCCTGGATGCGATTCTCACCCAGGATCCTGCAGCTCATGTCGCAGTCGAAACCATGGTCACAACCGGACTCGTACACGTGGCCGGAGAGGTGAGTACCAGCGCCTATGTGGAGATCCCGGACATTGTCCGCAATGAGATCGTCTCCATCGGCTACACCTCCTCCCAGGTCTGCTTCGATGGCGCCTCCTGCGGCGTGTCGGTCTCAATCGGCCAGCAGTCACCCGATATCGCTGCCGGCGTGGACAAGGCCCTTGAGGTGCGTGACGACACCGCCGACCTCGACCCGCTCGACTTCCAGGGCGCCGGCGATCAGGGACTCATGTTCGGTTATGCCTGCACTGACACCGCCGAACTCATGCCGCTGCCGATTCACCTGGCCCACCGCCTGGCCGAACGCCTGGCATATGTGCGTAAACAGGGCATAGTCGACGGGCTGCGGCCCGACGGTAAGACCCAGGTAACCATCGGCTACGACGGCGACACGCCGGTCCGTCTGGTCGGTGTGGTCCTATCCACCCAGCACGATCCCGGTCGCAGCCGCGCCTTTTTAACCGACGCCATGACCACCGAGGTCATCCGTCCGGTGCTGGAGGCGGAGGAGGCGAAGGGATTGAGACTGGCCACCGCCGACGCCCAGATCCTGGTAAATCCGTCCGGTCAGTTCGTCATTGGCGGCCCGGCCGGCGACGCCGGCCTTACCGGCCGCAAGATCATCGTCGACACCTACGGCGGCGTGGCCCGTCACGGCGGCGGCGCCTTCTCGGGCAAGGACCCCTCCAAGGTGGACCGTTCTGGGGCCTACGCCATGCGTTGGGTCGCCAAGAATGTGGTCGCCGCTGGTCTGGCCGACCGCTGCGAGGTTCAGGTGGCCTACGCCATCGGCTCGGCCCGGCCCGTGGGCCTGTATGTGGAGACCTTCGGTACGGAGAAGGCGCCCGTGGAACGGATCACCGCCGCCATCCGAGAGGTCTTCGACCTGCGTCCGGCCGCGATCACACGTGACCTGGACCTTTTGCGTCCGGTCTATCGCAGCACTAGCGCCTACGGGCACTTCGGGCGGCCCGGATTCACCTGGGAGTCCACCGATCGGGCCGCCGCCCTGCGCGCCGCCTGCTGACGCAGCGAATCGGGGTGGAGGCCATGGGCGAAGCACCCGGCGCCGCCCCGGCCGGCGCACCGGAGCAGGGCGTGCTCCTGGACGCCCCCGCAACCGCCGCACGCCGGGTCGCAGGCGCCGGTGTGTCGCATCCGGTCGCCCGCGTCCTGCTGGACAGCGCCGTGCCGCACCTGGACCGCCTCTTCGACTATCTGGTCACCCCGGAGCTGGACGTCGCGGCCGCCGTGGGCACCAGGGTCGTAGTCCGCTTCGGCGGCCAGGACCTGCATGGCTGGATCTGGGAACGTGGAGAAAGCACCACCCATCCCGGCAGGCTGGCGCCCCTGCGCCGGGTCGTCTCCGATCTGCCGGTGCTTACCGCCCAGACCATGCGTCTGGTTGAGGCTGTGGCCGCACGCACCGCCGGGGTGCGTGCAGACGTCATTCGGCTGGCAGTGCCCGCCCGTCATGCCACCACCGAGCGTGAAGAGCGCGACCGGCAGGCTCCCACCACGCCCTCCTGGACTGCGCCGTCGGCCCAGGCCTGGCGGACCTATGCCGGCGGCCCCGCTTTTCTGCAGGGTCTGGCGGCCGGTGAGGCGCCCCGAGTGGTATGGACCGCGCTGCCCGGCAGACCGGGTCTGGTGGCGGGCTGGCTCGACCTGGTAGGCGATGCCGCCCGCGCCGCCCTGGCTGGTGGCAGGGGCGTGTTGGTGGTGGTGGCCACCACTGAACGCGCCGAGGCGGTCGCCGCCGCCATGACGCAGATCCTGGAGGGCGAGAGCGTGGTGACGCTATCGGCCGAACACGGCCCCGCCCGCCGCTACCGGGCATTTCTGAAGGCGTTGACGGGCCGTGCCCGGGTGGTGGTCGGGACTCGCGGCGCCGCTTTCGCCCCGGTGAAGGATCTTGGGCTGGCCGTCATCTGGGACGATGGCGACGACCGCTTGGACGAGCCGCATGCGCCGTATATGCACGCCCGCACGGTTCTCGCCCTGCGCTCGGGACTGGAAGGCGCCGGCCTGTTGATCGGCGGATACACCCGGTCGGTTGAGGCCCAGGCCTATGTGGAGCAGGGTTGGGCCACCGATCTGCAAGCCCACCGGGAGACCAGGCGGGCAGCAGTTGCCCATGTGCAGGTACCAGGTGCACCCGAGCTCGAGGCGGAGGGACCATCCGGGGCCGCCCGGATCCCGTCCCTGGCGCATCGCGCTGTACGCGAGGCGCTGGTGCACGGGCCCGTTCTCGTCCAGGTCCCCCGTGGCGGCTATGCACCCATGGTCGCCTGTGTGCGCTGCCGCGCCGTGGCCCGCTGCCCAACCTGCTCCGGTCCTCTGTCCCTGGGGCGTAACGGTGCAGTCACCTGCCGCTGGTGCGCCCGCAGCGCCGTGAACTGGGCCTGCCCGCAATGCGGGGGTTCCGGACTGCGGCTGGTGCAGGTGGGCACCACCCGCACCGCCGAGGAACTGGGCCGGGCCTTCCCGGGCATACCCGTGGTTGCTTCCGGTGCCAGGGAGGACCACGGCGTGATCACCGCCGTGGATGCCCGCCCGCGCCTGGTGATCGCCACGCCCGGGGCGGAGCCGACCGCCGACGGCGGTTACCGGGCGGTTCTGCTGCTGGATGCGGCCGCGCTGTCATCTCGTGCCGATCTGGGAGCATCCAGTCAGGCCCTGCGCCACTGGACCAACGCGACGGTGCTGGCGGCTGCGGACGCGCGGGTCTTTCTTCTTGGGGGTGCGCATCCGGTGGCCGCACAGGCGCTGGTGCGCTGGGACCATGCCGGATTTGCCCGTCGCGAGCTGGAAGAACGCGCGGAGCTGCACCTGCCGCCGGCCTGGCGGGCGGCGCGCGTGGACGGGCCGCGCCCGCGCCTGGAACTGCTGTTGGACCGGGCCAGGGCCGCCGGTTTCGAGGTTCTCGGCCCGGTAGTCGCACCCCGCCACGGCGCCCCCCCTGCGCCGTCTCCATACGCACCGGCGCCGGAGGCCGCCGGCATGCGGGGGCTGATCCGCGCCCCCCTGAGTCGGGGGCGTGACTTGGCCGACTTCCTGCGCCTGCAGGCACGAGAGGCCTCGGTTCGCCGAGAGGAGCCGGTGCGGGCGGAACTCGACCCGACTGTTTTGTGGTAGGTAAGTGCCCATGAGCGCCGCACCGCCGTCTGCCACCCCCGGTGGCATTGAGGCCGTGGTCTTCGACTACGGCAATGTCATCTATGCGTGGGAGGCCGTCGGCGCCGTCGCCGGACGCATCCCCCTCAAGGACTGGCAGGAGTTCGTGGAGGTCGGCGAGTTCCACCGCTGGAACACCATGGCGGATGCCGGCGTGCCCCTGGAGCAGATCCTGGACTCGCTGTCAGCCGCACATCCGGGCCGCCCGGACTGGAACCGCATTCTGCGCACTTATTGGGACCACTTCATCGACTCCAAAACTGGTCCCATCCCGGGGACCGCTGCCGTCATTGAAGCGCTGGCGGACCGCGGGGTGCCCCTGTACGCCCTGACCAACTTCAACGACGTACTGTTCGAAGCCACCCGCCATCTGACCCCGCTGCTGGATCGCTTCAACGGCATCGTGGTCTCCGGACGCGAACACCTGGTCAAGCCCGATCCGGCCATCTTCCGCCTGCTGCTGGACCGCTACCGTCTGGATCCCGAGCGCACCCTGTTCGTTGACGACTCCCAAGTCAACGTCGAGGCGGCCCGTGCCGCTGGCATGCGTGTCCACCGCTTCACCGGCGCGGCACTGCTGCGCACCGTGCTGATCGAGGCGGACCTGCTGCCCGCACCTCTAGACTGAGACCATGCGTGTGCTATTCGCCGGAACCCCCGACACGGCTCTGCCGGTGCTCAATGCGCTGATATCGTCGCGCGAGCACGAGGTGGTCGGGGTGCTCACTCGTGCCGATGCCCGTCGGGGCCGGGGCCGTGGTCTCAGTCCCTCGCCGGTCGCCGCCGCCGCCCGCGCTGCCGGCCTGGAGGTTCGTACCCCCGCCAACCTACGGGAACCCGATATTCAGACGTGGGTGCATCAGCTGCGGGCCGATGTCGCCGTCGTCGTCGCCTACGGCCGGCTGGTCCCGGCCGCTCTGTTGGACGTTCCCACACACGGCTGGATAAATCTGCACTTCTCTCTCCTACCCGCCTGGCGCGGCGCCGCCCCTGTACAACGCGCTGTCATCGCCGGAGATGCGGTCACCGGTGCCAGCGTGTTCCGGCTGGAGGAGGGGCTGGACACCGGTCCCGTCTACGCCCGCATCACCGAGGCCATCCGCCCGGCGGACACCGCCGGTGACCTGCTCGCCCGACTCGCCGAGGCCGGTGCGCCCCTGGTCCTCAAGGTCCTGGCCGGCCTGGAGACCGGCGCGGTCGCCCCCGAGCCGCAGGACGACGCCGCCGCGACCCACGCACCCGTCCTGACCAGTGCGGACGGCCGCGTAGACTTCAGCGAGAGCGCCGCCGCGGTGGACCGGCGCATCCGCGCCGTCACGCCGGCGCCCGGCGCACACACCACCTACCTGGGCGACCGGCTGCGTCTGGGTCCCATAACCCCCTTGCCGGAGGTGACCGATCTGGCTCCCGGAGCCCTGCATGTGACCAAGCATGAGGTGCGTGTCGGAACCGGCGCCGGCGCCGTGCGCCTGGGGCGCGTGGCACCCGCCGGCAGGAACTGGATGGACGCCGACGCCTGGGCGCGCGGCGCCCGGCCCGCCACCGATACCGTGCTGGGCCGGCCCCAGCCGCAGGAGGATCGCACCGCATGAAGCACGACGCCACCCCCGACCCCGCCCGGTTAGCCTGCCTGCACGCCCTGACCAAGGTACGTGAGGACGACGCCTACGCCAATCTGGTTCTACCTAAGCTGCTCGACCAGGCCCGCCTGGACCGGCGCGACGCCGCCTTCGCCACCGCCCTGACTTACGGTGCCCTGCGTCTGCAGGGCCGCTACGACGCCGTGATAGCCGCCTGTGTGGACCGCCCCCTGGAGCGGATCGACGCGGTGGTCCTGGACGTGCTGCGGCTGGGAGCGCATCAGTTACTGGGCATGCGGGTGCCCACGCATGCGGCGGTGTCAACCAGCGTGGACCTGGCCGCCTACAGCGCCGGCCGCGGCGCCGCCGGATTCGTCAACGCGGTGATGCGGCGCATTGACCAACGGGACCTGGACGGTTGGCTGGATGAGTTGCGTCGCAACGCTCCCGATGAGGTAACGGCGCTGGCCCGCACCCATTCCCACCCCCAGTGGATGGTCAAGGCCCTGCGACAGGCGCTTAAGGTCAATGATCGCCCGGCGGCTGAGCTGGAGGCGCTGCTGGCGGCCGACAACACCGAGCCACAGGTGGCCCTGTGTGCCCGTCCGGGGCTGATCGATCCCGATGAGCTTGCGGAACAGGTCCGCGCCGCCACTGGCGCCGATACCCGCCCCGGCGATCTGAGCCCGCAGGCGATCGTCCTGTCCGGCGGCGACCCCAGCCGGATCCAGGCCGTGCGCGACTCGCGTGCCGGGGTGGAAGATGAGGCCAGTCAGCTCGTGGCTCTTATGCTCGCCGCCGCGCCACTGGAGGGCGCCGATAAGCGCTGGCTGGACCTGTGCGCCGGCCCCGGCGGCAAGGCGGCCCTGTTGGGGGCGTTGGCGGCCACCCGCGGCGCAACCCTGGTGGCCAACGAGATCGCCGACCACCGCACTGGACTGGTTCAAGGCGCCGTGCGGGCCCTGCCCGACGGTGTGGTACAGCTGCGCACCGGCGACGGGCGGGACCTCGGTCGGCAGGAGTCGGGCGCCTACGACCGCATCCTGGTAGATGCCCCCTGCTCCGGGCTCGGCTCGCTGCGGCGACGTCCCGAGGCCCGCTGGCGGCGTACCCCGCAGGACGTCGCTGCACTGGCCGAGCTCCAGCGTGAACTGCTGCTGAGCGCGGCCGTCGCGGTACGCCCGGGCGGTGTGGTCGCCTACGTGACCTGCACGCCGCATGTGCTGGAGACGAGCCTGGTGGTCCGTGATGTCACCAGGCAGGCCGCACGGGCCGGTGTCAGGCTTGAACCACTGCACGCCGGGCACCTGGCCGCCGAGTTGGCGCCCCGGCCGCCGGCCGGCGCCGATAGGGAGATGCTCCAGACCTGGCCGCATCTCGATGACTCGGATGCCATGTTCTGCGCGCTGCTGCGGCGTGCCGCATGACCCTTAGTGCCAGCGAAGGAGCCCTTATGACCCCGGCGATACACCCCTCGATTCTCAACGCCGATCAGGCGCACCTGGCTGCCGAGCTGGATCGGGTCAGCACTGCCGATGGGCTGCATGTGGACATCATGGACAACCACTTCGTGCCCAACCAGTTCGGCGGCCCCGGGCTGGTGGAATCCGTGCTGGCCCACACCTCGCTGCCGGTTGATGCGCACCTGATGGTCACCGACGCCGACCGCTGGGCACCGGTTTATGCCGAGACCGGCTGCGCCATCGTCACCTGCCACATCGAGGCGACCGCGGCGCCCTTCCGCCTGGCCGGGCAACTGCACCGGCTCGGCGCGGGCGTGGGCCTGGCTCTGCGGCCGGCCACACCACTGGCGGCCGTGGAGCCGCTGTTGGCCGAGCTCGACCTGCTGCTGCTGATGACTGTGGAGCCGGGCTTCGGCGGGCAGTCCTTCCTGGAACCCATGCTGGACAAGATCACCGCCGCCCGTCGCCTGGTGGGTCGGCGCGGCCAACAGTTGCGCATCCAGATCGACGGGGGCGTAACCGAACAGACGATTGCGCGTGCGGCCGAGGCCGGGGCGGACGTGTTCGTCGCCGGCTCCGCCGTCTACCGGAGCGATGACGCCGCTGCGGCCATCGCCGCCCTGCGCGCAAGCGCCGCGGCGCACAGCCACTAAGACGCGGTCGCCGTTTTCAAGGCAACGGACCGGATTTGTGGTGATTCCACAATAGGCCCACCGCGGTGCGTGGCCGTATCGTTGCGCCGAGGCGGGAATTGCATGCCCAGCTCCTTCAGGCAACCGGGTTGCCTTTGTAGGCAAACGCGATTCTGTGCCTGCTCGTCACCGAGTCGGGGACGGGCGTCCCGGATCACCACCCACCCAGGAGCCGCTCAGTGAGCGTTGATACGAGCCACGACCGCATCCCCAACCGTATCCTCATCGCCAACCGCGGCGAGATCGCCCTGCGCGTGGCTCGCACCGTACGGGACCTCGGCGGCACCTCAATCCTGCCGTACACCCCGGAGGATCTGATGAGCCCGGCGGCCGAGTTGGTTGATGAGGCCTACGCACTACCAGAAGGCTCCGGCTACACCGATGCCGCCGCCATCCTGGAGCTTGCCCGCACTACCGGAGCCGATGCGGTCCACCCCGGCTACGGCTTCCTGTCCGAAAACGCTGACTTCGCCCAGGCGGTGGCCGACGCCGGGCTGACCTGGGTGGGACCGTCGCCGCAGGCAATGCGCACGCTGGGAGATAAGCTCAGCGCCCGTGCCACTGCGCAGGACGCCGGCGTGGCCCCTGTGCCGGGCATCACCGATGCGGTCACCGATGCCGACAGGGTCATTGCCTTCGCCGACGCCCATGGCTACCCGGTGGCGCTCAAGCGCACCGACGGCGGGGGCGGCCGCGGCATCACCGTGCTTGCCTCCGACTCCGAGGTGCGCAACACACCGGCCTTCGAGTCGGCCGCCGGAACCGGCACCCTGATTCTGGAGAAGTTCGTCACCGCCGCCCGCCACGTCGAGACCCAGTGCGCGCGCGACCGCCATGGCGACTTCGCCGTGGTCTCCACCCGCGACTGCACGCTGCAACGCCGCAACCAGAAGCTATTGGAGGAGGCCCCCGCCCCCTTCCTGCCCGATGCCGTGCACGAGCGCCTGGTTGAGGCGTCCCGGCGGCTGCTCGACGCCGTCGACTACGTGGGTGTGGCAACCTGTGAGTTCCTGCTCACCCCCGCCGATGACTTGTGGTTCCTTGAAGTCAATCCGCGGCTGCAGGTGGAACACTGCGTGTCCGAGGAGGTCACCGGCGTGGACCTGGTGGAGGTGCAGTTGCGCATCGCCGCCGGCGGTCACCTCGGTACCATCCCCACTCCGCGTGGGCACTCCCTGGAACTGCGCATCACCTGCGAGGACCCTTCCCAGGGGCTGACCCCCTCAACCGGCACCATCACTCGGCTGCGCTGGCCCGCCGGCCCCGGCATTCGCATCGAGTCCGGTGTGGTCGCCGGAGACACCGTCACGCCGACCTTCGACCCCATGCTCGCCAAGATCGTCGTCACCGGCGCCGACCGTGACCAGGCCATCCGCAGGGCCCGGCGCGCCCTGAAGGAGACGGTTGTGGAGGGCGTGACCGTATGCACGTCCCTGCATGCACATGTGCTGGGGCGGGAGGATTTCGCCCGCCCCGGTGCCGACGGTCGTATGAAGGTGACCACCCGCTGGATCGAGGACGCCGTGCTGCCAGAGCTGGCGGCGCCCGGCCAGCCCGACGCCGATGCGCCCCCGGCCGACTCCCACCGCACCCGCTCCACTTACGTCGTCGAGGTAAACGGCCAACGTCTGCAGATCACCGTCCCCGACGGGATCCTCGGCGCGCCCGCCCGGCGGTTGGGTGCGGGTTATCCAGGCGGCGGTCAGCGCGCCCAGCAGCCCTTGCGCGGACGGGGGATGGGACGTGGCCGTGCCTCCTCGGGGTCTAGTGCCCGCGGCGGCGATCCGGGCGCGATCGCCGCGCCCATGCAGGCCATTGTCACCCGCATCTGCGTCTCCCCGGGCCAGCGTGTGCGTGAAGGCGACCTACTAGTGGTCCTGGAGTCCATGAAGATGGAGAACTACGTGCACGCCCCCGCAGACGCCACCGTCGCGGACATCCCCGTGAGCGCCGGCCGCACCGTAACCGCCGGCGAGATCCTGGTGCGCATGCGTGACACCGAGCTCGCCGCCAACCCCCGGCAGGAGGCCTGACCATGACCGACACCACCACTGTGAGCGCCGCCGGGCTCGACGCCACCATGGCCGACTCCACGGCGACCAGGGCATTTCGTGAGCGCATCGCCCGAGTCGACGCCGAGGCCGAGGAACGCGCCGCCGCCCGTCAGCACCCCAAGGGCAAGCACACCGCCCGCGAGCGCATCGACATGCTGCTGGACGCCGACAGCTTCCTGGAGGTTGGCCGCTACTCCGGCTCCGGCGCCGGGGAGCGGGCGCGCCCCTCCGGCGTGGTCACCGGCTTCGGCCAGATCGGCGGCCGCCAGGTGGCGGTCTACTCCCAGGACTTCTCTGTGTCCGGAGGCGCCCTGGGCAGCGTCGAGGGCGACAAGATCGTGGGTCTACTGGACGACGCCCTGCGCCTGTCAATTCCGGTGATCGGCCTGATCGACTCCGGTGGCGCCAAAATCCAGGAGGGCGTGGGAGCTTTGCGCCAGTACGGGCGGATCTTCAACCGCACCTGCGCCGCCTCCGGGCTGGTGCCGCAGATCAGCGTAATCATGGGACCATGCGCCGGCGGCGCCGTGTACAGCCCGGCCCTGACGGACTTCGTGATCGCCACCCGCGAGGCCTCCCACATGTTCGTCACCGGTCCGGACGTGGTGCGTGCGGTAACCGGCGAGCGGATTAGCGCGGAGGAGCTCGGTGGCGCGGACATTCACGGCTCGGTCACCGGTGTGGTGCACTATGTGGCCGAGGATGAGGACGACGCCCTGGACCAGGTGCGTACCCTGCTGGCCTACCTGCCGTCCTCCTCCGAGCAGGAGGCCCCCCGCTATGCCTATGAGGACGCCGACCGCGCCGCCGACCGCGATGCCGCCGCCGAGGTCGGTTCTCTAGTGCCGGCCTCCCCCCGCCAGCCCTACGACGTCACCGCCGTGGTGTCCGCCGTAGTCGACCACGGGGAGTTGGTGCAGGTGCAGGAGGATTTTGCAGCCAATGTGGTGGTCGGCTTCGCCTGTTTCGAGGGCCGTCCCGTGGGCGTGGTAGCCAACCAGCCGCTGGTCGATGCCGGCACCCTAGATGTGGACGCCTCCGAGAAGCTGGCCCGTTTCGTGCGTTTCTGCGACGCCTTCGGCCTGCCGGTGGTCACCTTTGTGGACGTGCCCGGTTACCGGCCCGGCGCCGAGCAGGAGCACGCCGGCATCATCCGTCGCGGCGCCAAGGTGATCAACGCCTACGCCTCCGCCACCGTACCCCTGGTGACAGTGGTACTGCGCAAGGCCTACGGCGGCGCCTACATCGTTATGGGTTCCAAGGCCATCGGCGCGGACCTCAACTTCTGCTGGCCCGGGGCGGAGATCGCCGTCCTGGGAGCCCAGGGTGCCGTTGGGATCATTCACCGCCGCGAGCTGCAGCACGTGCGCGAGACCTCTGGGGAGCAGGCCGCGGCCGCGGAGCAGCAGCGTCTGATTGAGGAGTACACCCAGACGGTCATCAACCCGGATAAGGCCGTCGCCATCGGGGAGATTGACGCCGTGATCGCCCCCGAGGACACGCGCACCGTGATCGTGGACTCTCTGGCCGCGCTGGCCGACAAGCGCGACGGGAGGCACGGCCCCTCCAAGAAGCACGACAACGGACCCCTATGACCAGTAGGCATACCGGTGTTCACCGGCAGTTCAACCCACCGCTAAACCCCAAGACCACTACAACCGAACCGATAACCGAGGACCGCATGACCACCCAGCCCAACACCCCCGACACCGTCGCCGAGCGACTCAAGGCGGGCGAGCCCTACGTGCTCGCCTTCGGCGGCCAGGCCACCCCCTGGCGCTCCACATTGGAGGAACTGGTAGGCCTGGACCGCGAGCTGGCCGCCGAACTGGTCGCCGTTGACGCCGCCGTGGCGGACCGGCTCGCGCCGGTCGCCACCGACCTGCTCACTGTGACGCCGCGGGGGGCGCGTTTCTTCACCGGGTCCGGCGCCCCGGTTGCGCCCGTCCCGCAGGGGGCCCCGGGCACCGCCGACACCGCCGATGTTTCCGTGCCGGGCATCCTATTCGCCCAGCACGCCGTGCTGTCCAGTCTCCCCGGTGCGGGCGTCGACCCTGCCGGCGAGCACGCCCCGGGCGCCGTGATCGGCCATTCCCAGGGTGTACTCGGTGTCAGCCTGCTTCAGGCGCAGCGCCGCGCGCGCCAGCAGGCGGAACAGGTCGCCGTGCCCGACGCGGTCGTACAGGTTCACGCCATCGCCCGCCTGATCGGCGCCGCGGCCGCCCGTACTACCGGTCGCCTCAACCTCGGCACCGTGGGGGAGTCCACCCCCATGCTGTCCGTGCGCGGGGTGACTCGCGAGATCCTCGACGGCGTGCTGGCGCGGGTGCCCGACTCCGAGCGGATCGCCGTCGGCGTGGTTAACGGGCGTCTGGCGCATATTCTGTCCGGCCGCCCAGCCGACCTGGAGCGGGTCGTGACCGCGCTTGAGGCCGCTGCTCGCCGCTCCGAGAGGGACCGCAAGGACCGGCGCCGGGGAGGTGCGGTCCTGAGCCCTGTCACCGAGTTCCTGACCACCTCGGTGCCCTTCCACACCCCGCTGCTGGCCGGCGCCGTCGATGATGTGGTCGCTTGGGCTGCTCGGGCCGACCTGGATCAGGACCTGGCCCGCAAGCTGGCCACCGACGTGCTCATCGACCCGGTCGACTGGCCGGCCACGGTCTCTGCCGCGCTCGGCTCGGGAGAGACCGCCCGCGGTGTCATTGTTGACCTCGGTCCGGGCACGGTGCTGTCCCGACTGACCGAGCCCGTGGTCGCCGGCACCGGAGTCACCGTGGTGCCAGCGGGCACGGCTCGTAATGTCGACGACCTCGACCGGCCCGGCGCCGCCCCGGTTCCCACCGTGGACCGGGCCCGTTTCGCGCCCCGCCTGACACAGTTGCCCGACGGGCGCGTCACGCTCGACACGGCCTTCACCCGCCTGACCGGCCGCTCCGCCATTTTGCTGGCCGGGATGACGCCGACCACCGTGGACCCGGAGATCGTCGCCGCCGCCGCCAATGCGGGCTACTGGGCGGAGCTGGCCGGCGGCGGTCAGACCACCGCTAAGGTGTTGGCCGACAATCTGGCCGGTTTGGAGGAGGCCCTCGAACCGGGCCGCACCGCCGCCTTTAACGCCATGTTCATGGACCGCTACCTGTGGAACCTGCATCTGGGCACCCAGCGACTGCTGTCCAAGGCGCGTGCCTCCGGCACCCCGGTGGACGGTGTGGTCATCTCGGCGGGTATTCCCGAGCTGGACGAGGCGGTCACCCTGATTAACCGCCTGCGTGGCGAGGGCTTCCCCTACGTGGCCTTCAAACCCGGCACCGTAGACCAGATCCGGCAGGTGATCACCATCGCCAAGGCGGTGCCGGATGTGCCTGTGATCATGCAGATCGAGGATGGTCACGCTGGCGGACACCACTCGTGGGAGGACCTGGACACCATGCTCCTGGCCACCTACGACGCCATTCGTGCGGTGGACAACATCGTGTTGTGTGTGGGCGGCGGCATCGGTGCGCCGGAGCGGGCCGCCGACTACATCACCGGGCGCTGGGCCGAGGCTTACGGCACTGCGGCCGCCCCCGTCGACGGAGTGTGCGTCGGCACCGCCGCCATGACCTGCCTGGAGGCCAAGACCAACGAGGACGTCAAGCAGCTGCTGGTTGACACTCCCGGCATCGACCCCGCCCACGAGGGCGGCTGGGTCGCCTCCGGCGCCTCCGCCGGAGGCATGACCTCCGGTCTGTCCCACCTGCGGGCAGATCTGTACGAGATCGACAACTCCTCCGCCCGCGCCTCGCGTCTGATCCAGGAACTGGCCGGTGACGACGCCGCCATGACTGCGCGCCGTGAGGAGATGATCGCCGCTCTGGCCAAAACCGCCAAGCCCTACTTCGGCGACGTCGAGGACATGAGTTACCTGGAGTGGGCCACCCGCTACGCGCAGCTTTGCGTGTCCCCGCACGCCGGCCGCGCTGCGGGCCGCGACGATTGGGCCGATGAGGGTTGGTACGACCGGTTCCTCGATCTGCTGCACCGCATTGAGGCGCGCCTGAGCAACGCCGACAACGGTGAAATTCCCACCCTGTTCGCCAGTGAGGACGACGTCCTGGATGCCGACGCGGCCCTGGCGGCCCTGGCGGAGCGCTATCCGGCGGCCGCCACCACCGAAGTGGAGCCCGCCGACGCCGCCTGGTTCGTCGACCTGTGCCGCAAGCACCCCAAGCCGGTGCCCTTCGTGCCCGTGCTTGACGCCGACATTCTGCGCTGGTGGGGCACCGACTCGCTGTGGCAGTCCCAAGACCCGCGTTACACCGCCGACCAGGTGCGTATCATTCCCGGCCCGGTCTCCGTGGCCGGAATCACCACCATTAACGAGCCGGTCGGACAGCTGCTGGGACGCTTCGAATCCGCCGTCATCGACGCCTTGCGCGCCTGCGGTCAGCGACCCACCGAGGCCGCCGGCCGCCTGGGCGCCTCCAAGGCCGCCGACTCCCGCCCGGTGGCCGACGCCACCGAACTGGTGCGGGCCACCCCCCACGTGCTGTGGAACGGACACCTGACCGCCAACCCGGCCCGGGTACTGGCCGACGACGCCTACCGGGTGGTTGCCCGCCCCGATGTCGCCCAGGATGCCTACGACCTCGATATCACTCTGGACACCCATTGGGACGACACTCCCGGCGGGGAGGCGATTCACGCGGTGCGGCGCCTGGTTGTGCCGTTGCGGCTGGCCCGCGCCTGGGACGGTGCAGCCCCCTTCGTGGATCCGGAGCGCATCAGTGAGACCATGTACGACCTGCTGCGGGCCACCGCCGGCGTCGGCGCCGTCTCCATCACCGGAGACCTGGTGGAGCAGCTACCCGAAGTGGTTCCGGCGCTGACCGGCGCCGTCGACGCTCTCGACCGTCCGGCACACCAGCCCTTCGGCACGGTTCACGCCCGCTTCACCCTGGCGGACACCCTGGGGGCGGATCATGCCGCGGTGACCGCCGACGCGCTGCCCACCACGTTGGCCGGAGCGCCTTTGGTTCCCGATGCCCTGCTCGGTCCCTGCTGGCCGGTGGTCTACGCCGCCCTGGGCAGTGTCGTCGAAGACGGCATGCCCCTGATCGAGGGGCTGCTGGGGGCGGTCCACCTGGATCACACTATCGACCTGCGCCGACCGCTGGCCGAACTGGCCAGTGACGCCGGCCCGGACCGCGTCATTCAGGTCGACGGCTGGGTGGCCGCGCTGGAGGAGTCCAGCGCCGGCCGGGTAGTGGACGTGCGCCTGCAGCTGACAGACACCGCCGATGGCGGCCTGGTCGCGCTCATGCGTGAGCGCTTCGCCGTCCGCGGCCGCGCCTCCGGTACCGCGGTGCCCTCCGCGCCCGAGCAGGCCGGCGGTACCGGCCGGGCCACGGCGCCCGCCGCCCGCAGGCTGCTGCGTCGCATCACCGTGACCGCACCCAGTGACATGACGGCCTTCGCCCGGGTCACCGGCGACTTCAACCCGATCCACACCAGCTACCACGCCGCTAGGGTCGCCGGCATGCACGCCCCCCTGGTGCACGGCATGTGGCTGTCGGCCACCGCCCAGCAAGCCGCCGCGGCGACTGCCACCGACGGCACTCGGCATGTGCTCGCCGGCTGGACCTACACCATGCTCGGCCCAGTCGAGTTGGGCGACCGGGTTCAGATCAGCGTGGAGCGCACCGGTCTGGTGGTCGGCGGCGGTCTTGTCCTGGAGGTGACCTGCCGGGTTGGTGACGAGGTCGTCTCCCGGGGCACGGCGGTGACCGAGCCCGAGCCGACCGCCTACATCTTCCCGGGCCAGGGGATTCAGGCGCGCGGCATGGGCCTGGACGAAATGCGCATCTCCAAGGCCGCCCGTCAGGTGTGGGAGCGGGCTGACGCCCACACCCGGGCCGAGCTGGGCTTCTCGGTGATCGCGCTGGTGCGTGACAACCCCACCGAGATGACCGCCCGGGGGGTGACCTACCGGCACCCCGACGGATTGCTCAACCTCACCCAGTTCACGCAGGTGGCCCTGGCCACCGTGGCCATGGCCACCACTGCCCGCCTGGCCGAGGCCGGCGCCCTGGTGGAGTCGGCGGCCTTCGCCGGCCACTCACTGGGCGAGTACACGGCCCTGAGCGCTTACGGGCGTGTCATGTCCGTGGAAACGACCATCTCGATCGTCTTCCAGCGCGGGTCCACCATGCACTCGCTGGTGCCGCGTGACGAGGTGGGCGCCTCCAACTACCGGATGGGTGCCCTGCGCCCCAACCAGGCGGGCATTCCCGCCGCCGATGTGGAGGACTACATCCGGCAGGTTTCCGAGGCCTCCGGGGAGTTCCTGCAGATCGTCAACTACAACCTTGCCGGCGTGCAGTACGCCGTCGCCGGGACCATCAAGGGCCTGGAGGCGCTGGCGGCCGACGCGCGTGCCAAGGCGACCGCCCGGGGCGGGAAGAACCCCTTCATGTACGTGCCCGGCATTGATGTGCCCTTCCACTCCGAGGTGCTGCGCCCCGGTGTGCCGGAGTTCCGGGAACGCCTGCTAGCGCTCGTCCCCGAGAATTTGGATGTGGACCGTCTGGTCGGCCGGTACGTGCCTAACCTGGTGGCCCGGCCCTTCGCGCTGACCCGTGACTTCGCCAGTGCCATCCTAGAAGTGGTCCCCTCCGAGCCGGTGCGCGAGATCCTCAACGACTGGCAGCGGTGGGACAGCCGGCCCACCGAGCTCGGACGTCAGTTGCTAGTGGAGCTGCTGGCCTGGCAGTTCGCCTCCCCGGTACGCTGGATCGAGACCCAGGACGTGCTTCTGGACGCGCCCGAACAGGGTGGCCTGGGCGTGGAGCATATGGTTGAGGTCGGTCTGGCCGCCTCCCCGACGCTGGCAAACCTCGCCTCCCGCACCCTGGCACTGCCACGGCACGCCGGCCGGCATGTGTCGGTGCACAACGCCCGCCGCGACGAGTCGCGCGTGCTGGCCACCGACACCGATCCGGCCCCCGGTCTTGAAGAGGAGTCCCTGGACGAACCGGCCGGCGGCACCGCCGTCGACTCTGCTGCCGCACCGGCGCAGGAGGCGGCCGCGCCGGACCCGACCCCCGCAGAGGCCGCCCCCGCGGCCCCGGCTGCCAATGCCCCGGCCGCCTCCGGGCCGGTCGCGGACCTGCCCTTTACCGCCACCGACGCCCTCACTGTGCTGCTGGCCCACGCCGCCCGCATCCTTCCTGAGCAGATCGCCCCCACTGACACCACCGAATCGCTGACCAACGGCGTGTCCTCGCGCCGCAACCAGCTGCTGATGGACCTGGGCACCGAGCTGCAACTGGCCAGCATCGATGGGGCCGCCGACGCGGACATGAACACCCTGGCCGGCATCGTCGCCAAGGGTGCCCCCGGTTACAAGGCTTTCGGCCCCGTGCTGGCAGACGCCACCCGTACCGGCCTGGGCCGCATCCTCGGTCCCTCCGGGGTGCGTGCCGGCCGCATCGCCGACCGCGTCACCGGCACCTGGGGCCTGGGCGACGGCTGGGTGTCACATGTGACCGCGGAGATCTTCCTGGGTACCCGCGAGGGCGCTTCCATGCGGGGAGAGGACTTGGCATCCTTGGGTTCCTCCGCGCCGCTGACTAATGCTGGCGCCGTCGATGCGCTCATTGACGCCGCAGTCCAGGCGGTCGCCTCCGCCCACGGCGTGTCGGTGTCCATGCCGAGTGCCGGCGGGACCGGGGGAGCGGTGGTCGACTCCGCCGCCTTGGACGCCTTCGCCGCTCAGGTTACTGGCGCCGACGGGGTGCTGGCCACCACCGCTCGCACCCTGCTGGATGCGCTCGGTCTGGCCGAAAAGGCGGGCGTGCCTGCCGATGCCGACGACGAGGCCGCGGCTACTCGTGCCGCCGTCGAGGCGATCGATGCCGAGCTGGGAACCGGCTGGGTCAAGTCCGTCACCCCGGCCTTCTCTGCCGACCGGGCCGTCCTGATCGACGACCGCTGGGCGTCAGCCCGTGACGACCTGGCCCGTCTGGGCAACGGCGAGATGGATCTTTCCGAGGCTCGGGCCCTGCTTACCCCCGCCCGCTTCACCGGTCTGGGCTCCGCAGTGGCCGACCAGGCGGCTTGGTGGGCGCGCCAACTGCGCGCCGCGCACGCTGCCGGGGTGTCCTCCACGGACCTGGCCGACCGCGCCGAGATCGCCGAGGCCATCGCCACCGCGGCCGCAAACAAACCGGTCGCCGACGCTGACTCTGTGCGCTGGGCGCAGGACGTCGCCGTGGTCACCGGGGTGGCCCCCGGGTCGATCGCCGCGGCCGTGGTCGGGGAGCTGCTGGCGGGCGGTGCCACCGTTGTGGCCACCAGTTCCCGCCTGACTCATGAGCGGCTGGCCTTCGCCACCCGCCTGTACCGCGAGCACGCCTCCGCCGGCGCCCGCCTGTGGATGGTGCCCGCCAACCTGGCCTCCTACCGGGATGTTGACGCCCTGGCCGACTGGATCGGCAACGATCAGACGGTAACCTCCGGCGGCTCCACCCAGCTGGTCAAGGAGGCCCTGGTTCCGACACTGCTGTTCCCCTTCGCCGCGCCGCGCGTGGTCGGCACCCTGGCTGATGCCGGTCCGGCCGCCGAGTCCCAGACTCGGCTGCTGCTGTGGAGTGTGGAGCGCACCATCGCCGCGCTGTCGGCTATTGGCACCGACACGCATGTGGACCACCGCCTACACGTGGTGCTGCCGGGCTCGCCCAACCGCGGCACTTTCGGCGGCGACGGCGCCTACGGCGAGGTCAAGTCCGCGCTCGACGCTGTGGTCAACCGGTGGCGGGCGGAGAAGAACTGGTCCGGACGCGTCACCCTGGCTCACCCACGTATCGGCTGGGTGCGCGGCACCGGCCTGATGGGCGGTAACGACCCGCTGGTGGCGGCCGTCGAGGCCGCCGGCGTGCGCACCTGGTCGACCCAGGAGATTGCCACCGAGCTGGTGCAGCTATGCACCACCGAGGTGCGCGGCCGCGCCGCCCAGGCACCCGTGCAAGCCGACCTGACCGGCGGCCTGGGCGACGACGTGGACCTGGTGGCCCTGCGCGAAAGCGCCCGCGCCACCGCCCCCGCGGCCCAGCCGGAGCCCGAACCGCAGGCCACCATCAAGGCGCTGCCCACCCCGCATGTGCCCACGCAGCCCACCGCCCCCGACTGGGGCGAGGTGGACGCGGACCTGGAAGACCTGGTGGTCGTCGTCTCCACCGGCGAGGTATCCACCTGGGGATCGGGCCGCACCCGCCGCGAGGCGGAGCTGGGCATGAGTGCGGGTGACGACGTCGAACTGACCGCCGCCGGCGTGCTCGAACTCGCCTGGGGCATGGGCCTGCTGACCTGGCAGGACAGCCCCAAGGCCGGCTGGTACGACACCGACGGGGAGTTCGTGGACGAGTCCGACGTCTTCACGCGCTACCGGGACGAGGTCGTGGCTCGTTGCGGTATCCGCGAGTTCGTGGACGACGGCGTGATCGCCACCGAGGGCCCCGAGGAGGTCGCGGTCTACCTGGACCACGACATCACCCTTACCGTGGCCGACGAGGTCACTGCGCGCACCATCGAGGTCACCGACCCCGAGCACACCCTGGTGGCCCCGGAGCTGGCCGATGGCCAGCCCACGGGGGAGTGGACGGTCACCCGCCTGGCCGGTTCGTTGGCCCGTGTGCCGCGCCGCGCCACTTTGTCGCGTACGGTGGGCGGCCAGTTCCCGGTCGACTTCGACCCCGAGCGTTGGGGCATTCCCGCCTCCATGGTGCAGGGCATGGACACCATCGCCTCCTGGAACCTGGTGACCGCGGTGGACGCCTTCCTGTCCGCCGGGTTCTCCCCGGCCGAGCTGCTGGCGGCAGTGCACCCCTCCGATGTGGCCTCCACTCAGGGAACCGGCTTCGGCGGCATGGAGTCCATGCGCAAGATGTTCGTTGGCCGCTTCCTCGGTGAGGAGCGCCCCAGCGATATCCTGCAGGAGGCCCTGCCCAACGTGGTGGCCGCGCACGTCATGCAGTCCTATGTGGGCGGCTACGGCTCCATGGTGCAGCCGGTGTCGGCCTGCGCCACCGCCGCGGTGTCCATCGAGGAGGGCTGGGACAAGATCGCACTCGGTAAGGCCGACGTGGTCGTGGCCGGCGCTATCGACGACATCTCGATCGAGTCGGTGGTCGGCTTCGGCAACATGAACGCCACCGCCGAGGCGGCTGCCATGTACGCCAAGGGCATCTCCGCCCGCCACTTCTCCCGCGCCAACGACCGCCGTCGTGGCGGCTTTGTGGAGGCCGAGGGCGGCGGCACGGTGATCCTGGCGCGCGGTTCGGTGGCGGCCCGCCTGGGCCTGCCGGTGGCCGGGGTGATCGGTTTCGTCTCCTCCTACGCCGACGGCGCCCACACCTCCATCCCCGCCCCCGGGCTGGGAGCCTTGGGCGCGGGCCGCGGCGGCAAGGACTCCCGCCTGGCCAAGGCCCTGGCCGCTCTGGGCGTGGAGGCCGATGACATCGCCGTGATCTCCAAGCACGACACCTCCACCAATGCCAACGACCCCAATGAGTCCGAGCTGCACACTCGCCTGGCCCGGGCCCTGGGACGCAGTGAGGGCAACCCGCTGGTGGCCGTCTCCCAGAAGACGATCACCGGGCACGCCAAGGGCGGTGCTGCGCTGTTCCAGGTGGCCGGACTGGCCGAGATCCTGGCCACCGGCATTGCGCCGGGCAACGCCAGCCTGGACGTGGTGGACGCCCCGCTGGAGAAGGACGCCTTCTGGGTGTGGCCGCGCACCCCGATCCGCCTGGCGGGCCGCGGCGGAGCCGGCGGCCGCGTCCCGGGCGCAGGTCCGGTGCGTGCCGGCCTGCTCACCAGCCTCGGCTTCGGGCACGTCTCCGGTCTGATCGCGATCGTGCACCCCGGTGCCTTCGAGGCGGCCCTGCGGGCGCAGGGCGGCCAGGAGGCCGTGGACGCCTGGGTGGCCTCCGCCAACCGGCGCCTGGCGGCCGGTACGCGGCAGCGCCGGGCCGGCATGATCGGCCGTGCACCGCTGTTTGAGCAGATCGACGGCCGCCGCCTGGGCGAGGAGCGCAAGGGCCGCGACCCGCACGAGGTCGAGGCGGCCATGCTGCTCGACCCGCAGGCCCGCCTCGGCGCCGACGGCGTTTACCACACCGGCGAACTCGCCTAACCATCGAGTTCGGTCGAAGTGGTGGCCCCGGGGAGCTCCGGCTCCCCGGGGCCACCACGCATGTTCGGGCCAGCCGTTGGTACCACCGTGCTCGGCGCACCGACACAGTCGGCCTCGACTGAAATCGGCGCGCTAACACCGCCGGTCTGAGCCACCAGCTGCCGTATGCGGCTCGACAACTGCCGCCGCCAGTACGCCCCGATTTCCGGATCTGCCGGTGTGTGCGGGTCGGCATCGAACACAAACAGCCGGCTACCATAGGATTTCAGTGGTGAGCAGGATTAACCAGGACGCGGACACCCGCGATGGCGGCGTATTCACCGTGCGCCCCATGCGAGCCGCGGACGCCCGTGCGTCCATCGAAGTGTGGTACCGCGCCTGGTGCGACACTTATGTCCACCCCGAAGGGTTCACCCGGCAGTGGGTCGACGATTTCTGGGCACCGCGGCTCAGCGAAGAAGGCGTCGTCCGCTTGGCACAGGAGGCGGTCTGCGGGGTACAGGGCACGTACATGGTTGCCGAGGACCGTCGTAATGGCGACATTGTCGGCGTGGCAGTGGCGCAGCGCGTGCACGCCGATCGCCAGTGTCTCCAGGCTCTCTAAGTAGACGCTGCGTCGCGGTGCCAAGGGGTCGGCAGCGCGTTGGCCCGGGCGGCCTTGACGGGTTTGGACCCTACCCGACCAGTCGACCTGGAAGTTGCCCGCTTCAACCGCGGGGCGCAACGCTTCTACGCTCGACTCGGATTCCAAGCAGTTCCGGGCTCGGACGCGCTGTGGCGGGAGGTGCTCCCGGTAGTCACCATGCGGCTGCCCGCTGGCTGGTACGGCGCACTAGACCCGTGAAGGCGTGCTGGCGCCCGATGGCTGAGTTCGGTCGGCGACGCACGATTACAAAGAAGAATTAGCGTGACGTACAGTTTTCTGCACAGGAGGTGAGTCATGAGGACCATGACCTACACGCAGTCCCGCGCGCGCTACGCCCAGGTGCTCAATGACGTCGTCAACGACCCCGAGGACGGGCGCGGCAAGGCCCACGAGCCAGTGAACACCCGCAAGGACTAACAGGCCCGCTATGAGCCTCATCTGGTCAACCCACGCCTGGGAGGACTACCTGTGGCGGCAGGTCGAAGATCGCCCAGTCCTCAAACGCGTCAACCTCCTCCTCCAGGACATCCAACGGCACGGCAACGAGGGCCTCGACAAGCCCGAGGCCCTCCGCGGCAATCTCAGCGGCTACTGGTTGCGCCGCATCACGGCCGAGCACAAGCTCGTCTACCCAGTGGCTGGGGACGACATCCTCGTAGTTGCGTGCAGGCTCCACTATGGGCGTTAAACCGCGGTTGCCCGACGTCCCCGAACGTCAAGACGGTGAGGTCCTCGGCGTCGGGGTGGACCTGGTGCATGTGCCCGGCCTGGCCGAGCAGTTGGAGCAGCCGGGAACCGTCTTCGCCGAGCGGGCTTTCACCGCCCGGGAGCTGCGTGAGGCCGCCCGCCGCGCCGACGCCACCGGCTCGGCGCAGGCCGAGCACCTGGCCGGGCGCTGGGCCGCGAAGGAGGCCTTCATCAAGGCCTGGTCGGGCGCCGTCAACATCCGCGCCGGACGATCCCTCGCTCCTCAGCTCCCGCCCGAGGCGGTGGACTGGCGGGAGATCGAACTGATTAGTGATCGTTGGGGACGCCCATCCTTGCGTTTAAGCGGAACCGTGGCCGCCTCGGTTATCGAATCCCTCGGTACCGGTGCCGCCGCTACGGACCGTTGGCCCGTCTCCCTGACCCACGACGGCGACTGGGCGGCCGCCGTCGTGCTGTGCACCCGCATCTGAGCGCCCGGAGGCGACCGGGTACGGCCGCGCGCCGTAGCCAACCATCAATGTCATTGATACATATGCGCGGTACAGTTCTGTCATGAAAAAGCTCATCAACTCCGTCGACGACGTGGTAAGCAACGCGCTGACAGGAATGGCTGCGGCGCACCCCGACCGTCTCAGAGTCGACATGGCACGGCACATCGTCTACCGCGCCACCCCAAAGGAAGACGGCAAGGTCGCCATCGTCTCCGGAGGCGGCAGCGGACACGAGCCCCTGCACGGGGGCTTCGTCGGCACGGGCATGCTAGATGCCGCCTGCGCCGGGGAGATCTTCACCTCGCCCGTTCCCGATCAGGTTAGCGCCGCCACCGCCGCCGTGGACCGCGGAGCCGGCGTACTGCACATCGTGAAGAACTACACCGGTGACGTCATGAACTTCGACATGGCCGCCGAGATGGTGGCGGCCGAATCCGGCACCCAGGTCGCTACCGTCATCACCGCCGACGACGTGGCCGTGGAGGACTCCCTGTACACCGCCGGGCGACGCGGCGTGGGCGTGACCGTGATCGTGGAGAAGATAGCCGGCGCCGCCGCCGAACAGGGATTGTCACTGGAGCAGGTGGCCGCCATCGCCAAGCGCACTTCTGAATCCGGTCGCTCCATGGGCGTGGCCCTGACCTCCTGCACTGTCCCGGCCAATGGCAAGCCGTCCTTCGACCTGCCCGATGATGAGATGGAAATCGGCATCGGCATTCATGGCGAACCCGGCCGCCACCGCGCCAAGATCGCCCCCGCGGATGAGATCGCCAAACAGCTGGTCGACCCCGTCCTGGCCGAGCTTCCCGACGGCGACCACGGCGTGATCGCCCTGCTCAACGGTATGGGCGGTAGCCCGCTGCTGGAGCTCTACCTGATGTACGGCGAAGTCGCCAAGCGGCTCGAGGCTGCCGGTGTGAAGGTGGAACGCTCGCTGGTGGGCGACTACATCACCAGTCTCGACATGGCCGGATGCTCGCTCACGCTGGTGCGCGCAGACGAGGAGATGCTGCGACTGTGGGACGCCCCAGTGGACACACCCGGCCTGCGATGGGGGGTATGAGCGCATGTCACCCACAGCGCTGACGGAACTGGACGCAGGCGACACCGCCGCCTGGATCCGGCGTGCCGCCCGACTCATCGCAGTGCGCGCCGATGAGCTGACAGCACTGGACGCTGCCATTGGCGACGCCGACCACGGTGCCAACATGAAGCGCGGAATGAACGCCGCTGTTGAGGCGCTGCCCGACGCCCCCGAAGCCCCGGCCGCTGTTCTCAAGCAGACCGCCATGGCTCTGATCTCGAAGGTCGGTGGCGCCGCCGGCCCCCTGTACGGCACCTTCTTCCTGCGCATGTCCACCGCTTTAGCCGGTAGACAGACGATAGACACCGCTGCCCTGGCCGACGCCGTCGCCGCCGGCATCGGCGGGATCGTTCAACGCGGCAATGCCGAGACCGGGGACAAGACCATGCTCGATGCCTGGAGTCCAGCTCTGCAGGCGCTCCGGGACCGCAGCGGCGAAGCGGAGGGAACCCTGGCGCGAGCCGTCGCCGCCGCAGCCGATGCCGCCGCGGCAGGACGCGACGCCACCGAGCCCATGCTGGCCAAGAAGGGGCGCGCCTCCTACCTGGGTGAGCGCTCCATCGGCCACATTGATCCCGGCGCCGCCTCCACCGCTCTGATCATGCAGGCACTTGCCGATGTCGTTAGTGGCCGGGTGACGGGCGAAGCATGACGGGTATCGTCGTCGTCTCTCATTCACGCCCCCTTGCCGACGCCGCCGTGACCTTGGTCAGGGGCCTGATACCCGGCCTGGAGGCGCCACTGGAGGTGGCCGCGGGCCTGCCAGACGGCACCCTGGGCACGGACGCCACCGAGATCATGGCGGCTATTGAGGCCGCCGACGACGGCACCGGCGTGGTGGTTCTCGCGGACCTGGGCAGTGGTGTCTTGGCTGCTCAGACGGCCCTGGAGCTGCTCGATCCGGAGTTGGCCGCACGTGTACACCTGTCCGGTGGAGCGCTCGTGGAGGGACTTGTGGCCGCCTACGCCGCCGCAGGCACGGGCAAGGACCCCGTTGCGGCACGCGCCGACGCCGACGCCGCAGCTTCGCTTAAACTGCGGCAGGTTGCAGGCCCCCCGCCCCCGTAGGAGAACCATGACCGAGACAACCTTCCAAGCCATCTCCATGATCATCTACTTCGTTGGAATGGTGGCGATCGGCTGGTGGGCTTACGGTCATAACGACTCCCTGGACGATTACATGCTTGCCGATCGGGGCCTCGGCCCCGCGGTAACCGCACTGTCAGCGGGCGCCTCCGATATGTCCGGCTGGCTGCTCATGGGGCTTCCAGGGGCTCTATACGCCAGCGGGCTGGTGGAGGCGTGGATCGCCGTAGGACTGACGGTGGGCGCCTGGCTGAACTGGAGGTACGTGGCGCCTCGGCTGCGTTCCTATACCGAGGTCGCCCGGGATTCCATCACTATCCCCGGCTTCCTAGACAACCGCCTGCATGACGATCGGCATCTGCTGCGTTGGGCCAGCGGCGGCGTAATCGTCATCTTCTTCACCTTCTACGTCTCTTCCGGAATGGTCTCCGGAGGCACCTTCTTCGAGTCCTCCTTCGGCATGGATTACCGCCTGGGCCTGACCGTGGTGGCCGGCATTACCGTCATGTACACGCTCGTCGGCGGTTTTCTAGCGGTTTCCTACACGGATCTGGTGCAGGGAATCATGATGGTCACGGCGCTGATCGCCGTACCGGTTGTGGGTGTGGTCCGCATGGGCGGGTTGGGGGAGACGCTGCAGGCCGTCACCGCGGTCGACCCGCACTACTGGGCAGTGCTCGGCCCAAGCACCTCTGTGATCGGGATCGTGTCCTCGCTGGCCTGGGGGCTGGGCTACTTCGGACAGCCACATATCATCGTCCGCTTCATGGCCCTGCGCTCCCCCCAGGAGGCTGTTGCCGGACGACGTATCGGTATCGGCTGGATGCTGTTCGCCGTCGCCGGAGCCGCCGCCACCGCCATCGTCGGGATTGCGATCTTCCAACGCGATGGCACCGCCCTGGCCAACCCGGAGACTGTGTTCATTGCCCTGGGTCAGCTGCTGTTCCACCCATTCGTGGCCGGATTCATGCTCGCCGCGATCCTGGCCGCCATCATGTCCACTATTTCCAGTCAGCTGCTGGTGATCTCCTCGGCGTTGATTGAAGACCTGTACCGGCAGGTCTTCCACCGCCCGGTCTCCCAGCGGCGCCTGGTCATGTACTCACGCTTCGCCGTGCTCACCGTCGCGGTAGTCGCCGCGGCCATGGCTTGGACGCCCAATGACACGATCCTGGCACTGGTCGCCTTCGCCTGGGCGGGCTTCGGCGCTTCTTTCGGCCCCACCATCCTGCTGTGCCTGTACTGGAAGCGATTGACTGCCCTCGGAGCCTTCGTCGGCATTATCACCGGCGCCGTTGTGGTGATGATCTGGGGCAATGTCTCCGGAGGGCCGGGAGGCATCCTTGACCTGTATGAGCTCGCTCCCGGGTTCGCGGCTAACCTGCTGGCCGCCTGGGCTGTATCCCGGGCAGGTCGGCCTGATGAGGCGGTGTCCGCTGAGTTCGACGCCGCCGTCGCCGCCGCCCGCTGAGTCAGCAGGTCGGGGGACCGCCCTCTTGCTCCCCGGGTGGGGTCCCGGCGTACCCTGGTACCGCTCAAGGGGGAGAGACCATGAAAACTGTCCGCCGCCCGGCCGTCGCCGGATCCTTCTACCCGGGGGACGCCCCCGCCCTGACACAGATGCTTGATGAGCTGCTGAGCCGGGCGCGTCCAGAGCATCTCGCCCCTGTACCCAAGGCCGTCGTGGCTCCGCACGCCGGCTACGTCTACTCCGGGCCCATGGCCGCCTGCGCCTACGCCCGCCTGGAGCCAGGTCGCGGACGCATCACCCGCGTGGTCGTCCTGGGCCCCGCGCACCGGGTGGCGGTGCGCGGACTGGCCCTGCCCGGTGTGCAGCAGCTGGCCACGCCCCTGGGCACGCTCGACGTCGACTCCGCGGCTTGCGAGCTCGCCGCGGCCCTGCCCGGGGTGAGCACCGCGCCGGAGGTGCACGCATGGGAGCACTCCCTGGAAGTGCAGCTGCCTTTCATTCAGACGGTCCTAGGTCAGGTGCAGGTGGTGCCCCTGGCGGTCGGTACCGCCTCGGCGCGCACGGTTGCCGATGTGCTCAACGCGCTATGGGGTGGGCCGGAGACGGTCATCGTGATCTCCTCCGACCTGTCTCACTACCTGCCGCAGGATCGGGCCGTATCGGTTGACGAGGAGACGGTAGCGCGCATCCTCGCCCTGGACTCCACCATCCCGCATGATCGCGCCTGCGGTGCCACGCCGCTGGACGGCATGCTTTTGGCCGCCAAGGAGCGCGGGATGCGTGCCGAGCTGCTGGGCCGGTGCACCTCGGCCGATTCCGCCGGCGACCCGGATAGGGTGGTCGGTTACTGCGCTGTCGCCCTCCACGAGTCGCCCACCGCTAAGGATGAGCTTGCCGCCGCCACGGCAGCCGCGGATACACAGGCTACCGAGCCGCCCGCCGACGCCGGGGACACTCTGTTGCCACTGGCCCGCCGGGCGATCGCCCGCGCCGTGGGCACCGAGCCCGGTGAGCCCGCCGAGCTGGTGGTGGGGGAGCGGCCCGACTGGCTGGAGCGTCCCGGCGCCGCCTTCATCACTCTGCGCACTGAGGACGGCTCCCTGCGCGGCTGCATTGGCTCGCTGGAGGCGCGCCGCCCGCTGGGCGAAGACGTCGTGGCCAATGCCGTCGCCGCCGCACTGCGCGACCCGCGCTTCCCGCCCGTTACGGCCACGGAGCTGCCGGCGCTTAACCTGGAGGTGTCCGTCCTCACGACCCCCGAGGTCATGGAGACGCGCGACGAGCAGGAGGCACGCCGCCGCCTGCGCCCGGGTGTTGACGGCGTGGTGCTGTCACTGGGACCCCGGCGCGCCACCTTCCTGCCGCAGGTGTGGGATGAATTGCCAGATCCGGCCGAATTCCTGCGTCAACTCAAGCGCAAGGCCGGCTGGCCCGCCGGGTTCTGGGACCCGGATCTGGTCGTGGAGACCTACCGGGTGCGCGCCTGGGAGGAGCCATGAGCACCCTTACCACCCCGCCGCCGTCCCCGCCCGCTGCGGGCGACGCCGCCGGTTACACGGCCCGATGGTGGAAAGCGCTGCCGGACGGCCGTTTGCAATGCGACCTGTGTCCGCGACACTGTCGCCTGCGGGAGGGGCAGCGCGGCTTCTGCTTCGTGCGTCGCCGCAGTGGGAAGCGGATCGTGCTGACCGCCTACGGCCGCTCCACCGGCCTATGCCTGGACCCGGTGGAGAAGAAGCCGCTGCATCACGTCCACCCCGGCAATTCCGTGCTGTCCTTCGGCACCGCGGGCTGCAACCTGTCGTGCAAGTTCTGCCAGAACTGGGTGGTCTCGACCGCCCGATCCACCCAGGTGCTCAGCGTGGACGCCCCGCCCGGCAACATCGCCGATCAGGCCGCCCGGTTGGGCGCCCGCGCCGTCGCCTTCACCTACAACGACCCGGTGGTCTTCGCCGAGTACGCCATCGACACCGCTCACGCCTGCCACGAGCGCGGGCTGGAGGCCTACGCGGTCAGCGCCGGGTGGGTCTGCGGCGGGCCGGCGCTGGAACTCTTCGGCTCCGTCGACGCCGCCAATATTGACCTCAAGGGCTTCACCGAGGGCTTCTACCGGAAGATCACCGGGGCGCGGCTGCGGGATGTGCAGGACACGCTGGTGCGCGTGCGCGAACACACCTCAACGTGGCTGGAGTTGACCACGCTGTTGATCCCGGGCCTGAACGACTCGCCCGAGGAGGTCGGTCGGCTTGCCGCCTGGGTGGCCGGCGCGCTGGGCGCGCACACGCCGCTGCATCTGACGGCCTTCCACCCCGCCCACCGCATGCTGGACCGGCCGCGGACGCCGGCGGCTACGCTGCGGCGGGCCCGCCGCGCGGCGCTGGATGCGGGCCTGCGCTTCGTGTATCTGGGCAATGTGCGCGACGCGGAGGGGGCGACGACCTTCTGCCCCGGTTGTGGCGCCGCGGTCATTGTCCGTCGCGGCTATACGGTGGACGCCTACGAGCTGGATGAGAGGGGCTGCTGCCGCCACTGCGGGCGGCGGCTACCCGGCAGGTTCGATGCCGATGACCCGGGCGACTCCGCGGCCGCCTACCCGTGGCGCGTTGCCCCGGCGGGCCGGTAGGCGACCGTGCATCATGCGCCCACGGGACCGTGGTTGTTTACACGTATGGCTGTAAGTGTTGGGGAGTTCGGAGGGGTGACAGATACGCCTAAAGACTCTTGGCCCGCCGTCACCTGGCAGACTCGGTCCTTTCCCGGTCCGACGGTCTCGACACCCACACCCTGATGGTCATGCACCGCGAGCTGTTGGGCTCCACCGCGCCAGACATCGCCGGCACGCCTGGAGCAGGCGGGAATCGTGGCCGGCTATCAGGTGGCCCGCGGTCGGCGTGCCTGACGTGTTCCCGATGTGCTGGCCCTCATGGGCCGTGTCACCGCCGGCATGCGCCGGAGCCGAGACGGATGACACTCCCGAGCGTTTCAGGCGAACAGGGTTGCCACTGCTGCCACCAGCCGCTAGTGTCGGCGATGCATGAAACGTGCTCCGGGGTCGGTGAAAGTCCGAGCCGGCGGTGATAGTCCGCGACCCGGTTGCATCCACCCGCAGGGTGGGCGCAGTCGGCTGAGCCGGTGGAAATCCGGTACCGACGGTGAAAGTCCGGATGGGAGGAGGCACGTGGCGCGTGTCTGGCGTCCGCGGATCGTGGTGCGCTCCCATGGGGGCGGATCCCGATTGTAGGCAGTGGCCTCGCGCCGTGTGGCGTTACGCGAGTACCGCCCGTCACCCCGGAGTGCCCCCGGGGCGGGTGCTCCGGGAGGAGCCGGAGAGGACGCCGCGCATGACCAGCGCCATCATCGGGAGAACCGGGATCGGAGCCGCCCGTCACGAGGGCGCCCGCATACCGCGGCCCACGGTTGCCCGGCTGCTGCGGACGGTGTTCAACCCGTCCGTCGTGCTGGGGGCGTTCCTCCTGCTGGCCTGGTGGGCAGTGACTCGGGCCGGTCTGATCGCACCGGTTTTCCTGCCCTCTCCCTCGGCAGTCGCCCGCCGCCTGGTGCTCGCCTTCACCCAGGGCGGCCTCGCCGGATACACCTGGGTGACACTGCGCGAGGCGCTGCTCGGTTGCCTGGCAGCCGCCGTCCTGTCCCTGCCGCTGGCGTGGACGCTGTACCACTCCCGTCGCTTCTCCCGCGCTGTCCTGCCGTACGTGGCCGCCTCGCAGGCCATCCCGGCGATCGCGATCGCACCACTGCTGGTGGTGTGGATCGGCTATGGCACCGTGCCGACGGTGGTGCTGTGCGTGCTCATGGTGTTCTTCCCGATCACGGTCACCGTCCTGCTGGGCCTGCGCGGCCTGGACACCGACGTCATTGATGCCGCCCGACTCGACGGCGCCGACGGGCTGAGCATGTTGGTCTACATGGAGCTGCCAATGACGTTGCCTGCGATCCTGTCCGGGCTGCGCACCGGCTTCACCCTGTCCGTGACCGGCGCTGTGATCGGCGAGATGACCATGGGCGGGGAGGGCCTGGGCATGGTGCTCGCCTCCCAGCGGCAAACCGTGGACACCACCGGGCTGTTCTCCACCATCGTGGTGCTGTGTGTCATCGCCACCACCATCCACTGGGTACTGCACGAGCTGGAACGGCGTAGCCGCGTCGTCGCCTCCATGCGGGGGCGCCGCGCCACCTGAGGCCACGCCCCGCCCCTGCACGAACGTCCCTTCCAACCAAATCTCACCCTATCCCGTCTGCTGCCGCTAACCGGCTCACGGCAGTGAAAGGAACCACCATGTACGCTCTCACCCCCCGCTTGACCCGCCGCACGCTGCTGACCGCCATGGGAGCAGGCGCCGCCGGGCTGCTGGCCGCCTGCGCCTCGGGCACCGGTGCCCGGACCGCCACGGCCACCGCAGCCACCTCCGGTCTGGTCATCGGCATGACCTACACCCCGAACGTGCAGTTCGCCCCCTTCTACCTGGCCCTGGCCGACGGCGAGTACGCGGCGGGCGTGTCCCTGCGCCACCACGGGGAGCAGGAGGGGCAGTTCGACGCGCTGCTGGCCGGCACTGAGCACCTGGTGGTGGCGGGCGGCGATGAGGCGATCGTGGCTGCCTCCAACGGCAATGAGCTGGTGATCATAGGCGGCTACTACCAGCGCTACCCGGGCTGCATCATCGTGCCGGAGGACTCCGATATCACCGAACTGAAGGATCTGGCCGGAAAGAGGATCGGTACCCCCGGCAAGACTGGCGAGACCTGGTACTCGGTGCTGGTGGCGCTGTCCTCGGCCGGGCTGACCGAGGATGACGTCGACGTGCAGGAGATCGGCTACACCCAGCAGGCCGCCCTGTCCAGCGGCAAGGTCGACGCCATCGCCGGCTTTTCCAATAATGACGCCGTCCAGATCGCCCAGCACGGCACGCCTGTGCGCGTCTTGTCCATCGGCGAAGACGTGCCGCTGCTGGGAGCCTCCCTGATCACCACGGCGCAGGTGCTGGCCGACCGTCGCTCCGAGTTGGAAGCGGCTGTGGCGGCCTCCGCCGTCGGTATGACCAGGTTCGTGGATGACCCCGACGCGGCAGTCGACGGCACCAGGGAGTACGTCCCAGACCTGGTGGACTCCACACAGGCCGAGAACGCCCGCGAGGTGGCCGTGGCCACGGGTGAGCTGGTGCGGCCCAGTAAGGACACGGTGGTGGGCGCGCTGGTGCCGGAGCAGGTGGGGGAGACCATCGACTTCCTAGCCGGCCGCGGCCTGCTCGGTGAGACCACCGTGACCTCCGACGACGTCTGCGAGCCGCTGCTCACCGCTTGAGCCGTCGCTACCGGCGCAGGCAACGTGCCGAAACCTCCATCACTTTCTTGCGGAAACTCACTGCCCCATCTTCTCCTTGTGCAGTCAAAGCGGCGTGAACGTGTGATGGGTGAGCGGTAGGACGGCCCGCTCCTGCGAGTATTAATTTACCCACCAATAAACCTTGAAGAACGGACCATCAGCCGTGAATGATGGCACGAAGTTCGACCGTCATCAGCTTCCGGGGCGGCAAAGTTGGTGACTGGGGGTTTTCAGCGTGTTCGCTCCGGTTCCCGACCCGCGGCACTGGCGGGGCGTACGCCACCGGCGGCAGCTAAAACACCGTCCACAAAACCCGGGTTTGACAGGTACTACCCCTACAGCCTGCAGGCCACCAGGGAGGACACCAGAATGGCGCGCGCCCCGATGGCGTATAGCTCGTCCATGACGCGGTTGGCGTCCTTGCGGGGGACCATCGCCCGCACCGCCACCCAGTCGGGGTTTTGCAGCGGAGATACGGTGGGAGATTCGATGCCGGGAGTGATCTCGCTGGCCAGGTGCAGCCGGTTCATGGGGATGTCATAGTCCACCAGAACGTAGGAGCGGGCCCGCAGCACACCTTCCAGACGGCGCACGAGGGTGGCCAGGCCGGGCTCGTCGCGGTACTGCTCGGTGGTGATCAGCACCGCCTCGCTGGCCAGGATCGGCTCCCCGAAGGTCTCCAAGCCGGCGGCACGCAGCGTGGAGCCGGTCTCGACGACGTCAGCGATCAGGTCCGCCACCCCCAGCTGCACGGAGGACTCCACGGCGCCGTCCAGGTGCACGGTCTGGGCGTTGATCCCCTGCTCCGCCAGGAAGTTGCGCACCAGCACGTCGTAGGAAGTGGCCACACGCTTGCCCTCGACATCGGCCAAGGTGCTCATGGTGCCGGCTGGCGCAGCAAAACGGAAAGTGGAACGGGCGAAGCCGAGCGGCAGGTGCTCAAGCGCCTCCACGCCCGAGTCCAGCAGCAGGTCGCGGCCGGTCACGCCGGCGTGCACAGTTCCCTGGCCGACGTAGACGGCGATGTCGCGTGGGCGCAGGAAGAACAGCTCGACCTGGTTGGCATCGTCAACCAGGACGAGCTCCCGCCCGGAGCGGCGGGTACGGTAGCCCGCCTCGGCAAGCATGGTGGTGGCGGGCTCGGACAGGGAGCCCTTGTTGGGCACGGCGATGCGCAGCACGGTGTTCCTCGAGTGTGTAGTGGAGCTTGAAAGCGTGGTCAGTGGGTGATGGATCATGCGGGGCCCGGCGTCCCCTAACCTCACAGGTAGCGGTAAATGTCCTCGAGCGTGTAGCCCTTGGCCAGCATCATCACCTGGGTGTGGTACATCAGCTGGCTGAGCTCCTCGCAGGCGGCTTCGTCGGACTCATGCTCGCAGGCCATCCACGCCTCGGCTGCCTCCTCGACGAGCTTCTTGCCGATGAAGTGCACGCCTCGGTCAAGCTCCTGGACCGTGCCGGACCCGGCGGGGCGGGTGACGGCCTTGTCCTGCAGCTCGGCGAAAAGGTCCTCGAAAGTCTTCATGGGGCCAGCGTAGTGCAGCCGCGCCGGAGCGCCGTCCTCACTACTCCTGCCGGGAACGGGCCAGGCGGGCGGCGTGGCGCCCGGCGGCGGCCGCTGCGAGGAAGGCGGCCGTATCCTGTTCCAGTCCACGACCCATGGTGCTCAAGCGCACTCCGGTGTAACGCTCCACGGCCTGCAGTGCCGCATATAGGCCAGTAACCGGCACCTCAACCCGCCGGTGGGTGGCCGCCCGTGTGCGCGCCGAGCACAGGGCATCGGCCTGCTCAGCCACCTGTTCCCCCAAGGCTCCGGGCAGCAATGGCACCACGATGTCGGCGGCGGCCAGGGCGACGCGCCCGTATGCCGTCAGCGAGTGGTGGGACACACCCCGATGGCGTGCGCGGGCATCCGCCTCGGAGATGCGCAGGCAGGCGACGGGACGGCCGTCCAGCGCGGCAACCGCATTGACGACGTCGCCGCAGGCCACCCCGGAGAATCCCCAGGGCGTGTCGGTGCCGAGATTTCCGGGACCCTGCGCCACCACGATCACATCGGCGTCCAGAACATGGCGAGCGGCCAGCAGCCCGTTGTGGATACTCACCGCCTCCAGGTCTCCGCCCCAGGCCTGCCCAACGCTGACCGTTCCAGCCAGCACCCCGGCCTCCTGCAAGGCCGCTACCGTACGGGAGTAGGGCAGGGGCAGGGCGCCGCCGTCGGTCATCACATAGACGACCCGTAATTCGCGCCAGCTGGGCACCCCTGGCCGGCAGGTCAGCTGATCGGGGTCCGGGGCGCGCAGGCCGGCCAGGACCGCGGGCAGCGCGGAGTGCAGATCGGCGATCACCACCGGCGTATCGGTGAGCGTGATGGTGTCAATTGGTGCGCTCAGGAGCGCATGGTCGGTGGTGTCCTGCTCATCGACACCGGCAACCATGACCTGGTCGGGCATGTAGCGGGCCTTGACCAGGTGCCCGCGCGCGGGCGTATCCGCAGGCAGTACGCCCGGTCGCGCGGTGATCATGGCATGCCCTCCGGTGCCCAGTGCGCGAGCCAGGGCGGATACCTCCAACCGCACCCATTCACCGGTTTCGGGCAGGCCCGTGACGGTCTCGTAGGCGATGGCCCGGCACGGCTCGCCGTCGCCGAGCACGACGGCACCCGGTGGAGCGGAAACGATGCGCACCGTCACTTCTGCGCAGCGTCTTCCGGGACGTCCCCAGATCCGCCGTAGCTCGAGCACGTTAGCGTCACGCCACATCATGGATCCACCCTAAGCCACCGGCGTGTAACGCCCGACGATAACCGGTGCCAGCGCCTAGGCTGCTGCCGTGCCCCAACTCGCGCCCCTCCCCGATTCGGCCACCGTCCCGGCCGAGGAACGGCAGGTCAACCTGCTGCTAGCGCTGCGCAATACGGAAACCGGCCTAACCAATACCCAGATCATCAGCACAGTCGCCGGCTATAACCCCGACGGCGGCGCCTCCTCCCAGCGCATGTTCGAGCGAGACAAGGCCGTCCTGCGGGACCTAGGCATTGAAATCACCACCACCGGCGTGGGCGCGCAAGCGCGCTACCGCATCACCGAGGCCAACTACGCCCTGCCCGACCTGAGACTGACCGCCGCGCAGGCCGCGGCCATTGAGTTGGCAGCGTCCGCGTGGCGCAGCGGGGCACTGACCCCCGAGGCCCAGCACGCGTTGACCAAGATTCGGGCGGTGGCCGCCCCCGATGCCGACTCCGCCCGGTTGCCGGACCTGAGCATCGACCTCGGCAGCGATGTCTCCGGCGTGCAAGTTCCCGCGGAATTGGCGGCGGCGGTGCAAGAGCGCCGCCGGGTGACCTTCAACTATGCCTCCGCCGGCTCCGGGAACGTCGGAACCCGCACCGTAGAGCCGCATCAACTGCGTCTGAGCGAGGGCGCCTGGTATCTGGACGCACTGGACCTCGCTTCCGGACAACAGCGGACCTTCCGACTGGCTCGCGTTGCCGGAGCGGTGTCCGTGGTTTCGGACGCGGGCGCCTTTCCCGCCGTCGAGTACTCGGTGCCCACCCCCGCGCAGGCGGTGCTGGCCGTCGCTCCGGGGCGTGCGCTGCAGCTGCGCGCCCGTGCCCAGGCCACCCGTTCGGCGCGATGTCCGCGTGGCTGGGATGAGATTGACGTCACCTACGTGGACCGCTTCGCCTTCGCCGGGACGCTGGCGGCCCTGGCCGATGCGGTTGTCGTCCTGGCGCCGCAGGAACTGCGAGAGGACGTCATGTCACATCTGGAGGCGGTTTCCGCTTGGGCACCGGCCGCCTTGGAGGGGGAGTAATGGCCCGTCCCAGTTCCGTTGACAGGCTGGTGCGGTTGCTGGCCCTGCCCGCCTGGGTCAGTGAGCACCAGGACGCCACCTTGGAGGAGGCGGCTGCCCATTTCGGCGTAACTCGGGAGACGATTTGTCAAGACGTGAACACCCTGTGGGTGACCGGACTGCCCGGTGGCATGCCTGATGATCTGGTGGACTTCTCCACCGACGCGCTCGAGCAGGGCCGCCTGCGCCTGAGTGAGCCCCTGGGCCTGGACCGGCCCGTGCGCCTGTCGCACCGGGAGGCAGTGTCACTGATGCTGTCGTTGGGCGTTCTGACCGACCTGTTGACCGACGATCCCGAGGCCGCGGACGTACTCGACCAGGCCCGCCGCACGCTCCGGCATGCCCTGGGCGCAGCTACTCCGGCGCAGGACTCCGCCCACCGGGACGCCGGCACCACCGGCGCCCTGCCATCCGTCCGCCGCGCCTTGGCCGAGCGACGGCGGCTACACCTGGTGTATGTCTCCGCCACAGACACCCGCTCGGAACGCGATGTCGATCCGCTGGAACTGGTAAGCGACGGCAGCCACCTGACGCTGCGCGCCTGGTGCCTGACTGCCCGAGCGGAACGATCATTTCGGCTCGACCGCGTCCTGGAGGCCAAGGTGCTCGACACACCGGCTAGGGCGCATCGCTCCTCACGCAAGCACAACAGTCACACGACTCGGGTCGAGGCCACCCTCGTACTTAAGCCGACCGGCCGCTGGCTGGTGGAGCAGATCCCCTGCCAGCAGGTGCATACCGAGCGGGACGGATCTTTGCGAGTACGGGTGCGTGGGCGCGACCACGCCTGGCTGGTGGGCCTGGTGCTGTCCGCGGGCAAACACCTGATCACGGTGGAGCCCGCCGAACTCGCCATGGAGGCCGGTGCAGCGGCGCGGCGCGCCCTGAGGCGTGATGCCGCCGTATACGCCTACGGTGGAACGCCTATGCGGGGTGCGCAACCGAGCACGGCGAAACGCTAGACTCTTGACGCATCACGCGGGCTCATCTCAATCGCGAGCCCCACGAAAGGAGTTGCGTCGTGATCAAGCCCACACACATTGTTGTTCTGCTTGTCCTCGTGCTGCTCATCTTCGGCGCCAACAGGCTCCCCGAAATCGCCGGGAGTATCGGCAAGTCCATGAAGGTGTTCAAGAAGGAAGTCAAGGAGCTCCGTGAGGACGACGAGTCGCCCTCAGACCAGCAGCCCCAGGCGCAGATCCCGCAGCAGCCGCAACAGGGCACCTACTACACCCAGCCCACCCAGGCCGGGCAGGCGGCCCCGCAGCAGGCGCCCCAGCAGCCGCAGCAATACACGGACGGCACCGTCCAGCAGTGACATCACCGGCCCGCGGCGCGGTGCCGCGGGCGGGTCACCGCGAAGTTGCCGGCGGTGATCGCCGGGCCGGGGTCGTCCCGGCCCTGAGAGTCCGTCTGCCGCACACCCGGGAGGAGTAGAACGTGCCGCATATGCCGAAGCTGCCCGGCAGGAAACGCCGCGAGAACCCCGAGGCAGTCATGTCCATCGGGGAACACCTGCGTGAGCTACGCAACCGGCTGTTCATCTCGGCCATCGGCATCATGGTGATGGCCGTCGTCGGCTATTTCCTATTCGACGTCGTGTATCAGTTCATCACTTATCCGATTGAGGCGGCCAACGCACGCGGGGCCAAGCTCAACGTCAATTACTCCACCATGCTGTCCTCCTTCGACATGCGGCTGCGAGTGTCCATTTGGCTGGGTGTGCTGCTGTCCTCACCGCTGTGGATCTACGAGTTTTTCGCCTACGTTGGCCCCGGAATGACTCGCAAGGAGAAGGTCTACACCTGGATCTTCGGCGCGGTCGGCCTGTTGCTGTTCGCCGCCGGCTGCGCCCTGGGCATGTGGATCATGCCCCATGCGGCAGTGATCCTGACCGGCTTCATCCCGAAAACGGGGTCATCGACCGGCATTATGGATGCCTCGGTGTACTTATCCTTCGTGCTGCGGCTGGTCCTGGCCTTTGGAGCCGCCTTCCTGCTTCCGGAGATCATGGTTGCGCTGAACCGGCTCGGGGTTATGAAGGGGCGCACCATGCTCAAGGGTTGGCGCTGGGCGGTGATCGGCATCTTCACCTTCATGGCCTTCGCCAATCCGCTGCCCGACCCCTGGTCAATGATCTTCATGGCCATTCCCATCACCGGCCTGTACTTCCTGGCCTGTTACATCTCGATCCGTCACGACAAGCGCGTGGCCAGGCGTCGTGCCGAAGAGGACGCCGCTTTGGACGCCGCCCTGGCGGGAACGCCATCCTCCGGCACTCTTACGACAACTTGACGGCACGCCGAAAGCGGCTGGTCGTTGCACGTGCTGGAAGGGGCCCGCGCATAGGGTTTATCTCATGACTTCGCCAGCTGAACGCTACGCCGCCGCACGTCGACGCCAGGCGGACTCCCGCACCGAGCTGGCCCGATTCGCTCGCGGCTATGACTTCCCCTTTGACGACTTCCAGAATCAGGCCTGCCGGGCCCTCGAAGCGGGCGAGGGCGTGCTGGTGGCCGCTCCCACTGGCGCAGGGAAAACCGTGGTGGGAGAGTTTGCCGTGCATCTGGCACTGGCCAAGGGTCTCAAGGCCTTTTACACCACGCCCATCAAGGCCCTGTCCAACCAGAAGTACCTCGACCTGGTCGCGCGTCATGGAAGCGATCGGGTTGGTCTGCTCACCGGCGATACTTCGCTCAACCCTCATGCAGACGTGATCGTGATGACCACCGAGGTGCTGCGCAACATGCTCTACTCGGGGTCCAGGGACCTGGACCGGCTGGGCTATGTCGTGATGGATGAGGTCCACTACCTCGCCGACCGTTTCCGTGGGCCGGTGTGGGAGGAGGTCATGATTCACCTAGCCCCTGAGGTGCTGGTGGTGTCGCTGTCGGCCACAGTATCCAATGCTGAAGAATTCGGGGACTGGCTCGGGCAGGTGCGTGGCACAACTGCGGTTGTGGTCTCCGAGCACCGTCCCGTGCCCCTGACCCAGCACATGATGGTGGGCCGCCGTCTGCTCCCACTGTATTCACTGCGCACCGTCACCGACTCTGACGGACAGGCGCAGGCCTCGGCACAACCGCCTTTGAACCCCGACCTGCTGCGGTCGGTCAGGGATGCGCGTCGTGCCGCCGCAGGTAGGCAGCCAGGCGACACCGGCGGGCGCCGACATGGTGGCGCCGGTCGCCCGGGCCGCTGGGCCCGCGGCGCCGGTGGCCGTCGACGTCCCTCACATCGCGGCGAGGCCGGCGCCCGCACCGCCCATCTGCGACCGCCCTCACGCGTGGCCGTCATCAAGGCCCTGGACGGCGCCGACCTGCTTCCCGCCATTGTGTTCGTATTCTCACGCACCGGCTGCGAGAACGCCGTGCGCGAGGCCGTCACCCGCGGAGTTGACCTGACCACCGCGCAAGAGGCCAGGCGCATCCGGGAGATCATCGAGCGCCGCACCGCCCAGATCCCCGACCGCGACCTGGGCGTGCTCGGATTCCACGCCTGGGAGCACGCTCTGACTCGCGGCGTGGCCGCCCACCACGCCGGCCTGCTGCCCGTGTTCAAGGAGACGGTGGAGGAGCTCTTCGCTGCCAACCTCGTAAAGGTCGTCTACGCCACCGAGACCTTGTCATTGGGCATCAATATGCCGGCCCGTACGGTGGTGCTGGAGTCGCTGCGCAAGTGGAACGGCTCGGCACATGTGAACCTCACGCCGGGCGAGTACACGCAGCTGACCGGCCGAGCGGGCCGCCGCGGCATCGACGTGGAGGGGCACGCCGTCGTACTGGCCACAGACGACGCCGAACCCACTTTCGTAGCCTCTCTTGCCTCTCGCCGCACCTACCCGCTCGTATCGGCCTTCCGCCCCACCTACAACATGGCCGTCAATCTGCTGGCGCGCCTGCCCCGCGACCGCGCCCGGGAGGTGCTCGAATCCTCTTTCGCGCAGTTCCAGGCCGACCGGGGGGTGGTCGAACTAGCGGCCGAGGCACGCCGCAAGCGCCGCCGGCTGGATGCCCTGGAAAAGCAGATGGCCTGTCATCTGGGGGACTTCGGCGAGTACGCCCTGCTGCGCCACCGCATCAGTGATGCGGAGGCCGATCAGTCCCGCGGCAACCGGTCTAACCGCCGTGGTGAGGCAAGCCGGTCGATCAGTTCACTGGGGCGCGGCGACGTGGTCGTGTTCCGCACGGGACGGCGTCGGCGGCACGGCGTGGTCCTCGCCCAGGAGGCTGCGCACACCGGGGAGCCCCGCTTGACTGTCGTGGGTGAGGACGGCCGGGTGCACACTCTGACTCCGCAGAATGCGCCCGACGGCGTCGCCCGAGTTGGGGCTCTGCCAGTATCCGAGGCCGTGGACGCGCGCCGACCACGCGAACGCGAGCGGCTGACGGGACGACTGCTGGAAGCTCTGCGCGCAGGAACGCTTGACGCATCCACACAACGCGGCTCCCGCCGCGGTAACCGGGCCGGTGAGGATGGTGCGAATGTGGCGCAGCATCTGGAGCGCCTGCGCCACGAAATGCGCGCCCACCCCTGCCATGCCTGTCCCCACCGGGAGGAGCATGCCCGCATCGGGCGCCGCTGGGTGCGCACGCGCAATGAGCTAGAGGTCATTCAGGCCCGTGTCAACAGGCGCACCGGCACGATCGCACGCCAGTTCGACGCGGTGTGCCGGGTGCTGCTTGAACTGGGCTACCTGGATCCGGCGGATCGGGGCCATCCCGAGGGGAAGTTGCGCGTGACTGGAGCCGGAAGGATGCTGGCGCGCGTGTATGCCGAGCGCGATCTACTGGTCGCGGAGTGTCTGCGGCAGGGCTTATGGGATGGGCTCAGCTCGGCGGAGCTGGCCGGAGCCGTATCGGCCTGCGTGTATGAGCCGCGTCTAGCGGCTTCATCCCTGGGGCTGCCGGCGGCGCCCGGCTCCCGCCTGGCAGACGTTCTGCAACAGGAGTTGGCGATCTCCCGCCGCATAGGCGACCTTGAGGCGCTGGAACGGGTGGAGGCCTCCACCGGCGCCGAGCCCGCACTTGCCGGTGCGGTACGGATCTGGGCCGAAGGTGCGGACCTGTCCGTCGTGCTTGAGGACACTGATCTGACAGCCGGGGACTTCGTGCGCTGGTGCAAGCAGTTGCTCGATGTGCTCGGTCAACTCGCCACCATCGGCTCCGGTGGTGAAGGACAGACTGATCAGACCGGGACGGCGCTGACGGCCGCGGATGCCTGCCTCGACGTCAACAGGGGAGTGGTTAGTTGGTCCTCCGTATGAATCGGCTGACCCGGTGGCTGGTACCCGTTCTCGTGTCTGCGGGCGCCGGACTGAGCGTGTGGTCCGCGTTCCCGCCGGTGGGGGCATGGTGGGCGGCCCCATTGGGGCTGGCCCTATTGGCCTCGGTGCTACGTGGCCGCGGCCCCTGGGCCGGGGCGGGGCTCGGAACGGTTTTCGGACTCGCACTGTTCACACCACTGCTGCATTTCGCGGCGGTGGCGATGGGCAATCCGATCGGCTGGGCCGCCCTGACCGCGGTTGAATCCGTCTACCTGGCAGTATTCGGGGCGGCATGGGCGTTGGTCGCACGAATCGGACGACTGGAACGCTCCGGCGCCGCGGCCATGGCGGCGCGCATGGCCGCGTTCACAGTGCTGTGGTGCGGGGTTGAGGAAGTGCGCTCATCCTGGCCGTGGGGTGGTTTCCCCTTCGGCAGACTCGCCTTCGCCATGGCCGACGCCCCCATGCTGCCCTTCGCCGCCTATGGCGGCGCCGTCGGTCTTTCCGCCCTGGTCGCCTGTGCGGGGGCCGCTCTGGCGGAGGCGGGACACGCGCTGCGCCGGCAGCGAGTGCTTGACGGGCTGTCGGCCGCGGCACTGGCCGCAGTGGTGGTCGTCGCACCCGTGCTGGCACCCCTGGACGGTGCCGCCCAGAACGGCACCTTGCGGGTGGGGGCGGTGCAGGGCGATGTGGCTGAGGAGTTCGAGGATGCTTTCAACCGGGCCCTGGAGGTCACCGGCAACCACGCCGAGGCCACCCTTTCCCTGGCCGAGGCCGTGGGCCGAGGCACGCTCGACGTCGTCATCTGGCCTGAGAACGCCGCTGACCTGGATCCGCGCGACTACCCCGCCTCGGCGGCACTTGTAGACAGGGCCGCCCAGGCGGTGGGCGCACCGCTTCTGGTGGGCGCCATTTCCTACGCCGACGGCGTGCGCTACAACGACATGCTGGTGTGGACGCCGGCCACCGGAGCGGGGGAGTACTACCGCAAACACCGTCCGGTACCATTCGCCGAATACGTGCCGCTGCGGAACCAATTGCGTCACCTGACCCGCCAAGTGGATCGTATCGGAACCGACTTGGCGCCCGGCACCGGCCCGCAGACGCTCACTGTCCACGCCGCTGCGCAGGAACGCGACGTAAAGCTCGCCCTGGGGATCTGCTTCGAGGTGGCTTACGAGGACACGCTGCGAGCCGGCGTGCAACAGGGCGGTGAGGTGATTGTCATCCCGACCAATAACGCCAGCTTCCTACACTCCTCAGAGGCCGAGCAGCAGCTGGCGCAGGGGAGGGTGCAGGCGGTGATTCACGGGCGTGCCCTGGTGCAGGTCTCCACCGTGGGCGTTACAGCGATCATCAATCCGCGCGGCGTCGTCGAGCAGCGCACCCGGCCCTACACACAGGCCTCCCTGGTGGCGGATGTGCCGCTGCGCCACTCCATTACCGTCGCCGATCGCCTCGGCTCGGTGCCCGGCCGTGCTCTGGAGCTCGGTGCCGCACTGCTGGCCGGGGCCGGTATGGTTTCCGGTGTATCACGGCTGCGGCGGCGAGGTCCGCGGGTGTGAGGAGCGCCGGAAGCTGTGCCGGCCCGTGCTGGAGAGGAGAAGAGCTGTGAAGGCCGTCGTCGTCATCCCCACCTATAACGAGATCGATAACCTGCCGGGCGCGTTAGACGGGGTGCGTGATGCCGTACCCCAGGCCGACATCCTGGTGGTGGATGACAACTCGCCGGACGGCACCGGCTCCTTGGCCGACTCCAGAGCACTGGCCGACACGCATATTCACGTGCTGCACCGGGAGGAGAAGAACGGGCTGGGCCCGGCTTACCTGGCCGGCTTCTCCTGGGCGCTGGCGCAGGGGTACGAGCTGATCTGCGAAATGGATGCCGATGGCTCCCACCGCCCCCAGGACCTGGCGCTGCTCATCCAGCGCGCCGAGATGGCCGATGTGCCAGACCTGGTCATCGGTTCCCGCTGGGTGTCCGGGGGTGCCACCGTGGGTTGGGACGGCCGGCGGGTGGCGCTGTCGCGCGGCGGCAACCTGTACATCAATGCCATGCTGGGGCTGCGAGTCAGGGACGCCACAGCTGGTTTCAGGGTGTATCGGGCCGACGCCTTGCGGCGACTGAATCTGGGCGCGGTAGAGGCGCACGGTTACGGCTTCCAGGTGAATATGACCAAACTGGTGGCCGAGTCCGGCGGCCGCATAGTGGAGATACCCATTACCTTCCGGGAGCGGGAAGCCGGCCAGTCTAAACTCTCCGGAGGGATCTTCTCCGAGGAGCTCGCCCTAGTCACCAAGTGGGGTGTTTCCAAACGTGGCACACAGCTGGCTGGTCTGGCCGTTTCCGCCGGGGAGCAGGTTCGGGGCACCTACAGGCGCGCGCGCACCCGTCAGAAGCGTTCGCGGTAGATCTCACCTGAACGCAGCATCTCCAGGCGCTCATCCAGCAGGACCTTCAGATCCTCGACGTCACGGCGCTCCAACAGCATGTCCCAGTGGGTACGAGGAGCCTTCTTGGGCTCATCCGACTCAGGATCGTCCTCTCCGCGCAGCACCGCGGGCTGCCCACACTCCGGGCACTCCCAGGTCTGCGGCACCTCCGCCTCCATGGACATGGGGACCGTGGTGACATGGCCCAGGGGGCACTCATAGGTGATGTTCTGCCTGGCGGCGAACTCCACACCGTCCTCGGACTCCATTGACTTCGCGCCGATCGTCATGCCTCGCAGTGCCCGATCCGCCATGCTTGTGCCCTCCCTGTTCGATCATGCCTGGTTGCCAGACGGTCCAGAGGATAACGCGCGCACACCCCGGATCATTCCCACCGGACTCACCCGTCCCGGATGGTCCAAGGCGCCGAGACACGTCTACGGCCCCGTGCGCTGCGGCATACTTGGCTTCATGGCAACCAAGCGTATCGGAATCCTGACCGCTGGCGGAGACGCGCCCGGACTCAACGCCGCGATCCGCGGCTTCGGCAAGGCGGCTATCGCCGAGCACGGGTGGAAACTGATCGGGTTCCGCGATGGCATGCGCGGGTTGGCGGAGAACCGGTACACGGAGCTGAATGCGGCGGCTCTGTCCGGAATCCTGACCACCGGCGGCACCATGCTGGGCACCAGCCGGGACAAGGTGCACCGCATGATGGTGGACGGCGAGGTACGGGACATGATTCCGACCATTGTGGACAACGTCGAGAAGGACAAGCTTGACGCCGTGGTGTGCCTGGGTGGTGGCGGCACCGCCAAGAACGCCCGTCGGCTAATGGATGCGGGCATCAACGTGCTGCATCTGCCCAAGACCATCGACAATGACATTGTGCGCACGGAGAGCTCGTTCGGCTTCTCCACCGCCCTGGAGATCGCCACCGAGGCGGTGGACCGCCTGCACTCGACGGCGCACTCCCACCATCGCATCATCCTCACCGAGATCATGGGCCACCGCGCCGGTTGGTTGGCGCTGGGAGCGGGTCTGGCCGGGGGAGCGGATGTGATTCTGCTGCCGGAGGTGCCCTACTCGGTGGATGCGATCGCCGACAAGATCGAGCGGCGCCGCAAGCACGGGTCGACCTTCTCCGTTGTCGCCGTTGCCGAGGGCGCCCGCAGTGTCAAGGACGCCGAGGAGCTCGCTCATGCTCAGGCACTGGTCAAGGACGCCTCCAGCCCGGAGCTGAAGGCTCTGGCCAAGAAGGGCGTCAAGGCGCTGGAGGCCTCTCACCGCGCCAACACCTTCACTCTCGCCGAGCAGCTGGAGGCCGCCACCGGGCTGGAGGCGCGTGTGTCGATCCTGGGCTACGTGCAGCGGGGCGGCACCCCGAATGCGGCCGACCGCCTGCTGGGCACCCGTCTGGGCGTGGCCGGGGCGAATGCCATTGCCGCCGGCAAGTACGGCGTCATGGTCGCCGACTGCGGGCACGACACCGCCCTGGTGCCGCTGAAGGAGGTTGCCGGCAAGGTCAAGTACGTGCCGCGCGACCACGAGTGGATCAAGGCCGCGCGCGCGGTGGGCACGGCGCTGGGGGACTGAGGCGCCGGTAGGCGGTGGAGTTCGCTTAAATTCAACATCCCGCGCTCTCCGGAAGAGACGTGAATTTCACGCCGCAGGCCGCATCTGAGGATGCGCAGCCGCGCAACCCGGCCGACCCTGAGGGGGTATTCCTAGGGGCGATCCGCCGCGAAATTCTTGCCTTTCCGCACAATTGCACGGAAAGGTCGCGATTGTATGGTAGCGCCGCCGATACTGTGAATGACCGGCTCTTCCGGTCTCAGGGTGTGTTCGCCGAGTTCGGTAGATATAACCATCGAGTTCGGTAGATATGACGATCGAGTTCGGTTGGCGGGGCTGGCGGGGTGGGGGAACACTTTGACTCTCAGCTGCGGGCCTACACCCCTGGTGTGGTGGGCAGGTCTGGGCGCCTGGTAGCCAACCGGCACCCTTGTCCGATCGGCAGGGACGTCCTTGGCGATGAATCGGCCCCACATCCCAGCCGGGCCGGCTGCCGACCATGTTCGCGGCCTACGGCATCTCAACCCTGACCGCAGGTCCGCCACCGTCCAAGGCAACCGCACCGATCTGAATCTGCACCCCCACACCGGGACCACTTGCCTGCGGATGGACCACCTGAAACGCACTCTCAGACGCTCCAGCTGAAGGAACCCGGTCCAAGTGCGGGGGTCCCGGTCCGAACACCGAGGGGTTGACCATCGGTCTCTCCCCCCACGACGCGCCGGGCCGAGGCGCCGCGCTCGTGCCGATATCCCATGATGGTTCGGCACGGGGCTGCGGCGTGAGGGGCGCATTCGGGTTGAAGAGGTCGTATTCAACCGGCCGAGGTCGTCTTCGGGCTGACAAGGACGTCTTCGGGCTGGCTGGGTCGTTGTCGTTTCCAGGCGAGGATAGTTCGAGGACGCGGGTTGGCCCTCCAGGACGCCGGCCAGCCGTCGAGACGCCCTGCCGGGCGGCATCCTGGAGGGCCGGGTCATGTCGATCGAGCATCATCGGTAAGGCCAACGAAATCGATTGCAGCACCACGAGCAGTCAACTAGAATTGACGCCATGAAGACGTTGATCGGTGCCGATGACGATTCGCCACTGAAGGAACTGGGACGCATCGTGCGTGAGCGCAGGGAACTGGACGCCGCTGAGGTGCTAGCCGTGCGCCGGGCCCGCAATGCCGGCCACTCCTGGACCGCCATCGGTGCCGCACTGGGCATCAGCAAGCAAGCGGTCCATCGCCGCTACGGCAAGTGATCGCGTAACCGCTACGATCGGCCCCGCGCCAACGCGCTTGGCAGGGGAGGACGGCACATGAACGCGACGCCGACGATCTCGGATTTGGCCCGTGCCTTGAATCTGTCGATCTCCTCGGTGTCCTACGCGCTTAACGGCCACAAGGGCGTCAGCGAGGTCACCAGAAGACGCGTCATCGAATACGCCACGCGAGTGGGGTACCGCGCGAACTCCTCAGCCCGGGCACTGTCGCGCGCACGCACCGGCAGTATCGGCATCGTCGTGAGAGACGAGTATGCGGTCATCGGCACCCAACCGTACTATCTCCGCTTCTTAGCGGGCATTGCCGCAGCGCTCGAGGGCACGGAGGTGGAGCTGATCGTCAAGTTGACAGAATCCGGCCTCGACGATGAGCTCGCCGTCTACCGCCGCTGGGCCGCTGAGAGCCGCGTGGATGGCGTGATTCTGATCGATGAGAACATCGACGATCCGCGGGCGGCCCTGGTGCAGTCACTTGGGCTACCCGCAGTGCTGCACGGAACCACTCCGCCCACGCACCCCGAGTTGTCCGGCATCCTCATCGACGATGCCGCGGACTCCGCCACACTCGTCGAGCATCTGGCCCGGCAGGGGGCCCGGAGCGTGCTGCATGCGGCCGGTCCGACGCGACACCGCCACGAGGCGCGCCGTTTGGAGACCGTCGCTGCCGAATGCGCGGCACGCGGCCTGGGCTATGACTGTGTATGCGGTTCCTACGCGTTGTCCCATGGGCAACGCGCGGCGGACCTTCTGGCCGCACAGACATCGCCGCGCCCGGACGCCATCATCGCCGCCAATGACCTGGTGGCGGTAGGCGCATGCCGCCGACTGGCTCAGCACGGCATCGCGGTTCCCCAGGACTGTCTGGTGGTCGCCTGGGACAACTCGATTATGTGCGAAATCGCCGAACCAGCTATCAGTGCCCTGGACCGAAACCCCGAACGCTGCGGGAGCCGAGCTGTACAGCTGCTGCTGGAACGGCTCGGCGACACCAGCACTGCCACCAAGCACGAGATTGCCGAATCCAGCGAGCTGATCTTACGGCGATCCTCGGTACCCGTCCGTCTCGGCTGAGACCGCTGGAATCTTCACCCTTGACGCCTCCTGGACACGGCCCTATTCTGTTACCGAAGCGCTTCGGTTGTGCGAGAGTCGCACCAGCGCGAGGTTTCAAGGAGGAAACCCATGGCACTGTCACTTACTCGACGTGGCTTCATCAGCGCCTCCGGGCTGACTGCGGCACTGGCGGCCGTCTCGTCTACTGCTGCGTGCGCGGGCTCGAGGCAGTCCTCGGGGCGTGGGAGCGGCGCACTTACGTACTGGGCGTCCAATCAGGGGGCGAGCGTCGATGATGACAAGGCGACTTTGACGCCGCTGCTGGAGGAGTTCACCGCCGAGACCGGCATCGAGGTGGAGATGGAAGTGATCGGTTGGAATGACCTCCAGACGCGTATCCAGACCGCGGTCACCTCCGGCGATGCGCCCGATGTGGTCAATATCGGCAACACCTGGGCCGTTTCACTGCAAGCCACCGGGGCCTTCCTCGAATTCGACGAAGCCGCCTTGGAAGCCGTCGGCGGCGCCGACAAGTTCGTGGAGACGGCTCTGGCCACCTGTGGAGCGCCGGGCACCACGCCCACGTCGCTTCCGCTGTATGGGCTCGCCTACGGGCTGTACTACAACCGGCAGATGTTCACCGACGCCGGCCTGGAAGCGCCGACCACATGGGAGGAGATGGTCGATGCGGCCAAGCGGCTGACCGACCCGGGCAAGGGCGTGTACGGCATGGCGATCGCTGCGGGCAGCTACACGGAAAATGCGCACTACGCCTTCATCAACGCGGCACAGGAGGGGGAGGAGCTGTTCGACTCAGATGGCAATCCAACCTTCACCGGCGACGGCGTGGTCAACGGCATCCTCAGGTACCTCGATCTCATGCAGACCGACGCGGTGGTCAACACCTCCAACGCCCAGTACGACAACGGCGCCGACTCCGTGGCGGACTTCGCCAACGGCAAGGCGGCCATGATCATCAACCAGAACAATGCCGACACCACGATCGTGGCCAATGGAATGACTCACGACCAGTTCGGGGTGGTGCCCTATCCGGCACCCGCGGGTGCGCCGGACGACACCGCCAGCCATGTCGCTGGCATCAACATCGCGTTGTTCGCCAACACCGGCAATCGGGACGGCGCGCTGCAACTGGTCAAGTTCCTGACCGAGGCCGAGCAGCAGGCGACGCTGGGCGAGCAGTTCAAGACTCTCCCGGTGCTCAAGGGCGAGGAGCCAACCTTCACCGAGGACGCTCAGGAGGCGGCGATTTTCATGGAGGTCTACGAGAACCGTGCCAAGCCGTTGCCACTGGTCCCGGCCGAGGACCAGTTCGAATCCTCCGTGGGGCAGGCGATGAATGACATGTTTGCCTCCGTGGCCACTGGCACCGTCCTGACCGCAGACGATGTGCGCCAGGCGCTACAGAGCGCTCAGGACACCGTCTCCGCCGCCATCGGCTGAGCTCATGACCGCAAACGCCTCCACCGCTCGCCGCCCCAGGCGCCCCACCAAACGACGGGTGCGCCAGGGATGGTGGTTTCCCTACCTGATCATCCTTCCGGCGATAGTGTTCGAACTGCTCATCCACATCATTCCGATGCTCACGGGAATCTGGATGAGTTTCAAACAACTGACCAAGTTCTTCATCGCGAACTGGTCCGCGGCCCCCGACGCCGGCCTGGACAACTACCGCAGGGTGCTCGACATGTCGGGCAGCGTCGGCATGGGATTCCGGAACTCGTTGCTGATCACCTGCGCCTTCACGATAATCGTCGTCGGCCTCTCCTGGGCGCTGGGCATGCTCGCGGCCGTGGTGTTGCAACGCCCCTTCCGCGGCCGCGCGGTGGTGCGCACGCTCTTCCTGGTGCCGTACGCCCTGCCTATGTATGCCGGGATCATCGCGTGGAAGTTCATGTTCCAGAAGGACAATGGAGCGATCAACCATATCCTTCAGAGTCTGGGGATCCTCGACGAGGGCGCCTTTTGGCTGATTGGCAATAACGCCTTTTTCGCGCTCGTGATCGTTGCCATATGGCGCTGGTGGCCCTTCGCCTTCCTCATGCTGATGGCCGGGCTGCAATCCATCCCCGAAGACGTGTACGAAGCCGCTGCGCTCGACGGCGCACGGCCGCTGCGGCAGTGGTGGTCAATTACACTGCCGATGCTGCGCCCGGTGAATCTTGTCCTGCTGCTGAACATGTTCCTGTGGACCTTCAACGACTTCAACACGCCGTACGTCCTTTATGGAACTGCCAACCCGCCGGCGGGGGACCTAATCTCATTCCACATCTACAACGCCTCCTTCCTCACGTGGAACTTTGGAGCGGGCTCGGCCATGTCCACCCTGCTGCTGCTAATGCTGCTAGCGCTGTCCGGCATGTACATCGTCTACCTAAACCGGAGGTCTGAGAATGCGTGAGGGCAGGGGATTCAAGCTCCTACGGGTGGTCGTCGTCCTTGCGCTTGCCGCATTCGTCGCACTGCCCCTGTATGTGATGATCAGTTCTTCGCTCAAGCCGTTGCAAGACGTCCAGGGGGACTTCTCCTGGTGGCCCACCCACCTGACAGTCTCACCGTTCCTGGACATGTGGAAGACGGTCCCTCTGGGCCGCTACTTCGTGAACTCCATCATCGTGGCGACTATCGCCACCATCTTCAGTCTGATCATCGCCATCTTCGCCTCATACGCCGTATCGCGCTACCGCTTCCGCGGACGCGGAGCGTTCACCACGGCGATCCTGTCCACACAGATGTTCCCGGGCGTTCTATTCCTGCTGCCCCTGTTCATGATCTTCTCCAACATCAACACGGCGATCGGGGTGCAGCTAGTCGGCACGCGGGGCGGGCTCGTCCTGACCTACCTGACCTTCTCGCTGCCATTCTCCATCTGGATGCTCTCGGGCTATTTCAACGGCATTCCTCGCGAGCTCGACGACGCCGCCAAGGTGGACGGCTGTGGCCCCCTTGCCGCCCTGTTCCGCGTGGTGCTTCCGGCGGCGCGGCCCGGAGTGGTGGCGGTGGCGATATATGCGTTCATGACCTCATGGGGAGAGGTGCTCTTCGCCTCGGTGATGACCACCGACGCCAATCGCACGCTCGCCGTCGGCCTGCGTCTGTACTCCACCCAGACGGCCGTGTACTGGAACCAGATCATGGCGGCGTCCCTAGCCGTGTCAGTGCCGGTCGTGATCGCATTCCTCTTGCTGCAACGCAGTTTCGTCGCAGGTCTGACCGCAGGCGCCGTGAAGTGAAGTTGAGCCACCACCGAAAGGAAATTCAATGCCATCCCGTCCGATGCCGACCCTGCTCGATGGAGCCGACACCCGGCCCTGGTTGGGCGCAAACTTCTGGTCCCGTCAAGGCGGGCCCCGCATGTGGTCGCGCTACGACCCGGACGTCGTTCGGGAGGAGCTCGCGGTTCTTCACGACCACGGCCTGAACCTGACCCGTTCCTTCTTCTACTGGCCCGACTTCATGCCGACCCCGGACACCATTGACGAGTCCTGCTGCGCGAATTACCAGGACTTCCTCAATGCGCATGCGGAGCTGGACATGCGCACCATCCCCACATTCCTGGTCGGCCACATGTCGGGGGAGAACTGGGACCCGGCCTGGCGTCATGGCCGTGACATTTACTCCGATGTGTGGATGGTAGGCCGTCAGGCCTGGTATGTACGGGAACTGACCCGCCGCTTCCACAACCACTGCGCGGTGGCCGGATGGCTGATCTCCAATGAGATCCCCATCTACGGAGGGGAGGGTGCGGAGGAGACCATAACGTCCTGGGCACTTCTCATGGTGGACGCAGTGCGCGCCGGGGGAGGGGACCAACCCGTCAGTCTCGGCGACGGGCTGTGGGGAGTGGAGACCACCGGGCATGACAGCGGCTTCTCATCGATCGCCTACGGCCCGCTCGTTGATTTCGTGGGCCCGCATGTCTACCGGATGGAACACGACCGGGTGCGTCAGCACCTCAAGGCGGCCTTCATCTGTGAACTGGGCGGCGTCGCGAATAAGCCCGTGATCATGGAGGAGTTCGGCCTGTCCTCGGATTTCGTCTCCCCGGAGGGCTCCGGGTCCTACTATCGGCAGCTGCTGCACGCCACACTGACCGCCGGTGCATCAGGCTGGATCGCCTGGAACAACACTGATTATGACAATCTGCGGGATCAGCGCCCCTACAGCCATCATCCCTTCGAGCAGCACTTCGGCATCACGGACTGCCAAGGCAGGCCCAAGCCTCCTTTGCGGGAACTTGAGACATTCAGCAAGGAACTGGCCGAACTGGAACTGGGCCGGGCGCAGCGGGCCGAAACCGATACCGCGATCGTCATACCGTCCTACCTGACCGCGAGATACCCCTTCACAACCGATGTCGAACGTCGAGTCATTGTCGATGTCTCGGAACAGGCCTACCTCGCAGCCAGGGAGGCGGATCTGGCTCCGGGACTCGCACATGAGCCGCGGGACGGTCATGGAGGCATTCCGGACGGTTACCGGCTCTACCTGCTGCCCTCGGTCAAGCAGCTGACGGCGCCGTCGTGGCTGCGGCTGGAGGAGCTTGCCGATGCCGGGGCGACGGTATACGTGTCCTACTGCGCAGGCGAGACGGACAGCCAACGCGGCCCGTGGTGGAACCGGGTCACCAGGCTCTTCGGCGTGTCGCCACAGCTCACCTACGGCCTGAACGACCCCGTCACGGAGGACGTTGTGGAACTCACCATGACGACGGAACTCGGCTCGCTCAGCGCCGGGTCCACCTTGACTTTCAAGGCCTCGGGGAATGTAGAAGCGCGGGCGTATTTACCGGTGACGGTGGACGAGTCTCTGGCAACCGTGCTCGCACGGGACGCCGCGGGCCGACCCGCCCTGGTCGAGCGCCGTCACGGACAGGGGCGCATGGTGCTGTGCACATATCCGCTCGAATACTTCGCGGCACGCCTGGGAAACGTCAATCCCGAGGACACCTGGCGCCTGTACGACGCACTGGCCGTGGTCGCTAGGGTGCGCCGCCCGGTTCATGTGGCGGACCCGCGCGTGATGGTCGACTCACTGGTGCTGGGTGACGGCGACGCTGTGGACGTGGTCATCTCACAGCACGACGAGCCGGTCGACGTCCTGCTGGAATACGCCGATGGCTCCGAGCCGCGGCGGATCGAGCTGGAGCCGCTCGGAACCAGGATCATCAGGCGCCGGTAGCCCCGCGCCGATAATGTACATTATGTCATTCCTCGACTGAGGCAGCCCCACTCGGGCCGTGGCGCTCCCGACGGCGCCCCACCCCACGCCGCCCACGAGTAACATGTCCCTTGGTACACATCCGCAGGACGCGGCCAGGACACCAGCTGACCGCCGCTCTACTGGACGTCCGTAATGTCATGACATCGCTACCACAGTGTCGGCAGCGGCCCGGGTCGATGCACGGAGTCGAGGCGTTCGGGATTAGGATTGACCGGGATTTGTCCCGCCGCCATGCAAATGGTCGGATCGGCTCGTACTGGCTCTTGTAGTCCATGTCTTACAAAGGAGTTGCCCTTGGTCCTACGCCGTGAACCCACACTGGCCGACGTCGCCGAGCTCGCCGGGGTCTCCTTGACCACGGTATCCCGGGTGCTCAACAACCGGGGCTACCTCAGCCAGGAGACCAAGGATCGCGTAGCCAGGGCGGTAGCCCAGCTCAACTACCGGCCCAACCAGGTGGCCCGTGCGCTCCACGGCAAGTCCACCAACATCGTCGGCGTCATCGTGCCCACCGTCGCCCTGCCCTTCTTCGGCGAACTCGCCGATGAGATCGAGAACGCCCTGGCCGAGCACCACTACCGCATACTCGTATGCAACTCCATGGGCCGCGCAGACCGGGAACGAGAGTACCTGGATCTGCTGATCTCACACCGGGTGGACGGCATCATCTCCGGAGCACACAACGATCAGCTCAAGGAGTACCACACGGTGCGCATGCCCCTGGTGACCATTGATCGGGACCTGTCCCCCACAATCCCCAATATCCGATGCGCCAACGAGGCCGCGGCGCGTGAAGCCACCCGCCTGTTGCTGGACCGCGGCGCCAGACGTCCGGCGTTGCTGACCTCGCGCACAGGCGAGCACAATCGGCGGGAGGCCGGATACCGGGCGGTGCTAGAGCAGTTCGGCATCGACCCCGTCATCTTCACCGTGGATTTTCACACTCCCGACGCCGAAAGAGCCCGGCTCATCGACGCTCACCTGGATTCCGCAGCCAACCGGATCGACGCCGTGTTCGCCACCGACGACCTGTCTGCCGCCGCCGTCCTGGACTGGGCCGACCGGAACGGCCTGCGGGTACCGCAGGACTTCAAGGTCATCGGTTTCGATGGTACCTCCGCGGTAAGACGCGCCCTGCCCGGCCTGGCGACGGTCCGCCAGCCCCTGGGCGATCTGGCCCGCACCGCCGTAGAGGTGCTGCTAAAGCAGATTCAGAACGCCGCACAGGGACAAGAAGCCGAATCGATCTCCTCCCCCATTGAACTTCCGGGCGTGCTTCTTCCTGGCCGGACCACATAACCCACTCTCCGGCCAGTGCCACCCGTGGTACCAGGCGGGCGAGCAAGCCGAATCGAAGAAGGCCGGTGGCCGACCCGGGATTCCGGGTCGGCCACCGGCCTTGTGTTGACTGTGTTGACCAGGACTTCTAGCAGTCCTGAAACGTTATGATCAGGCGTTGGCGCCCTGCTCGGCCGGCTCGGCCGCGGGGGTCACGCAGTACAGGGCGTCTCCGCGGGCGACGGCGCCGGCCTGCTCGTCGGTGACTCCTTCGAAGGCGGTCGCGTTAGAGACCACGATCGGGGTGACGGTCTCATAGCCGTCCTCGGTGACACCGGCCCAGTCGACCTCAACCAGCGTCTGACCGCGCAACACCTTGTCTCCTGCGGCGACCTTCGGAGTGAAGTGCTTGCCATCAAGTTCGACGGTATCCATACCGACGTGGATCAGCAGCTCCACGCCACTGGCCGAGCGCAGGCCGTAGGCGTGTCCGGTCGGGAAGGCGACCAGTACCTCGCCGTCGATCGGAGAGACTACGGGGCCGGACTCCGGCACTACCGCCAGGCCCGGGCCCAACATCCCGGAGGAGAAGGTCTTGTCCTTCACCTCGGTAAGTGGCACCGCTCGTCCCTGAATGGGCGAGGTGACGGTGAAGTCGGTGGCGGCCTCGGCAGGAAGCTCCACAGTGGCAGCATGGGCCTTGGTGGCCTCAGCCTCCAGCGCGGCCTCGTCGACGTCGTCGACGCTATCGCCGGACAGAGAGTTCTTTCCCCGCGTCATTCCGTAGCTGATGGCGGCGCCGAAGGCGATGGCGAACACGATCAGCTCTACCACGATGTACTTGAGGATGTCATCGGGAACGATCGATACAAAGCCGACGAATCCCGCTGCTCCCAGCGCCTGGGAGTGAATGTTCAGCAGCGAGACGAGCGCACCGCCGACGGCGGCTGCCCCGATACCGATGAAGAAGGGCCAACGCAGACGCAGGTTCACACCGAAGATGGCCGGCTCGGTGATGCCGAAGACGGCCGACGCGCCACCGGCACCGGCCAGACCCTTCATCTTGGCGTCCTTGGTGAGCACGAAGACCGCCAGGGCAACCGCACCCTGGGCCACATTGGCCATCGAGGCGATCGGGAAGATGAATGATCCTGCGCCTCCAGACTGCATATCGGCGATCAGCGGCAGCTCGACGGCCGGGAAGGACTGGTGCAGACCGGTGACGACGATGGGCGAGTAGACCAGGCCGAAGAGGAATCCACCGATCGGTCCGGCGGTGTTGTACAGCCACTGAAGTCCCGCAGTGATACCGTCCGAGAGCTCACGCGCCAACGGACCAACAACCACGAAGGTCAAGAAGCCCGTCAGCAGCAGCGTGATCAGCGGGGTGAGGAGGAAGTCCGCGGTTCCGGACAGCCGCTTGTGGAGCCACTTCTCAATGACGGAAAGGATCCAGGCCACGCACAGAACCGGGATGACCATCGCCTGGTAGCCGATCTTGTCGACATTCAGGCCGAACAGGCTCCAGCTCTCGATCAGGCCCTCCTCGGTGGCCTGCTGGATGTTGTAGGCGCTGGTCAGCTCCGTAGAGACCATGGCCGCACCCATCGCGGCGCCCAGGTATACGTTGCCGCCGAAGCGCTTTGCGGCCGAGAATCCGACCAGCACGGGCAGGAAGGCGAAGGCTGCGGAGGAGACCAGGTTGATCAGGCCCGCATAGTCCGCCAGCCAGGGGTAACGGTCGGTCAGACCGTAGGTGGAGCCGTCTGCGGCCTCGAAGAATCCCGCGGTCAGCACGTTGTTGATCGCCATCATCAGACCGCCGGCGATCAGGGCGGGCAGGATCGGGACGAAGATGTCCGCGATCATCTTGATGAAGCGGGAGACGATGTTGCCACTCTTGGCGGCCTCCTGCTTCGCCTCATCCTTGGACACTTCCTTTACGCCGCCGGTCTTGACCATCTCATCAAAGACGATGTCGACATCACCAGGGCCGACGATGATCTGGAACATACCGCCGGCAACGAAGGTACCCTTCAGATCAGGGTCCTTGTCCAGAGCCTTCTGGTCCACCTTGTCCATGTCGTTCAAGACAAGGCGCAGGCGCGTCGCACAGTGCGCTGCCGCGCTGATGTTGTCGGCTCCCCCGACGTACGTCAGGACGTCTCTCGCCACGCGGGCGTGATCCATAGCCACCCGGGCTTCCTTTCTGTGGGAACTGGTCACTCTGCATTGAGCTCGACGGAAGGTTGCGGAGCATCTGGATCTACCACAGACCCGCGCGCCACAGCCTATGTCAAACGATAGTCAGACTACCGCTCGCCCCCCGGTTCTGCAACCGTCGGATGTCCGGCAACTCACAGGTCCGGCAGGCATCGCAATCACGATCCGACACGATACCGCGCTCAATCGAAGCAGACGGCGCATCCCGCAACAGGGTGCACCGACTCGCCGATCACGGAGGCTCCCGTGGTTCCCGGCGCGACGAAGCTGCGCAGGGTGAACACCAGTGCGCCGTCACCCACGAACAGCTCGGTGATCGAGCGGTCGTGGACAACCTCCAGCCGCGGCGGCGTGCCCGCGGGCAGGGTCACCGTCCGGGTGGCCCCGTGCCGGGTATAACGCGAGCGGGAGCGGTCCACGACCAGCCGCGCGGCGCCGTCGTCGTCGTAGAGGAACTCGATTGTCACACAGCAGGCCTCGTCTCCGATCCGCAGCCCCCAGCGGGCGTCCGCCGGGTCGGCCTCCAGCCGCAGATGCCAGGAGCCATGTCCGTCCAACTCCCGAATAGGGGTGGCACCCTCCAGGCGCCGCCCCACGATACTCAGCGCAGCGGCGTCGGCGGGCAACGGCACGGCGGGGCGCTGCAGCAGCCGGCCTCCGCGCAGCGCCACTGTTCGTGGCACGGTGAGGGCGTGCACCCAGCCGCCGGTCTCAATCGACGGCTGATCATCTTGCGAGGCGTTGCCCGCCCAGCCGACCAGGAGTACCGGTCCGGGTTCGGAGGGCCTGCGGGCGAATGGCTGGGGGGCATAGAACTCGAAGCCGCGGTCAACCTCGGCGAAGGTGCCGTCGCATTCGCGCAGCTCGGTTCCCTCCAGGCACCCCACGGTGTAAACGCAAGGGAAGATGTTCTCGTATCCCTCGTCCTCGGGGGCGATGCCCTGCGGGCACCAGATCAGCACGTCCCGAACCTGGCCGGTCAGTTCATCCGTCAGGCGCACCAGGCCGGGGCACTCCCACATGTAGCCGAAATGGTCGAAGGCGCCGTCGGCATCGGGGAAACTCAGCTCCCCCTCCAGCCTCCAGGAGCGCAGATCCTCAGAGCGATACAGCAGGGCGGCCCCGGTCAGATCCTCGCGCTGTACGCCCAGGATCATACGGAAGCTTCCCGGATCGTCGGGATCACGCCAGACCTGCGGGTCACGGAAATGGGCGGTGTAACCGGCCGGATGCGCCGGCAGCAGCGGGTTGTCCGGCCATTTGGTGAAGCGCTCCAGATCCGGGCTGGTGACCAGGCACTGGCTGGCGGTACGTTCGTCGGTCACCGGATCCTTGAGGTTGCCGGTGTAGAAGAACTGGTACCGGGAGCTCGCCGGAAGGCCGCAGGCCTCATCCTCGTCGAGCACCACGGCCCCCCCGGAGTAGGCGCCGGAGCGGTCGTAATAGGAGTCGGGGATGATCGCCGGTTCATGCTGGGTCCAGTGCAGCAGGTCATCGGAAGAGGCATGGCCCCAGTACACCAGTTTGCGGTGCGGGTGGAAGGGGCTGAACTGGTAGAAGGCGTGATAAGTGCCGCCTTCCACAAGCAATCCATTGGGGTCGTTCAGTCTGCCGACCGGCGGCGCCAGATGCACCACGGGGTAGTCGGAGTCTGCAGCTGCTTGCGAGCGGTTGATCGCCTCCAGTGCGGCCGCCCTCAGGTCCTCGGTCATGCGGCGACCTTAACAGCCGCCGGCGACTGGGACCCCCGGATGGTCGCTGAAAGTGCAGGCGACCTGCACAGCCGGTGGCCCCCCGTGGGTTCGACTCAATGGAAGTAAGGAATCAACAGCCACAACCCGAACAGGGCGATCCCCACCACACAGGCGATAAAGAACCCCGCCGCCAGCTCAGCGATGTGCAGACCGCTTACCTGACCGGCCTGGCGCTTCAACCGCACCGCACCGAGCATGCGCACGGCGGCGGAGGTGACGGCCAGGACGAATGCCGCCCCAGCGACGGTTACCAGGGTTACCAGTCCCAAGGAGTGCCAGTCGATGCTCATACCAGCGCTCCCGTGCCCCGGTCACCTGAGCTAACCAGGTCCTTGACCTGCTCCAGGGACTTCGGGGGACGCCCCAGCGACGGGTCGGTCTGCTTGGCAACAACCACCTTGTCCGCATCGTTGACGTTGGAGAAGTCCACCTTGTTGTGGTTGGCCTGCCGGACGATCAGCAGCGCACTGACGATCAGCAATGCGATAACCGCTATCGTGCCGATCACCCCGCCCTTGACGGCGATGAAGGAGGTGACCGCCCCGACCAGGGCGGCGCATGGAAGGGTGATCAGCCAGGCGGTGCCCATCTTGCCGAAGGTTCCCCAGGAGACCTTCGCACCCCGGCCAACCCCGGTCCCCAGGATGGAGCCGGTGCAGATGTGGGTGGTGGACAGGGCGAAACCGAGGTGGGATGAGGCCAGGATCGCCACGGTGGAGGTGGTCTCCGCAGCGAATCCCTGCGGAGGATCGATATGAACCAGTCCCTTGCCCATGGTGCGCATAATGCGCCAGCCGCCAGAGTAGGTGCCCAGGCCGATGGCAGCGCCGGCGGCGGCGACCACCCACCAGTACGGCGCAGAACCGGCTTCCTGGTACCCGCCGGCAATGAGCACCAGCGTAATCACTCCCATGGTCTTCTGGCCGTCAGAGGTCCCATGGGCCAGAGCCACCATGGAGGCCGACACCCGCTGGCCGTAGCGGAAGATCCTGTCACTGAACTTATCCGCCGGACCGGTGATGCGGTAGCTGATCCAGGTCGCCACGGCGGATGCCAGTGCGGCCACGGTCGGAGCGAGTACGGCGGGCAGCATGATCTTGGAGACCACCGTGCCCCAGTGCACGCCCTGGATTCCGGCGGCCACCACGACCGCGCCTATCAGTCCCCCGAAAAGCGCATGAGACGACGAAGAAGGAAGTCCCAGCAGCCAGGTGATCAGGTTCCAAAGAATCGCTCCGGCCAGTCCGGCGAAGACCATTGCCGGCGCCGCCTGAATCAGCGAGTCGTCGAACATGCCGTGGGAGATCGTCTTGGCCACCTCTGTGGACAGCGTGGCCCCGACGACATTGAGGATGGCGGCAACCAGCACCGCGCGCCGCGGGGTGAAGGCGCCCGTCGCCACGGAGGTCGCCATGGCGTTGGACGAGTCGTGGAAGCCATTGGTGAAGTCGAAGATCAGCGCGGTGACGATGACCACGACCACGATGAAGAGGGTTGTACTCATGCCATTCCCAGTCGTATGGGGGTCCGCGCTCGGACCGGAGGGCTCCGGCCGCCGGGCGGATCCGGGTCGCATGAACGCGACCCGCTGTCATTTCTACCCCTGCTGGGGGCGGCGCCGAAGCCCGGGCGACAGGAATTCACCAACTGTTCACCCGGGGTGCGATTCTCATGCCGAGTGGGTGCCGGCCGGTCTCCGCCACAACCCTCCCGTAGGCGGCCCTGACCCCGGAAGAGGCCGACGCCTCACCGCAGCCCCGTCGAGCCGCACGCCGTCGAACCGATATCAGCGATAAGGTCACGTACATGGCAGCCCGAAGCGGTAGCAGTAGTACGCAGCAGTCCCGCAAGCGTAGGCGCGCTCACTCCGCGCCCCTCGACCTCGGCATCGACCTGGGCACGACGCGCACCGTCGTCGCCCGTGCAGACCGGGGCAACTACCCCGTTGTCGGTTTCACCGACACCGCGGGGGATCTCCACGAGTTCTTCCCGTCCCTGACGGCACTTACCGCTGACGGCCTGGTGCATGGATTCGCGGCCCGCGCCGCAGCCCGTCGGGGGGCTCCCCTGCTGCGCAGTCTGAAACGAGTGTTGTCCTCCCCCACCGTGACCGCTCAGACACCAGTGCGGCTGGGTGCGCAGACCTTCTCCGTTCTGGAACTGCTCACCAGCTTCCTCACCGCGGTACGCGAGCAGTTGCTGTCCTCCGAGGTGCTCGAGGGAGCCGACCCGGGGGCCGAGGACGCCAATATCGTCGTTGCGGTGCCCGCGCACGCCTACGGCGCCCAGCGGCTGATCACGCTCGATGCCTTCCGTGCGGCGGGCTTCCACGTAACGGCCATGCTCAATGAGCCCAGCGCCGCCGGTTTTGAGTACACCCATCGCAAGTCCGGCACCGTCTCCTCCCGCCGCACCCGGGTGCTCGTTTACGACCTGGGTGGAGGCACATTCGACACCTCGCTGGTGGATGTGCGCGGCCAGTCCCATGAGGTGCTGGCATCGCGCGGTGCCGGAGACTTAGGTGGCGACGACCTGGATCTGCTGCTCGCGCAGCTCTCACTCACCGCCGCCGGCGTGGCCGAGGAAGAGATGGCCACAGCCGAGCTGGACGACCTGCTTGACCTGTGCCGCGATGCCAAGGAATCGATGGTGCCCCAGACACGACGCCTTCTGATCACCCTACGTGGCAAGGACCTGGTGCTGCCCGCCGCCGACTTCTACGCGGCGGCGACTCCGCTGATCCAGCGCAGCCTTGACACCATGGCCCCACTGATCGGTCGACTCGATGACGGCGGTCCGGACCTGACCGATATCGCCGGCATATATCTGGTTGGCGGCGCCTCGGCCTTCCCGCTGGTCCCCCGGCTACTGCGTGAGCGCTTCGGTCGGCGGGTGCACCGCTCCCCCTACCCTGGCGCATCCACCGCCATCGGCCTGGCCATAGCCGCCGATCGCACCGCCACCGTGGCGTTGACAGACCGCCTGTCGCGTGGCTTCGGCGTGTTCCGGGAGGCCGATGGCGGGGCCCGCACCATATTCGATGCCCTGTTGACCGAGGAGTCGGTGCAGAAGCGGGCCGACGGCGCCGCCGGCACCATCATCACCCGCCGTTACCCGGCGGTGCACAACATCGGCCGCTACCGGTTCGTCGAATGCGCGGGGGTGGACGCCGCCGGCGAACCTCGCGGCGGCCTGGCCCCCTACCAGGACGTACTGTTCCCCTTCGACCGCTCCCTGCGGGATGCGGAGGATCTCGCCTCACTGCCGGTGCATCGGCTTGGAAACGGGCCGCAGATCGAGGAGCGCTACGACATCGACGGCGCCGGGCTGATTCATGTGACCCTGACGGACTTGTCCGACGGCTACAAGCGCACCTACGTACTCGGCCGCCGCACCGCCTGAGGGGGCGAGCACCGCCGGGCCCCAGACTGCCCGGGCCAGCAGACTCCTCCAGACTCCTCAGAGGATCACAGCCCTCGGATCCGGTCCGAAGCGCGTGTCAGGGCCAGGGTCTCCTCCGGGTCCAGCTCCAGTGAGAGCGCGTGGAGGATCGGCCCCAACTGCTCGAGCGTTCGCGCCGATGCAAGCGGCGAGACCACACCCGGCCGGTCACGCAGCCAGGCCAGGGCGACAGCCGCAGGGGCGGCGTCGTGCGCAACGGCTACCTCACGCACGACCTCCAGCACGCTGAAGTACTCCGCGCGCAGATAGTCGGCGATCCAGCTACCACGTGCAGATCCGGAATCCCTGCCCGGACGATACTTACCGGTCAGGAAACCCGAGGCCAGCGAGAAGTAGGGCACGAGTCCCAGATGATGGGTGACAGCGACCTCTCCCCGATTACCGGGTCCTTCGACGTCCTGCCGGTGCACCAGGTTGTAGTGGGGCTGCAGCGCCACGGCGGGCGCGAAGTCATTGGCCGCGGCAATGGCGCACCACTCCTCTACCCGATCGGGCGTGTAGTTGGACAGTGCGACGTAACGGGTCTTGCCGGCGGCACGAACCTCCTCAAAGGCGGCTACGGTCTCCTCCAAGGGCGTGTCCATGTCGTCGAAGTGGGCGTAGTAGAGGTCCACGTGATCGGTGCCCAAGCGGCTCAGGGACTCGTCGATTGCGGCGCGGATATTGCTTGCCGCCAGTCCCTTGCGGTCAGGCTTGGTGGATACCTTCGTGGCGATTACCACCTCATCGCGCCGACCGCGTGTGCGCAGCCAGGAGCCGATAACAGCCTCCGACTCGCCGCCAACATGCCCCGGGGCCCAGTGGGAGTAGCCGTCGGCAGTGTCGATGAAGTTGCCGCCGCCGTTGACATAGGCGTCGAGGATACGGTGGGAGGTATCTTCATCGGCGGTCCATCCGAATACGTTACCGCCCAGTCCTATTGCACTGACATGCAGCTCGGAGTTGCCCAAGGTCCTGGTAGGTGCCATCGGTCTACCTCACAGTCCGCCTCACACCGCCTGTTGCCGGGCCGCCCGGCGCTTGGCCAGCTCATCCTCAACCGCGGGGACATCGGAGGCATGCTCCACCGGGAGTTCGGCGAGCGATCCTTCGATCTCATGCCAGACGCGCCCCACCGCAATACCGAAGACTCCCTGTCCGCCCTGGACCAGATCGACGACCTCGTCTGCGCTGGTGCACTCGTATACGGAGGCGCCGTCGCTCATCAGGGTGATGGAGGTCAGATCCTCAACGCCACGTTCGTGTAGAGCATTGACCGCCACCCGGATCTGCTGCAGGGAGACGCCGGTGTCCAGCAGGCGTTTGACGATCTTCAGCAGCAGGATGTCCCGGAAGGCGTAGAGGCGCTGCGACCCCGACCCCTTGGCACTGCGGATGGACGGTTCCACCAGCCCGGTACGGGCCCAGTAGTCCAACTGCCGGTAGGTGATGCCGGCGGCACGGCAGGCCACGGGGCCGCGGTATCCGGTGTTGACGTCTAGCCGCGGGAGCGGATCGCCGAAGAGCATCCCCTGCGTGTGCTGGGGTGCGTGAAGGCTCGCTTCATTGGCGCTCACTTGCCGACTCCTGTCAGATCGGGGCGTGCGCGGGGAGGCACGCTCGGGCCGGTCCTCCCGGCCACGGACCCACGATAGAACCCACGGTGGCATGACTCAACGACAGGCACGCCGAAAAACGTACTTTAAGTTCAGGTTCAGATTGCCGATCCGTACTCCCTCCCAATCCTGGCGCACCATCACGCGGAATACGCGCCCAGCCCATGGCGCCTATGTGACATATTGCACAACAGTAGTCACACCCGTCACACGCGTCCCGCGTGTCGCAGTCATTTTGGAAACCCAGGACGGTGGCTATGAGAACCACGCATCCTCAGGGCACATCATTGAGCACCTGCCGCCATTGGCCCAGACGGTGCTGCATTGCCTCCTCTTCCAGGTCGATGCCGCGCAGGCGCAGCAGCGCCCCGGTAGCGTGGATGGGAAGCGACAGGGCAGTCGCTAGGACGAGCGCGTCGCTGGGCGTGCACGGGACTGGTGTGGACTGAGTCGGGTTCTCCGCATCGAGCTCGGCGGTGGCGCACATCACGCCATCGGCATCGACGTCGAGAACCACCCGCAGCACGGCCGAACCGATGGCGTCGACACAGGCGGCGAAGAAGGCGGCCCAGGACGGTCTGAGATCATCGGTGGCACTGAGCAAGAGCCCGTCACGGGCGCCCACGGGGACGGCTATCACACCCGGGCCCCCGTCCTCCATCAAGACGGCGACCAGGCCGGAATCCGGGGCCGTGGACCGGACCCCCATGAGCGCCATGGTCCGCACGCTCATAATCTACGGGCCCAGCGACCGTGCTGTCCCGCAAACGAAGCGGCGAGCTCATATGCCGGTTATGTGCGGACGATCAGCGCAGCGCCTCAACGGCGCGATGCAGCAGGCTCACATGCAGATCCGCCAGCACCGCGGCCAGCTCCGCGGCCGCATCCTCCCCGGCAGTCTTGGAGCGGTTGCGCTTGTGCCGGGTGGCCAGATCGATCACATCGGCCTCGCGCTCGGCGGCGCTGCGCACCGCCCGCAGGTTGCGCAGAGGAATTCCCAGCCGGTCCGCCTTCAGCGCCAACGCCACCGTGTTCAAAGCGCGCGAGTCAAAACGACCATGGGCGTCCGGCGCGATAACGCCGACTTCTACGAGTTCTTCGATCTGCTCCAGTGTCGCGGCGCAGTGGTGTACCAGGTCAGCGGCGTCCAGTGCGCCGCTGACAGTGCGTCCTTCCGATGCCACCACCCGGGCGACCCGGGCGGGAGGCGGGGCGTCCGCATCCCCGTCCAATTCGGCCAGGCGCTGCCTTATCACCGACAGCGGCAGGTACTCGTCGCGCTGGGCGGTCAGGGTGTATCGCAGTCGCTCAACGTCGGCGGTGGAGTAGCGCCGGTAGCCGTTGCCCACCCGATGGGGGGCGATCAGCCCTTCCGCCTCCAGGTAGCGGACCTTGGAGACGGATAAAGCGGGGAATTCACCCTTCAGAAGATCGACAACCTCGCCGATCTTCATAGCCGGCTGGCGGGACACCCCGCGGGGCCACGGCCCGAGCCGGTCTCCGCGCGCCGGTTCGGCCGCTGCCGCGCGGCGGGCAGTGCCCGTCACTGCGCGGCCCGCTGCTGAGGCGCTGGATGGTAGGTCATGCGGTACTTGCCGATCTGCACCTCGTCACCCGCACGCAGGGCCGCCTGCTCCACACGCTGGCGATTGACATAGGTGCCATTGAGGGAGCCGGAGTCCCGTACCGAGAATCCGCCGTCGGGCAGCTGTACGAATACCGCGTGCTTGCGGGAAACGGTAACGTCGTCAAGGAAGATATCCGCGCGCGGGTGGCGGCCGACGGTCGTCTGCGCCGAGTCGAGTAAAAAGCGTGCGCCGGTTGTCGGCCCCTGCTGCACCAGCAGCAGCGCGGTATCCGCGGGCAGCGCCGAGATGGCGGCGCGGTCCTGCGCAGAGATGCCCACCAGCGGGACTTCGGACTCCGCGGGGACGCCAATAGCCCCGAAGGCCTGGGTCGAGGTGGGATCCGATTCCATCGGCGTGCTCGACATCTATTCCCCTCCTGTCGGGCGGTGCCGGTCGCACCGCAGTGGTTCCACCATACCGTTGCTGCTGCGTGACACCGCAATGCGTGTCCGCTGGTAACCCGAAGATCTGTATGGCCCGAGACCTGCTGCGGCAGCGATGGCGCCAGCGGCGATCAGTTCCACTTCTCCTCGTTGCGGCCGGGCTCGGTCCACCGCACATGGTAGACGCCCTCGGGATCGTCCACGCGATGGTAGGTGTGAGATCCGAAGAAGTCCCGCTGCCCCTGGATGAGGGCAGCGGGCAGGCGCGGTGCACGCAACTGATCGATGTAGGCCAGTGAGGACGCGAAGGCCGGCGCGGCCACCCCCGCCTGGGCCGCTGTTGCCACCACCTCACGCCAGGCCGGCAGGACCTCGCCCAGCGCGCCGGCGAAGACGGGTGCGGTCAACAGGCTGGCCAGTTGCGGGTTGTCGGTGTAGGCCCGGGTGATGTCGTCCAGGAAACGGGCGCGGATAATGCACCCGCCGCGCCAGATCCGGGCCATGGCCCCCAGGTCCACACCCCAGTTGTTGTCCGCGGAGGCGGTGGCGATCTCGTCGAATCCCTGCGCGTAGGCGGCAATCTTCGAGCCGTACAGGGCCTGCCGCACCGAGTCGACGAAGTCTTCGCGCCGCGCCGCGGAGTCGAAGGCCACGGGCGTGACGCCGGCCTTAAGTTGCGCCTGACGCACAGCGGCTCGCTGCGCCGGAGAGGAGGAGGCGGCCCGAGCGAAGGTGGCCTCGGCGATGGCGGGAACGGCGACCCCGAGTTCCAGTGCGGTCCGGGTGGTCCAGGCGCCGGTACCCTTCTGACCGGCGGCGTCGACTATCACATCGACAAAGGGCTCACCCGTGGCCGGGTCCACCCGGTCGAGCACCTCTGCGGTAACGTCGATCAAGTAGGAGTCCAGCTCGGAGCGCTTCCAGGTCCGGAAGACGGCGGCGATCTCGGGCACGGTCATACCGGCGACTCCGCGCAGCAAGTCGTAGGCCTCAGCGATCAGTTGCATATCGGCGTACTCGATGCCGTTGTGCACCATCTTCACGAAGTGTCCCGCCCCGCCCGGCCCGACATGGGTGCAGCAGGGCACGCCGTCCACGTGAGCGGCGATGGATTCGAGCAGAGGTCCGAGCCGCTCATAGGAGGCGGCAGTACCGCCCGGCATGATCGCGGGCCCCAGCAGTGCTCCCTCCTCACCCCCGGACACGCCCATGCCCACGAAGTGGATGCCCTGCTCGCGCAGCAAGGCCTCCCGACGCTCGGTGTCCCGGTAATAGGTGTTGCCGGCGTCAACAATGATGTCGCCGGGCTCCAACAGCTGGCGCAGTTGCTCGATGACCGCCTCGGTGCCGGCTCCCGCCTGCACCATAATGATCACGGCACGCGGGCGACGCAGCGAGGCGACGAATGCGGCCGCATCCGAGGCCGGCACGAAGTCCCCCTCACCGCCGTGAGAGTCTATGAGTCTGTGGGTGCGCGCCGCAGTGCGATTGAACACGGCGACGCAGTGCCCGTGACGAGCGAGGTTGCGGGCCAGATTCGCCCCCATGACCCCCAACCCGTACACGCCGATATCCGCCGAAGCGGGCTGCGGGACGAAGTCGCCGGCTGAACTCATCGCTGTCCCCTTCTGCCCGTCGGGCACGGGCCGTCGTTGTGGGATCGTTTACTCGGGCAGGGTAACGCACCGCAGGCACGCCCTGATTCCCTAAATGCCTTCAGGGGCTACCGGCCCGCCCTTGGCCGCGGGGGCGGCAAAGCGTTTATGGTGGAGGCCCGGTCGACTACACCGCCCGAGCAAGAAGACCGGGAAGAAGACAAGGAAGGCGCGAAAGGCACCCGTGGACCTCTTCCACACCTCAAGCAAACCCACCACCCACGAGGGCACCCCGGACGGTGCCACCGCCTCGCAGGGCAATCCGCTGTTGGACTCCCGCGACCTGCGTCTGCCCCGCATCGCCGACCCGTGCGTGCTGGTCATGTTCGGCATCACCGGCGACCTGGCCCGCCGCAAACTGCTGCCGGCCATCTACGACCTGGCCAACCGCGGCTTGTTGTCCCCCAGCTTCTCCCTGGTGGGTGTAGGACGGCGCCGCTGGTCCGACGACGACATGCGCGACTACGTGGCGCACTGCGTACGCGGAGGAGCCCGCACCCCCTGGCGCCAGGCGATCTGGGATCAGCTGGCCGCCGGCATGCGCTTCATAGAATTGACCTCCTTTGACGACGACGGCGCTTACGACCGACTGACCCGCACCGTCACCGACCTGGATACCACCCGCGGCACCAGCGGTAACCGCGCCTTCTACCTGTCGGTTCCGCCGGCCTGGTTCTCCACGGTGACCGAGCACGTGGCCGCCTCCGGGCTCGTGGACGAGGTCCCGGGCTCCTGGCGGCGGGTGATCATTGAAAAGCCCTTCGGCCACAACCGCGCCAGCGCCCAGGAGCTGGACGCGGTAGTCTCCAGGATTGTGCGCCCCGACGACGTCTTCCGTGTCGACCACTACCTGGGCAAGGAGACGGTGCAAAACATCCTGGCCCTGCGCTTCGCCAACACCATGTTCGAACCCCTGTGGAACCAGCGCTATGTGGACCACGTGCAGATCACCATGGCGGAGGACATCGGCATCGGTACGCGCGCCGCCTACTACGACACGATCGGTTCGGCGCGCGATGTCATCCAGAATCACCTGCTGCAGCTGCTGGCCCTTACCGCCATGGAGGAGCCCATCAGTATGCTCGCACCCGCCATCCGGGCGGAGAAGGAGAAGGTGCTGGCCGCAGTGAGGCTGGAACGGGCCGGTCTCCTCGACCTGGACGCGACCACCGCTCGCGGGCGCTATGACTCCGGCTTCCAGGGCGGCGTCCCCGTGCGCGGATACTTGGAGGAGGAGGGTGTGGCAGATGACTCCCGCACGGAGACCTTCGCCGCGGTGCGGTTGGAGATCGCCAATCGCCGCTGGGCCGGCGTCCCCTTCTACCTGCGCGCCGGTAAGCGCTTGGCTCGCCGGGTGACGGAAGTAGCCGTTGTGTTCAAACGGCCGCCGTTCCTGCCCTTCGCCGACGCGGCCACCGCTGGCCTGGGGGCCAACACGATTGTGCTGCGCATCCAGCCCGACGAAGGCATCACCATGCGCATGGCGTCCAAGGTTCCCGGTACGCAGTTGGAGCTGCGCGACGTCACGATGAACTTCGGCTACGGCGCCTCCTTCAACGAGGAGTCGCCCGAGGCCTACGAGCGGCTTATTCTGGACGCGCTGCTCGGCGACGCCCCGCTGTTCCCGCAGCAGCGGGAGGTGGATCTGTCCTGGCGGATCCTGGATCCGGTGATCGAGCACTGGGCCGGGAAGGGGAAGCCGCAGGGCTATCGGCCCGGTTCCTGGGGGCCGCCCTCGGCCCACGAGCTCCTGGCCCGCGACGGCCGCATCTGGAGGCGTTCATGATCATCAAGCTCGCGCAGACGACCACCGACGAAATCGTCTCCACTCTCCTGTCCGAGGGCGTGTCCAGTGGTTCGCGCGTGCTCACGCTCGTGATCGACACCGACCATGCCGGTCTGGCCGACGCCCTGGTGGCCGCGCACGGGGCCAGTCTGGACCACCCCTGCCGGGTGGTGGCCGTGGTCTCCCCTACTTCCGACGGTAGTGCCGCCCGCGATGACCGCCATCCTAACGGCCATAGAGCTCCCGGCTCTATAGGCCACCTGGACGCCGAGATCCGACTCGGCCACGACGCCGGCGCCGGGGAGACCCTGGTGCTGTACCCGCAGGGTGAAGCGGCCCGCCACGCCGACACCCTGGTGGTGCCCTTCCTGTTGCCCGACGTTCCCGTGGTGACCTGGTGGCCGGATGCGCCGCCCGTACGGCCGGCCACGAGCCCGCTCGGGGCCCTGGCCACCACCCGCATCACCAACACGCCCTCCCAGCCGGACCCGTCCGCGGCCCTTGCAGCTCTGGCGCCGGAGTACACGCGCGGTGACATCGACCTGGCCTGGACCCGTATCACCCTGTGGCGCGCCATGGTCGCCTCGACACTGGACTCGCTGCTGTGCACGGGAGTGGTCCGGGGCGTCGTCGTAGCCGGAGAGCCTCGCAACGCCTCGGTCTCCCTGATGATCCGCTGGCTGCGACTGCGCCTGGGCGTGGATGTGCAACGGGTGGACGCCGCCGATATTCCCGGCATCGCCACCATTACGGCGCACACCGACTCCGGCGACCTGGTGATCACGCGCAAGGACCACGAGCGGGTAGTGATCACCCGTCCCGGCGCCCGGCGACCGCAGGTCGTAACCATGGCCCGCCGTGAGCCGGTGGCCACCATGAGTGAGGAGCTGCGGCGACTGACCCCGGACCTCGTCTATGAGGAGGTTCTGGCCACATTTGCCGAGCAGGACACCCCACGCGCCCTTGCAGGGGTCAACGCCGCGGGCATTGAATACGTTGAAAACAGGGAAGAAGGAATTCACCAATGACCACAGTCGATGCCGCCGCCATTAACGCGGCCGCGTCCGGTCTGGCGCGCCCAACCGTGGTAGCGCACAAGACCCTGGCCGATGCGGCCAAGACCGCCTGCCAGGAGACCGCCGCGGCATTGGCCGAGGCCATCGCCGCCCGCCAGGTCGCACACCTGGCGCTGACCGGCGGCGCTGGCGGCCGGGCACTGGCCGCGGCGCTGCCGGCGGCCCTCGCCGCCGCGGGGCTCACCGCCGATGCTGGCCTGGACCGGATCCACCTGTGGGAAGGCGATGAGCGCTTCGTCCCGGCCGGCCACGCCGATCGCAATGATCTACTGGTTGCCGATCTGGTGGCCGCTGGCGTCCCGGAGAGTAACGTGCACCGGCTGCTTGGCCCCGAACGGGTGGACTCCGTCGACGCCGCGGCCCGGGCGTTGGCGGAGGATTTCGACCGGCGCGGTCCGGCCGACGGCCGCTTCGATGTCATGCATCTGGGGCTCGGTCCGGACGCGCACGTCTGCTCACTGTTCCCCGGTCACCCGGCCGCCCCCACCACCGGTGCCGCGGTTGTCGCCGTGCACAGCTCCCCCAAGCCGCCGCCTGAACGCGTCTCCTTCACCTTCGAGGTGCTGCACCGGGCCCGGCGAGTGCTGCTGGTCGCCGGCGGAACCGGCAAGATCGCCGCCGTAGCCAAGGGCCTGGGCCCTGCGGATATTGTCGCCGCTCCGGTCTCTGTGGCCCGTGGCGAGGCCACCGTGTGGCATCTGGACCGAGCGGCCGTCGGCCTCCCCGCCTGAACCGCCAACCGCGAACCGTGCTCAAGGGTGCGCGCCTGGAACACATCGGTGTCCACAGGCCCGGTTCGCGGCATACGGTCGGTCGACGCTGTGGACAGTCCCGGGGATCCCTATGCAAGCGCCCAGTGGTCCGCTACGGTATTTGTATGAGAATCCAACCAATTGGTTCGTCCGAACTGACCGCCTCCAACATCATCCTTGGCCTGATGCGCATCAAGGAGCTCAGCGATGAGCAGATCCGCACCCTGGTGGCAACCGCCCGCGACGCTGGCATCACCATGTTCGACCATGCCGACATCTACGGTCGTGACCACGCCTGTGAGGAGCGTTTCGGCGCCGCCTTGAACTGGTCGGCGGCCGAACGCGAACAGGTGGTGCTGCAGACAAAGTGCGGCATCCGCTGGGGCTGGTTCGACTTCTCCGCCGAGCACATCCTGCGCTCGGTGGACGACTCCCTCAAGGCCCTGCGCACCGACTACTTGGATGTGCTGCTGCTGCACCGTCCCGATGCGTTGATAGAGCCCGAGGAGGTGGCCTCCGCCTTCGATTCCTTGGCCGCCTCCGGCAAGGTCCGTCACTTCGGCGTGTCCAACCACACCCGTGGCCAACTCGAGCTGTTGCGCGCCACCGTGGACCAGCCGCTGCTCGTCAACCAGTTGCAGCTGTCCCTCACCCACGCCGACATGATCGCCGAGGGCGTGGCCCTCAACATGCGTCACGACCAGTCTGTTGTGCGCACCGATGGCATCCTCGATTACTGTCGCCTGACGAACACCACCATCCAGGCCTGGTCGCCCTACCAGTCCGGGGACCGCTCCGGCCCGTTCCTGGGCAACCGGGAGCGCTACGCGGAGTTGAACGACGTCGTCGACCGGCTTGCCGCCGAGTACGGGGTTTCCCCCGAGGCGATCGCCGCAGCCTGGATCACACGTCACCCGGCGCGTATGCAGGTGGTGCTGGGGACTACTCGACCGGAACGAGTCACCGCTGCGGCTGCCGGCTCCGAACTGCCGTTGGGCCGTGAACAGTGGTACGAGGTGTTCCGCTCCGCTGGATACATCGTTCCCTGAATCCGCGTACGGGTACAACCGGAAATGACCGAGCCGCGACACCACCGGGCCGCTTGGGCGCTGGCCGCGGCCCTGGCTCTGTTCGCCTGCACGCTCTCGGCGGCGGTCGCCGCCGACGGCCCGGATACGCCGGGCGCCGCCACTATGGCGCAGGTGCCCTGGGATGACCGCGGCGAGCTGGTGTTCACCGCCTCCCAGGCGTTGGTCGCCTTGGATGAGCTGCCGGCCGACTCCCCCGCGGCGTCCTCCTGGGGGGAAGGCGGTTCCCGCACCGGTTGGTTCGGAAGGGCGTGGATGGACGTGGATGGGGACGGCTGCGATACCCGCAATGAGATCCTCGCCCGAGACCTCACCGACACGGACTTCTCCCGGGAGGAGGGGGTGCAGGACCGCGACGCCGGACACGGTCAGGGTGCGGCGGTGTGCCCCAATGCCACCGTATGGTCCGGGACATTGCACGACCCCTACACGGGTTCGGTAGTCGCCTTCGAGCGTGGACAGGACACCTCCGACGCAGTCCAGATCGACCACGTCATCCCCCTGAACTACCTTTACGCGCATGGCGCCTGGGCGTGGGATGAACGCACCCGCCTGCTGGTGGCCAACGACCCGCTGAATCTTTTGGCCGTGGAGGGCCGGGCCAATCAAGAGAAGTCGAACTGCGGTCCGGCCACCTGCCCCGCCGGGTCCACACAGACGGGTACCTGGACTACCGCCGTCGGGCCCGGGTGGTGGCCGCCGGCCACCGGTTACCGCTGCGAGTACGCCCGGCGCTTCGTGAGTGTAGCCGCCGCCTATGAGCTCGGTCTGCCCGACGCCGATACCCGGGCGCTGCGTGATGTGCTTAGGGACTGCGCCGCCGGCGGCGACGGCGCGGTGTCCATCACCGAACGCATAGGCAGCCTCGGTGCGCGCGTGGGGCACGCGGTGGTTAATAACCGCGGCTATACGCTGGTGTGCGCGGCCGGGGCGATGCTGATCGGAGCGGGCTTGGTAGTGCGCGGGAGTAACGCCCTGCGCCCTGTCGGCACCGTCCGTGCCCGCCGCCGCACCCGCCGAGGTCGGTCGAAGTAACCGCCGAGGTCGGTCGAAGTAACCACCGAGGTCGGTCGAAGTAACCACCGAGGTCGGTCGAAGTAACCACCGAGGTCGGTCGAAGTAACCACCGAGGTCGGTCGAAGTAACCACCGAGTTTCGATGCCCTTCGTCTACCATGAGCATGTGGCGAATTCGTATGCGAGCCGAACGGCGGCAGGACTTGACCGGAGCGCTTCCAGCGCCAACGATCCGGCGTCAGCACGCGTGGACGTATGGCTTTGGAGTGTGCGCCAGGTGAAGTCTCGCTCCGCCGCTACCGCCGCCTGCCGCGCCGGACATGTGCGTATCAACGGAGAGACCGCCAAGCCTTCCCAGCATGTGAAAATCGGCGATGAGATCCGCTACCGCGTGCAGGGTTTCGACCGGCTGTTGCGGGTACAGCGCATTCTGGTCAAGCGCGTGGGAGCGCCGATCGCCCGTACCGCCTACACCGATTTCTCTCCCCCAAGGCCCAAGCCGTTGGATGTGCCGGCGGCGATCATCCGCGATCGCGGTGCCGGCCGCCCCACCAAGAAGGAGCGCCGTCAGCTCGACGCCCTGCGTGCCACCCAAGAATCTACGGTCGACATCGAGCACCTGCTCGACGCCGACTGAACGGGTCCGCGGCCGTGTCTGCTTCAGCTCGCGCCACTCTTGGCGCCGCCGCCATTGCGGCCCTGAGCGCTGTCGGCGCATTGGCGATTCGCCGACGTGAACTGGGCCCCGGGATTGACCGGGTGGCCCGTGAGTTGCGTGCACCGCTGTTGGTCATTGGGCGTGGCGCCGACGGCGTGCCTGAAGATCTTCCGACCGACTTCTCCTCGGTACTGTCATCGCGGGTGCCCGCACGTATCTTCCCCTCCGGGCTGGGACGGCATGACGCAATCATTTGCAGCGGCCGGGAGGTACCCGTGTGGCTGTATGAACCCTCCGCCCGTAGAAAAGGCCCGCCCACCAGCGCACTGATATGGCTTCATGGAGGCGGTTTCGTTGGTGGAAGCCCAGCCCAGGATCATCTGCTGTGTTCCAGGATCGCGCGGGAGCTTGGCATCCTGGTGGTGTCTGTTGATTACCGGCTCGCTCCGACCCACCCTTACCCTGCCCCACTTGACGACGCAGCCACCGTATTACGGTGGCTGCGGGAGCGGTCCGGGGAACTGGTAATCGATCCGGCCCGCATAGCGGTGGGAGGCGCCAGTGCGGGAGGCGGCCTTGCCGCCGCATTGGCTCAGCGCGCCCTGGATGAGGGGATGGCGATCGCCTTCCAAATGCTGATATATCCCATGCTCGATGACCGCACCGGCCTTGGCGGCATTGAGATCCCTGGACGCGGGGAGTTCGTGTGGACGGCGCGACGCAATGCCGAGAGTTGGGGCGCCTACCTGGGTCGTCCGGCGAACATCCGCCCGGCATCAGCGACGGGCACCGCACAGTCGCTTCCAGGACGTTGGGCAGTGCCCGCCCGCCGTGAGGACCTTTCAGGCCTGCCGGACGCCTGGATCGGCGTCGGTGATCTCGACCTGTTCATGGAGGAGGACATCACTTACGCCAAGCGTCTGCAGGCACAGGGGATCACGGCTCAACTGCGAATCGAGCCCGGCATGTACCACGGCGCCGACTACTGCACCTGGTCCGCGGCCATGCGGGACTTCCGCAGTGAGGCAGTTTCCGCCCTGGGCCGGGCGCTGCGATCCGCGGGTTGAGCAGCGGCGGGGTGTAGGCGACCGCTGAGCACCTATTGTTCACATCTCCTCGTGGGTCCGGGGATCGCCGTCGAAAAGCCGACCGTTTGGGCGGCCCAGAGCAGTGATCGCCTCGACCTCGGCGGCATCCAAGGTCACTGACGCCGCTGCGAGATTCTCCGTCCGCCTCTCGGCGGTGGCGGATTTGGGGATCGGGTGGACACCCCGGGCCACGTGCCAGGCCAAGATGGCCTGTGCCGGGGTGACCGAATGTGCGTGCGCGATCTGCTCAATGACCGGATCCGCTAGCACCTCCCGACCACGCCCCAGAGGGCTCCAGGCCTCGGTAAGGATGCCGTGCGCGGCGTTGTAGGCGACCTGCTCGGAGTTGGGAAAGTATGGGTGACTCTCAATCTGGTTGACGACGGGCAGCACACCCACCTCACGCTCAAGGCGCTGAAGGTGCTCTGGCAGGAAGTTGGAGACGCCGATTGCGCGGACTAGGCCGCGCTCGCGCGCCCTAACCAGGCCGTCCCAGGTCTCCACGTAGCGGTTCTGGGCCGGGTTGGGCCAATGAATCAGGTACAGGTCAATGGCGCCAATCGGGCTCATACGTGCCGCAGACTCCTCGACGGCGGCGATGGCCTCGTCGCGGCCGTAGTGGCGTCCGGGCACCTTGGAGGTGACGATGATCTCCTGGCGTTCGGCGACTCCCCGCTCGACCGCGCGAGCCACGCCGCGGGCGACGCAGCCCTCGTTCTCGTAGGAGAAGGCCGTGTCTATGAGCCGGTATCCGGCGGCGATCGCTTCGGTTACCGCGGCGGCCCCGGCTGCTCCCCGCAGTTTGTAGGTGCCGAAGCCGATTGCCGGGAGAGTGAAGCAGGCCTGCGTGTTCTGTGTCATGGTTACCTCCTGTCCGCAGCCTACGTGCCAACCCTCCGGCCCGCAGCGATTGGGCGGGTTTCTCAGCCTTGTCACCGGGAGCGATCAGCCGATTCGATCAAGCAGGGCGTCGACGGTGCGCAGGACACCGCCCTCCGTATTGGCCGGAGCGATCCAGTTGGCAACGGCCTGGATGCCGGGGTGGGCATTGGCCATAGCGAAGGAGAGCTCGGCACGGTCATACATGTCCAGATCGTTCAGGTAGTCCCCGAAGACCGCCGTCTGGGCTGGAGTGATGCCGACACGTTCCTGCAACGCGGCCAGGGCTCGCCCTTTAGAGGCGGTGGGCGACATCAGGTCTGTCCAGTGCTCTCCGGAGACCACGGCCTGTACGTCCGGCACGGCCGCCCTTAGTGCCTGCGAACTTCCGGCCTCGACGTCGCCGAAGTCGTATACGGCGACCTTCAGGGTCCGATCCAGTGGCACCGCGAGCAGGTCGTCAACCACTTCCAGTTCCCGGTAGTAACGGGATACCTCTTCCAGGAACGGCGGGTCTTGACGATCGATGTAGGCGCACTCGACTCCGGCCAGGACGGCGCCGACGTCGTAGCCGTCTATGCGCAGGTCGCGGGCGGTGTCAATGGCGGCGATTGTGTCATCCACACCGATCGTCTCGCAGTGTATGACCTGATCATCCTGAACCACCAGAGTGCCGTTCTCCGCGATGATGGGCGAGTTCTCAACTGCTTCGCCCAGCACGGCCCGAAGATTGGCCAGTTGACGTCCGGAGGCGGGGGCGAACAACACTCCGTGCTCGCGCATGCGCACCACCGCCTCGGCGAAGCCATTCGGCAACAGGCCCCTGCCGTCTAGAAGGGTGCCATCCATGTCGGTGACCACCAGTCTCAGGTCGATGGGCGCGGGCGGCAGCAGCGGGCGGACGGATCGTGGAACAGGCGATGCGGATCTTGTCACGGCGGCGATTGTTCCAGGCTAGAGGTCCAAGAAGGTAGCGAATCGGAAAGCAGTTGGTCAGATCATGCGCTCAATAACCTCGACGACGGCGGTTACGGCCAAAGCCAACACGGTGGCGCGAGCACCTTTGCCACCATGGCATGCACACTGGTGTCATGGCGCGGTCGGCTGAGGCGATGCCGCTGGTGGTGGTGCACCTCGGTGCTGCGCTTGGTGGTGCGGGTGCGGCGCACCTGTAGCAGCTGGGCCACCCCGGTGATCGCGGGGACCTCGGCCCAGGGCAGCGCCTTGAGCGTTGGCTGGTTTTCTTAATTGTCAACACATAGTCAGCGCTCCTCCACGGAATTTAGGAATCCCTACCGATTCAGTCCTCATCGTCAGGGGCGGTGACATCACCGCCGCGATCCAGGGTCGGATCCTGGGTCGCACCCGCAGTCGGGTTGGACGCGGACTCCTCCCCGTCCTCGGTCACCAACCCGGTGTCGGCAGCGTCGTCACCAGAGGCGGAGGTGTTGTCGCCCGTGGTCTGGATGTCGATGTCGGAAACGATCGTCTCGGGACGAAATACGACTCGGTAGTGATACGGGTCAGAGGTCGAGGCGTCGGGTCTTGGTCCTGTTTGTTGGATGCGCTGATTGTGGCCCTGCGGGGTGGGGGAGAGGGAGATGATCTGACCTGTGGTTATGAAGAGTTACTCGGCAGGTGCTTGCGTCGTCAGGGGCGTGGGTTTGTACGAGATGACACCGGGGGTGATGCGTGCGTGGCGTCGCCCAGGACCTGGGGGTCTGCCGGGGCACGCTGCGCGGCTGGCTGCACCGGTGGGGCACCGGAGGTAAGACCGGTCTGGATGGGGCACCGGCCCCCAGCCCGCTCAAACCCAACAGCAAGACCGGGGCGACAGCACCTGCTCAGGCCGGCGCTGACGGTGCACTGGCGCCAGCTGGGGAGTCGATGGAGGAGCGGGTGGTCCGCCCGAGTGGCGGCCAACGCCGCCTTGCGGGCGGAGCGGGCCAAGCTGACCCGGGAGAAGGGAGATCCTGCCGGCAGGCGGCCAAGCATGCCTTGTCGCGGTGGATGATCCGGTAGGGGCCGTCTGTCCGGTTTCGTCGCCGTCCATGCAGCCACCCATGGGGTGGGAGCGGCTTTGTGAGTTGCTGGAGGTAGCCCGCCCGCTCCTGACTGCGCCTGGAAGGCAGGTGCTCCCAACAGGGCGCAGCGGGCGGCGGCCGATACCGCACCGGGCCGAGCCGGTACGGGCCATCAATGCTGGTGACCGGGCCATGGGAGCCCCCAGGACCCGCCGCCGATGTGCCCAACCACAAGTACGTGGGCGACATTCCCCCACTGCGTGGCAGGTGCCCCCACCTATCTGCCGCTGGCTGACGGGAGCAAATCTGTATCTGGCCACCGTCATCGACCGCGCACGGCAGGCGCCTGGTCGGTTGGGCGATACCGCGAGCCGCATGCGCGCACATCCCTCGTGATCGACGCCAGGGTGCGGCAGCCGGCCTGCGCGCTAAGGCCGCCATACCGTGGGCTCGGGCTCCAGCAGCTCAGTCGCGGCAACGTCGGCGTTGTCGGCCAGGCTCACGCACCGCAGCGCCGGGTCGTCGTAGGTCGAGTAGTAGTAGGTGCCCGTCCGGGCCGAGAAGCCGCCGGTGTACAGCGTGCGCTCGTAGGCGCCGTCGGCCATGAGGGCGGCACCGTCCACCATGGAGACGTTACCCAGGGTGTGGAACAGCCGGGAGACATTTTCCGCCTCATTGTCCTTGACCGGGTAATGGGCGTTCAGGAATGCCGCCTTGGCGAACCTCGACGGCGAGTAGTAGTCGCCGGGAATGCCGCGCATGCCGGCGCCGGACCCGAAGGGCACGAGCTCGGCGTCGCGCCAGTGGGCAGCGTCGGGCAGGGAACCGTCGGCTGTGATGAAGGTGCGCAGGTTTTCCAAGTGCCAGTCGAAAGCGGGCTGGTTCGCCAAAGTGTCGACCGGGTTGTGGTGAATGTGCATGCCGTCCTTCATGTATTCCACCACAATGCTGCGCGTGCCGTCTCCGATGATCCAGTGCAGCAGGGAGACGCCGAGGTCATCGCTGACCGGTTTGGCCACGATGGCGGTGTCCGCCAACGCCGCCTCCACCTCGTTGACGGTGGTGAAGTTAGCGGCGATCCACAGGGGGAACTCGTAGGCGGCCACATTGGTCTTGCCGACCACCGGTCCGTCCTGGTAGCAGGCGTAGCCGGGGAAGTTCAGCCCGGCGACGGCCAGGCCGGAGTCGTTGCCGCAGTCGAAGTACAGCGGGTAGTCCTCAAGGACGATGCCCATGCCGATCACCGCGTGCGCGGCCGGAGCGCCGTCGCCGAACGCCGAGCGGATCATGAATCCCGACGGCACGACGACGATGCGCTCGCCATAGGACGTGCTCCAGTCCAGATTGCGCCCGAAGTACATATTGCCTTCGCTGTCAGTGAACCTGATCGCCGTACACATGGCAGCCTCTTTCCGTATGTGAGCGTTGACGAAATATTGACTGAACGGTGCCGGCCGGGCGCCTGCAAACAAATGTAGTACACCACTCAAGCGCATATGTGCTATTTCACCAATTCGATACGACCGGAGCCTTATCTGGGAAATCAATGAAATTGGGCTCCGGTTTTCCGGAGTGCTGTTGAACAGCTACGCCTTGCGCTGCTGTCAGATCGCTGTTTGTCCGGTACGCATGGGAACATGCTTGAGCTTGACTACGCGTTCCTCGCCGAGTATGCATCGATCCAGGACGGCAACCTTACGACAGTGGGAGGCTCGTTTACGCGGCTCGTGACGCCCCAGCTACCGGTTCAGGCGTTCCTCGCGGTTGCCGGACGCATCCGCTGCGACGAGCCGCAGCGCGAGACGGTCGATGTCACGATCCGGATCACCTCACCCGGAGATGACCAGTTGAAGATTGAGGCTACTAACCGTCTCGATGCGTCCGAGACCACCCACGCACCTTACGACGGGCACAAGCGGGGCATCATCTTCGCGGCGCAAATAGGCGTTCCCTTGATCGAAGCGGGCACCTACACCGTCGAGGTGGACATCGACGAAACTGAGGGGGTCGACCGCGTGCTCAAGTTCGAAGTGGTCACCGAGGGCCGCGGCGAGCAGTTCGAAGGCACGGCCGACGTATTCCCGGTTGCTGAGTGCCATGTCAGTCCTCTCCGTTCATGTTGAAGCCGTCCTGTATGGCGGTGGGTATCCCGGCGAAGCGGCGGGCTTTGCCGGTGATGTCTGCCCAGGCGGTTACCAGGCCGTTGAACAGGAGGGCGTCCTCGGTGTGATGCTGTTTCTCGGCCTCGTGGAAGAGCAGGAAGCCGAGTTCCCTGATGGAGTCCGGGCTGATGCGCCGCTGCGCCTGCGCGAGCAGCTGGGCGGTCCGTTCCACGCCTTCCTTGCCCATGACTGCGGCCAGGCGCACGGTGGCCTCCCAGATGCTGATGCGGTCGTCGGCCTCGGGGTTCCACTGCCCGTCCAGCTCTGAGGGCGTCAGCAGGCGGGCCTTGCCTCCGCGCGCCTGGAAGATGCCGCCGCGTTCGAGGGCGCCCAGGGAGGTGTCGCAGCTGCGCGCCAGCTGGTCGGCCAGGCCGGCGCTGCCCTGTCCACAACACGTCCTTTCATGTTCGACGGTGGCGGGCTAGCATACGTCCCGCCTCCGACACGTAAGCTCAAACCACATCGGGCCTGGGCAGCTCCCGCCCGGCAACCAGCTCCGCCACGCGGAAAACCTCCTCCAGGTCCGAGACCTCGCCGAGGTAGGTCAGCCGGTAAAGAAAGGTGCCGACCAGCATGTCCACGCAGGTTTCCGGGTCCGGTCCGTTCCACAGCCCGGCATCCGCAGCGCGGGCGACGGCGTCGATCGCCCCGTCTCGCAGGGGCGCGATCACGCGCTCCCGGTAGGCTGCCGCCGCCCGGGGATGCCCGGCGAGCTCCATACCCAGGCCGGGCAGCGCCGTCGTCAGGGGCGGGCGCATGAGTAGTCGCCAGGTGTGGACGATGAGGCGCGAGAAGTCCTCCAGCGGGTCATCCCCCGCCGGGAACTCGCGGGGTCCCAGGGCGGCGTCGACGGCGTCGACGGCCAGCTCGGGCAGGGATCGCCAGCGCCGGTAGATCGTGGATTTGGGGACGCCGGCGCGTGTGGCCACCTGGTCGATGCGCAGGCCGTGCAGGCCCACCTCGGTCAACAGGGTGAAGGTCTCTTGCAGGATGCGTTCGTCCAGCGCGGTGTCACGTGGCCGTCCGCCGCGGCGCGCATCTTGAACTCCAGCGTCCTCTGCCACGTCCGCCCCTCTCGCCTACCGGTGCGGGCGATTCTTCCATCCACCCCCGGATTTTCGCTACTCTTAGTTGCACAACTGTCGGTTGCGTAACGTTGGGAGGACTCATGGACGAGGTGGATCTGGCGACGTCGGGATTGTTCTTCTCCTGGCTCGCCCATGACCTGGAGGAGTACGCGACCATGCCCGGCCGCGCCCATCCCTTCATGCGCTCGCTGCCGTTCCTGCCCGAGGAGGTGCGCCTGCGCGGATTCTCCCGCGACCAGGTGCAGGTGGCACTGAGCCTGATGGGGGCACTGATGGCGGCCGCCTCCGTGGACGGCTTCCGCACCCGGGGGCGCTCGAGCTTCTACCAGGCAATGCTCTACGGCTACGGCATGCACGCCTTCATGCACCTGGCTTCGGCCGTACTCGCACGCGGTTACACACCGGGGTGCGCGACGGCGCTGCCCGTGGTGCTGCCGTTCTGGCGCTTCGCCAAGGCGGCGCTGCGGGCCGACGGCGTGGAGCCGAAGGCCGCCCGGTGGACGATCCCCGCCTTCCCCGTTGTAGGCGTCGTGCTGCACGGCGCGGGCTACCTGGCCGCCCGGCGCTGGCGGAGGCTGGCGGCATGAGGCGGCCGAGCCCGGTGGAGGCGGCCACGTTGGGACTGGCCGTCTGCTATCTGCTCAACGACGCGGAGGAGCTACTCACCTACCGCGCCTCCTCCGCCTGGCTGCCGGTGCTGTGCGCCGCACACGCCGGGGCGGAGTGCCTTCTTGCCGCAGTCGACCAGGCTGACGGTAACGTTGCCATGTAGCCCAAGCCGACCGAGGAGAATGGAGACAACCGCTGTGACACGGGTACTGGTGACCGGAACGAGTGCCGGACTTGGGCTGAGTGCCCTGGGCCACCTACTGGATGCCGGAGCGCAGGTGGTGGCGCATGTGCGCCGCGCGGAACAGCTCGACGCCGTCGGCCGCACTCTAGGCACGGATGTTCCCGGAGTCTTCGGGGACTTGGCGGACCGGGAGCAGGTGCGCGATGTGGCCGAGCAGGTTGCCAGACTCGGAGGCGTCGACGCGATCATCCACAACGCGGGTACCATGGATGAAAGCCTGGTGCTGGACGTTAATGTGATCGCCCCCTACTTGCTCACCGCACTGATTCCCGCACAGCGCCACGTTTACCTATCCTCCGGCATGCACCGCGGAGCTCGACTCAACACCACCCGCTTGGCCGAGGTGGATTGGACGGGCGCCCGGCCGACAGTGTCGTACTCGGACTCCAAGCTGCTGGTGACAGCGCTGGCCGCGGCGGCAGGCCGAATGCTGCCGGGCACGTGGACCAACGCCGTCGACCCGGGGTGGGTGCCCACGCGCATGGGCGGTAGCTGCGCGCCGGACGACCTTGAGGCCGGGCACCGCACCCAGGTCTGGTTGGCACTGGGCGAGGATCCACGCACCCTTGCCAACGCCTATTGGTATCACCTGAGCGTCCAGGAACCCGATCGGCGCGTTAAAGACACGGAGTTCCAGGACGGTGTCATCGCCGCCCTTGAGCAGGCCACTCAGACCCACCTGGGCTGAGCATCCCACAGCAGCGGCTCACTCTTCCTTCACCCGCCCATCCTCGTCTTCCGCAAGCCGCCAAGCCAGCAACGCTATCCAGGCCGAGCACGCCAACACCTGGACCATCTGCACCGGCCCCTGCGTTCCGGGCGCCAGCGCCGGTGCTGCCGCGCTGAACACCAGCAGACCCGCAACAACCACCGCGAAGCCGGCCACCGCCCGCACTCGGGCCGTCCAGCCGCCGCGCTCAGCCAGCCCCAGCGCCACCAGGGCGATAAGTGCCACCAGGGCCACCGATACGAGTACCGAGGCGGCCTCATGCAGGTGCCGTACCAGGCTGGGGGTTGCGGCACATACCGGATCCCTGCTTTCAGCGCACGGCAGGTTGAAAACCGTGTCCAGAACCGTTCCGACGCCCACCAGCGCCAACGCCGCAGCCGCGTGCGGGGCGCGCCCACCGATCCATCGTCTCCAACCTCGTCTTCCCAGCACGGCGATCACGGCAAATACGGCCGCAGCCGCAAGATCACCCAGGCGGAACAGCCACTGGTAAGGCTGATCCTGGGCGGCCAGTTCGGAGAGGTAGCCGGATAGTACCCGTGAGTCACCGTTGAGCGGCCACAGCAGCCAACTGTTGTAGGTGACCAGAACGAGCGCGGCCAGCACACCACGCAGCCGGCACAGACTCACAGCTCCGGCCTTACCAACGGGAAGGCAATCGTCTCCCGGATGGAGGCGCCGGTGAGCATCATGACCAGCCGGTCCAGGCCCATGCCGAGCCCTCCCGAGGGCGGCATGCCCTGCTCCAGTGCCCCCAGGAAAGCCTCGTCCAGCTCCATCGCCTCGGGATCACCCCCGGCAGCCGCCAGTGACTGAGCGGTCAGGCGTTCACGCTGAATCACCGGGTCAACCAGTTCAGAGTAGGCGGTGCCTACCTCGGCGCCGAACACAATCAGATCCCAGCGTTCGGCCAGCCTGGCGTCCTCCCGGTGAGGTCTGGTCAACGGCGATGTCTCCGCCGGGAAATCGGTGAAGAAGGTCGGAGCCACGGTGGTTGATTCCGCCAGGTGCTCGTACAGCTCCTGCATCATCGTTCCCCACCCCCAACGCGGATCGTAGGGCATAGCTATGGCGTCGGCGTGGGTGCGCAGCACCTCCACGGGCGTGTCCGGCCCGACGTCCTCCCCCAGACCCTCACAGACGGCCTGGCATACACTCACCGTCCGCCATGGGGCCGCCAGGTCAATCTCGTGCTCGGATCCTCCTACCCAGCCCCGGATCACCGTAGTCCCGAGGGCCTCCCGCGCAGCGGAGACAATCAGATCACGTGCCACATCCTTCATGACTCCGTAGTCGGCGTGGGCCTGATAGGCCTCCAGCATGGTGAACTCGGGGTTGTGCGTGGCGTCGGCCCCCTCGTTGCGGAAGTTGCGGCCGATCTCGAAGACCCGTTCCATGCCGCCGACCATAAGGCGCTTGAGGTACAGCTCCGGGGCGATACGCAGATACAGGTCAAGATCGTAGGCGTTAATGTGGGTTTTGAACGGGCGAGCGTTCGCTCCGCCGTGCACCGGCTGGAGAATGGGGGTCTCCACCTCCAGGTAGTCACGTCCCAGCAGCTCCCGGCGTACAGCCTGAATAGCGTGAGAGCGGGCGGTAACCATGGCGCGCTCCTTCGGGTCGACTATCAGCGCGAGGTGCCGCTGCCGCACCCGGGTCTCGGGGTCGCGGATGCCTCGCCGCTTATCCGGCAGGGGACGCAGTGCCTTCGAGGTCATGGACCAGTTGTTGGCCAGCAGGCTGCGGGTGCCGGTGCGTGAGGCACCCACCGTGCCGGAGACGACCACCTGGTCCCCGGCACGCACCAGCCGCCGGAACCGAGCGACGCCGTCGGCGCCGGTTGTGGCGCGCTCAAGCAGAATCTGCAAATCTCCACTGCGATCACGCAGATCCGCGAAGATGACACCGCCGTGGTCGCGTACCGCTAGGACTCTGCCGGCCACCCGGCATGCCCCTTGCGCCTGGCCGCAGGATGCGCTGACCTTCACTGACGGCGGGTAGGGGTCCAGGCCAGCGGCGAGCATGGCCTCACGGGAGGCCAGACGTGAGGCGAACTGCTTGGGGGGCCGCCTGCGCGAAGTGACGCTGACCGATCCCCTGCTGATGCCGGCCAGCAGTGCCGATTCCGCATCATCGCGGCGGGGCTGTTGAATGTCAGTGTTCGGCGAGAGCCAGGCGGGAGGGGACACAAAACCCTCCGCGATTCCCATGGTGAAGGCCACCCGGGCTAGATCCCCGCCGTCGGGATAGCAGATCATCCGGGGGAACCAGTCGGGATCGTACTTGGAGTTTGATCGATACAGGGATTCCAACTGCCACCAGCGGGAGGCCAGCAACAGCAGGCGCCGCCATAGACGGCGAATCGGCCCGGCACCGATCCGCTCCCCCTCAACAAAGGCTGATCGGAAGACGGCGAAATTCAACGACGCCCGGGTTAACCCCAGGTCAACCCCGTCGGTCATGAGCGCTGCGACCATGAATTCGGTTACGCCGTTGTCGGCCCGCGGGTGGCGCCTCATCACATCCAGGCTCAAGCCGTCCGATCCCCAGGGAGCGAAGGACAGCAGCGCAGCAACCTCTCCGCGCTCATCGCCGGGCGGGAACAGCGCCTCAACCATCACGCATTCGGAGTCTGAGGGGTCACCCAGGCGGCCCAACGCCATTGAGAATCCGCGTTCAGCCTCCCCTCCCAACCATTGCTGTGCCAGAGAGGCAAGAGACTCCAGCTCTTGGGCGGGGATCGAGCCATGCCGTCGGACTCGCACCCCGTATCCCATCTCCTTGAGACGACGAACCGGTCGGCGCACCTCGGACATCTCACCGATACGCGCGCGGGCGAAGTCCAATACGGCCTCATCACCGATATGCAGGGCCCGCAGTCCGGCGTCGGCATAGGCGCGAGCACCGGCCTCGGAGGCCCCAATGACGGCGGGCGTCCAGCCGAACTCTGCCGCACGGCGAACAAAGGCACGCGCTGCGGTCGGCCAGGTGGCCGGGTCCCCCAAGGGGTCACCCGAAGCTAGGGCAACTCCCTTGGCTACCCGGTAGACCACAGCCGAGTCGTCTACCAGTAGCACGGACTTGTCCCTACGGGTAGCGAAGTATCCCAGTGAGTCCGTTGGATGCTGCGCCAGCAGGGTACGCACACGACCCTCCTCCTGAGTGGTCATCTGCGCGATCTCCTTCTGGGATCGCAGCAACATCCCGAAGGCGATCAAGAAGCTGACCGTCCACCCGAATCCGAGCAGGCTGACCAACCACTGGGGGGAGGCATCCGCAATGAACAATTCACTCATCTGCCGCAGCCCCACACCCGATACGGCGAACTTGACGGCGATGGCCACAAGCGTCACGCACACGGCCATGAGCAGGAAGGCCCCGAAGGCGCGGCGACTGTTTCCCGGCTGGGAACGGACCGTGTAGCAGCGCCTATGCATCAGCAGCAGAATGAGGAACACCAGCAGGGTCACCACGTTCACCGTGAGGACGGACCGCATGTCAGCTAAGTCTGCTTCCTGAAGGGCGGCTATCAGGACAAGCACGTGCAGCACGGTTACCAGCACGGTCATCACCGTGAGCGCCGTCCAGGCAGACCGCTTGCGTTTGTCTGTACCCGCCGCGAGCAGAAGAATGACCACTCCGGTCAGCCAATCGATGGATGGCAGCGGAATCACCCACATGAAGATGAGCTCCAGCGCCGGTCCGATTCCGGGTTTGGAGTACAGCAAGGTGTCCGCCAACGCGAGGATGGCGATCGTGTACAGAAGCTTAGGCAGGAGCCGTGGGAATAGGGAATCGTGGGTCCGCATCGTCTGTGCTTGTTCCTTCCGGTCGATGGGTGCGCCCCAAGTGCACAGGGAAATATTCTTAGCAGATGCGACGTCGCGTGAATCGTTCTGACGCACGAGAACGGAAATGACATCCCCTACCCCGTTGAGAGGATCTCGCTCCTTCGGTCAGGTGAGTTCAACGATGCCCGGGCGAGGGAGTTGGAACGGACGATAGGTCAACCTACTGCCGCGCAATCGTTTGAGAGGAGGGCCTGCCGCGAAGGTGCCGTTTTCCCTACTGCCAACGGCTTCGCGATGCGGTCGGGCTGGCGGGATTTGAACCCACGACCCCTTGACCCCCAGTCAAGTGCGCTACCAAGCTGCGCCACAGCCCGTGTCCGCGCGGACCGTGCCGCTCGGAACATGGAAGACGATAACCCATGTTGGCGCCGCCGTCGAAATCCGTGGACGGTGACGCCGCTCACCGTCGCCGCCGAACCCTGGCAGCCACGTCGACCGAACTCGATGGTTATATCTGCCGACCTCGGCGGTAACAACGACCGACCTCGGCGGGGTGGAGGCGGTCAGGCGGAGGCGTTCCAGGCCTTGATGCCGCCCTCCAGGTTGGTCATGGGGCCCGCGTATCCGGCCGCCTCCAGCGCCTCGATGGCGCGGGCCGAGCGCACGCCCCCGGCGCAGTAGACGATCAGCTCCCGGTTCGGCTCCAACTCCCCACGGCGCTCGACCACTTGGTCGAGCGGAATGTGCGCCGCTCCGTCGATCGAGTCGAACTCGACCTCGTGCGGCTCACGCACGTCCAGCAGCGTGTAGGCCTGCCCGGGCAGCTCGCCCGCGGCGATGCGCTCGCGCAACTCGGCGGCGATGATCGTGTTCATGGTGCTCTCCTGTACTCGAGTATCGTGCTCCTGCCGCGGCCGGGCGCCGCACAGGGCCTCATAGTCCACCAGGCGGGTGATCGTCGGCTGGGAGCCGCACACGGGGCAGTCGGGGTTCTTGCCGATCGACAGCTCCCTAACGCTTCCCTCCCAGACGTTGACCAGCAGCATGCGGCCGATCAGCGGGCGCGCTCCCCCGATCACCAGTTTGAGCGCCTCCGCGGCCTGCATGGAACCGATGATGCCGGGCAGTACGCCCAGTACCCCGGCCTCGGCGCAGGACGGTACCGCACCCGCATCGGGCGGGCTCGGGTGCACGCAGCGGTAGCACGGTCCGCGCCGCGCATCGAATACGGTGACCTGGCCGTTAAAGCGCAGCACCGCCCCGTGCACGAGCGGTATTCCCAGCAGCACGCAGGCGTCCCCCAGCAGGTAGCGGGTGGGGAAGTTGTCGGTGCCGTCGATCACCACGTCCCAGCCGCGCAGCAGTTCCATGGCGTTGGCGCTGGTCAGGGCCTCCCGGTGGGTGACGATCTCCACGTCCGGGTTCAGGGCGGACACGGCCTGCCGCGCGGAGTCCACCTTGGCGCGGCCCGCGGCGGCGGTGGTGTGCAGCACCTGACGCTGCAGGTTGGAGACGGCGACGTCGTCGTCGTCAATGATGCCGAGCGTGCCCACGCCGGCGGCGGCCAAGTACAGGACGGCGGGCGAACCCAGGGCACCCGCGCCCACCACCAGGATGCGGGCGGCGCGGATACGCTGCTGCCCGCGCCCGCCCACCTCAGGCACAAGCGCGTTGCGCGAGTAGCGCATCCGCTCGGCGGCGGTGAGTGGGCGCAGGCGGGCGTCGTCGATCAGCGAGGGGAACTGCTCCCCCTCCCCCGGTGTCATGGTTCTACCGGAACCGCGGCGCGGCGGTCAGTGGCGCAGGCCGCGGTAGCGGTCGATCAGCTGCCGGGTGGAGGCATCCTGGGCGGCGTAGGCGGCCTCGTCGCCCCGCACGGCGGGGGCGATCTCCAGGGCGAGCTTCTTGCCGAGCTCTACGCCCCACTGGTCGAAGGAGTCGATGCCCCACACAATGCCCTCGGTGAAGGTGATGTGCTCGTACAGGGCGATCAGCTGCCCGACCACGGCGGGGGTGAGGGCCGGGGCGAGGATCGACGTCGTCGGCCGGTTGCCGGTGAACACGCGGGCCGGCACGATGGCCTCCGGGGTGCCCTCGGCGCGCACCTCCTCGGCGGTCTTGCCGAAGGCGAGGGCGGCGGTCTGGGCCAGGAAGTTGGACAGCAGCAGCTCGTGCACGTCCGCGTCGCCGTCCTTGACCGGGTGGGCCGGGTTGGCCACGGTGATGAAGTCGGCGGGGATGAGCCGGGTGCCCTGGTGGAGCAGCTGGAAGAAGGCGTGCTGGCCGTTGGTGCCGGGCTCGCCCCAGAAGATCTCCCCGGTGTCGGTAGCCGCGGGGCTGCCGTCCCAGCGCACGGACTTGCCGTTGGACTCCATGGTCAGCTGCTGCAGGTAGGCCGGGAAGCGGTGCAGGTACTGGGCGTAAGGCAGCACGGCGTGGGAGGCGGCCTGGAAGAAGTTCACGTACCAGACGTTGAGCAGGCCCATGAGCATGGGTACGTTCTCCGCCGGCGCCTTGGTGGCGAAGTGTTCGTCGACGGCGTGGAAGCCGGACAGGAAGTCGGCGAAGTTCTCCGGGCCGACGGTCACGGCCAGCACGGTGCCGACGGCGGAGTCCACCGAGTAGCGCCCGCCCACCCAGTTCCAGAAGCCGAAGGCGTTGGCCGGGTCGATGCCGAAGGCCTCCACCTTGTCCAGGGCGGTGGACACGGCCACGAAGTGCTTGGCGACGGCGCCGTCGGTGCTGATGTCGCGCGCGGCCAGCGCCTCCAGCAGCCAGGTGCGGGCCATGCGGGCGTTGGTGAGGGTCTCCAGGGTGGTGAAGGTCTTGGAGGCGATGATGAACAGGGTGGTCTCCGGGTCCAGGTCGGAGACCTTCTCGGCGCAGTCGTTGGGGTCGATGTTGGAGATGAAGCGGGCCTCGAGGCCCTCCTGCACGTATGGGCGCAGGGCCTCGTAGACCATGACCGGGCCGAGGTCGCTGCCGCCGATGCCGATGTTGACGACCGTCTCGATGCGCTTGCCGGTCACGCCGGTCCACTCCCCCGAGCGCACGCGGCGGGCGAAGGCGTAGATCTTCTCCAGGACCTCATGCACGTCGGCGACCACGTCCTGGCCGTCCACGGTGAGGGTGTCGGTGGCGGGCCGCCGCAGGGCGGTGTGCAGGACGGCACGGTCCTCGGTGACGTTGATGTGTTCGCCGGAGAACATGGCGTCACGGCGGCCGGGCACGTCCACGGCCTCGGCCAGCTCCACCAGGGCGTCGCGGACCTCGTCGGTCAGGAAGTTCTTGGACAGGTCGACGAACAGGTCGCCCATCTCGTAGGAGTAGCGCTCGGCGCGCTGCGGGTCCTGGGCGAACCAGGCGCGCAGGTCGGGCTCCATAGACTGGTGCAGCTCAGTGAGCCGCTTCCAGGCGGCCGTGGTGGTGGGGTCAACCGGTGTGCGTGTTGTCGACATGTCGCCAGTCTAGGCCGTCCGCTACCGTTACCGCATGGGAGACCTGGTGATCGGCGAGGACGGTCTGGCGCGGCCGGTGTGGGCGGCTGGCGACCCGCTGCTGCGCGACTACTACGACACCGAGTGGGGCATGCCCGTGCGCGACGAGCGCGGCGTGTTCGAGCGGCTCAGCCTGGAGGCCTTCCAGTCGGGCCTGTCCTGGCGCACCATCCTGGTCAAGCGGCCCGCCTTCCGGGAGGCCTTCGCCAACTTCCAGCCGGAGGCGGTGGCCGACTTCGGGGACGAGGATGTGGCCCGGCTGCTGGCCGACGCCCGGATCGTGCGCAACCGGGCCAAGATTCTGGCCACCATCAATAACGCCCGGGCCACCGTGGCCCTGCGGGATGCCGACGACGTCGACGGCGGCCTGGCGGGCCTGGTCTGGTCCTACCGGCCGGCGGCCACCCCCGCCCCGCGCACGCTGGCGGAGGCTCCTACGCGCTCGCCGGAGTCGGAGGCACTGGCCCGGCGCCTGAAGCGCCTGGGCTTCCGCTTCGTGGGCCCGACGACGGCGTTCGCGCTGATGGAGGCCATCGGCATTGTGGACACCCACCTGGTGGGCTCCTGGCGGCGCGGCTCGTCCGGGGTGTGGCACTAGGGCAAACATGCAATGCACATCCTCGAAGGAAGCGCCGCCCCGATGTCACGCCGGTTCGGTTGTGCCGCCCCGGAACACGGCCTCAATATTGTGCCCATCGGGGTCTAAGACGAAGGCCGCGTAATAGCCGGGCTGATAGTGTGGGCGTTCGCCCGGAGCACCGTTATCGGTACCTCCTGCCGCTAAAGCAGCTCGGTGAAAGGCCTCGACCTGGTCGACGGAACTCGCGCTCAGTGCCAAGTGGAGTGTCATCGGATTGGCCTCCGGCGTAAGCCAAACTTCCGGATGCGTGCGCCCGTCGTGATCGGCTGCGCCAAAAGCAACCATCGGCCCATGTTCCGCCACTACGGAATAACCGAGTGACGTCAACGTATGCTCGTAGAACACGCGTGATGCTTCTGGGTTACTCACGGCAAGGGACACGTGGTCAATCATGCCAGCGACGGTATCACATTGCACCGGCGCTTCTTGCGGCGGTTCTGGGTGACGATCCAAGCCACGTCCGGGTCGCCGACGTCGAGCGCATTGAACGCGGCTAGGCCCTCCTGCGGGTCGGACGCCACCGCAACGCTGAGCTCAGCCAGCGACGGCGTTGTGTCGACCATGCCTCGACGCTACAGCGCCAATATGGATTCGTACAGGTCGGCGCGGGGCACCACCTTCCCGGACAGATAGGTGCTCAGGCGCGACGTACTGGTCCCGAGCCGGCTCGCCACCTGTGCGCGTGAGAGTCCCGAGCGTTCCACCGCGGCCCGCATTCGCCGGGCCGCTAGCATTGCCCGCTCCTCTCGAGGAAGACCCTCAAGCCACAGGCGCACCAACGCGGCGCCGGGGTCGTCGCCAAGCACGTCACACGCGTCCAAGAACGCGGCGCGCGTCTCCGGATCACGGTCGCACGCCGCCTTGATCCGACGGTAGTCATCAAGATCCCCGCGCTCCACGGCAGTGATCTTCGCGTCGAACGGCCAGGTAGCTGGATCGTCAGCGGGATCGGCATCCACGTTGCGGAAGCTCAGCAATGTGCCATCTCCTCCGCTACGGCATGACATACCGCAGCCACTTCGGACCAGTCCTGCCATTTGGGAGACAACCCCTTGTATCGCGCCAGCTCGTTAACCGTGCGTATGTCGCTCGGCTGCGGCGATGCCAGGGCCAGTGCCAGGCTTGTGGTGGCAGAGTCCGATTCTGAAGCCTCGTAATACGAGTCCAGATCGTTGAGCACCTGCGCGGCGTATTGCGGTGAAGTCGCGTCGGCAAGAGCGGCAACGTCCAGGTAGTCACGGACCGAGCGTCGTTGGAGCAGCATCCAGCCCTTGATCCGCACCATCTCCTCATAGGTTGGGACCCGCAACTGAGCGCCGTTGTCGAGAGTGATGGCTTCCACTTCAAGTGGACGTGCCCTCCTGAGCTGTCGTAGCCCGGCCTCTACACCGTCCAACGCCCCCATGATCGTGTTCGGTCGTCGCGAATGGCGACCGGACAGTACCCAGCCATCGGTTGCTTCTACCGCATCAAGGACTGCGTCATAGCGTTCCGACAGGTCCGCGACAACATGGTCGTGAGCGAACGAGACCCTGTGTCGGGTGTAGAGACTCGCTGCTGAGCCTCCAACCATCACAGCGTCAGGAACCACCTGCTGCAATCTTGCGGCCGACTCGAAGACGCGCCGCATTCTCTCGTCCACCTCGGGCGTAGGCGCGGCAAGCGAAGGCGACGGTTCTCCCCGGGAGCTTGGCTCTCCAGAGGTATGTGATGGGTCACCCACAAGTGAATCATATCAGATCAGATAACTCACTACGGGCGGTTCCATGACATCCCGGCACAGCAACGACTGTATTCATGGACCAAAAGACGGTGCGCTCGACGACGGCTGGGCCGAGACTCGACCCAAACTGACCGCACACCCTGTCGCCCGGACAGAGACCTCACCACTCGGAGGCGCGCGCCAGACGCCTCGCGGGCGTGACCGCTACAACCACAGCGGTTGCCGCCACCCCGAGGCCGAGGGCGACCAACACGCACAGGCGCAGGCCGCCGAGTTCGAGCAGAACCCCGGCCGTGACCGGCACGACCGCCGAGATCGCGGCGATGACCAGCCCCACCAGCGCCAGAGCGCGTCCCTGTCCGGCTTTCGGCACCACGTGTTGGATGTAACCGAAGGTGCAGCCACTCGTGGCCGCGGTGGGCAACCCGACAAGTGCCAGCGTAACCGCCTGGACGACGGGTCGCGGTTGGACCAATACGGGAAGCACCGCAAGCGCGCACAGCAGCGATCCCACGGCGATGATCCTGCCGGCCCGCACGCGTTGAATCAGCCACGACGCGGGCAGCGCACCGACGAGCAAGCCCACCGCCATGAACGTGTTCAGCAGTCCCACTGCGGCGGTGGAGGCACCGGCCACGCGCAGGGCCATCTGCATTCCGTCTACCAGGAGCAAGACCTCCAGGCTTGACAGCATGGCCGAAGATGCCAGGGCCAGTACGGCCGGTCGGGTGAGTATTCGCAGCAGGCACCGCCAGGTCACCCCGGCTTCCGGGGTTGGTGGAGCAGTGCTCTCGCCGTCGTCGGCAAGCGGGTGCAGGTCCGCCCGCACGCGACTAATGCCGACGGCCTGACCGAGCGCACCAACCACCGAGGCCACGAATGGCACCCAGGAGCCCACCGCCAGCAGTAGCCCGGAAATCGGCTGCCCGATTATGTTGACGACGCCGTCACGTCCCCGGTTCACGGCCAGCGCGCCGGGCAGCCGTTCGCCGGAGACAATGCTCGGCAGGGCAGCGTCCGACGCCGTGCCGAAGACACCGGTGATGAGCCCCGCGGCTCCGGCGCACCCGGCGAGGAGGCCGAGCGAAAGCCTGCCGGTCACACACATGAGAGCAACCGCGGAATAGAGCACGGCCCGCAGCATCCCGGAGGCAATGATGGCCCAGCGTCGATCCACGCGATCCATCGCCATGCCGCCGGGTATGGAAAGCGCCGCAGCCGCCAATCCGGCGACCGTCGATACCAGGCCCGCCTGCGCCGTCGACCCGGTGACGTCCAGCGCGACCATCTCAGCGCGAAGGTGCCGACCACCGAGCCCAATTGCCAGGAGGTGTCGGCGCACAACCACGCCAGATAATCGGCCCGCCGTGATCCCACCGCCTCAGCCTATGACTTCTCGTATCGGTTCCGGGCCACAACCGCCGCGAAGAAATGTCCGAAACCGGCACGAACAAGCCCGCCGCCCCAATGCGCAGCTCAGTAACCGTTGGAATCGTGCGGATGCGAAATCACTCCGGGCGGCCGACTCCGGTGTTAATGCCGATCTTGGACATTCTGCCGCGCCCGGCGCACGCTCACGTCCGTGCGAAGCCGCCCTCAGCGCCGCTGGCGACGTTCGCGCACGCGCACGCCGATTTGGATCGGGGTGCCGGCGAAGCCGAACTCCTCACGCAGCCGGTTCTCGATGAAGCGCCGGTAACCGGCGTCCAGGAATCCGGTGGTGAAGATGACGATGCGCGGCGGGGCGGTCTGCACCTGGGTGGCGAACAGGATGCGCGGCTGCTTGCCGCCCCGCACCGGGTGCGGGCTGGCCGCCTGCAGCTCCCCCAGGAAGCCGTTGAGCCGCCCCGTGGGCACGCGGGTGTTCCAGCCGGCCAGGGCCGTGTCCAGGGCGCGCGCCAGCCGGTTGGTGTGCCAACCGGTGCGGGCGGAGAGGTTGATACGCGGGGCCCAGTCCACATGGGCGAGCTCGTGCTCCGCCTCCCACTCCAGCTGCTTGCGGCGGTCCTCATCCACCAGGTCCCACTTGTTGTTGACGATCACCAGGGCGCGCCCGGCGTCGACCACCTGCTGGATCACGCGGATGTCCTGCTCGGTGACGGCCTCGGAGGCGTCCAACAGGACCACGCCCACCTCGGCCTTCTCCACCGCCCCCTGGGTGCGCAGCACCGCGTAGTAGTCGGCGCCGCGCGCCTGCCGGATGCGGCGGCGGATGCCAGCGGTGTCCACCAGCACCCACTGGCGGCCGTCGAACTCCACCACCTCATCCACCGGGTCGCGGGTAGTGCCGGCCAGTTCATTGACCACCACCCGCTCGTTCCCGGCGAGCTGGTTCAGCAGGGAGGACTTGCCGACGTTGGGCCGCCCCACCAGGGCGATGCGGTGCAGGTCATCGCTGCGCTCCGGCCCGGCCACGGCGGACACCTCCGGCAGGATGGCGACGGCGGCGTCCAGCAGCTCCCCGCTGCCGCGCCCGTGCAGGGCGGAAACAGCGTAGGGCTCGCCCAGTCCCAGGGCCCACAGGGCGGCGGCATCGCCCTCCTGCACGGGCGAGTCGACCTTGTTGGCGGCCAGCACCACCGGCTTGCCGGAGCGGCGCAGCATCTTCACGATCCGGTCGTCGGCCTCGGTGACGCCCACACGGGCGTCCACCACCAGCAGCACCGCGTCGGCCAGGTCCACGGCAGCCTCGGCCTGTGCGGCGACGGCGGCGTCCAACCCAGCCACGTCGATCTCCCAGCCACCGGTGTCAACGATGGTGAAGCGCTTACCCGCCCACTCTGCCGGGTAGGAGACGCGGTCTCGGGTCACCCCGGGCACATCCTGCACTACGGCCGCCCTGCGGCCGAGGACCCGGTTGACGAGAGTGGACTTGCCCACGTTCGGCCGGCCGACAACGGCAAGGACGGGCAGGCCCGCCTCCAGGCCGACTTCGGCAGCGGGAATATCCTCCCCCGCGAGCAGGGCCCGGTCCTCCTCGTCTAGCTCGTAGTCGTCCAGTCCGGTACGCAGCGCGTCGGCACGGGCGTCCTCCAGCCGCTCGCGCTCGGCGCTCTCGGCGCGCGACTGCTCGACCAGCTCGGTGACGCGGGTGATGGTCTCCTCCAGCGTCAGGTTCGAGGTATCCACCGCGGTGACGCCCTCGGGGGCGGTGAGGAACTGGGAGACGGTGGCGTCGTCGCGGTCGCGGCGCACCACCTGGTCGCGCAGGGCGGCGGCATCCACGGCCTTTCCGGCGGCGTCCAGGTCGGCGGCGCGGCGGGCCAGCCGGGCCTGCTCACTGGCGGTCAGCAGCAGGCGCACGTCAGCGTCGGGGGCGACGACGGTGGTGATGTCGCGCCCCTCGGCGATGATGCCGGCGCCGCGGGAGAAGGAGCCGGCCAGGCCACCGGCCTCGGCGCGGATGATTTCACGCTGGAGCCGCGCCATCTCGGCGCGCACATCCAGGTTGGTGGCGACTTTGGAGACCACCGCGGACACGTGCGGCTCGCGGATGGCCTCGGCGATGTCCACCCCGTCGCAGACCACGCCCGGGGAACGGGGGTCCACCCCCATGTCCAGCGGCATGGCCTGCACGGCGTCGGTGACGGCCTCGGCGTCGTCGAAGTCTACACCGGTGCGCTCGCACCACCAGGCGGCCGCCCGGTACATGGCGCCTGTGTCCAGGTATGCCAGCCCCAGCGCGGCCGCAACCCGCTTGGACACCGTGGACTTGCCGGACCCGGACGGCCCGTCAATGGCGACGACGATTCCCATCTGCTCCTCCAACTGCCGACCCAGCGTGCTCCGGCGAGCTCCGGTCGGCCTCAGGGGGTAAGCGTCGCACAACCGTGCCGCCGGGCGCGGATCCACAGCAGATGAGTCCGCCCACAGCCGATCATCGGGTACCGTCTGCGGCCACCAGGGGCGCATAGCCGCCCCACACGGGCATGGGAACACCGAGGTGCTCGCCGGCCGCCAGCACCTCGAAGAAGCCGGCCCGCCACTCCTCGCGGCCATGTGCCATATGCGCCAGCACCATGCGGCGGGTGTCGGCCTGAGAGAACATGCGGCCCAGGCCCGCCGCGATGATCCTCGCCGGTAGGCGCAGCAGCGGCGCGGGTTGTATCCGGCCGGTAGCAATGCCCCGCGCCCGGCATACGGCGACTCCTTCGCGCAGCGCCAGCACCATCCGTTGCAGGGAGTCCCGGTCGGTGCACAGCCGGTCGTAGTCACCCGCTTCCAGCAGCGGGCCGAGGGTGACGGACTGTTGGAGGTAGTGCACGGCCAGCCAACCGGCCATGTCCCGCTCCCGTCGGACCGACAGCCCGGCACTGGTCAGGGCGGAGACGGCGGTGTCCAGGTCGGCCCGTTTCGCAGGCTCGTCCGCCTCCAGACGGGTGCCGTGGTGATAGAGCGTCGCCTCTATGCTCACCTCGCCGCCCGTGTCGGTGCGTCCCCCGCCGATCTGGCCGGGGAAGCCGAGGCAGTAGTCCTCCCGCGGCAGCCACTCCTGCAGCTGAGCGTCGATGTCCCAGTGGTTGAGCATGAACAGCAGGGACGTCCGCCCCGCAAGTGGCGCGACGGTTGGAAGCACCTCATGCAGGTGGAGCCGGTCCACCGTCACCAGCGTCAAGTCGGCCTCCACGGGCGCGGTGACAATCTCCGGAAGATACCGGCCGACCAGTGGCCGCCTGCCGCGGCCACCGCCTCCGCGGTGCAATCGCATCTGTACGCCGCGGCGCAGCTGCTCCGCGCGTCCTGGCCTGGTCAGGACTGTCGTCTCATGGCGTCGGCTCAGCAGCCAGCCGTGGCTCAGGCCGATCACGCCCGCCCCGACGATCAGGATGCGCATGCCGGTCTCCTCAGGACACGACCACGCGCCAGCCGCGGGCGTCCAGGGCCTCCTCCAGGCCCTGGGCGACGGCCGGCATGACCGAGAGCAGGGCCAGTCCGGCGCTCTGCCCGGGCGAATGCTCCATGGCGAAGTCCTCGATATTGACGCCCGCCTCGCCGACGTCGGAGAACAGACGACCCAGCGAGCCGGCGGAGTCCGGGACCAGTACCTGCACCTGTGCGTAGCGGCGCGGCGCCCCGCCGTGCTTGCCGGGTATGCGTTCCTGTCCGGCGTTGCCGCGGGTCATCACGTCCGTCACGGCCCCGACGGCGCCCGGCGCGATGGTGGCGGCATCCCCGGCGGCGGTGTAGGCCGAGTCGCCGGGGTCGACGGCGGCCGGCGCGATCCCGTCGATCAGGGCGTCCAGGTCCCCGCGCAGCTGTCGCAGCATGTCTGCCACCGGCCCGGCATTGCCGACCACGATGGCCGACCACAGCCGCGGATCGGAGGCGGCGATACGGGTGGTGTCGCGCAGGCCCTGCCCGGCCAGGCCGAGCGCGTTCTCGGGAAGCTGCTCCAGGCGGGCGGCCAGTAGGGAGCTGACCAATTGTGGGACGTGGCTGACGGCGGCGACGGCGGCGTCGTGCTCGGCAGCGCTCATGCGCACCGGTGTGGCGCCCACATCCACGGCCAGGTTGCGCACCGCCAACTCGGCCTCCGGGGCCGCCCCGTCCGCAACCACCACCCAGGGGCGTCCGGCGAACAGGTCGGAGTCGGCGGCGCCCGCACCGGAGCGCTCCCGCCCGGCCATGGGGTGCGAGCCGACGTACCGGCGCGCCGCAGCGCCGCCGCGGCGGCGCACCTCGGCGGCGATGCGCTCCTTGACGCTGGCCACGTCCGTGACCACCGCATCCGGATGTGCGGACAGTTCGCGCAGCACCACGCCGGCAGCCACGTCCGGTGGGGTCGCGACCACGATCAGCGCCGGCTCGGGGCTGCGCTCGTCACACACCTGCCCGGCCCCCATGTCCCGGGCCAGTGCCAGGGAGGTGGGTGAGGTGTCGGCCAGCTGCACCTGGACGCCCGCACCGGTCAGGGCCAGCGCCAGGGAGGTGCCCAGCAGCCCGGTGCCGACCACCAGCACCGGCCCTCGGGTGGACAGGACGGCCGAGGGGTTTCCGATGGCGCTCACAGCCCCACCTCCTGCTGCAGGGCGCTGACCTCCGCGCCGGTCAGTGCCCGCATGGCACCGGGGCGCAGGTCGCCTAGCGCCAGCGGTCCGATCCGGGTGCGAGACAGTCGGGTCACGGGGTGGCCAACGGCGGCCAGCATGCGGCGCACGATCCGGTTGCGTCCCGAATGCAGTGTTATTTCCACGATCGACGCTCCCGGGGCGGTGTCCTTGATCACCACGCGATCCGCGGCGATCTGACCGTCCTCCAGCTCGATTCCACGCTTGAGTCCACGCGCCACCCCCGGGCCGACGCGTCCCTTGACCACGGCCACATAGGTTTTAGCGACCTCGTAGCTAGGGTGGGTGAGCCGATGGGTGAGCTCGCCATCATTGGATAGCAGCAGCAGCCCCTCGGTCTCGGCGTCCAGACGGCCCACGTGCACCAGGCGGAGGGAGGCGGCCCGCTCGGGCCCGCCCAGCTCGGCGGCGTGCTCCTTCAGATACCTCTCGGCGTACTCGGCAACCGTGGGGCGTCCCTCCGGGTCCTCCATGGTGGTGACCACGCCGGCGGGCTTGTGCAGCATCACAGTTATGACATCGGGGTCGGTCAGCACCCGGGAACCGTCCACCCGGATCTCCTGGACGGCGGGGTCGACCCGTATTCCCGGCTCGGTGACCCGCACGCCGTCTACGCTGACTCTGCCGGCGGCAATCAATTGTTCGCATACGCGCCGCGAGCCCATCCCGGCGTGCGCCAGCACCTTCTGGAGTCGCTCCCCGCCAGCCGTGTACGGGTCGGACGGCGCGCCCTTGGAAGCGTGCTCCCGCTCGGCATCTCCCCGTCGGGTGTTAGCCGGGGCCGCGGTCTCGTAGTCGATCTCCTCCAGGTCGTCGGGGTCGTAGAATTCCTCGGCGCCGAAGTCCAGGCCTTCCCGGGCGCCGCGGGCGTCTTCGATGTTATTGATGTATTTGTTCACGGCAGCATCCTCACGGTGATCTCCTCCTCTATGTCTCCCAAGGTGGAGGCGTCTGGCAGGTAGGGGGCCAGGGCCGGCAGGTCCTCAAGCGAGTTCAGCCCCAGGTATTCCAGGAACTCGGCGGTGGTGCGGTACAGGATGGCACCGGAGGACTCGGTGCCGGCCTCCTCGATCAGCCCGCGGGCATGCAGCGTGCGCACCACCCCGTCTACGTTGACGCCGCGTACCGCCGCCACCCGACCGCGGGTGACGGGCTGACGGTAGGCGATCACGGCCAGAGTCTCCAGGGCCGCCTGCGATAGGCGTGCCGTGGCGCCGCCGATTACGAAGCGCTCTACGATCTCACTGAACCGGGGCGCGGAGGCAAGTCTCCAGCCGCCGGCGGCGCGCCGCAGCACGAAGCCGCGGGCCCGCACGGCGGTCGTGTCCTTTTCCGGACCGCCGTCGCCGCCACCGGACTCGCCGGCGTATTCGGCGGCGAGTGACTCCAGCAGCGCCTCCATGTCGTCCTCATGCGAGCCCAGGGCGGCCGCGAGGGCGGCGGCAGTGACCGGCTCATCCGCCACCACCAGGACTGCCTCAACAGCACGGCGTAACTCCTCCGGCGGCATGGACATTGACGCCGTTGACTCATCCGGGCCGCTCATGCGAACTCCTCCTCCAGCTCAGGTGACGCCATGGCAGCCATCTCCACCTCGCCCCGCCAGGTGATGGTGATCTCCTCCATGGGGGCGTCCTGGGCCAGGTCTACTCCACCTTGACGGTACAGGATCAGCACCGCCAGGAAGCGGGCGACGACCACGGCGGTACGGTCCGTGTCGGCGGTCAGCTCCTTAAATGTCAGGGTGCCTCGGCGGCGCAACCGTTCAGCGAGCAGCCGCAGCTGCTCCCCCACCGGGACGCGCTCGTGCAGGTGCACGGTCTGTACGCCCGGGTCGCGGGGCCGGCTGAAAACCTCGGCGGCGATGCGGGCCAGGTCCTGTGCACCGGCGGTGAACACCAGTCGGGGCAGCAGGGCCGCCAGTTCGGGTGGCAGCCCGACGGCGCGGGGGTGGGTGCGGGAGGCGTTCTCAGCGCGGGTACGGAAAGCGGCGGCCGCCTCCTTGTAGGCCCGGTACTGCAGCAGGCGGGCAAAGAGCAGATCGCGGGCCTCCAGCAGCTCCATGTCCTCATCCGTCTCCTCCGGGTCGTGGGGCAGCAGCCGGTGCGCCTTGAGCGCCAACAAAGTGGAGGCGACGACCAGGAATTCGCTGGCCTGCCCCAGGTCCCAGTCGGCGCGCATATAGGCGATGAACTCGTCGGTTACCTCCGCCAGGGCCAGTTCGGTGATGTCGAGTCGTTTGCGGGCTATGAGGGTGAGCAGCAGGTCGAAAGGGCCCTCGAACTGAGGCAGGTTGACATTGAATCCGGGCACCTGCGCGGGGCCGGACGGGACAGGCTCGTCCTGCGGCGGCCGGGCCTGGTCCCGGGGCGTGTTCGCAGCAGGGTTCTCAGGCGACATTGCCGCGGGCGATGACCTCCCGGGCCAGACGCCGGTAGGCCTCGGCTCCCGGGTGTCCGGGGGCATAGCTGGTGATGGGTTCGCTCGCGACGGAGGCGTCCGGAAACTTGACGGTGCGGCGTATCTGCGTGTCGAAGAGCTTGTCTCCGAATGCCTCGATCAGACGTTCGAGCACTTCCCGAGAGTGGAGGGTGCGCGGGTCCACCATGGTGGCCAGGATGCCATCGATCTGCAGACGCGGGTTGATTCGATCACGCACCCGGTCCACGGTCTCCACCAGCAGCGCCACGCCACGCAGCGCGAAGAACTCGGTCTCCAGAGGAATCATGACGCCATGGGCCGCCGTCAGCGCGTTGACGGTGAGCAGTCCTAGTGAGGGCTGGCAGTCCACGATGACGGCGTCATAATCATCCAGCACGGGACGTAGCACGCGAGCCAGCGCCTGCTCGCGGGCGACCTCGCCCACCAGCTGCACCTCAGCGGCCGAAAGGTCGATATTCGCGGGGATCAGATCCAGACCCGCAACGGAGGTGGAGTGGATGATCGGACGCACGTCCGGACGGACAGCCACCAGCATGTCGTAGACCGTCTTGTCCAACTCGTGCGCGTTAACTCCCAGGCCGGCGCTGGCCGCGCCCTGCGGGTCGAAGTCGACTACCAGCACACGACGCCCGTATTCGGCCAAGGCCGCGCCCAGATTAATGGTGGTGGTGGTCTTACCGACGCCGCCCTTCTGGTTGCACATGGCGATAACGCGGGCGGGGCCGTGCGATTCAAGCGGCGCCGGAACGGGGAAGACCTTCTCTTCCTCCTCCTGGAGGTACTCGGCAGTGGTCTCGGGCGGATCGATCAGGCCGGGTTGCTGGGCGTCACTCACACCGGCAGCCTAGTCGAAGTGCCGACGCGGGGCGCGGAGACGAACCCAGCTGCAGTCAACCGCGGGCGCGCGGGTGGCTGGTGGCATATACCTCGCGCAGATGGTCGACGGTGACCTTGGTGTAAATCTGAGTGGTGGTAACCGAGGCGTGGCCGAGCATCTCCTGCACCACGCGCACATCGGCACCGCCGGCAAGCAGATGCGTGGCAAAGGAGTGGCGCAGCGTGTGTGGAGAGATGCGCCGGTTCCCCTCAGCGGATGAGTCGTCGGCGCCCATCAGTGAGGCACGTCGGGCCGCCTGCTGTAGCACCGCCCATGCGGACTGCCGCGACAGGGGACGCCCGAGCGTGTTGAGGAAGACCTCCGGCACCCCCCGTCCCTTGGCCGCCAGCACGGGGCGTGAACGCACCAGGTAGGCCTCAAGGGCATCCCAGGCGTATCGGCCCACAGGCACGATCCGCTCCCGGCGGCCCTTGCCGAACAGGCGCAGGCATCCGGAAGCGGCGTCGAGATCGTCAACCACCAGTCCCACGGCCTCAGAGATGCGGGCGCCGGTGGCGTACAGGAGCTCCAACAGGGCGCGGTCGCGCAGGGAAACCGGGGAGTCATCGGTGCCTGCGGCCTCCAGAAGTCGACGCACCTCCTCAACGGTAAGCGCCTTCGGCAGGCGCCGCCCCACCTGCGGAGGCCGCACGGACACAGAAGGGTCGACGTCGGTTATGCCCTCGGCGTGAAGGAACTTGTGCCAGCCGCGTACAGCGGTGACGGTGCGGGAGACCGAGGACGCGGCCAGCGGACGGCCGCCGTCGGCGCCGGTGCGCAGGGTCTCTGAGAAAGCGGCCACATCCGCCTCACCGATCCGCGCGGGGGCGTTTATGGCACGAGAACGCAGGAACTCGGCGTACCGTTCCAGGTCACGCGCGTAGGCCGCCAGCGTATTCGAACTGAGCCCGCGCTCGACCCGCAGATGGGCCAGGTAGCCGACCCGCGCCCGCTCGAGAGCATCTCCGCGGGGGTCGACGGCGGGGTTGACGGGGACCGGCGCAGACGGTTTCGTGGCGTTCCCGCCCTTGTCAGGCGAAGCGGGCTACCAGCCCGAGACTGATAATGGTGGCCGCCCAAAGCAGAGCGACGCCTACGGTGATGCGGTTGAGGTTGCGCTCGGCGACTCCGGAGGATCCCGCCGAAGATGAGATACCGCCACCGAACATGTCGGACAGGCCACCGCCCCTGCCCTTATGCATCAGGATCGTCATGATCAAGAAGAAACTGGATAGCACCAGCAGCACTTGCAGGATGATGGTCAGTGCTCCCACGCCGTGTTCCCTTCGTCGTCTGTTGGGCCGGATCGGCCGATGTGGCGGTAGGGCCGATGCCGCCCGGTCGAGCGCGACTCTACCCGATGACCCGCCGATTGCGCGTGTGTGCGCCCGGATCCATGACGGACCCGGGCGCACACACGCTACCTGCAAAGAATCCGCAGCAGCTTAGCCGCGTCGGGATCAGGCTGAGGTATCAGGCGTAGAAACCGGCCATCTGCGCAAAGGAGTCGGCCTTCAGCGAGGCGCCGCCCACCAGGGCTCCGTCGATGTCCGCCTGGGCCATCAGCTCCTTGATGTTGGCGGGCTTGGCGGAGCCTCCGTAGAGGATGCGGGTGGCATCGGCGGTGGCGTCGCCGTAGTCAGAGCGCAGGGCCTGACGGATGGCGCCGCACACCTCCTGGGCGTCGGCCGCGGTGGCGGTCTCACCGGTGCCGATGGCCCAGATGGGCTCGTAGGCGATCACGATCTTGGCGACCTCCTCGGCGGACCAGCCCGCCAGAGCCGCACGGATCTGGCCCAGCACGAAGTCGACATGGGTGCCGGCCTTGCGGACCTCCAGGGCCTCGCCGCAGCACAGGATCGGCGTCATGCCGGCGTCCAGCACCTTCCGGGCCTTGGCGCCGACCAGTTCATCGGACTCATTGTGGTACTCGCGGCGCTCGGAGTGGCCCATAACCACATAGGTGCAGCCGAGCTTGGTGAGCATAGCGGTGGAGATCTCACCGGTGTAGGCACCGTTGTCGTGGATGGATACGTCCTGGGCGCCGTACTTAATGTCCAGGGAGTCGGCCTCCACCACGGTCTGGACGGAGCGGATGTCCGTGAACGGCGGAATCACCAAGACCTCACACTCGGTGTAGTCATGGCCGGCGTCGCTCAGGGCCATGGCCAGGCCCTGGAGCAGGTGGTTGGCCTCGAGGTGGTCGAGGTTCATCTTCCAGTTGCCCGCCATCAGCGGGGTGCGGTTGCTCATAATGGATGTTCCTTGCAGTCGGTGTGGGTTTGATTAGAAATGAAACCTTAGGGTCTCAGTCCTCGAGGACGGCGATGCCGGGCAGGGTCTTGCCCTCCAGCAACTCCAGGGAGGCACCGCCGCCGGTGGAGATGTGGGAGAAGGTGGACTCATCGAAGCCGAGCGTGCGCACGGCCGCGGCGGAGTCGCCACCACCGATCACGGAGAAGGCGTCTGAGTCCGAGATGGCCTGGGCCACGGCCTTGGTGCCCTCGGCGAAGGCCGGGAACTCGAATACGCCCATGGGGCCGTTCCAAACCACCGTCTTAGAGGAGGCGATCGCCCGGGCGAACAGCTCCCTGGTCTTGGGGCCGATATCCAGACCCATCTGGTCCGCGGGGATCGCGTCCGCGGACACCACGCTAGCCGGTGCATCCGGCTTGAACTCGGGGGCGACGACGGTGTCAACAGGCAGCAGCAGCTCCACCCCGTTCGCCTCGGCGGTCTCAAGGTATCCCTTGACCGTGTCGATCTGGTCCTTCTCCAACAGGGAGGTACCAACCTCGTGGCCCTGCGCGGCGAGGAAGGTGTAGGCCATGCCGCCGCCGATCAGCAGGCGGTCGGCCTTGCCCAGCAGATTGGCGATCACGCCGAGCTTGTCGGAGACCTTGGATCCTCCCAGCACCACCGTGTAGGGCCGGACGGGGTCGTTGACGGCCCTGCCCAGGGACTCGATCTCCTTAGCTACAAGCAGCCCGGAGGCGGCCGGGAGGATGCGGGCCACATCATAGACGGAGGCCTGCTTGCGGTGTACAACGCCGAAACCGTCGGAGACGAACACGTCGGCCAGTGCGGCCAGTTGCTCGGCGAAGGCGGCACGCTCGGCGTCATCCTTGGAGGTCTCGGCGGCGTTGAAGCGGACATTCTCCAGCAAGACGATGTTGCCGGGCTCCAAAGCGGCCACTGCCGCCTTGGCGCCCTCACCGACGGTGTCCTCGGCCAAAGTGACGTCCACACCGGCCAGTTCGGCCAGCCGTGTGGCGACCGGGGCCAGGGAGAAGTCGGGGTTGACCTGCCCCTTGGGGCGGCCCAGGTGAGCGGTGACAATCACCTTCGCGCCGGCGTCGAGCAGCGTCTTAAGAGTCGGCAGAGCGGCACGGATACGGCCGTCGTCGGTGATGTGCTTGTTTTCGTCGAGCGGGACGTTGAAATCGGAGCGGACCAGGACACGCTTGCCCTTCAGGTCACCGAGGGAGTCGATGGTCTTCATGAAACCTCGCAGTGTTGAGTATGGCGTCAGTATCGGGAGTTGTGGGTGTCGGGTTGTTGACCGAGCAGATACGACCGGACGCCCGCACATGCCGCGGCGTGTGCGGGCGTCCGTCGGTTGCTCACGGTGGTGAGTGCCGGCTGTGCGCGCGGCCTCAGGCGAGCTTCTCGCAGACCAGGGCGGTCAGCTGGACGAGACGGTTGGAGTAACCCCACTCGTTGTCGTACCAGGACACGACCTTGACCTGGTCGCCCTGCACCTTGGTGAGCTTGGAGTCGAAGACGGAGGAGTGGGCGTCACCGACGATGTCGGTGGAGACCAGGTCCTCCTCGGAGTAGGCAAGAACACCCTTGAGCGGGCCCTCAGCAGCGGCCTTGACGGCGGCGTTGATCTCCTCAACGGTGGCCGGCTTGGAGGGCTTGAAGGTCAGGTCCGTGACCGAGCCGGTCGGGACCGGAACGCGCATGGCGTAGCCGTCCAGCTTGCCCTTCAGCTGCGGGAGCACGAGGGCGACCGCGCGGGCGGCACCGGTGGAGGTCGGGACGATGTTGAGGGCGGCAGCGCGGGCGCGACGCAGGTCCTTGTGCGGCGCGTCATGGATGCGCTGGTCGCCGGTGTAGGCGTGAACGGTCACCATCAGGCCGTTCTCGATACCGAAGGCCTCGTCCAGCACCTTCGCCACGGGGGCGAGGCAGTTAGTGGTGCAGGAGGCGTTCGAGATGATGTTGTGCTTGGTGGTGTCGTAGTCCTGCTCGTTGACGCCGACCACGAAGGTGCCATCCTCATTCTTCGCCGGGGCAGAAATGACGACCTTCTTGGCGCCGGCGTCAATGTGCGCCTGGGCCTTGGTGGCGTCGGTGAAGAAACCGGTGGACTCCACGACGACGTCGACACCCAGATCCGCCCAGGGCAGGTTGCCGGGCTCGCGCTCGGCCAGGACGCGGATCGGCTTGCCATCAACGATGATGTTCTGCTCGTCGTAGGTGACCTCGGCGGCGAGGCGGCCCATGATGGAGTCGAACTTGAGGAGGTGGGCGAGGGTCTTGATGTCGGTCAGGTCGTTGACAGCCACGACCTCGAAGTCGGCGCCCTGCTCGAGGGCGGCGCGGAAGAAGTTGCGGCCGATGCGGCCGAAGCCGTTGATACCAACGCGGGTGGTCACTTTGTGTCCTCCTAGTGCGCATGGGCGCACATATTCGTAGCTCTTTGCACACACGGTGTGCCCCGGCCTTCGTGGGGTATTCACCCGTCCGATTACCGGCACGTTGAGTCTAGCGTCACGTGCCGGTCGCCGTGCAGGTTCGGACACGCCACGGGCGAACACACGGGCGCATCTCACATATCGAGCATGTCCTGGGTGAGCGCCGCCTCCGTGTCCGGCATACCCAGTTCGTGGGCGCGTTTGTCCGCCATGGCCAGCAGTCGGCGGATGCGTCCGGCCACCGCGTCCTTGGTCAGCGGCGGGTCGGCCATGCGACCGAGTTCCTCCAGGCTGGCCTGCTTGTTCTGAATACGCAGCCGGCCGGCCTGCACCAGGTGATCGGGAACGTCGTCTCCGAGGATCTCGAAGGCCCGTTCCACACGCGCCCCTGAGGTAACGGCCGCCCGCACCGAGCGGCGCAGGTTGGCGTCGTCGAAATTGGCTAAGCGGTTGGCCGTGCCCCGGGTCTCGCGGCGGGTGCGGCGCTCCACCCAGTTGGTATTGGCCTCCACCGCGCCCATCTTCTGCAGCAGAACGCTGATCGCCTCGCCGTCACGGACCACCACCCTGTCGGTGCCGCGCACCTCCCGGGCCTTGGCCGCCACTTCAAAACGGCGGGCGGCCCCAACCAGGGCGAGGGCGGCCTCCGAGCCGGGGCAGGTGATCTCCAGGGCGGAGGAGCGACCGGGCTCCGTCAGTGAACCACGGGCCAGAAAGGCGCCGCGCCAGGCCGCGGCGGAGGCATTGCGTCCGCCCTGAACCACGGCCACGGGCATACCGCGCACGGGTCGGCCGTGACCGTCCACCAGGCCGGTCAGTCGCGCCAGGTCACGGCCGCGATCGGTTACGCGCAGCACGTAGCGGCTGCCGCGGTGCAGGGAGCCGGCCTGCACCACTAGCACCTCGGGGGTCATGCCAAACAGCTCCCGCAAATCGCGGTGCAGTCGACGCACGGCGCCGCCGTGATCGAGTTCGGCCTCGACCACGATACGGCCGGAAACGATATGCAGGCCGCCGGCGAAGCGCAGCATTGAAGCTACCTCGGCACGCCGCTGGGCGGCGTTGTCGGTACTCACGCGTGCGAGCTCGTCCTTGACGGTAACCGTCAGCGACATGTGGTGGTGCTCCTGGTCTTAGCTGGTGTACGGAACGGTTGTGGCAGGGAACATTCAGGTTAGCGGCAATGCGCCGGCGATGTCGCCGACGATGCCGTCGAAGGCGTCCCGGAAGACGGCAGCCAGCCGCAAAGGATCATGGTGGCACAGTGCATCGCCCGTGCGCACCTGTCTCAGCACTAGAACCGCTCCCATCGACTCGGCGACGGCGCTCAGATCGGCCACATCCTCCACTACGCTGGGATCGGCGACGACCACATCCAGCCGCAGGGCGGGCGCATACTCCGCCAGGACGCGCAGGTGATCGGCCACGGTCATGTCATCGGTCTCACCGCTTTGGGCCGATAGGTTCAGCACCACTGCCTTACGCGCAGGGGTGCGCTCCAGCGCACGCCGCATGGAGGGCAGGATCAGGTGCGGCAGCACGGAGGTGTACCAGGAACCGGGGCCGAGGATCACCCAGTCGGCGGCGTCGATGGCATGGATCGCCTCAGGGTGGGCGTCCGCGTCCTCGGGAACCACCCGCACGTTCTCCATCCGGCCGCGGGTGGAGGCAACCGCCACCTGCCCGCAGACGCGCTGGCGGCTGTCGTCGTCAACGATATCCGCCTCGATGACCAGCGGGGAGGCGCTCATGGGGATCACGCGGCCATGGATGCTCAGCAACCGCCCGACCCAGTCCAGCCCCTCAACCTCGTTCCCCAGCAGCTGCCACAGGGCCAGTATGAGCAGGTTGCCCAGGGCGTGGTTGTTCAGCTCACCCTCACCGGAGAAGCGGTGCTGGAGCACATCGCGCCAGGTCAGACCCCATTCGGTCTCGTCGGTAAGGGCGGCCAGCGCCATGCGCAGGTCCCCGGGGGGCAGACAGTCGAACTCGCGGCGCAGTCGCCCCGAGGAGCCGCCGTCGTCGGCGACCGTGACCACGGCGGTAAGCCGATGGGTGACGTGGCGCAGGGCCCGCAGGGTGGCTGACAGCCCGTGCCCGCCGCCCAGGGCGACGACGGCCGGCCCCTCCTCACCGCGGCGGCTCCAGCCGGCCGAGTCGATGGTGGCACGGGTGCCGCGTGCACGGGTGTCGGACTCTGCCCCGTCTGCGGGCACAGCCAATGCGTCATGCCGGGATCCGCCCGGAATCTCACTCATGCTCGCCTCACTCCCTTCCCAGGTCCCGGTGCTGCACGGCCACCTTGAAGCCGGCGGATCGCAGGCTGGCGGCGATCCGTTCGGCGGTTGCCACCGAGCGGTGCTTGCCGCCGGTACAGCCCGCCGCGATGGTGACATTGGGTTTGAGCTCATCGACGTACCTGGGCAGCGCCGGAATCAGCAGGCCTACGTAACCGTCCACGAAGTCCGCTGCGCCGTCCTGCTGGAACACGTATTCGGCCACGGGCGCATCCCGTCCGGTCAGGTGCCGCAGCTCCGTAACCCAGTACGGGTTGGGGATGAAGCGGACGTCCAGGACGTGGTCGGCATCCATCGGCAGGCCGTATTTGAAGCCGAAGGACATGACCGTGACCTGCAGGGCCAGATCGGACTCGTGGGCGACCAGTTCACGGATGCGCCGGGCCAGATCGTGCACGGAGTAGTCGGTGGTATTAATGACCTCGTCGGCCGTGCCCTTGAGGCCGGCCAGCAGTGTGCGTTCATGCTGGATGCCGTCCAGGATCGAGCCGGTTCCCTGCAACGGGTGCGGACGGCGAGACGACTCGAAGCGGCGGATCAGCGCGGCGTCGGAGGCGTCCAGGAAGATCAGGCGGACCTCCACGCCGGTGTCGCGCAACTGCGCCAGGTACTGCATGAAGGAGGCGAAGAACTCGCGGCTGCGCACATCGACGACGGCGGCCAGCCGGTGCACGCCCGCGCCGACCGTGGTCATCATGCCGGCCAGCGCCGGCAGTAGCTGCGGGGGAAGATTGTCCACCACATACCAGTCGAGATCCTCCAGGGCGTTGGCGGCGCGAGAGCGCCCCGCACCCGACATGCCGGTGACAATGATCATCTCCGGCCGCTTGGCCGGAGGCACCGGGGCGGCCGCCTCGTCCAGGGCGGGAATGCCACGTGGCACCGTGTCCTTGAGCGGGTCCCTGCGCCTGCGCGGCGGGACGCCAGGCGGGAGCGGGGCGGTGGCGCGGTGGCCGGTCACAGGAACCGACGGCGGGATCCGGTCACGGCCGCCGTCCGGTGCGGGCGGACGGCCGGGGTCGGTTAGGTCCGGTGCATCCATGCCACCAGCATGGCACAACCAGCTGTGTCAGACCCGCGTAATTTCGGTAGCGTGGCCGTAGCAGTCGGCACCGAGATGCCGAAACAGAACGCACGCGCGCGCGTGCCGAGCAGCGGAGGTCGCCGTGACCGCATTCAACTCCTCCTCCCCCGCCGCCGAGGGCATCGGCACCCCGGACACGAAGTGCGCCACCCGCGTGGCGCTGCTCGGCTCGGGCGAACTGGGCAAGGAGGTCACGATCGCGCTGGCGCGTTTAGGGGTGGAGGTCACCGCGATCGACCGGTATGCGGGGGCCCCCGCCCAGCAGGTCGCGCATCACGCCCTGACCGTGGACATGTCCGACCCGGCGGCGCTTACGGCCGCGATCGAATCCACCGGGGCGAGGATCGTCGTGCCGGAGATCGAGGCCTTGGCGACCGATGCCCTGGTGGCACTGGAGCAGGCCGAGGCGGTGCGGGTGGTGCCCACCGCCAGGGCAGCTCGACTGACCATGGATCGGGAGGGCATACGTAGACTCGCCGCCGAGGAGCTCGGCCTGCCCACCAGCCCCTACGCCTTCGCCTCCAGTGCTCTGGAACTGGCCGCCGAGGCCGAACGGATCGGTTACCCATGCATCGTCAAGCCGGTGATGTCCTCCTCCGGGCACGGCCAGTGTCTGGTGCACGGCCCCAATGACGTGACCACCGCCTGGCGCCTGGCGACCACCCGGGGCCGGGTGGACCGGGGCCGGGTGATTGTGGAGGGGTTCATTGAATTCGACTCCGAGATCACGCTGCTGACGGTGCGCTCCCGCGACCCGCGCAGCGGCCGGACCGTCACCTCATTTTGTGAACCGATCGGGCACCGGCAGGTGGACGGGGACTACGTGGAGTCCTGGCAGCCGCACCCACTGCCCCCGGGCGCACGGGAGCGGGCACAGCAGGTCGCCGCCGCGGTGACGGAGGCACTGGGCGGCTGGGGCCTGTTCGGAGTGGAGCTGTTCATCTGCGGGCAGGAGGTGCTCTTCTCGGAGGTCTCCCCCCGCCCGCATGACACCGGCATGGTGACCCTGGCGAGCCAGCGTCTAAGTGAGTTTGAACTGCACGCCCGAGCCCTGCTGGGGCTGCCCGTGGATACGACGCTGCACTCCCCCGGTGCCTCCGCCGTCATCAAGTCGCCCCTCCAATCCGCGCCCGGCGCCGGGGTGAGCTACACGGGCGTGGCCCAGGCGCTGGCCGTGCCGGGCAGTGACCTGCGCCTGTTCGGCAAGCCCGATGCGCATCCGGGTCGACGCCTGGGTGTGGCCGTGGCCGCAGCCGAGGACATCGCCACGGCCCGGCGGCGCGCGCAGGAGGCGGCCGGGGCCGTCACCGTGACACACTCCGGCGGCGACGTTCCTTCGGCGCGGTGACCCTGGCCGTCCCGTCCCCGTAGCGCACGCCCTCCTCCGCCTTGACGGCGGCCACCAGCACGAAACTCAGGGTCACCAGCAGCGCCCAGCTGCCGAGCTTGCCGGTGTGCACCAGGTGCCACCCCGTCTGCTGGTCCGGGTAGCGCCACGCATTGAGGAATGTGCCGAGGTTCTCCGCCAACCATAGGAAGACCCCGATGAGCACGAATGACACGGAGGTGGGCATGCGGTAACGGTCACCGCCCACCGTGAAGTGCACCACGGAGCCCCACAGAGCCACGATGAACCCTCCCGCCACCGCCCAGCGCAGGTCCCAGATGAAATGGTGGGTGTAGAAGTTCGTATAGGCCGCCACCGCCAGGACCGTCACCGGCCAGCGGCGAAAGTCGGAGATGCGCAGGTCGAAACGCCGGAAGGCCTGGCAAATGTATGAGCCGACCGAGGCGTACATGAAACCCGAGAAGATCGGCACCCCACCCAGGCGCACCGCCCCGGCATCCGGGTAGGTCCATGAGCCCACGCGCACCTTGAAGACCTCCAGCGCCAGGCCGATAAGGTGGAAGGCGCAGATCACCGCCAGTTCACGCCAGGTCTCAAGCTTCAGCGCTACGAAGGCGATCTGCACCACTACCACGTAGATGAGCAGCGCGTCATAGCGTGCCAGTGGCAGGTCCATCCGGTTCCAGACGAGCACGGAGACCGCCATGCCGGCGAACACGGCGATCGGGAAGGCGCAACAGGCCAGTTGGATGGCGGCGAACTGGGCCAGGCGCAGCGGCAGCAGCCGCAACCGGCTCAACGGAGCGCGTTCTACAGGCATCTGCACACACTACCCAGTGCCCGGTTCGCACGCCGTGAGCCGGCTGCGGCCACTACTACTGCTCGCGCCGAGTTGGTCAGGCCTTCAGGCTGCCGCCATTGGAGGCGATCACCTCCCGATACCAGCCAAAGGACTTCTTGCGGTAGCGCTCCAGCGTGCCGGTGCCGTCGTCGTTGCGGTCCACGTAGATGAAGCCGTAGCGCTTGGACATCTGAGCGGTGGAGGCCGATACACAGTCGATGCAGCCCCAGGAGGTGTAGCCAATGACCTGCACGCCGTCGGCAACAGCCTCGCGCACCTGCACCAGGTGGTCGTTCATGTAATCAATCCGGTAGTCGTCCTCAACGGTGGGGACACCGTCGGGGCCGGTGATCAGCTCGTCGCGGGCGCCCAGGCCGTTCTCCACGATGAACAGGGGCTTGCCCCAGCGGTCCCAGTAGTCGTTCAGGATCGTGCGCAGGCCGCGCGGGTCGATGGCCCAACCCCACTGGGAGACCTCCAGGGTGGGGTTGACGACGCCGCCCATCAGGTTGCCACCGCTGGCCTCCCTCTCCTGGGTGGCGGTCTCACAGGAGGACATGTAGTAGGAGAAGGACACGAAGTCAACCGTGTGTTCGGCCAGGGTGCGGCGGTCGTCCTCGGTGATGTCCAGCTCGATGCCCTTATCCCGGAGCTTGCGCAGGAAGTAGCCGGGGTAGGTGCCGCGCACGTGCACGTCGCCGAAGGTGTAGTTGTCACGTTCGGCCTGCTTGGCGGCCCACACATCCCGCGGGTCCGGGGTAAGCGGGTAGAAGGGGATCGCCAGGATCATGCAGCCGACCTTCAGATCGGGGTTTACCTCGTGGGCGATACGGGTGGCGGAAGCGGAGGCCACCAGCTCGTGGTGGATCGCCTGGTACAGGTCCCGCTCGCTGAGCTCCTCCTTGGGAGTGTTGATGCCGCCGGACATGAAGGGCTCGTGGAGCACGGAGTTAATCTCGTTGAAGGTCAGCCAGTACTTCACCCGCTTGCCGTAGCGCTCGAACAGGGTGCGGGCGTAGTGCTCGAAGAAGCCGATCATGCGCCGGTCGGCCCAGCCGTTATAGGTCTGGGCGAGATGCAGCGGCGTCTCGTAGTGGCTGATGGTCACCAGCGGTTCGATTCCGTACTTCTCCAGTTCGTCCAGTACCCGGTCGTAAAAGGCCAGGCCGGCCTCGTTGGGCTCGGTCTCATCCCCCTTGGGGAAGATGCGAGACCAGGCGATGGAGAAGCGGAAGACCTTGAAGCCCATCTCCGCCAGCAGGGCGATGTCCTCGGCATAGCGGTGGTAGAAGTCGATGCCCTCCAGCTTGAGGTTGTCCGGGGTGGGGGCCTTAGTGCGGGGGCCGACGATGCCCTGGGGCATGACGTCCTGGACGCTCAGGCCCTTGCCGTCGGCGTCATAGGCGCCCTCGTACTGGTTGGCGGCCAGTGCGCCGCCCCACAGGAAGTCGTCGGGGAAATCGGAGGGGGTGGTTGGTGTCGACATGGGTGGGTTCTCCTTAAGAGTGTGGACTAGGTTCGTATCCCGGCTCAGGGCCGATTCTGCCCCGGTCAGTGGTCGATCTCGATGACGTCGACGTCGGCATCCACATCGGCGTCGACCACCGGGACCACGCCCGCCAGGCTCGCCGTGTTGGTGACTACCAGGATGGTGGTGGGGTCGTATCCGCCCTCACGCACAACCTCAAGGTCGACCTCGGCCAGCTCCTGGCCGCGTGCGACGCGCTGCCCCACGGTGACCTTCGGTGAAAAGCCCTTGCCCTCGAGCTGGACCGTGTCCAGACCGACGTGTACCAGCAGTTCCACACCGTCGTCAGTCTTGATGCCGTAGGCGTGCCCGGAGTCCATGACGGTAAGCAGCGTTCCGGCCGCGGGCGCGGTCACCGTGATCCGCCCGGATCCGCTGGGGCGCACGGCAACACCCCCGCCCAGCGCACCGGAGGAGAAGACGGGGTCGGCGACCTTCTCCAGCGGCATGGCCCGGCCGACCACTGGGGCGCCCAAGGTGGTGGTGGGCTCCGTGGAGGCCGTCGTCTGCTCGGTTTGCGCCTCCTGGGCCCCGGAGTCGGCGGCGTCGGCCTCGTTGAAACCAAGCACGAATGCCAGTACGAAACCGATGACTACGGCCACACCGATGCCGATGAATGTCACCGGCACATTGCCTTGTTGCAGCAGGGCCGAGATGCCGATCAGGGAAGGGAACACGAAGGATGAGGAGGCGCCGCCGCCGATGGCGATAATCGCTCCGCCCACGGCGCCGCCGATGCAGCCCGCGATGAAGGGGCGCTTCAGCGGCAGGTTAACGCCGTAGATGCCGGGCTCGGTGATGCCGGCGAGGAATGCCGAAAGCGTGGCGGGACCGGCAACCTGCCGCATCTGCGCCGAACGGGTGCGGATCATTACCGCGAGCATCGCGGCGGCCTGTGCCAGGACCGCGGCGAACAGTGGGGCCGCCATGAGTGAATAGCCGGGGTCGTCATAGTCGGCCAGCATGATGGGCACAAAGCCCCAGTGGACGCCGAACATGACGAACACCTGCCAGAAGGCGCCCATAACCGCACCCGCGGCCCAGGGCGCGGCACGGAACAGGGCCTGAATACCGCCGGAGATGCCGCCGGACAGGGCGGTGGTCACCGGACCGATGGTCATCAGCACCAGCGGCACCATAATCGTGAGCACCAGCAACGGCACCGCGAAGTTGCGGATGGTGGAGGGCAGCACTCGCTTGAGCCAGCGCTCCAGGTAGCCTTGGATCCAGGTGGAGAAGATAATCGGCAGCAGGGATGAGCTGTAGGAGGCCATGATCACGGGGATGCCGATGAAGGTCACCGAGTCGGCGTCCGCCAGGGCCGCAATATCCGGGTAGACCAGGGCGCCGGCGATCGCCACCGCCGTAATCTCGTTGGCTTTGAAGCGGCGCGCCGAGGAGATCGCCAGCACCACCGGCAGGAAGTAGAAGACGGAGTCGCCGGCGGCATTGAGGATCGTGTAGGTGGTGCCGGTGGCGGACATCCACTCCAGCGTGGTCAGCAGCGCCAACGTGGCTTTGATTAGGCCGGCGCCGGCCAGGGTCCACAGGACCGGGTTGATCAGCGCGGAGATCAACTTGATGAAGCGGTCGAAGAGGTTTCCCTCCTCCGCGGGCTGCTCGGCGGTCTCGGTCCCCGCCCCCAGCGAGGTAATGCGCCCCAGTTCCTCGTACAGCAACGGTACGTCGTTGCCGATCACCACCTGGTACTGGCCTCCGGCCTGAACGACGGTGACGACGCCGGGCATTTGCTTGATCTGCGCCGTCGCCGCCTTTGACTCCTCGGCCAGGACCAGGCGCAGGCGGGTGGCGCAGTGGGTCATGGAGCGGACATTGCCCTCACCTCCGACCTTGTCCAGCAGTTGCGACGCCAGCGCCGCGTAGTCCACTTTGGCCATGCCGATCCTCCTCGATTCGGTTGCCCGCGAGAGGTTGGGAAATAAAAAAGACCCGAGACGCCTGCGCAGAACTCTGCGAGTCGTCTCAGGTCTTGCCCCATGCGGGTAACAATCCTGGGCCCCGTTCGGGCCTCGCAACCCAGGATAGGACAGCTCAGCGCCATCACATCAGCGCAATACGAGGTGCCCTTGGTCACAGTGACTAATGTGACTGAGGGCGCGTGCGGTCAAGGCCGAGCTCCAGGCGCGCCACATGCATGGTCAGGTAAGCGGTCTCATCCTCCTGAACCGTGATTCCCAGGCGCATCTCCAACAGCTCTTTGACCCGCACCGCCACCCGGTAGGCCTGTGGATACCGCAGGCGCAGGGACTCGGCGATGACGCTTCCGGTGCCGTCCACCAGCTGCTCGCCGGTGCGGGCACGCACCAGGAAGTAACGCAGATGCACCGCGAAACGGGCAGCGTCGATCGACTCGGCGCGGAAGTCCTGCCCGTAGGCGGCCTTGAGAATATCCATCACCTGCCCGATCAGCTTGGACTGGCGCACCGCCTCCCGGGTTGAGGGAGCGCCTACGGCGGCGGCGAACAGGTGCAGAGCCAGGGCAACGGCCTCGCCCTCGGGCAGCTGTATCGCCTGGGCGCGGTTGAGTTCGGCGACCATGCGCTCGGCCAGCCGCAGCTCCTCCGGATGCAGGTGGGCGGCCTCGGCGCGCAGCGGGTAGTCCATGACTATGCCCGCGGCGGCCCGCTCCATGGCCTGGTTGACGTGGTCGACCACCGCCACGATCGTGGAGGATGGGACCGCCGTTCCCAGCTCCCTGGCGGCGGCGCGGAAAGTACGCTCGATCAGGGCTATCCGCTCCAGCGGAATCGCCGCCATCACCTCACCGACGGTTGCGGCATTCTCTGCCAGCACGTAGCGTCGCGCCACCCGGGAGGTGTCCACCTCCTGACCCGGTTTGCATTGGAAGCCGAGTCCGCGACCGGTCAGCACCGTTTCGCGCCCCAGCTCGTCGCGCGCCAGGATCACATTGTTGTTGAACACCCGCAGGATCTCCACCCGCTGGATTGTGTCATCGATCCGATGACACCGCAGCAGGCGTCGACTCCGCCGAGTCCACCTCCGCCCCGGTGGCCGTCCTAGCCCTTCCCCCATCGGCCAGCCGCCGTTGAATGGTTGCGGCCAGGGTCGGGCCGATGCCCTTCACGGCGGCGATCTGCTCGGGGGTGGCGGCCCGCAGGCGCTTGACCGAGCCGAACTCCTTAAGCAACGCCGCCTGTCGGGCCGGGCCGAGCCCGGGGATCGAGTCGAGCACGGATCGGGTCATTCCCGCCGAACGCTTCTTACGGTGGTGCGTGATGGCGAAGCGGTGGGACTCGTCGCGCAGGTACTGCAGCAGGTATAGGGCGGGTGAGGTGCGTGGCAGAACTATTGGGAACTCTTCACCCGGCACCCACACCTCCTCCAGGCGCTTGGCCAGGCCCACTAGGGGCACCTCCACGCCGAGTTCGTCGAGCACGGCCTGGGCGGCATTTACCTGCGGCAGGCCGCCGTCGACGACGACGAGCCCGGGCGTGTAGGAGAAGCGGCGCGGGCGGCCGGTGTCGGGGTCTACGGGGCCGGAGGCGGGAGTTACGCCGGCGCTGTCCGCGGCCACCACCGTCCCCACAGGCTCGCCGTCGACTGCCGCCGGTACGACGTCGTCGGCCATATCCTCCACGTACTGCCCGCCGAGACTCGCCGGTACGGAGCCGGACACCGGACCGGGGGTGCTGCGCTCAGCCAGCAGCCGCTTGAAGCGACGGGTGAGTACCTCATGCATGGCGGCGGTGTCGTCGGCGGCGCCGGATCCGTCCCGACCGCGGATAACGAAGCGCCGGTAGTCGGACTTCTTGGGGGCACCGTCCTCGAAGACGACCATGGAGCCGACCTGGTAGCTGCCCTGCGTGTGGGAGATGTCGTAGCACTCCACCCGCAGCGGGGCCTCCGGCAGGTCCAGGGCCTCGGCCAGTTCCTCCAGCGCCTGGGAGCGCTGGGTGAGGTCGCCGGCACGGCGGGTCTTGTGCTGGCGCAGCGCCTCCTCGGCGTTCTTGCGCACGTTGTCCATTAGGGCGGCCTTGTCCCCCCGCAGGGGCACGCGCAGCTCCACCCTGGCGCCGCGCAGACCGGTCAGCCAGTCGCGCACGGCCTCGGCATCGGACGGCAGGGCGGGCACCAGGATCTCCCGCGGCACCGCGGTGGTGGCGGTGTGAGTGACATCGTCGACGCTGGTTGCGCTCCGCTCGCGCCTGCCCGTACGGCTGCCATTCTCGGGGGCGGTGCGTTCCTGGGGCGCAGCGGGGGCCCGGTCGCCCACGCCTAGGGAGGTGGTGGGCCCGGAGCGTTCGGGGGCGCCGACGTCTGTGCCGACAGGAGCGGCGTCGGCGGGTTCGAGCAGGTCGGAGTAGACCTGCTGGAGGAGCCGCTCAATGAGTTCAGCGTCGGTGGCCTCCTCCACCAGGTCTATAACCCAGCCGCGCTGGCCGCGCACCCGCCCGCCGCGCACGTGGAAGACCTGCACGGCGGCAGTAAGCTCATCGCGTGTCAGGGCGAACACGTCGGCGTCGGTGGCCTCAGGCAACACCACCGTGTTCTGCTCAATGACCTTGCGCAGAGCCTCGGCGTCGTCGCGCAGGCGGGCCGCCTTCTCGAAGTCGAGCGCTTGGGCGGCAGCCCGCATCTGCGCCTCGACCTCGCGCAGGTAGGGACCGGTGCGGCCAGCCATGAAGGCGCAGAAGTCCTCGGCCAACGCCCGGTGGTCGGCGGGGCTGATGCGTCCCACGCAGGGTGCGGAGCACTTGTCTATGTAGCCCAGCAGGCACGGGCGACCGGAGGCGTGGGCGCGCTTGAACACCCCCGCCGAGCAAGAGCGGATGGGGAAGACGCGCAGCAGCTGGTCAAGGGTCTCCCGGATGGACCACACCTGCACGAAGGGCCCGAAGTACCGCACGCCGGGGCGGCGGGCGCCGCGCACGATCTGCGCCCGCGGATAGGTCTCCTGCATGGTGACCGCAAGATACGGGTAGGACTTGTCATCCTTGTACTTGACATTGAAGCGCGGGTTGAACTCCTTGATCCAGGAGTACTCCAGGGCCAGGGACTCCACCTCGGTGGACACCACCGTCCACTCCACCGCGCAGGCCGTGGTCACCATCCTCTGGGTGCGCGGATGCAGAGCGGCCAGGTCCTGGAAGTAGTTGCTCAGGCGGGCGCGCAGGTTCTTGGCCTTGCCGACGTAGATGACGCGCCCCTCGGCGTCAAGGAACCGATACACGCCCGGCGAGGTAGGGATGTCGCCGGGAGCGGGACGGTATGTCGACGGGTCGGCCATGGCAGGAGATTATGCGATCGCTTTCCTACCCGCGAAGATCGCCAGGAGCATCGGGGCGGTGGCCCGGCGGCCGGCTCCCGGGCCTTCGGCGCCTCCCCACGTGGTGCCGCGCGTTGGCCTGACGATTGGTGGCGTGCCCTAAGGGCGTGCGGATGGTGCATGGCCCGGCAGGCCGACGGGAGCCCATTCGCCATATCAACCGATCTCGGCGGTTATTGCTACCGACCTCGGCGGTAACGTCTACCGACCTCGGTGGAATCGCTTCCGGCCTGCGTGGTCCTGGCCCGGCACCGGGTCGCCACCTATGCTGTGATCATTGTCTCGGCTCGCCACATGCGCCTGTTCGGCCAGGGCCAACACCGTCCAGGAGTCACCCGTGTCCAGTTCTCCGCCCGCCCCGCCGGATCTGCCGGAACGGCGCGCACCCGCGTCGGCCACGGCATCGGCTCGGCCCCGCATCATCCTGATGGATGTGGACGGCACCTTGGTGACCTACACGAACGTGCTGCCCGACTCGGCCGTCAGCGCGGTCCGGCGGGCCCGGGCCACCGGGCATCGCGTCTATGTGACTACCGGGCGTTCCCGAGCGGAGGTGCCTGCACGCATCTGGAACATCGGCTTGGACGGCATGATCGGCGGCAACGGCGCCTACGTGGAGGATGACGGCGAGGTGCTACTGCACCGTCACCTGTCTCGTGACGACTGCGCCCGGATCGTGGCGTGGCTGCGGGCGCGCGGGCTAACCTTCTACCTGGAGTCGAACTCGGGCCTGTACGCGCCGGGGTCGTTCCCCGATACCGCTCGCGATGCGATTCGTGCCTATGCCGCCGGCAGGGGGCGCGATGACGCCGCGTCGCTGGAGGTGGCGGACGCACTGCCGGATCTAATACTCACCGAGCAGCTGATGCGCGAGGACGTCAACAAGATCAGCTTCGTGCTGTCCGGCCCGCAGGATGTCGAGGCCGCGCGGCACGCCTTCCCCGGGCTGCTCGTCGGTACCTGGGGCGGCCGCGGGCACGACGCCCTGTTCGGAGACGTCGCCCTGCCCGCGGCCAACAAGGTGGAGGCCATAGACGTGCTGCTGCGCCACCTGGGAGTGTCTCCCGCCGAGGCCGTGGCTTTTGGGGATGGCGCGGTGGACCTGGGCATGCTGGAGTACTGCGGGGTGGGCGTGGCGATGGGGAATGCCGCCCCGGAGGTGAAGGCGGCCGCCGACCTGGTGACCGACGACGTCGAGGACGACGGCCTGGCCAGGGCCTTCACCCACCTCGGCCTGATCGAGGAGCTCTGAGATGAGCCAAGCACCGGAAAGGGAAGGCGCCGCGGCGCCGCCTGCTCCCCCGGCCTGCCGGCCGCCGGGTCTGCGCGTAGTGGCGGTGGACATGGATGGCACCTTCCTGCGCGCCGGGTCCACCTACAACCGGGGCCGCTTCGCGCCGCTGCGCCGCCGCATGAGCAAGGCCGGGGTGCGCTTCGTGGTCGCCTCCGGCAATCAGGAGGCGCAGTTGCTCGGCTTCTTCCCGGCCGCTGAGGGCCCGGCTCCCGACGGCGTGGTGTCCGACAACGGGGCGATCGTGCTGGCCGATGGTGTCCGGCTGCTGGAGACGCACGTGCCCATGGATGCGCTGGCCCGGGTGCTGGCGGTGCTCGACGAGGACGCCGGGCTCGCCTTCATCGCCTCCGGCCCGGACGGCGCCTACCTGCGCGAGTCGGAGACGCCGCAGATGCGGGAGCTACTGACCTTCTACCACCCGCAGTACCAGTACGTCACGCACACCGCCGACATCAACGGCCACCGGGTATCCAAGATCGCGCTAGTGGACAAGCGCGGCTTCACGCAGGTCTTCCTGGACCGGTTGTCCGCGGCGCTGGAAGGAGCCATGGTGCCGGTGGTGTCCGGGCATGACAGCGTGGACCTGATCGTGCCCGGGCGGCACAAGGCCTCCGGGCTGGACGTGCTGCTGGACCACTGGGGCCTCACACGTGGTCAGGCCGCCGCCTTCGGGGACTCCGGCAATGACACGGAGATGCTGGCCGGCGTCGGCTACGGCATCGCCATGGGTAACGCTTCACCGGCCGCCCGGCGGGGCGCCCGCTTCACTGCGCCCGCCAATGACGACGACGGCGTGCTACAGGTCTTGGACGCCTGGTTCCCGGCCGACTGACTGGCGGGAGAAGCAAGGCGGTGGTGGGCGATACTGGGATCGAACCAGTGACCTCTTCCGTGTCAGGGAAGCGCGCTACCGCTGCGCCAATCGCCCGAGGTGGGTACCGGATTCGAACCGGTGTAAACGGCTTTGCAGGCCGGTGCCTAACCTCTCGGCCAACCCACCAGTGAGATGCTGGGAGGAACCCGGCTCCTCGGAGCGGATGACGGGACTCGAACCCGCGACCCTCACCTTGGCAAGGTGATGCTCTACCAACTGAGCCACATCCGCATGCGCAACGCTCGTCAGGCTCATCTGAACCCGTGAGCGCGGCTGAACCATAACACCCGACCCGGCCCGTCAGGCAAATACAAACACGGTGATCCACCTCACCGGCACTCCATTTGCCGGAACGGCCCTTGCACCGCTAATGTCTGCACCGCACCGGGCGATTGGCTCAGGGGTTAGAGCGCCTCGTTCACACCGAGGAGGTCACTGGTTCGATTCCAGTATCGCCCACCGGAAGCACGTGAGGCCCCGGACCGTCTGGTCCGGGGCCTCACGCATCCACCGCTTGAAACGACGCCGCCCCGCCTGCGAGCACTCAGCCCAGCCGAGCGCCGTCGGCCAGCACCCCAGGCGCGTCCTGCTCGCAGACAACCGCATCCCCGGTGGCGACGACCTCGGTCCCGAAGGTCCAGTCGCCCCGCACTGTCAGGCTGCGTGCGTCGCGGATGGAGGGGACCCCGTGCGGGAAGCGGGCCTCGAAGTCGGCGATCCGCTTGTAGTAGCGCGGGTCGAGGTCCACCACACAGGCCTGCTCTGGCACCTGCTGCAGCAGCCCGTCGGCGTCGACCTCATACACATCCGAACGCACCAACAGCAGATCATTGGTGGTCTTGACCGGCAGGAAGCGGCTACGCGGCACCTCCACGGCGGTGGCGCCGTCGAAGGCCTCCACGGCCGCCCCCATGGCGGTCTCCAGCTGAATGACCGGTGTCGAGGCGGGGTCCGCCGGGTCCACGGTCTTGTCATTGCGGATCAACGGCAGTCCCAGGATGCCACGACGCTCGACGAGGGTGTCCCGCAGCACCTCCAGGTCGAACCACAGGTTGTTGGTGTGGAAGAAGGGGTGGCGGAACTGGTCGGTGAAGTAGTGCATCTCCTCCGGCGGCGTCTGCGCGGTGTCCCGCAGGATGATGCGGCCGTCCGCCTTGCGCACGGCCAGGTGCCCGCCCTTGACGTCGGCGGGGGTGCGGCGACACATCTCCGGCGCGTAGGGCGCGCCGGAGGCGGCGAACCAGCCGGCTATGCGGGCAGAGGGCGCGGCGCCCAGGTTATCGGAGTTGGATGTCATCGCGTACTTGTAGCCGCGCTCCAGGAGCGTTTCCAGCACGCCGGAGGCGACCAGGGCGGTGTAGATGTCGCCGTGTCCAGGCGGGCACCACTCCAGGGACGGATCCGCCTCCCACTCCACCGGGGTGAGATCGTCGGCGCGCAGCTTCGGCTCCCGGTTCTGCAGAAAGTCCAACGGAATTCCCTCCACCTTGATGCCCGGGTGGGCGGCCAGGGCCGCGAGCGTGTCCTGGCGAGTGCGGAAGGAGTCCATGAAGATCAGCGGCAGGGTGACGTCATAGCGGGCGCGGGCGGCCATGACCTGGTCTACCAGCAGGTCCAGGAAGGTCTTGCCATCGCGTACCGGCAGCAGCGACTTGGCCCGGTCCATACCCATGGAGGTGCCGAGCCCGCCGTTGAGCTTGATGAGTACGGTCTTGCCCAGCGCCTTGCGGGCGGCGGCCTCGTCTACAGCGACGTCGTCAATGGAGTCGATCTGCGTGAGCGGTTCAATGGTGTCCTCGGGGAGGAGTCCGGTGGCTCCCTCCTCAAGCTCACGGTAGTAATGGCTGAAAACATCGATTGCCTGCTCGGCGACGCCGGCGTCGCGCATCTTTGCCTGGGCAGCGGCCAATCCTGTGGTGCTCATGGGCAAAGGCTATCCCACCGCGTGGAACTGCCCTCATCAAAGTCGTGACAAGGCCCGCGCTTTACCCGATCCTTGTCCCATGGAGCACTACGACAGTGCGCAACTCGATGATCTGATCACCCGCCTGGCCGCCCTTGAACACAAGGTAGATCGGCTGGAGAGTCAACTCGCCCATACGCCCACCGGCTCCGTCAAGCCCCGAGACACTGCTCCCACCCAGCCACAAGCAACTACCGCGTCACCGCCGGCGGCACGCAAGGGTCCTGCAGCGGAGGCGCTATATGACGACTTCGATCCCTTCCTCGCCCCCGGCCCCCGGTCGAGGCGGTCGCCCGTCCCTTCACCGACGGCAGTACACCCGACCGCCGTCGGATCGAGTCGCGCCGAACACAGACCGCCTGCGCCGCCGCGGCGTGAGGGCCCTGTGGGCTCTTATCTGCTTTCAGGTGCCGCCGGGCTCCTGGTAGTGCTGGCGGCTGTCAGCCTCATCGCGCTGGTTTGGGAGCAGATTCCCGACACCTGGAAGGTAGGCGGCCTGGGGCTGCTGGCCATCGGCATGACCACGGCGGGAACCACGCTGGCGGAGAATAAGCCGCGCCTACAAGTAGCGGCCGCCACCGTCACGGGCACGGGCGGAGCACTGGGATTCGTGACCATCATCGGCGCCGTGCAGATGCTGGGCGTGCAGGCAATCACGGCTCTGCCCCTGATGGCTGCGTGGGGATTCGTGCTGCTGCTGGTGTCCTGGACGACCCAACAGTTCTTCACGGCCGTAATCTCCGCCGTAGGGGCCCTGGTGACCGTGCTCTTCGCCTGTGCCCAGGCCAATGCCCAGCCCGGGCAGGCGACGCTGCTGTGGACGCTGGTAAACGGGTACGTAATCGTTCTGGCGGCGGTGTGCGCGCTGCTGCCGCACTACACGCCGCGCATGCGTCTGGTGCAGTGGTTCCCGACCACCTCAATAGTGGTTACCGCGACGGCGCTTTTGATCGGTCCCTTGGGTCTGCTGTCGGACAGGCCGCCAGCAGGGACCATGTTGCTGTGCCTGCCGGCCGTGGTGCTGTTGGCTCAGACGCACCACTCCGGGCGCTTGTTGTCCCTGGCGTCCGCGCCTCAGGCGGCCGCCTGGGAATGGGCGGGGATGGGTGCCGCTCTGACCCTTGCGGTGCTGCGCTTTGGACTGATGTCTGCCGTTGTCGAGGCACAGCCCGGCCTCAGTACGACTTTGATACTGGCCGCCGTGACCGCATCCACTGCCGCCCTGCTCACCTACGGCGGGACCGGAAACAGCTGGCCGCGAAGCGTGGTCGGCGTGAATCTTTGGGTGATGCTGGCAGTCGGCGGCGCTGCCTTCGCCGTTGACAAACGCCTGCTGCTCCCAGCGGTACTGGCACTGGCTCTGGCATCCGTGCCGGTGGTGGGCGGTGGTGGCGCCACACCCGTGCCGATGCTGCCGGGGACCGGCCTGGCAGCCCTGGCATTCGCCGTCACCCACCGGCCCCAGCCGGTTGTCGTGGGCCTGGCGATTGTCACGGTGATCATCGCAGTGGGACTTGGCGTGCTGCTGGAGAGCCGCCTGACCCCGGCCCCCGACGGACCTCCCGGCACTGCACGCTCCAATACGCACGCAGCCCAGTTGACCGCTGCCGCCTGGTTAATCGCCGCCGACCTGGTGGTGGTTCTGCCCGCACTGGTTGACGCATTGGTGCCGGGAACTACCACCGCAGCGCTTTTGGCGGCCTCCTGCGCCTTGGCGGTGTCGGGGCTGGGCCTGTTCACGCGCGGATGCACCCCGATGGCGCTGGTTTCGGGCGCGCGAGCCGGCGCCTTGGAGGGCGCGCGCAGTCTGCGCACTCCCCTGTCGCAGCACGTCCCGACCTTGTCCCGGCTCGGTTTCGGGCTGCTGTCCCTGCAAGCAGCGGTGACCCTCATGGCGGCCGATGCGACCCGCGCCACCTCCGGCGTGTTGACCGCCACACCCCTGTTGCTGCTGGGCCCGGCACTGATGGTGGCCGGTACACGACTATTGCTGCCCTGGCTCGGCCGCACTGCCCCGACCGTAGCGATCGCGGTCTCCTTGAGCCTGGCACTGTGGTGGTCGGCCGCGATTCTCACCGGCGCATCGCCAACCTCCATGTTCATCACAGCATTGGTGCTCGTAACCGGAGCGGTTTGCATCGTGGTCGGTTTCAGGGCCAGGGCGGTTGCATTGCGCCACTACGGGCTCACGCTAGTTATGGCTGTGGTGGTTAAGTTGGCGGTTCTGGATCTTTCCGACGGCAACTCGCTCACCCAGATCCTGGCGCTGCTGGTGGCGGGACTGGTGTGCTTCTGCCTGTCTTTGGCATACAACCGTTTCGCCAATGAGCAATCACGCCATGCCACCGCAACGGGTGCGGCAACGACCGGACCGGAGGATCACCAGGCGCCGCCGCACGCGTGAATGCATCGGCTGTTCTTTGAATGTTTTATGTACCCGGCGTTCCCGCCATATGCCATCACAATCCGGGCCGTGGGGAGTTCTCCCCGCCGCAGCGGCGTGACTTCGGCCCGCCACGACCGGATCCTTGAGGCATGGATACGGTCAACAGTGAGCAGCTCGAAGAGATCATCGAGCGCTTGACAACCCTCGAACGCAAGCTCGACTGGGTGGCCAAAAGGATCTCCCGTGATGGGTACCCCGCGCTCGGTTCTGCGGAGCGTCCGCAGCCACGCTCCGCGCCGGTCGCCTCCCAACCCGACCGGCCGACGACTTTACCGACATCGTCCTCCTCACCGGCCGCGCCCCCCACGGCGCAACCACCCCGGACCCCGGCCCTGGCCACGTACCCGCCGGCCAAGCCCGTTCAAAAGGCCCCCGCCGCCCCATCGCACAACGCCCCGGCAGCAGTGGCGCCGAGCGGCTCCACTGGCGCCGCCGCCAACGACCCGTTCTCCACGCGGCCCATACGGCAGAAGCGCAACGAGGGCAATATCGGCAGATACGTCCTGTCCGGAGCGGCCGCGTTCCTGATCGTGTCCGCGGCAGTCAGCCTCATAGCCCTGGTCTGGGACCAGATTCCCGACGGCGTGAAAGTGGGGGCGCTGGGTGTCGTCGCCGTCGCCCTGGTCGCCGCGGGCACGATTGTCAACCAGACGCGGGAGCGGCTGCAGGTGGCGGCTGCCACCCTCACGGGCACGGGCGGTGCGCTCGGCTTCGTCGCCGTCATTGGTGCCACGCTGATCGCCGGGTTGACGCCGGTCGCCGCCCTGGGACTGATGGTGGCCTGGGCCTTCGTGCTGCTGCTGGTGTCTTGTGTCACCGCGCAGTTCTTCACGGCCGTCATCTCCATGCTGGGGGCTCTGGTGACCGTCGGCTTCACCACCTGGCAGGTGGCAACGCACCCGGAACAGGCGATCCTGGCCTGGTCCCTGATCGATATCTACACCGTCGCCCTGGCCGCGGTGGCCGCGATACTGCCGCGCTTCACGCCGCGCATGCGCCTGGCGCCCTGGCTGCCGACCACCTCCATGGTGGTCACCGGCACCGTACTGCTGACCGGTCCCTCCCGGCTGCTGGTGACGCAGCCGCTCACCGGCATCGTGCTGCTCGCCGCGCCCTGCGCGGTGCTCCTGGCGCAGGCGTATCACTCCACACGTCTACTGGCCGGAGCTGGAGCGAAGGAGGCCGCCGGATACGAGTGGGCCGGTACCGGCATCATCCAGGCGTTGGCGTTGCTGATGCTCGCATCCGCTAACGGCGTGGCGTCATCCACGCGCAACGGCATGTCCATGGCGTTCCTGGTCCTGGCCTGTCTGGCCACGGCCGCCCTGCTCCCGCAGCAGGCCGCCTCCCCGTGGCTGCGCGTCGTCGCGCCGGTGAACCTGGGGACGGTGCTCTGCGTCGCGGCGGCCGTCTTCGCTTTGAATATCGCGCTGCTGCCGCCTGCGGTGGCGGCGGTGGTGCTGGCCGCCGTACCTGTGGTGCGTGTCGGTTACAGCGCCCCCGTGCTGGTGCTCCCCCTGTTCAGCGCGGCCGCGCTGGTGGTGGGGCTCTCCCCCGATCGCAGCACCGTGATGCTGGGTGTTCTGGCCGTACTCATCGGCGTGCTCCCGACCGCTTCTCTTGAGGCGCTGCTGGCGCCACCGCCCCCGCATTCCGAGGAGCACGCGAACCGGCACCTGTGGCTGTCCGCGGGGATGTGGGTCGCGGCCGGTCAGTTGGTACTGACCATCCCCCGGTTGCTGGACCGGCTGGTTCCCGCAGACGACCTCGGCGGAGCGGGCCGGATCATGGCGCCGCTGCTGGCGGGCGCCCTGGCGTTGGCGCTGGCCGGCATGGGAGCATTCACGTCCCGGTGCAGCCCGCGCATGCTCGTCTCGGGTCGGCGCGCGGGGCAGCTGGCAGGCGCTAACGACCTGCACACCCCGCTCGTACCCACGGCGCCGCCCCTGGCATGGCTGGGCGAAGCGCTGTTGACGGCGCTGGCCGTCGCGGTGCTGGTGCGCGCCGACTCCCTGGACTTCCCGCTGCTGGCGGCGCCGTTGGTCGCCCTGGCGCTGGCCCTCGTGGTGGTCGGCGGGCGGATGCTGCTGCCCTGGCTGCGGCACTCCGTGGTGTCGCCCACCGTGACGCTGACCATTGCGCTCTCGCAGAGCCTGGCCCTGTGGTGGTCGGTGATTATCCTCACCGGCGCCTCCGCCTCCTCCCTGCTGGTCACCGGTGTGGTGCTGGCGACCGGCGCCGCGTGCATCGTCATCGGATTCCGGCTGCGCGCCACCACGCTGCGCCACTACGGGCTCACCCTGGTACTGCTGGTGGTATTCAAACTGGCGTTGGTGGATCTGGCCGGACAGAACTCGCTCACGCGGATCCTGGCGCTCATGGTCGCCGGCGTCGTGTGCTTCGGTCTATCGCTCGCGTACAACCACTTAGCACAGGAGCAGGCTGACCAAGGCACGATCGGAACCAGCCCCGCCGACCAGCGCAGTCCAGCGGGCCGCGGTGGAGCACCGTATTCTCGGTGAGCTCGGGATGAGCGGAAAGGCTGAGACTCCGCCGCTCCTCGCCGCCCTGTCCGACGCTGCGGCCGGTCACCAGCCGCGCTCCGCCAGCCGGTGGGGGGCGGGCAGATCCGCCACGTTGATGCCCACCATCGCCTCTCCCAGTCCCCGGGACACCTCCGCGATCACGGCCGGGTCGTCGTAGGCGGCGGTGGCCCGCACAATCGCGGCCGCGCGGGCGGCAGGATCACCGGACTTGAAGATGCCGGAACCGACGAATACGCCATCGGCCCCGAGCTGCATCATCATGGCGGCATCGGCCGGCGTGGCGATACCACCGGCGGTGAGCAGTGGCACCGGCAGACTGCCGGTGCGGGCGACTTCGGCCACCAGCTCGTAGGGCGCGGCCAGTTCCTTCGCGGCGACGTAGAGCTCGTCCTCCCGCAGGCCGTGCAGCCGGGCGATCTCCTCCCTGATGGTGCGGATGTGGCGCGTGGCCTCCGACACGTCGCCGGTGCCGGCCTCGCCCTTGGAGCGGATCATGGCGGCGCCCTCTGCGATGCGGCGCAGTGCCTCACCCAGATTCGTGGCACCGCAGACAAAAGGCACGTTGAAACGATGCTTGTCGATGTGATGGGCGTAATCCGCCGGCGAGAGGACCTCGGATTCGTCGATATAGTCGATCCCCAGGTGCTCCAGGACCTGGGCCTCCACGAAGTGGCCGATTCGGGCCTTGGCCATCACGGGGATGGAGACCGCGTCGATGATGGCGGTGATCAAGTCGGGGTCGGACATGCGGGCCACGCCGCCCTGAGCACGGATATCCGCAGGGACGCGCTCAAGCGCCATGACGGCCACGGCGCCGGCGTCCTCGGCGATGCGGGCCTGCTCCGGGGTGACCACATCCATGATCACCCCACCCTTGAACCTATCGGCCAGACCCCGCTTGACCAGGGACGAGCCAGCAGCCGAGGGGGAGGAGGTGGCGGAATCCGGGACGACAGGAGTTTCGTGTGCGCTCATGGCGTCATGCTCGCGACACCCGTGGCTCATTGTCAGGTCCACTTTGAGGCGACTTCTTTGGACCACCGGATACCCTAGAGCCTAAATGAGCCTAGGAGTCGGCGCGTGGCGCAGCCGGTCCAACAGATAGCCAACAGGCATGGGAGGCAGTGTGCTAATCATTGACCGCAGGCAGCCGATTCCCCAGCAGGTGGTGGTGGACATTCGCGACCGCATCGCCCGCGGCGGCCTCGCCCCCGGGGATCCGCTGCCGGCCACCCGGGTACTCGCGCGCGATCTCGGCATCTCACGTGGCAGTGTCGTGGCCGCCTACGACCAGCTCGTCGCCGAAGGTTTTCTCATCGCCACCCACGGCGGCACCCGTGTCAATCCGAAACTGCCCGGACCCCAGCCGCGCAGACGCGCCGTCGCCCGGGCGGCGACTAAGACCTCTCCACCCACCGAGCTCAAGCCGGGGGCACCCGTAACCGGGGTGCTCACCACCGGACTGTGGCGCTCCGCCTGGCGGGCCGCCGCCGCCGATCCCCGGCCACACCCCGCCTCCGGCTCAGCCGAGCTGCGCGAACTGCTGGCCACACATATTCGACGCACCCGGCAGGTCGATGTAGATCCGGCGCACATCCTGGTCACTGCCGGGGCACGCGACGGCCTGCGGTTGGCCCTGTCCGCGATCGGTGGCTGTGAAGGAGACCTGAGTGCAGGGGCACTGGCGATTGAAGAGCCCGGCTATCCCTCGCTGATCGGGATTGCCCGGGCACTGGGCTGGCGCACGGTCCCGGTCGACACCACGGCCTTCCGGGACGTACAGGGGTCCCCTGAGCTTCCCACCGGGACGCAGGCGGTGCTGGTCACGCCGAATCATCAGTTCCCGTGGGGTGAGCGCATGCCCGCCGGGCAGCGCCTGTCCCTGCTGGCGGCGGCACGCCGGGCGGGGGCCATGATCATTGAGGACGACTATGACGCCGAGCTGCGCAGCGCACCCGCACCCCTGCTGTCTCTTGATCCTCGCGAACGCGTGGTCATGCTGGGTTCCTTCGCCAAGACACTCAGCCCCGCCGTCGGCCTGGGCTACCTGGTGGCCCCGGAAGATGTGACGACGCGGATGCGCCCATTGTGTGTGCCCGTGTCTGGGATCGTGCAGGATGCGATGACGCGCTTCCTGTCCCAGGACGGCCTGCGCCGCCATGTGGCCCAGGCACGTCGGATCGAACGAAAGCGGCGGGAATTGTTCACCGAGGTCTTCCCCGAGGGTGTCCCGATGGAGGGCGGCCTTCACGCCGTAGTCCTGCTGGCGCCGCAGGCGGATGAGGCGGATGCCGTGGCAGCCTGTCACCGCGCGGGCCTGGGCGTGGCCGCAATATCGACCTATTGGGCCTCCCCGGGGGCGCCGGTCGGCCCGGGCGTGGTGCTGGGACTCGGCGCCCGCACACCCGCATACCTGCAGGAGTTGCTGTTGCGGCTGCGGAAGGTGCTCGTTCCCTTTTGCCTTCAATCTCCTCCGGAGCGGGCCTGCCAGGGCTTCTGCCCGCCCGCGGCGGAGCCGGTCAGCTCGCCGCCCGCCGTTGCTCCATCATCTGTCTGAGGTAGCGCCCCGTCCAGGAGCCCTCAACACCGGCGACCTGCTCCGGGGTGCCGGTGGCGACGACGGTGCCGCCCCCCTTGCCGCCCTCTGGACCCATGTCGATGATCCAGTCGGCATTAGCGATCACATCCAGGTTGTGTTCGATCACCACCACGGAGTTGCCCTTGTCCACCAGTCCCTGCAGCACGCCCAGCAGTTTGCGGATGTCCTCGAAGTGCAGGCCGGTGGTGGGCTCGTCCAGCACGTAGATGGTGCGTCCCGTGGAGCGGCGCTGCAGCTCCGTGGCGAGCTTGACGCGCTGGGCCTCACCGCCAGACAGGGTGGTGGCGGCCTGCCCCAGGCGCACATAGCCGAGGCCGACCTCCACCAGCGTGTTCAGGTGCCGGGCGATGATGGGGGTGGCGGCGAAGAAGTCGGCCGCCTGGCTGATGGTCATGTCCAGAACGTCGGCGACGGTGGCGTCCTTGTAGCGGATCTCCAGGGTCTCCCGGTTGTAGCGGGCGCCGCCGCACACCTCGCAGGGCACGTACACATCCGGCAGGAAGTTCATCTCGATTTTAAGGGTGCCGTCACCCTTGCAGGCCTCGCAGCGCCCACCCTTGACGTTGAAGGAGAAGCGGCCGGGGCCGTAACCACGCACCTTAGACTCGGGTACGGACGCGAAGATCTTGCGGATGTGGTCCCACACGCCCGTGTAGGTGGCGGGGTTGGAGCGCGGGGTGCGGCCGATGGGCGACTGGTCCACGTGCACGACCTTGTCCAGGTTGTCCAAGCCGCGCACAGTCTTGTGCCGCCCGGGCACGCCTCGGGCGCGGTTGAGGCGATTAGCCAGCGCCTGGTACAGGATCGAGTTGACCAGGGAGGACTTGCCGGAGCCGGACACGCCGGTGACGGCGGTGAATACGCCCAGCGGGAAGGTGACGGTGACGTCCTTGAGATTGTTTTCCCGGGCGCCAACTACGGTAACGGATCTTCCCTTGACTGGCTTGCGGCGGCTGGCTGGCATCTCAATAGCACGACGGCCGGACAGGTAGTCGCCGGTGATCGAGGCGTCGGCCTGCAGCAGGCCGGCAACCTCACCGGTGTAGACGACCTGGCCGCCCCGCTCCCCCGCCCCGGGGCCGATGTCCACCACCCAGTCGGCAGAGCGGATGGTCTCCTCGTCGTGCTCGACGACGATCAGCGTATTGCCCAGGTCCCGCAGACGCTCCAGAGTCTCGATCAGACGGGTGTTGTCGCGCTGGTGCAGTCCGATGCTGGGCTCGTCCAGCACGTACAGCACGCCGACCAGCCCGGAGCCGATCTGGGTGGCCAGGCGGATGCGCTGCGCCTCCCCGCCGGACAGGGTGGCGGCACCGCGGGACAGGCTCAGGTAGTCCAGGCCGACGTCGACGAGGAAGCCCAGGCGGGCGGCTATCTCGTTCAGGACGCTGCCGGCGATCTGGGCGGCCTGGCCGGTCAGCTCCAGCCCGGCCAAGAAGTCGCGGCACTCGCTGATGGACAGGTCGCACAGCTGGGCGATGGACTTGTCTCCCACGCGCACCGCCAGCACCTCCGGCTTGAGCCGGGTGCCGTTACATACGGGGCAGGGGATCTCCCGCATGTACCCCTCGTAGCGCTCCTTGGACCATTCGGACTCGGTCTCGTCATGCTTGCGCATGACGTAGTTGAGGGCGCCCTCGAAGCCCGTGGAGTAGATGCGCTCCCGGCCCCAGCGGTTGCGGTAGCGGACCTTGACTTCGAAGTCCTTGCCGCGCAGGATCGCATCCTTGGCGCGCTCAGGCAGGGCCCGCCAGGGGGTGTCGACGTCGAAGGAGAGCTCCTCGCCCAGTGCCTGGAGCTGGCGGGTGAAGTACTTCTGGTGGCCGGCCCAGGGGGCGACGGCGCCCTCGGCCAGGGTGAGTTCCTCGTCGGGGACGACGAGTTCGGGGTCGACCTCCAGGCGGGTGCCGATGCCGGTGCAGGCCGGGCAGGCGCCGTAGGGGGCGTTGAAGGAGAAGGTGCGCGGCTCCATCTCATCCAGTTGGATCGGATGCTCGTTGGGGCAGGCGCGCTTCTCGGAGTAGCGGCGGGTGCGGCCGGGGTCGTCCTCGGCCAGATCCACCAGGTCGATGATGACCAGGCCGTCGGCCAGGCCCAGGGCGGTCTCCACCGAGTCGGTCAGACGCTGGCGGATGCCCTCGCGCACCACCAGCCGGTCGACCACCACCTCAATGTTGTGCTTGAGCTTCTTGTTCAGGGCGGGCACCTCCCCCAGCCGGTGGGTGGCGCCGTCGACGCGCACGCGGGAGAAGCCGCGGCCCTGCAGCTCGGTGAACAGCTCGGTGTACTCGCCCTTGCGGCCGCGGATCACGGGGGCGAGCACCTGGAAGCGGGTGCCGTCCCCCAGCTCCCGGATGTGGTCGACGATCTGCTGGGGCGTCTGGGAGGAGATGACGGCGTCGCAGACGGGGCAGTGCTGGATGCCGGCGCGCGCGTACAGCAGGCGCAGGTAGTCGTAGACCTCGGTGACGGTGCCCACCGTGGAGCGGGGGTTGCGGGAGGTGGACTTCTGGTCGATGGACACGGCCGGGGACAGGCCCTCGATGAAGTCGACGTCGGGCTTGTCCATCTGACCGAGGAACTGGCGGGCGTAGGAGGACAGCGACTCCACATAGCGGCGCTGCCCCTCGGCGAAGATCGTGTCGAAGGCGAGGGAGGACTTGCCCGAGCCGGACAGGCCGGTGAAGACGATCATCTTGTCCCGCGGGAGGTCGATGCCGATGCCCTGCAGGTTGTGCTCGCGGGCGCCACGGATGATGAGGGAGTCGTTCACGGGGTCAGAGTGTAGGGCCAAGGCCCCACCTTCGTACACCCGTTCGACTGTGCGCCCAGCCATCCAGCTACACCTTCGCATAACAATTCACCCACGCTCGTCAGCCGCCAGACTCACCAACCATGCAGCACATGGCGACGCACGACGCGACACGAAAGAAGCGTCACGACATATCTCCAGGTCAGAGGTCATTTCGACCAATCGATAAACAAAAGCACCCGCAAACAAGCAACAACACACACGACGCTGACATCGCGTAATGCAAGATACCGCAGTGCCCGCTAGACATCGATTTGGCGCACGCTAGCACGCAGGGTTGCGTACAGCAGACCACACATGCAGGCTGTTAGCGGAAGGCAAAAGGTCTTCATGTCCCTTCCCCTGAACGGATACTGACATGCAAATCCGCCGATCCCTTGCAGTCGCAGCGCTTCCGACCTCCCTCATTGCAACGCCGCCCGCACTGGCAGGAACAGCCGTCACTAGCGACGGAGCCGCCAAGGCGTGGAACTCTGGTAACACGCTCTACGTCACGGACACGAAGGGGGATGACCACGCCGTCTATGGCAACGCCAACCACACCGGCAACCGCCTGAACAACCACTCCGGCTACGGATCGACCGTCTCCAAGACGTACAACTTCAAGGTGACTGCAGTCCGAGCCTGCGTCAATCTTCAACTGCAATCCGACAGGTGCAGTGCCTGGCGCTGACGAACAATCGCATACTGTGTGCGTATGAGTCCCACGCCGCAGCAACGGTCAGCCCTTCTTCATGATAAGCCTGAGGAAGTGCTGACCGTTCAAGGCCTCACCGTCTCCTTCGGGGAGCGCACCGTCCTGGACACCCTGGATCTGACTCTGCAGGCAAGCACCACCACCGCGCTCATCGGCCCCTCCGGCTCCGGCAAGAGCACTCTGCTGTCCGCCATCCTCGGACTGCTGCGTGCCGACGCCGGCTCCATCACCATCTGCGGCGAGGCCATGCAGGCCGGCAACAGTGCCAGCATCGCCCGCATTCGCCGCGAGCACATCGGCATGGTCTTCCAGGACGGCTACCTCATCGATGAGCTGACCCCCGTGGAGAACATCATCGTGCCGGCGCTGGTGGCGGGCGTGCCCGCCACCGAAGCCGAGGAGCGCGCCCGCGCGATCCTGGCCGAGCTGGGACTGACCGTGCAGGAACGGGCCACGTCCTCCTTCTCCGGTGGTGAGCGCCAGCGCATCGCCATCGCCCGCGCACTCATCAACTCCCCACAACTGCTCATCGCCGACGAGCCCACCGGTTCACTGGACCCCGCCAACCGCGACCGCGTCATGGACACGTTGGTGGCCCTACCGCATCAGCTGGGCTGCGCCATCCTGCTGGTCACCCACGACCCCATGGTTGCACAGCGCGCAGATCACGTCATGGCGCTGACCGACGGGAAACTGACGGCGACGGATCACCAATCCGGGCTGGCGGCGGGCCGATGAACCGTCGTCTGCTGTCCGGTCTGCTGCGCATCGGCACCAGCCTGCGGCACTCGGAGTCCCGGCTGCTCGCGCGCACCCAGACCGTGGCCTTGTTCCTGGGGACGTGTCTGCTGTGCCTGAGCCTGGCCGGCCTCGCACTGACCTGGTTCGGGGATGCCCTGCACCGGGAGCGCGCCGAGTCCATTGCTCCGCAGCTGTGCGACGCGCAGGAGGCCACCGTCCTGTACCGCTTCGGCGGCTTTACCCAGGTGAACAACCGCCCGGTCACCGTCATCGTCCTCTCCCCACTGAGCGACGACGCCCCGTTGCCCCCGGGCGTGGACCAGTGGCCCGAGCCCGGCGAGGCCGTGGTCTCCCCCGCCCTCGCCCGAGACCTGACCGGGCAGTTGGAGGGGCTGTTCGGCCCCATCTCCGCCGAGATCGGCCTGGACGGCCTGGAGGTGCCACAGGAGCGGCGCGTGTACCTGCGCCCAACCGAACAGGCACTCAACGCGGATGGGATGGAGTCGATCTGCGGCTTCGGTGCAGTGGTTGAGGGCGGCGCCTACGCCGGCTCCGGCTCACTGAACGCCTCGCCCGTGGCGGAGGTACTGCTGCTGGTGGCCGGGGTGCTGCTGCTCCCCGCCCTCGGAGCCACCGCCTCCGCCTCCTCGCTGCGTGGGGAGGAGAACCGGCGGCGTATCACCGCCCTGGTGACCTCCGGTCTGCGCCGCCGCGACCTGGCGGTCATCGACCTGGCGGAGACCTGGCCGGGAATCCTCGGCGGTTTTGTGCTCGCGGGGGCGCTCACCGGCGTTGCCATGTACATGGATGTGCGCGTTCCGTGGGTGGACGCCTGGTTCCCGGCCGCGGATACGCGCCGGTTGGCCTGCCCCATTGTTGCCGCCCTGCTGATCGGCGCGGTGCTTACCGTCGCCATTGTGCTGCTCGGCCGCGGGCGCGGCCGCCACGTCGCCGTTCCCCGGCGGCATCACCGCCGCTGGCAGAAAGCCAGCCCGTCGCTGCTGCTCATCTGCGGTTTGCTTCTGGCGATTTGGTTCCCGCTGTGGAATCCCTCCTCCGTGTTCAAGCAGTTCGCCTATGCAATCGGCGTGGTGCTCACAGTGCTGGCGCTGCCCGGAGTCGTGACGGCGTTGTCCGCCTGGTGTGGGCGGATGCTGGCCCGCTGGGGCTACCGTCGCAGTCACGCCGGGCGCCTGATCGCAGGCCGCCAGTTGGTGTCCTTGTCCAAGGCCAGTAGCCATCTGGCACTGGCGATGACGCTGGCGCTGCTGGCCGGAGGCCAGATCCAGCTGTGGGCGAGTTCCATGTCCCCGCAGTACTTCGAGTCAGTAGAAACCCTGAACAGGTGGGGTGAGAAGGTCGCCGTCCTTGACCATCTGGATGCGGCCGCTGCTTCCGAGGATCTGGTTGCGCTCTTGCCCAATGAGGTTGGGGCATTCTCTGCCGGAACCGACTTCGACGAGTCGGATGCGGCCGACGCCGAACCGGTGCCCCATATCGAAGCCGGCTGCGAGCTGCTGTCCTCCTGGGGGCTGGACTGCGCCCAACAGCAGGTCGCGGCCACCGAACTGTTGACGAACGTTCCCGTCCTCGGGCAGGTGTACGAACTCGCCGGCGCAACCGACATTGAGATCACTCCAACGACCGACCCCGCCCAGATCATGCGCGGTTACGAGACCGGCAGCGGCGTTTACCTCATGTCGGTGAACGGCGCGGATCTCGATATGCGCGGGATCGAGCGGATGCTGCATGCAAATGCCCCTGGTGTGCAGATCATCACCCAGCCGCAGGAGTGGATTACCGCCGGTCAGGTGCAGTACATCCGCGCCCGCTGGACCGTGACCCTGGGCGCCGTCGGACTGTCGGTGCTGGCGATCGTGCTCGGGCTGGCACTGGCGCATGACTCCGCGCGTGCCGCCCGCAACCTGGCGCCTGTGGGCGCTCTGTCCGGTTCGGTGTCATGCGCAGCCTCGACGGCCCGCTGGCGCACCGGCGTGATCGTGCTCGCAGCCGGGCTGACCGCAACGGTCCTCTACCGCGTTTTGCCGATCGGCATGGCCCGAATCTCCACGGACAACGACATCGCCACATGGCAGCCCAGCAGCGCGTACGTTGCCGTCTGCTTGGCGATCACGGTGCTGGTAGCAGCCATTGCCAGCATCAGCGCGGCGCGCGCCACTGGACGTGCCACCCGCCGTTGGCGCCCCTGACCGCCCGTACGCGTCTCACCGGTCCCTCACCCGGCACCACCGCCAAGGCTCCTGAGCCGCTGCTCCCGCCTCTTCCTGGGCGGCGGGCATACGTTTTACGACCTTGGGGTGCGTTTCACGACCACCCCAAGGTCGTAAACCACACCCCAAGGTCGTGAATTGCGAGAGATGGCCGCGACAGGCATCCGCCGCGGCCACGGACAAGGTCCGGATCGCCCCCGCCATGTGGCGGCTCGGGCGTCTCCATAAGCCGGCCCCGTCAGCGGCTGATCAGGAACACCGGCTCCGGAGACTGCGATGATTCATCGACGAGCACATAGCCGGTCCCGTCCAGGCAGAAGTTCGCGATTCCAACACTTCCGTCCTCCGGATAGACCTCCGCGGCGCCCTCGCGCGCCGGCCCCACGGGGTGGGAGTCTGCGTAGGCCTGCACTGCATCGATGGGGTCAACCACCTTCAGCGCGGTGTCGAGCTGGAGTACCAAGTGCCAGTCTCCTCCTTCGGTGAGAACCGTGCCGCCGGAGTACCGGAAAGCCTCGGTCCCGTTCACCGTCCAGTAGGGAAGGCCGCCGACCTTGGTCTGGAGCGTGAAATCGAAGTCGTGCGGGTACGCAATACTCTCCGGCAAAGCGGCATGTCGGGCATCGAAGAACGCGGGCTCCAGGGATGCATCCACGCCGTCGTCGTGCACGCGCCACCGCAGCGCCCACAGCTCGAGCAGCACCGGTGTGCCCTCTGGCGCAGCTACTGCCATATCACCCAGTTCACCGAAGCCAACCAGCTCAACGCGGTTGCGGCCCGTGGCCGGCTCCCAAAAGGAGCAGATGCTGTAACGCTCGCACTTGAACACGAACATGACCTGACCCGCAGGCGTGTGAGGCAGCTGCGCGGACTCCCCGGCCTGGAGGAGGAAGGACATCGGCAGGCCACACTCGGCGCATAGAGGCCAGCCCCTGTCGACGGGCCACCCGAGCGGAAGACCGCCCACCTTCACGACCTCGCGGGGAATCGGGGACTGCGGCGCCCGGATCGTCCACTCGGGAATACGGCACAGCATGGCGCGAGCGTAGCCGATCAAGGACGCGCATCCCGGAGGCAGACGGCCGGGCCGGAGGATGGCTAGGCTGGCGGCATGAGCAAGATCTTCGCCGTCGAGTACCACTACGTCACCGACCAGGACGAGGCCATGGCCGCCCTCCGCCCCACCCACCGCGCCTTCAACGCCGCGCTGGCCGAGCAGGACCGGCTGCTCGCCGCCGGCCCCTACGTGGGCACGCATGACGCGCTCATCGTGGTGCGCGCCGACGACGCCGCCGGAGCCCTGGCCCTGCTGGAGGAGGACCCCTTCAACCAGGCTGGCTTCATCGCCGAGCGCATCCCCCACGAGTGGAACCCGGTGATCGGCGTCCTGGCCTGAGACCCCGCCGCCCGCCGATAATCAGGTCAGTTCACCAGGCCACGGCCGCGTAGGTGGTCCACCAGGCGGGGGCGCAGCAGGTAGACCGCCTCAATGCCCGCCACCGCGGCGGCGGAGACGATCAGGATCACCAACCAGGTGCCCGCCGCGGGCCAGGCCAGCAGGAAGAAGTCGCGCACCGCAGGCACGAACACGCCCAGCACCGCGATTCCGGCCATCGCCGCCACCAGGCCGAGCCGCCAGCCCAGCAGCGGCCGGGCCGTCAGCGTCAGTAGCCACAGTCCGGCGCACACCAGCACCAGGGTGGCGCCGGTAGTCACCTGCGCCTGTGCCGCCCCGGAGGCGACCAGCCAGGTGCGGGCCGCTAGGGTGGCGCAGCCGGCCACTAGTCCCGCCGGAACCGCCAGGGTCAGCACCCGGCCCAGGAAGCCGGCCCGGTAGCGGCGGGAGTTGGGGGCCAGAGCGAGAATGAAGGCCGGGACGCCAATGGTCAGGGACGACACGATGGTCAGCTGCCGCGGCAGGAACGGATAGGCGATGGCGGTCATGGACACCACCACGGCGATCAGCGAGGCGTAAACGGTCTTCGCCAGGAACAGCGAGGCGATGCGCTCGGTATTGGCCATGACCCGCCTGCCCTGCGCCACCACGCCCGGCAGGGCGGAGAACTCCCCCTTCAGCAGCACCAGTCGGGCCACCGCCTTGGTGGCGGGCGCCCCGTTGCCCATGGCTATGCCCAGGTCGGCGTCCTTCAGGGCCAGGGCGTCGTTGACGCCATCGCCGGTCATGGCCACCACCCGGCCCCGCGACTTGAGCGCCCGCACGAAGGCGCGCTTCTGCTCGGGGGTGACCCGCCCCAGCACGCTCGCCCCCTCCAGCGCGTCGGCCAGGCGCTCGGCCTCCGGTCCGTCCGGCTCCGCCTCCTGCGGCAGGGTGCGGGCGTCGACGGCGACCGGCTCTCCACCATCCGGCCCGGTCACGCCCGCGCGGCGGGCCACGGCGGCAACCGTGTCCGGGTTGTCCCCGGAGATCACCTTCACTTCCACGCCCTGCCCCCGGAAGTAGTCCAGGGTCTGGGCGGCATCGGGGCGGACCTCCTCGGCCAACACCACCAGCGCCACCGCCTCCAGACCACCGGGCAGCAGATGATCCTCGGCGCCCTCCCCGCAGGGCTCGCTCGAGCGGGCCAGCGCCACCACTCGGGCGCCGTCGGCGGCACGCTCGCGCGCCCGTACCAACACTTCCTCGCCGCCCTGAACGCCTCCCAGCACGATCTCCGGCGCACCCAGAACCCAAGTGGTGGCGTCGTAGCGTACGGCCGACCACTTGCGTCGTGAGGAGAAGGGTACGGCGACCTCCACCGAGCGGGAGCCGACCGCGGCGGCCCTCTCCCCCAGGTAGTCCGCCCCGGCGAGCCCGCGGGCGACGGCGACGGCGGTCGCATTGGGGTCCTCGCCGCCGCTCACGACGGCCAGCGCCTCCAGCACCTCCCGCCCCGGGGCGCCGCCGTCGGGGGCGGTGACCTCCTCCAGGCGGATCGCGCCGGTGGTGATCGTGCCGGTCTTGTCCAGGCACAGGGTGTCCACCCGGGCCAGGACCTCGACGGCGGGCAGCTCCTGCACCAGCACGTTTCGGCGCGCCAGCGCCAGGGAGGCGGTGGCGAAGTTGACGGAGGTGAGCAGCACCAGCCCCTGCGGCACCATGCCGATCACGCCGGCGATCCCGGCCACCAGCGCGAAGCGCCACTGCCCGGAGGTCAGGGCCTGCGTCACGCCGCCGTTCTGCCGCAGCTGCGACCAAACCAGCAACAGGGCCACGGGCACAATCACCCAGGAGATCCAGCGCAGCACCCGGTTGGTGCCCTCCTGCAGCTCGGAGCTGACCACCGAGTAGCGGCGGGCCTCACGGGCCAGCCGGTGGGCGTAGGCGTCGGCGCCGACCGCCGTGGTACGCACCAGGGCCGTGCCCGCGGTGACGGTGGTGCCGGACATGACCCGGTCCCCCGGCGTGGGCCGCACCGGGGCCGACTCACCGGTGAGTATCGATTCGTCCAGTTCCAGGTTGTCGCTGGTCAGCACCACCGCGTCGGCGGGGACCTGTTCGCCGCTGCGCAGCCGCAGCACGTCGTCGAGCACCACCTCGGCCACATCCACCTGCTGCTCGACTCCGTCGCGCAGCACGTGGGCACGTGGGGCCTCCAGGACGGACAGGCGATCCAGGGCCCGCTTGGCGCGTACTTCCGCAATGGTGCCGGTGGCCGTATTCAGCAGCAGCACGAAGCCGAACAGGGCGTCCTTCCAGGAGCCAAACAGGAGAATCAGCACCAGCGCGGTGCCGAGGATCGCATTGAATACGGTGAAGACATTGGCGCGCAGGATCGCGGCGGCGGAGCGAGAGCTGCGGTCCCGGTAGGCATTGGTTTTCCCGGCCTCGACGCGCTGGGCGACCTCATGGCTCGTCAGCCCGGTCGTATCCGGCATGGTGGCCAGGGCGGTTGTGGCGGGTGTCGTGGTCACGGGGTCAGCATGTACTTTCCTGCCCGGAACTTCCTGAGAAGGTCTCAGCGTGTTGGCGATTCAGGCGCCGGACTGTGCCGTGACGGTCGCATGCGTGGACTGGCCGATACCGCCGTCCGCCGCCTCGCTCTCGTCCCGCCGGGCGCGTCGGCGTGAGACGAGCACCGAGGCCACCACGGTGATGAGAATCACCACCACTATGAATCCGAGGGAGACGCCGATGTCGGGTTCGGGAATGACCTGCCAGGGCTCGCCGCCGTTAATGAAGGGCACCTCATTGGTGTGCAGGGCGTGGTTGATCAGCTTGAATCCAATGAACCCCAGGATTGCAGCCAGCCCGTAGTGCAGGAAGACCAGTCGGTCCAGCAGCCCGTCGATCAGGAAGTACAACTGCCGCAGCCCCAGCAGGGAGAAGGCATTGGCCGCGAACACCAGGTAGGGCTCGCTGGTCAGGGAGTAGATCGCCGGGATGGAGTCCACGGCGAACATCACGTCGGCGGTGCCGATGGCAATCACGCACAGCAGCATGGGAGTGATCATGGTGCGGCCGGCGTGCCGGTGAATGAGTTTGCCGCCGACGAATCCGTCGGTCATGGGCACCACCTTGGCCACCAGACGCACCAAACCTGTGGGCCGGTACTCCTCGTCGTCGTGCGCGTCGGGCTCCTCCACACCTTCAAGCGCCTGAGACACGGCCGTCCACGCCAGCCAGGCACCGAAGAGGTAGAAGATCCAGGAGAAGTTCTCGATCAGGGCGGCGCCCGCCAGAATGAAGGCCAGCCGCAGGAACAGGGAGATGATGATGCCAGCCAGCAGCACCTCCTGCTGATACTTCCGAGGCACCCGGAAGGCGGCAATCATAATGACGAACACGAACAGGTTGTCTATGCTCAGCGCCTTCTCGGTGATGTAGCCAGCGAAGTACTCCTGACCGTAGGTACCGCCCCAGATCGCCCACACGATGCCGCCGAACGCCACCGCCATGGCGATGTAGCCGATGGACCACTGGGCGGCTTCCTTCAGGGTGGGCTCATGCGGGGTGCGGACGTGACCGACGATGTCGATCGTGATCATCGTGACGATGACGGCGGCCAGGGCGAGCCAGCCGAGGGCGTGGACATCCACTACATGTACCTCCGGTACGGTTGTGGTACCGGAGGTCTCCTCCCGCCAGGGGCGCGGACGGCACCCGTCTTCTGGCCTGCGACGCCGGGGGCCGGGGCTGCCGCGGTGCGGTGCCGGTCCGGCCTGCCGTGATGACGACGTCGCTGTTGCTGGGAGTACTCCCCTCCGTATGGGCTTATGCCCCGAGTCTATCGCCGTGGCCCGGCGGACCCGCTACCCGGGGCGGTCCCACGCGGTGTGGGGTTGCCGACGCCGACGTGCTCCCCAACGCCGGTCGATACCACCTCAGGAGGCGGCCCGCATGTCACGCAGCTCCTTCTTCAGGTCCTGGATCTCATCGCGCAGACGCGCGGCCAGCTCGAAGTGCAGGTCCTCGGCGGCGGCGTGCATCTGGGCGGTTAGTTCCTGAATCAGCCCGGCCAGGTCCGACTGGGCTGCCCCGGCGAGCTTCTCGCGCACGGTGGCCTCGGCTGCCTGCTTGCGGCGGGAGACGACCTGCTTCTCTTCGTGTCCGCGGTAACCGCCAGCCAGCAGCTCGGCGGTGTCGACGTCTTCGCGGGCGAGCATGTCGGTCACGTCGGCGATCTTCTTGCGCAGCGGCTGCGGGTCGATGCCGCGGGCGGCGTTGTAGGCGAGCTGCTTGGTGCGGCGCCTCTCGGTCTCCTCAATGGCCTCCGTCATGGCGGGGGTGACCTGGTCGGCGTACATGTGCACCTCACCGGAGACGTTGCGGGCGGCCCGCCCGATCGTCTGAATCAGGGAGGTCGATGAGCGCAGGAAGCCCTCCTTGTCGGCGTCGAGGATCGCCACCAGCGACACCTCCGGCAGGTCCAGGCCCTCACGCAGCAGGTTGATGCCTACCAGCACGTCGAAGTCCCCCAGCCGCAGCGAGCGCAGTATCTCCACGCGGCGCAGGGTGTCAACATCGGAGTGCAGGTACTCCACGCGCACCCCCCGGTCGGCGAGGTAGGTGGTCAGGTCCTCGGCCATGCGCTTGGTCAGCGTGGTGACTAGGACGCGCTCGTGCTTGTCGACACGGCGACGCACCTCCTCCAGCAGGTCGTCGATCTGCCCCTCGGTGGGCTTGACGACGATCTTGGGGTCCACGAGCCCGGTGGGACGGATGATCTGCTCTACCACGCCGTCGGCGCGCCGGGTCTCATACGGGCCGGGGGTGGCGGACAGGTAGACGGTCTGCCCCACCCGATCTTCGAACTCGGCGAAAGTCAGGGGCCGGTTGTCCAGGGCGGAGGGTAGGCGGAAGCCGTGATCCACCAAGGTGCGCTTGCGGGAGGCGTCACCCTCGTGCATGGCGCCGATCTGCGGGACTGTCACGTGGGACTCGTCGATCACCAGCAGGAAGTCCTCGGGAAAGTAGTCCAGCAGCGTGTTGGGGGGCGTGCCCGGGGAGCGGCCGTCGATGTGCATGGAGTAGTTCTCCACCCCGGAGCAGGAGCCGATCTGCCGGAGCATCTCCAGGTCGTAGGTGGTGCGCATGCGCAGCCGCTGCGCCTCCAGCAACTTGCCGTCGCGCTCCAACACCGCCAGGCGCTCGGCTAGTTCCTCCTCGATACCGGCAACGGCCCGCTCCAGGCGCTCGGGTCCGGCCACATAGTGGGAGGCGGGGAACACAAACACCTCATTCACCTTGTCGATGATGTCTCCGGTGACCGGATGGAGGGTGGCCAGGGCGTCGATCTCATCTCCGAAGAACTCCACCCGGATGGCCAGTTCCTCATACATGGGGATGATCTCCACAGTGTCTCCACGCACGCGGAAGGTGCCGCGGGTAAAGTCGATGTCATTGCGCGTGTACTGCATGGTGACAAAGCGCCGCAGCAGCTCGTCGCGGTCGATCTGTTCCCCCACGTGTAGAGGAGTCATGCGGTCGACGTACTCCTGGGGGGTGCCCAGGCCGTAGATGCAGGACACGGAGGAGACCACCACCACGTCCCGGCGGGTGAGCAGGGAGTTGGTGGCGGAGTGGCGCAGCCGCTCGACCTCGTCGTTGATGGAGGAGTCCTTCTCAATGAAAGTGTCCGTCTGGGGGACGTAGGCCTCCGGCTGGTAGTAGTCGTAGTAGGAGACGAAGTACTCCACCGCGTTATTCGGCAGCAGCTCGCGGAACTCGGCGGCCATCTGGGCGGCCAGGGTCTTGTTGGGCTCCAGGATGAGGGTGGGGCGCTGCACCTGCTCTACCAGCCAGGCGGTGGTTGCCGACTTGCCGGTGCCGGTGGCACCCAACAGCACTATGTCCTTCTCCCCCGCGTTCAGCCGTTCGGCCAACTCGGCGATCGCCGTGGGCTGGTCACCGGAGGGCGTGTAGGGGCTGATGACCTCGAAGGGCTTGGCGGCGCGGCGCAGGTCGGTTACGGGACGCATGGCTCCAAGGCTACGCGCCACCCACGACACCTTCTACGCGTGCCTCAGGAGGTCATTGTGCGCTGATCGCAGCCGCCCTCCCAGAACAGGTAGGGATAGCTGCGCGCCTGGGCGTCGGTGGCACCGGCCGCCAGACCGCCGATGAGGGTCGCTGAGGTCAGCGCGAGGGCAGCTCTTGGGGTCAGAAGCGGGGCACGCATGGTGTAGTTCCTTCCTTGGTCCATTACCGGCAGGGTCGGTCGGGTCCTGGCAATGAGGCTATTGCGCCCGCGCTGGTGTTCCTATGGGGAGCGCTTCCTGCCCGACCCGCATCCCGCCTACATGGCGGAAAGCCGCTGCCAGAGCTCCTCAACGGAGCGCGCCAACTCCTCCAAGGATCCGGAGTTCGTCAGCACGACGTCGGCGACGGCGCGCCGCTCGGCGTCGGTGACCTGGGAGGCGATGCGCGCCAGGGCTTGTTCCCGCTCCAGGCCGCGGCGCTCCAGACGCGCCAACCGGGTCTCCAACTCCGCCTCCACCACCACGACGACGTCGAACATGCCCTCCATCTGCCCCTCCACGAGCAGAGGGACGTCATAGACCGCCACCGCGTCCACCGGCGCAGCCTCCAGGCGCGCCCAGGCCTCCGCGGCCACAAGCGGCAGGATGATCTCCTCCAGGCGGGCGCGGCGCAGCGGATCGGCGAAGACAATGCGGCCGAGTGCGGACCGATCCAGGGCTCCGTCCGCCCCCAGGACCCGTTCCCCGAACTCGGCGACAACCGCCGTGAGGCCCTCGCTGCCGGGGGCCACCACCTCACGGGCAATGGCGTCGGCGGACACGACCTCCGCTCCGCGGGCCGCCAGCAGGCGGGCGACTTCCGACTTGCCGGCGCCGATACCGCCGGTCAGCCCCACATACAGGGCGCGCCCGGTGCGCCGAGGGCGCGGGATGCGGGTGGAGGCCTTGAACATGGCAGTGCTCATGGCACCATCATGCCCGCTTCACCCCTCGGTCAGCTTCAACCCGGCCACGCACGCGATCAGCCCCGTTAGCAGCAGCACCCGCACCAGGGACACCGGCTCGGCGCCAGTGGACATCGCCCATACTGCGGTTGTGGCCGCCCCCACCGCGGTCCAAACCGCGTATCCCGTGCCAACAGGAATCTCCCGCAGCGCATAGGCCAGCCCAGTCATCGAGGTCAGGCAGGCCAGTAGGAACACAACCGTGGGCATCAACCGTGTGAATCCCTCGGACCGGCTCAGTGCGGTGGCCCAGACAGCCTCGAAAAGGCCGGAGCCGACCAATATCAGCCAGGACATGCACGCACCTTCCGCGGGGCCGTCCCCAAGTGTGATCCGTGGACTCCGGGTCGTCCCGGGTGGGGCTAGGCTAGCAGCTTCCCGCGGGCCGAGCCTCTGGCATCCACGCGGATTATTCTTCTTCCTCCGCCTGCTCCTCGGCTCGATGGCGGCCGCCCCGACCACGGCCGTAGGGGGCGATGGTCTGCTCCACCGCCAGGATGCGGTCGGTGACCCCTGGCGGTGGTGTCTTGCTGCGTTCGAGCTGCTCACGGCAGCGCTTGCACGCCTCCCGGGCCGCCGACGCCCGCGTATGGTCCTCCGACACGCCCTCAGCCATTCGTTCGGCCAGGGCAATCAGGGCCAGGGCGCTTGTCTCGGGATTCCCGACCGCCTCCACTAACGTCCCGATCCGCTCACCGAGACGCCCCATCGGCCAGGTATCCATCAGTTCACCCATCCGGGTCCAATGCGTCTGCGTGGCGTCCCGATCCGCGCGCGCGTGGGTGCCGCGAGCGGCCGTGGCCAAACTGGCACAGGCCAGCTCCACCCACCCCTGTGACAGGCACAGCTCGGTGGTGTCCAGCGCCTCCTTCTCGGCGCGCTCATCGGCACCCAGCTCCAACAGTAGGCGCGCAAAGGCAATGCGCAGGTCAACGACCGCCTCCAGCTGGGAGTCGTCGACCACTTCGGCAAGGGACTGGCCGACGACCTCCGCGGTGGTGATGGCTCGCTCGTGAACGGACTGAAGACCGTAACCGCGGGCTAGCACTAACAGCTGGTCGACCTCCGCCAGCAGGGCGCGACGATCCGTGAGTCTGGGCGCGGGGACGGCAGGACCGGTAACGGTGCCATAGGAGCGGCTTGCCAATCCGGCCGCCTCCGCCGCCATGCGGGACTCCGCCCGGTAGGAGATGGTGTTGTTGCCGTTGCGCCTGTCGAAGCAGGCCGCCAATGCGCGGGCGAAGGCGGTGACCGCGTCGTAGGCGTGGACGACGGTGTCCCAGCCGGTCACTGCCGGCGACTCAACCCACTGGTTGGGCCAGTTCAGGGTCGAGCCAATGGCGTTGGCTCCGTATCCCGCCCGATTGGCCTCGCGCAGGACCAGGCTGGTGCCCACGGCGGCATTGAGCAGGCTCCAGGCACTTGACTCCTCACCGGTGAGATCCGTGTGGCGCAGCCGGGCGAGTCCCCGCTCCCACTGCCCCGACAGTCCCAGGTACTCCAACTCATCCCCGAGCAGCCGCAGTCGCAATGGAACGGGTGCCTTGAGCAGCGTCAGTGAAGCCAGGGCGTCCTCCGCCTCCACCCGCCGGTGCTGGGCTAGATAGGGCAGCAGGCCGGCCGACAGTCTCAGGGCGGTGCCCGCCGGGTCGGCCTCGGGCCGGGTGGGCACCGCCGTCGTAGTGCGGATGACGCCGGAGTAGTCGTCGTGCATGCGCGCCGTCGCCAGGGTGGCGCCCAGATCGACCGTGTCGAAGGAGAACAGGCGAGCCACACGCAGGTTCTCCAGGGCGTCGGCGCTGCGACCGTAGTAGGTGCACAGCTCTACCTGCGCATAGCGCAGCGGCAGCACTGACAGGCCCGCACCGCGGCGCGCGGCGGTGCAGGAGGCAAGGGCCGCGTCGATGTCGTCGCTGGGCCGATCAGGATCTTCTCCCAGCCCGGCCAACCAGATTCGGTCCACGGCCGACAGCGCCCCGGCGAATTCCTCCGCCGCTCCCGCCGACGGCTCGCCTGCGGGCGGATCGGCGACAATGAGCCGATACAGCCGCTGCTGCGTTTGCGGGCTGCGCGGATCACCGGCGTCCCGGATCAGCGGGGCGAGCTCATCCCAGGTCGTCATTATCACTCCCGTACTCGGTGGATTCGCGGACTTGCCGATCGAGGCCCGTCCACCTGATGGTGGGCGGGCCTCGATCGTGGATACTCGTCACGCCGGCCGTGGAGACCGACGCCGACGGCCGCCTGCAGCCGGAATCAGTTGCCGGTCAGCTTCTCGCGCAGCGCGGCGAGCGCCTCATCGGAGGCGAGAGTGCCGGTGGCCTCGGACTGCGCGGTGGAGAAGGATGTGGCGGTCTCGGCCGGGGCGGCCTCGCCCTCCTCCTGGTCCTCCTCCAGGGCGCGGGCGACCTGAGCCTTGTGGGCCTCCCAGCGTGCCTGTGCGGCCGCGTACTCGGCCTCCCAGGCCTCCCGCTGGGCCTCGTAGCCCTCCAGCCACTCGTTGGTCTCCGGGTCGAAGCCCTCGGGGTACTTGTAGTTGCCGTTCTCGTCGTACTCCGCGGCCATGCCGTACAGCGACGGGTCGAAGTCGTCAGAGTTGGGGTCCACACCGTCGTTGGCCTGCTTAAGCGACAGGGAGATACGGCGGCGGTCCAGGTCGATGTCGATAACCTTGACGAAGACCTCGTCACCAACCTTGACGACCTGCTCGGGCAGCTCCACGTGACGCTGGGCCAGCTCGGAGATGTGCACCAGGCCCTCGATGCCGTCCTCCACACGCACGAACGCGCCGAAGGGGACCAGCTTAGTGACCTTGCCGGGCACAACCTGACCGATGGCGTGAGTGCGGGCGAAGGCCTGCCACGGATCCTCCTGCGTCGCCTTAAGCGACAGGGAGACGCGCTCGCGGTCGAAGTCGACGTCGAGCACCTCGACGGTGACCTCCTGGCCGACCTCGACGACCTCGGAGGGGTGATCGATGTGCTTCCAGGACAGCTCGGAGACGTGGACCAGGCCGTCCACACCACCCAGGTCCACGAAGGCACCGAAGTTGACGATGGAAGAGACCACGCCCGTGCGGACCTGGCCCTTCTGCAGGGTTTGCAGGAAGTTGGTGCGAACCTCGGACTGGGTCTGCTCGAGCCAGGCGCGACGGGAGAGGACCACGTTGTTGCGGTTCTTGTCCAGTTCGATGATCTTGGCCTCGAGCTCACGGCCGACGTAGGGCTGCAGGTCGCGCACCCGGCGCATCTCCACCAGCGAGGCGGGCAGGAAGCCGCGCAGGCCGACGTCGAGGATCAGGCCGCCCTTGACAACCTCGATGACGGTGCCGGAGACGACGCCGTCCTCCTCCTTGATGCGTTCGATGGTGCCCCAGGCGCGCTCGTACTGGGCGCGCTTCTTGCTCAGCAGCAGACGGCCCTCCTTGTCCTCCTTCTGAAGGACTAGGGCCTCGATTTCGTCACCGACGGAGACGATCTCCTCGGGGTCGACATCGTGCTTGATCGACAGTTCGCGAGCGAGGATGACGCCCTCGGTCTTGTAGCCGATGTCGAGGAGGACCTCATCGCGGTCGACCTTGACAACGGTGCCCTCGACGATGTCGCCGTCGTCGAAGTACTTGATGGTCTCGTCGACGGCGGCGAGGATCTCCTCGGTCGAGCCGATGTCGTTGACGGCGACCGGGGCGGGGCTGGGCGTAGTGGTGGTCATTGAGTGGTTGCTCCGAATATGGACAGAAGGGTCGGGTCAATAGATTCCACACGTCCCCCGCCGCGCGTGCCGGCCCGGACCGACGCCGCACCGCGGTTGGATGCCGTGAACGGCACCCAGGGGCGTGCGTGTGGAACCATACCAGCACGTTCCCAATCCGTGACTTGTGGGCGTGTCACAAAGACGGCCCGTATTTACGTGCAATTCCTCACGCTAGCCTCGGTGTCGCTCTTTGGAGGGGTCAGTGGGCGGCGTCGCGCCAGGTGGATCCGCGACCGACGGACACCTCCAGCGGCACCGACAACTCCGCCGCCCCGCTCATTTGCGCACGCACCAGTTCCTCTACGGCATCGACTTCCCCCGGGGCAACCTCCAGCAGCAGTTCGTCATGAATCTGCAGCAGGATGCGCGAACGCAGATCCGCGGCGGCAAGCGCCTCGGCGACATCGACCATCGCCTGTTTGACGATGTCGGCGGCGCTTCCCTGGATGGGGGCGTTCAGGGCGGCGCGCTCGGCCATTTCCCGGCGCTGGCGGTTGTCGCTGTTCAGATCGGGCAGGTAGCGGCGGCGCCCGAACATGGTCTGGGTCCAACCGTCGCGACGGGCCTGTTCCACCACATGTTCCAGGTACTCGCGCACCCGTCCGAAGCGGGCGAAGTAGGCCTCGCGCAGGGCGGCGGCATCGGCGGTTTCGACTCCGAGCTGGCGCGCCAATCCAAAGGTGGACAGTCCGTAGGCCAGCCCATAACTCATGGCCTTGACGTGACTGCGCTGTTCGGAGGTGACTTCGGCGACATCTATGCCGTTGACCATGGCGGCGACGTAGCGGTGCAGATCCTCTCCGGAGCGGAAGGCCTCGATCAGCGCCTCATCCGCGGACAGGTGCGCCATGATCCGCATTTCGATCTGGGAGTAGTCTGCGGTCAGCAGGCACTCGTACCCGTCTCCGACGGTGAAAGCCTCGCGAATGCGCATGCCCTCCTGGGTGCGGGCGGGGATGTTCTGCAGGTTGGGTTCAGTGGATGACAGTCGTCCCGTGGCCGCGATGGTCTGTTGGAAGGTGGTGTGGACACGGCCGTCGGGCATGATCGCCTTGCGCAGCCCCTCCACGGTCTGCCGCAGTTTGATGGCGTCGCGGTGCTCAAGCAGGTGCTCCAGGAAGGGGTGACTGGTCTTGATATACAGGGAGGCCAGCGCATCAGCGTCGGTGGTATAGCCGGTCTTTGTGCGGCGGGTCTTGGGCATCTTCAGCTCGTCGAAGAGCACCGTCTGCAGTTGCTTGGGGCTTGACAGGTTGAGCTCGTGCCCGGCGGCGGCGAAGGCACCCTCGGCGGCGTGAGTCACGCGCGCGTCCAACTCGGTCTGCCGCGCTGCCAGGACACGGTCGTTGACCGCGATGCCGGCGTCCTCCATCTGCGTCAGCGTCGCCGACACCGGCATCTCCAGGTCCAGGTACAGGTCCAGGACTCCGCGCTGGCGCATCTGCTCCTCCAGAGCCCGTTGCAAGGGCAGTAGCACAGTCGCCCGGTGGGCAGCGGCGAGCGCGGTAGCCGCGGGGGCGTCGTCGACGAGGGATTCCAGGTCGAAGGAACTTTGCGCCTGGTCGCTCTGTGGTGTGGCAAGCGCCTCCAGGTCGACGCCGAGCCACCGCTGCGCCAGTGAGGCGACGTCGTATGAGCGCTGCTCGGGACGGCACAGGTACCCGGCCAGCGACGGGTCGGCCACCACCCCGTCCAGGTGGATTCCGCGGGCACGCAGGGCATGCCAGGACCCCTTGGCGTCAGCGACGATCTTGGGCCGGTCGGCGTCGGCCAGCAGGGCGGACAGCGCCTGTTCGTCGGCCGGGTCGAGCAGCGACAGGTCGGCCACCAGCGCCGCCTCGCCGTCGGACAGCGCGATCATGGTCGCATCCCCCTGACCAGGGCGCAGAACCCCGCCGACGTCGAGTCCGAGCGGGACCTGCTCGCGCCGGGGCAGCCTGGCCTCGAGCCAGGTGGCCACGCCACCGGGATCGACGTCGTATCCCACCACGGCAATGGCTACGGTCTCCAGTCCGTCCGCGGGCGAATCCGCGGCAGTCGCCTGGGCCGCGACGGTCCCATCGGCGAAGGGCAGGATGCGTTCGGAGCGCCGCTTGAGGGTGCGGAACTCCAGGGCGTCCATGATGCGGGCGAGTTCCTCCCGGTCGGCGCCGCTCAGCTTCAGGTCGACGACGGGATCGAGTCCCAGATCCAGGTCGGTGAGCAGGTGGTTCAGGCGGCGGTTGCGCAGCACGTCGTCGAGGTGGTCGCGCAAGGACTGGCCGGCCTTGCCCTTGATCTGGTCGGCGTGGGCGATGATGCCGTCAAGCCCGTCGTACAGGCGGATCCACTTGGCAGCGGTTTTGGGGCCAACCCCAGGCACGCCTGGCAGATTATCCGAGGTCTCACCCACCAGCGCAGCCAGATGCGGGTAACGCTCGGGAGACACGCCGTAGCGGTCCTCGACCTCCGCCGGGGTCATGCGCCGCAGGGTGGACACGCCCTTGATGGGGTAGAGCACAGTGCAGTTCTCGGTCACTGTCTGAAAGGAGTCGCGGTCCCCGGAGCATATGAGCACCTCCATGCCCGCGCGCTGAGCCTGAGAGGCGACAGTGGCCAGAATGTCGTCCGCCTCGTAGCCCGATGAGGTTATGGCAGGAACTCTCATGGCCCCCAGCACCTCTTGGAGCAGTTCCACCTGACCGACGAAGGCCGGCGGCGTCTCCTCGCGGGTGCTCTTGTAGTCGGCGTACTCCTGCGTGCGGAAGGTGCCGCCGGGCAGATCGAAGGCGACGGCCACATGCGTGGGGCGCTCCTGCTCCAGCAGGGACAGGAACATGGACACGAAGCCGTAAACCGCGTTGGTGGACTGCCCGGTGCTGGTGGTGAAGTTCTCAGCGGGCAGCGCGTAAAAGGCGCGGAACGCCATGGAGTGGCCGTCTATCAGGAGAAGACGACCGGAAACATCCGGGTCGGCAGGGCTGGTCTCGGTGGTGCTCACCGTGACAGCCTAAGGGCATGAGCGACAAGGACCCCGTATCCCGCAATGCAGATGTGCCCGTGGCCTTCCCGGCCAAGTCGGCCCGCCCTTTCCCGGTGCCGCGGCCCGCCGGCTCCGCAGTATCAGCCACCAGCGCCCTGGGAACCTCCGGATTGGCGAGCACCGAGGGCGATACGCTGATGGCGACACTGCGCATGGAGCTGCAAGACCGTTCTGCCGAACGCACGGTAGTGCGCATGCCTGTGGACGGGGCCCGGCAGGTGACGGGGACGCTACACGGCGGTGCCAGTGCGGCACTGGTGGAGACGGCTGCGTCCGTGGCGGCGCGGGAGGGCGGTCCTGCTGGCACGGTCCCGGTCGGTGCCGAACTCCAGGTAAGTCATCTCAGGCCAGCCCGGCGCGGCTGGGTCACAGCCGTGGCCACACCCCTGCACCGGGGCGGTCGCAGCGCCGTCTACCAGGTGGAGATCAGCGACGAGGACGGAAACGTCGTTGCCCACGGCAGCTTGCGCTGCCTGTATGTCGAGGTCGACGGGTCCTGAGTGACCCTTGCCCGAGCTGTTCAAGACTCCTTCTTGGCCCCGCCGACCTGTTCGATGACGGCGTCGGCCACCTCACGCATGGTCAGGCGGCGGTTCATGGAGGTCTTCTGCAACCAGCGGAAGGCTTCGGGCTCACTAAGCCCCATCCGCTCCATCAGCAGGCCTTTGGCGCGGTCAACACGCTTGCGGGTTTCGAAGCGCTCCTGCAGGTCGGAGATCTCCGACTCCAGGGAGCGAATCTCCTCATGGCGGGACATGGCCACCTCGATAGCGGGGATCAGGTCTGCCGGGGTGAAGGGCTTGACCACGTAGGCCATGGCCCCTGCGGCACCGGCGCGCTCCACCAGTTCGGTTTGCGAGAAGGCCGTCAGCATCACCACGGCGCAGCCGTGCGCTTCGATAATGCGTTCAGCCGCGGTAATGCCGTCCAACACGGGCATCTTCACGTCCATGACACACAGGTCCGGCTCGTGCTCGCCGGCAAGGCGGATCGCCTCCTCCCCGTCGGCGGCCTCGGCGACCACCTCGTAGCCGGCATCGTTCAGCGTCTCGACGATGTCCAGGCGGATGAGGGTCTCGTCCTCGGCGACAAGGACTCTGCGGGTTCGGGAGGAAGTCGACTCGTTGCTCACGCCTCGATCCTAGTATGATCTCCCGCGTTGCGAGGTCCGCGCGCCGCCGAGTACGCTGGCACGCACGCCTCCGTAGCCCAATTGGCAGAGGCATCCGACTCAAAATCGGAGTGTTGTGGGTTCGAATCCCACCGGAGGTACCAACAGGCACAGATTCGCCCGGAACCGCAACGAAAGCGGCTCCGGGCGAAAGGCATGCCCCACCAACTCCCACCAACAGCCCTGCGGCAGCGGAGCGCGGCCGCCCCGCGGCATCCCAACTATCTGACGAACCGTCAGAGGTTCACAAAACAGTCACGACAATTTAGGGTAGGCAGAACTAAGTCATCCGTTCCGAGGGTAACAACCGAGGGACGGGCCGTCCTACGTTCTGAAGGAGCCACATGCGCGCCCATTCCTGTCCTCGGCGCACCGTCCTTCGGGCAGCCGCCGGCATCACCACGGCACTGCCCGCCATCCTCGCCGTCGGGGCCTGTTCCTCCCGCTCCGGCCAGGACGTGGCCGAGAACAGCGCCACGCTAACCGAACCGATCGTTATCACCGATCAGCGCGACAAGACCCACACCTTCACCCGACCGATCACAAGCATCGTCACCACGGTGATCCCCTCCCCATCGATCCTCACCGCGATCGACCAGAGCTACGACCGCATAGACGGCGTCAACGAGTCCACCGTCAAGCGCGACCGGGGCTCGGTGTTCGAGACGATGTTCCCTCAGGCCGTCTCGAACGACACCGTCGCCAACTCCGACTTCATCCCCAACGTCGAGGAGATCACCCGCATCAACCCCGACGTGGTCATCCAGTGGGCCGATCAGGGGGACTCCGCCACCTATATCGACCCCATTGAGGCCGCAGGTTACCCGGTGATCGGCCTGCGCTACGGCACCCAGGAGTATCTGGAACAGTGGATCCAGATATTCGCGACCCTGCTGCAACGCCAGGAGCGCGGCCAGCAGATCCTCCGGCGCATGCACCAGACCATCGCCTCCTTGAAAGCCTTCGCCGCCGAACAGAACGCCTCCCCCACGGTGCTATTCCTGCGCTCGGCCGGCGACTCCGGCTATAACGCCGGCATGAGCTCCACCCGCGGGTACATGAACACCTGGATGACACTATGCGGGGCCACGAATATCGGCGCCGACGTCGACTACTCGACCTCCAACGCCACCAGCGTGGAGCAACTGCTGGCGTGGGATCCGCAGATCATCTTCGTCTCCTCCATGACGGCCCTGACGCCCGCAGATCTATATGCCGACTCCGCCCTGTCGGAGTTGCAAGCCGTGAGGAATCACAGGGTTTACGCGGTTCCATCCGGCGGTTTCTGGTGGGATCCGCCCAGCGCCGAATCGCATCTGATGATGATGTGGGCAGCCCAGATCGCCTACCCGGACACCGCCGCCTTTGACCTGCGTGAGCAGCTGCGGGACAACTACGACTTCCTGTACGGCTACTCGCTTTCGGAGGACGAGATCGACCAGATCCTGCGGTTCGATGACAACACCGAGGCGCAGGGCTATGAGCAGTTCTCCCGCTGACGCCTCCCGCGGACAGCCCTGGCGCAACAGACCGTGGCTGACCGTAGGCATGATCGGGATGGTCTCGGCAGCCGTGTGCCTGCTGGCGCTGGCGGCGGGCCGCTTCAGCATCCCGGTGGTGGAGGTGGCCCGCATGCTGCTTGCCCGCGTGTTTCCGCTGGAGCGCACCTGGTACGCCCAAGAGGCGAGCATCGTCTTCGAAGTGAGATTACCGCGGGTGATCCTGTCATTCCTGGTCGGTGCAGCCCTGGCGACCTCGGGAGCCGTGCTGCAATCGGTGTTCCGCAACCCCCTGGTCAGCCCGCAGGTGCTCGGCGTTTCCGCCGGAGCGTCCTTCGGCGGAGTGTTGAGCATGGTGGCCGGACTGGGCTCGTCCTGGCTGGTGGGCGGCGCCTTCCTGTTCGGGCTTGGGGCGCTCGGCTGCGTGGTGGCCTTCAGCCGCATCGTCTCCAGCGCGCCGCTGCTGATGATCGTATTGGGCGGTGTGGTCATCAGCGCCCTGTTCAGCGCACTGACCTCCCTGCTCACCTATATTGCCGACCCATACCGGGATCTTCCCGCGATCACCTTCTGGCTGCTCGGCTCCCTGGCAACGGCCGGCTGGGGCGGCGTGTTAACGGCACTTCCGCCAATACTGGTGGGCGCCGTCACGGTCCTGCTGTTGCGCTGGCGACTCAACATCCTGTCTCTGGGCGACGACGACGCCCGTGCGTTGGGCGTGCCGCCCGCCCCCTACCGCAATGCGGCGCTACTGGCAGTGGCGCTGCTGACGGCCGCCGCCATCTCCGTATCCGGAGTCATCGGCTGGGTAGGGTTGCTCGTTCCCCACCTGGCCCGTCTGCTGGTGGGAGCCGACAACCGCGTGTTGCTCCCCGCCTCCTTCCTGCTGGGCGGCGGCTACCTCACGGCGGTGGACACGCTTGCCCGCTCCATCGCCTCGGTTGAGGTGCCGCTGGGCATTCTCACCGCGATCATCGGCGCCCCATTCTTCGTGGTCCTACTGGCGCGATTCAGAAGGCGGGTGTGGCTCAGTGACTAATACGCTCGGCAAAACAACCGATTCACCCCCTCCCAAGCGCTCAGGGGCGTTGCTGGACGCCACCGGCCTCGGCTTCCGCTACGGGCGCGGCGGATGGATCTTCCGCGGCGTGGATCTGCGAGTGGAGACGGGACAGGTGCTGGCGGTGCTGGGCCCCAATGCCCGCGGTAAGACCACGCTGGTCACTTGTCTGGCCGGGCTGCGCGGACCCACCGAGGGTGAGGTGACCCGGCGTGCGGTTGTCGGCTATGTTCCACAGTCCCACGGCGCTGCCGCAGCCTTCTCCGTGCTCAATATGGTGCTGATGGGGCGGGCCCGATTCATACGCGCCTACTCCAGCCCGGGCCGCGCCGACCACGAGGCCGCGCTAGCGGCAATGGACCGAGTCGGTATCAGTCACCTGCGCGACCGCAACTACCAGGCGCTTTCCGGCGGTGAACGTCAACTAGTGCTCATTGCCCGGGCACTGGCCACCGGTTGCCGCGTCCTAGTACTGGACGAGCCCGCCTCCGCATTGGACCTGCGTAACCAGGCCCGTGTGCTGGGCGTTCTGCATGCCCTGGCGAAGGACGGCATGGCCGTGGTGATGACCAGTCACCACCCGGAGCACGCCCTGCGGATCGCCGACCTAACGCTGCTGATCGTGGATGCCACGGACATTCGCATAGACGCCACCGCCAAGCTGCTGACCGGCACCACCCTGTCCTCCTTGTACGGCCTGCCGGTTACTACCCCCGAGGTGAACGTCGGCGGCCTGCCGCAGCGCGTCGTCGTTGCGGACTACGGCATCCGCAGACCTCCCGCCGCGCAGACCTCTGCCGCCAACACCCGCCATTCCAAGTAGAACGGAGCACACTCATGGCAACTGACCAACCGCTCTGGCTCACGCCGGTGCCCACTGGTGGCTCCCCCACCATGGGGGCCGTCACTGTACCGGAGGGGTTTCGGCCCCTCGACCCTTACGATCTGGACACCCGCGCAATCATGTGCGCGCCCGGCATCCTTGTCTCCGGCATGTGCGACCAGCGGCACCTGGCCCGCCACCGCGAGCTGTTCGACGCGTTCCTGCGCGCTGGCGGACGCATGCTGGTCAACGGTCATGTGGTCGAGCCCTGGGTGACTGACCTGCCCAAGTGGCGGCTACTGGAGTACCACGGTCCACGCGATCTGGGCATCACCCGCCTGGCCCCGCACCCGGTGTGGCACGGCATCGACGTTAAGGAGCTGCTGTACCGGACCGGGCCGTATACGCCCCGCACCCGGGAGAACCTGGAACGGTTCGGTGTAGCCGGCTTCTATGGCCGAGGTTACCTGTTGGACCTGCCGGAGGGCAGCACCACCATCAACGGCCTGGGTCCGTTGGAAGCGCCGATCGACGTAGAGATCCCGATGGGTGAGGGCCGTGTGGTGGTTCATGCCGGCCTGGACCTGGCCATCTTCGCCCGCACCCCGGGCACCACCCTCACTCGATTCACCGACAACATCCGCAACTGGCTTGGAGGCGCAGCATGACCCCCACATCCACACCGAACATCGGTTTGGCCCACACCGGAACCGGATCGCAGCTGCGGACCCTTGCCGACCCCGCCCTGCGCCCCTACCGCCCGGTGGACCTGTACCTGCCCGACGCGACAACGGCCGACTTCGCCGACCTTGATGCTCTGATAGTCGCGGACCGCTCGCACCCCCGGCTGCTCATGCGCCACGCCGCCGCCATGCACGCCGTCGCCGAGCGCGGCGGAACCCTGGTCGTCTTCGGGGAGAACTCCGCCCACGAATGGCTTCCGGGGCTGCAATGGCAGCCGCGCCCCACCAACTTCTGGTGGTGGCGCACCGGAGAGGACTCCGGCATGCGACGCCGCAGCCCGGAGCACCCCATCTGGGACTATCTGTCCGAGCGCTCGGTAATCTGGCACCACCACGGGATCTTCCGGCTACCCGACGGCGCGGTCCCACTGGTTGCGCTGGAGGAGGACGGTGCCGAGGCGGGCGTGACGACCTTCCTGGACGAGTCCAGCACGCCCGGCGCGATCCTGGTCACGACCATGGACCCCTGCTACCACCACGGGGCGGGCTTCATGCCGGGCGCAACCCAGCTGCTCTACTGCGTGCTGCGCTGGGCCGGCACCCGGTAGTCGCTGCGCTCCCCCACGGTGTGCACGCGGATAGAGTTGGTTGATCCGGGCGTGCCCGGAGGCATGCCGGCCACGATGATCACCTCGTCGCCCGGCTGGGCCAGGTGCTTGGCCTGCAACACCTCATCCACCTGATCAACCATGTCATCGGTGTGTTTGACCTCGGGGACCTCGTAGGTCTGCACGCCCCAGGAGACGGACAGCTGGTTGCGGGTGGAGCGCAGCGGCGTGAAGGCCAGCAGCGGGATGGTTGAACGCAGGCGGGACAGTCTGCGGGCGGTGTCCCCGGACTGGGTGAAAGTGACCAGGTAGGTGGCGTCAAGCTGCTCACCCATGTCTGCGGCCGCCCGGGTGATAGCACCGCCGCGGGTCTGCGGGTAGGAGCCCAGCGGGGCGATACGCTCGCCGCCGTTCTCCTCCACGTTCTCAATGATATTGGCCATGGTGCGCACCGCCTCGATCGGGTAGGCCCCCACGGAGGTCTCACCGGAGAGCATGACGGCGTCGGCACCGTCAAGGATGGCGTTGGCGCAGTCGGAGGCCTCGGCGCGGGTGGGGCGCGGGTTCTGGATCATTGACTCCAGCACCTGGGTGGCAACAATGACCGGCTTGGCCTGGCGGCGGGCCAGTTCGATGGCGCGCTTCTGCACCAGTGGCACCGCCTCCAGCGGCATCTCCACGCCGAGGTCGCCGCGGGCCACCATGATGCCGTCGAAGGCGGAGACAATGTCCAGCAGGTTCTCCACCGCCTGCGGCTTCTCGATCTTGGCGATCACCGGGATGCGCACGCCGGTCTCATCCATGATCTCGTGCACGTCCTTGATGTCCTCGGCGTTGCGCACGAAGGACAGGGCGATCAGGTCGGCGCCGATCTTGAGGGCCCAGCGCAGGTCCTCCCGATCCTTCTCGCTCAGAGCGGGCACGGACACGGCTACGCCGGGCAGGTTGATGCCCTTGTGGTTGGAGACATAGCCGGGCACCTCCACCCGGGTGACCACATCGGTGTCGGTGACAGCGGTGACCCGCACGGCCACATTGCCGTCGTCGATCAGCAGCCGGTCCCCGGGCCGGCAGTCACCGGGCAGGCCCTTGAAGGTGGTGGACACGCGCTTGACGGTGCCCAGGACATCGTCGGTGGTGATGGTGAATTCGTCGCCTTTGTTGAGCATGACCTTCTGGTCATCCACGAAGTTGCCCAGGCGGATCTTAGGGCCCTGCAGATCCACCAGGATCGCCACCGCTCGACCGGAGGCCTCTGCGGCGGCCCGGACGCGGGCGATGACCTCTTCCTGGTCTTCGGCGCGCCCGTGGGAGCGGTTTATGCGGCACACGTTCATGCCGGCGTCCACGAGCGCCTGCACCTGCTCGGGTGAGTCGGTGGCGGGCCCCAGGGTGCATACGATCTTCGCTCTGCGCATAGGGCAAGAGTAAATGACTCGCGCCCCGACTACGAGCACTCTCACGCGCTCACTAGCGGGTTGGGACCTTCGTCACCGCTGCTCGCGATTGACGTCATCGCGCACAGACCGGCGCGAGGCCCAGATGAAGCAGGCTAGCCCCACCAGGAAGATCAGGATGGAGGTCCACACGTTCAACCGCAGCCCGGCGATCAGCTGGGCGTCGTCAATGCGCAGGGACTCGATCCACACTCGTCCGGCCGTGTACACCATCAGGTAGGCCCACAGCAGGCGTCCGCCCACAGCCCCGTCACGCCGCCGTAGCCACCGCTCCAGCCAGATGAGGAAGGCGGCGCCGGCCAGGTTCCAAAGCGCCTCGTAAAGGAAGGTGGGGTGAAACAGGGTGCCGGAGGCGTAACCGGCCGGCAGGTGGGCGTCGTCTATCTGCAAGCCCCAGGGCAGGGTGGTCGGGGAGCCGAAGAGTTCCTGATTGAACCAGTTGCCCAGGCGCCCGATGGCCTGTGCCACCAGCAGGGCGGGGGCGACGGCGTCGGCGAAGGGCGCCCACCGCAGCCCCCGGCGTCGCAGCATCCAGGCCGCGGCAAGCGCACCGAAGAATATTCCTCCCCAGACTCCCAGGCCGCCGCGCCAGATCTGCGGGATCAGCGCCGGGTCGCCGGCGGCGCCGAAGTAGGCGTCCGGGGAGGTGACCACGTGGTACAGGCGTGCGCCAACGATGCCGGCAGGCACCGCCAGCAGGGCCACGTCCAGAACCTGGTCCTTGTCCCCGCCGGCGGCACGGTAGCGGCGGTCGGTCCACCACACGGCGACGAACACTCCGGCCAGAATGCACAATGCGTAGGCTCGCAGGGGGAACGGGCCCAGATGCCACACCCCCTGGGCGGGGCTGGGGATGTATGCCGCCGACACTACGGTCGGGCCGAACAGGGTTGCGGGCAATTACTACCCCTCTCGGTAGGTTGTGGGATGGAGCGCCGGGTGACTGCCGGCGGCGACCAACTCGGCGACGAACTGCTGGGGGTCGACGGAGCGGATGACGGCCTCACCCACGAGCACGACATCGGCACCGGCGCGGGCATAACTCATCACATCATGGGGGCCGCGCACACCCCCGGTGGCGATACGGGTCACGGTGGGCGGCAGCACCTGCGCGACCTGTTCGAAGCGGGAGCGGTCCACCTGTCGGGTCTCCGGATCACGAGCGTCAACCGCGACATAGCGCGCTCCGGTCTGTACGGCGGTCACGGCCTCACCTTGCGAGTGCGCCTGGACGACGGCGGCCATGCCCAGGGAGTGAGTGCGTTCAATCAGCGATTCCAGGATGAGGGGACGCAGACGGGCGTCCAGCATGAGCAGGTCGGCACCGTGGGCGCGGGCCTCATGCACCTGGTAGGGAGTGACCACGATGTCATTGACAAGCACGGGCACGTCCACCGCGGCACGCACGGCGTCCAGGTCCGCCAGTCGCCCGTTGGAGCGGACCGGCTCGGTGACCACCGATACACAGGCGGCACCACCGGCGGCGTAGAAGCCGGCGAGTATGGCCACGTCCCCGACACCGGACAGGTCCGCGAAGGTTGCAGTTGCGCGCTTGACCTCGGCGATCACAGTGACAGCCCGGCCCTCACTGCGCAGTGCGGCGGCGGCGTCACGGCAGGCCGGGGCGCCGCGTACCGCCTCCTTCAGCTGCGCCAGCGGGACCCGCCGTTCGCGTTCGGCCACACAGGCCCGCGCCGTGCCGGCGAGCTCTCCGAAGGTGTCCACCCGTCGATCACCCCCTTACGATTCTCAGCCCACATGGTTCCCGGAGGGAGCCTTGGAGGCAAATCCATCCCGGCTGGAGGGACGCTCCCCCACGCTGGCACCCAGATCGCCGCCGGCCAGGAAGCAGGTGCGCGCGCCGGTGTGGCAGGCGGGGCCTACCTGGTCCACCTCCACCAGCAGGGCGTCGCCGTCACAGTCCAGGGATACGGCCTTGACGTACTGGTGGTGTCCGGAGGCATCACCCTTGCGCCAGTACTCCTGCCGGGACCGCGACCAGTAGGTCACCCGTCCCTCGGTGAGGGTGCGACGCAGGGCCTCGTCGTTCATCCAGCCGACCATGAGCACCTCACGGGTGTCGTACTGCTGGACGACGGCGGCCACCAGGCCGTTCGCGTCCCGCTTTAGGCGGTCGGCCAGCTCGGCGGGCAGGGACTCGGGTGAAGCTGTCACCCCTGAATTCTCGCACGACTGCGGGCTCGTCCCGCTCATCGAATCCGGGACGATCAACCGCGCACAGGGTGTCCGGCCGCCCGCAACGCATCCTTGGCCTGCGCGATGGTCATGGTGCCGTAATGGAAGACGCTGGCGGCCAGGACGGCATCGGCGCCGTGGTCGGCGGCGGCGGAGAAGTCCTCGGGTCGGCCGGCGCCGCCGGAGGCAATCAGCGGAATGTGCACGGCGTTGCGCACAGCGTCAAGCATTTCCAGGTCGAACCCGTCGGTGACGCCGTCGGCGTCCATGGAGTTCAGCAGGATCTCACCGGCACCCAGTTGGGCGGCGCGCCCCGCCCATTCCACGGCGTCGATGCCGGTGGAGCGGGTGCCGCCGTGGGTGGTGACCTCGTAGCCGGAGGGCGTGCTCACCCCTTCCGGGCAGCGACGGGCATCCACGGAGAGCACCACCACCTGGTTGCCGAAGCGGGAGGCGACCTCGGCCAGCAGTTCCGGACGGTTGATGGCGGCGGTGTTGATGCCGACCTTGTCGGCGCCGGCCCGCAACAGCCGGTCGACGTCCTCCACGCTGCGCACCCCACCGCCGACGGTCAGCGGCACGAAAACCTGCTCGGCGGTGGCGGCCACCACCTCCAGCATGGTGGCACGGCCCTCGGAAGAGGCCGAGACGTCCAGGAAGGTGATCTCGTCGGCCCCCTGGGCGTCGTAGCGCGCAGCCAGCTCCACCGGATCTCCGGCATCGCGCAGACCCTTGAAGTTCACCCCCTTGACCACGCGGCCGTCCTTGACGTCCAGGCACGGGATGACACGCACGGCGACACTCATGTCTACTGCTCCTCCCTGCCCGCCGGTGGGCCGACGGCGGATCGCAAGCCCGTTTCGGGACCTGGAGTGACACGCACTACACCCTTGTCCTCGGGGCCCTGCGTGGTGGGCGCGGCGGTGGCGTCGGTCAGGGAGTCACCGGCGGCGACGGCGAGTATGTCTATGACCACCGCCAGCGCATCGTCACCGGCCGCCTGATCGGCCGGTAGCGCCAGCACGATGCGGCTGCCCACGGTGGAGTCCACCAGCTGCTGCGCAATACCAGCCATGGTATCGGACATGTTGATGGTGCCGGGGACGGTTGTGGCACCGTAACTGGAGGTGCGCAGCTCGGAATCGGACCAGTTGACGAAGGCGTAACGTGCGATGATCACGTCGCCGGAGTCGATCTGCCTTCCAGCTCCTGCCACAAGCACGGAGGCTGCGGCCCGGGTGGGCGCGCTCAACCCCTCAACGGATAGAGCCACGGTGCCGTCGGCGCTGAAGGTGACGGTGGGCATGCCGTCCACAGGTGCCCGCTCCTGCCCGGAGGCGGTGGTGGGCAGCACGTCGACGACGGTTATCTCGGTGGCCACGGCGCCGTCCTGCCCAGACACGGGAGCGCGCAGCACCAGGCGGGAGCCCTCGGTGACGCCGGTGACCGTATCAGCCAGTACTTCGCCGAGCGCGGTTTGGTCAACGGTGCCGCGGTATACGCGCACACCGCTGGAGGTTCCCGTGGTGTTCGCCCCGCTGGTTCCAGAGAAAGTGGATACGGACAGCAGGACGGCGTCGCCCTCGGACAGGGCGCGGCCCTCACCGGTGATCAACGTGTCCGTGGTGACGGCGGTTGCCGGCGCAAGCGGCGACAGCAGCGACACCACGGGAACGGACCCGACCCGCCCGGCCACCTCCACCACCGTTTCGATTGGGGCGTCGGCGGCGATTGCCTGCTCGGTAGCCGCCTCAGCCACCTCGTCGCCGTGTCCCATCCGGGACACGACCACGGGCACCAGCACGATCGCGGCGACGATCAGCACCGCCAGCACAACGGCGACGCGTCCCTTGGGACGAGGCCGCCCCAAGGCGGCGCCAATGGCTCGTTGGGCCCCGGTGACAGCGGGGGGCTCCGCCGCGGCGGATAGCGACTTAAGCGCCGCCGGCGCGGCGCCCGGCATGCCATGGGACTCCTCCTCCCGCAGGCGGGCGCGCTCCATCTCCCGCTCAAGCTCGCGCAACTGGCGGCGAGTCAGCGGTTTGCCGTCGGGCCCGCGTAGGGGCAGCGGCGTGGTCTTGTCGTCGTAAGAAATCATGGGCCGGTCACGAGTATGCCAGAGCGAGGCGGTTCAGGCGTATCTATGGCGGCCAGCAGTGCGTCCACACGCGTATCAACGGCGGCAAAGGGGTCACGCAGAGCCACCGAGCGGGAATGGCCGTCGTCCAACTTGAGGTTGACCCAGTCTACGGACAGGTCCCGGCGCAGGTCCTCGGCGCGGGCGATGGCGGCACCGCGCAGGTGGGCGCGGGTGGTGGCCGGGGGCGTGTCGACGGCGGCACGGCAGGCGTCGTCAGCAACGATGCGGGTCAACAACCCGGCCGCCTCCAGCCGGGGTCGCAGCCCGTCGCTGGGGTCGACGTCATGGTAGGCCAGGGCCAGGCGGGCCACGCGCGGGTCGTCCAGGGCGGTGTCGGCACGCTGCGCGTAGCGGGTCAACAGCTGCTGCTTGGCCGCCCAGTCCAGTTCTGTGGCCACCAGCGTGGGATTACCCGTGCGCACCGCTTCCAGGCCGCGCTCCCACAGGTCCAGCACACACCGGTGTGCGTCGGTCAGGTCGAGCTCGGCGTCGGCGTGTGCGCGCACGCGCACCAGGTGTTCAGTCTGCAGCTCTACGGGGGTGATGGTGCGTCCGTCCGCCAGCTCGAGCAGCACGGTGCCGCTCAGGTCGTGGCAGGTGTCGCGGATGGCACGCATGGGATCGGCCAGGCGCAGGTCGGACAGGTCGCCGCCGGCCTCCAGGTAGTCCAGCAGCAGGTCCATGGCGCCGACCTTGAGCAGGGTGGAGCCCTGGGCGATGTTGGAGTCCCCGACGATCACATGCATGCGCCGGTACTTCTCGGCGTCGGCGTGCGGCTCGTCGCGGGTGTTTATCAGGGGCCGGGCGCGGGTGGTGGCCGAGGAGACGGCGTCCTCCATCTGGTCGGCGCGCTGGGAGAAGACGTAGCGGGCGGGGCGCGAGCCTGTTGGGTCGGTGAGGATGTGCCCGGCGCCGACCAGGATCTGTCGAGTAACCAGGTGGGGCACCAGGGTGCGGGCGTCATTCCAGAAGTCCCCGCGGCGGCGCACCAGGTAGTTCTCGTGACAGCCGAAGCCAGTGCCCTGGGCGTCAAGGTTGTTCTTCAGCAGGTGGATGCGGCCGGGCACCTCCTGCGCAGCCAGGCGAGCGTTGGCCTGTGCGGCCAGGTCGGCCATGGTCAGTTCGCCTGCCCGGTCCTGGGCCAGCAGGTCGATGAGGTTATCGCATTCGGCGGTGGCGAACTCGGGGTGGGAGCCCACATCCAGGTACAGGCGCGCGCCGCCACGGGTGAACACGTTGGAGGAGCGGCCCCGGTCGATCAGGGGGGCGAATAGTTCACGGGCGGCGTGGTCGGCGTCCAGCGGCGGGGTTCCGCCAACCGTGGAGGCACAGGTGATGCCGTACTCGGTTTCGACGCCGAAGATCCGACGGGCGGGCGCGCGCCGAGTGCGGGGGGCGTCCGCGGGCGCCGTCACCGTCACTGCCCGCCCTTCTGGACGAAGCCCTGGACGAAGGCGGCAGCATTGGTCTCCAGGACGGTGTCGATTTCATCAAGGATGTCGTCGACTGCCGCGGCCTGCATCTGCCCGGAGCCGGCGGCCGGTTCCGGGTTGGGGGCGGCGGGCTCGGGGTTGGGCTGGATCTGCTCGTTCAGGCTCATGCGCGTGATTGACTTTCTGATTCTTCCGGCTCTGCGGGGGTGACGGCGGCTTGGACGGCGCCCAGGATACGTGCCGACTCGGCGTCCGAGACGGCCACGGCGTCGGGTAGTGGCAGGCGCAGCAGCTCGGCTCGCCCGGGCACGTCCAGCACCAGGCTGGTCCAGGAGGCGGCGACGACGGCCCCGTGGTTGGCTACCGCCGCGCCGCGGACTGCGGCGCGCGTGCCTGCGGGCGGCCGGTCAGCTGCGGCTTCCGCCTCGGCCTCGGTGACCAGGCGGCGGGTGCGGCCAGCGGCAATGAGCCTTTCGGCCAGGCCGCAGCCGGCGCGCAGGTCGGCCCACTGGATGTCGGCGGCGGCCAGGCGCGGGTCGTCCCAGCCGGTTCCGGAGCGCGCACGCAGCCCCTCGCACAGTTGCAGTTTGGCAACCCATTCGACCAGCTCGGCGGCACGATCGGTGGCCGCGCCCTGCTCGGGGGTGCCCAGGGAGGCGGCGTAAGCGGCGAGCGCGTCCAGGGTCTGCCCCCAAAGGCCGAGTGCCTGGGCGGTTTCTGTGCCAACGTGTTCGGCGTCGATGCCGCCGTAGTCCTCGCCCAGTGCGGCAGTAATCGCATCGAGGTGGGCGCGCTGGATCTCCAGTGCGGTCAGCGGGCCGCGGGCGGTGGCCAGCGCATAGGTGAGCGTCGGATCGTGGGACAGCGCCCAGTGCTCCTCCACCGGGTCGGCGGTGATACGCAAGTCGGCCAGCACCCCCAGCCCCTGACCGCGATCGTGGGCGCGCTCCAGGTACCACAGCAGCAGGTCGGTGGTGGCGACCTTCAGATAGGTGGGCACGTCGAAGCGGTTGGCGTCACCGTTGATGATGTGCAGGCGGCGGAAGCGGACGGCGTCGGCGTGCGGCTCGTCGCGGGTGTTGACGATGGGCCGGTTGAAGGTGGTTTGCAGGGCAATGTCGGTGCCCACATAGTCGGCGCGTTGGCTGATCTGGAAGCCGGGCGTCTCGCTGCGCTGCCCAATACCGATCCGGCCGGCACCGGCGAATACGGGCCGGGTAACAAGGAAGGGGATCAGGGCAGCGGCCAGCGTGTCGAAGGGCAGGTCACGGCGCACCAGGTAATTCTCGTGCGAGCCGTAGGCGGCACCCTTGCCGTCAACGTTGTTCTTGTACAGCACGACCTTGCCGTCGCGCGGGTCCAGGGCAGCCATGGCGCGGCGGGCGATCACCTCCCCGGCGCGGTCCCACACCAGCGCATCGCGGGGGGTGAGCACCTCCGGGGAGGAGTACTCGGGGTGGGCATGGTCCACGTACAGACGAGCACCGTTGGCGAGCACCGCGGTGGTGGCCTGCGGCAGGGCAGCCTCGGCAGCGCCAGGGCGCGGGCGCGTGCCCCACGGGGCCGGGGGGAGGTCGCCAGAGGGGGCGGGGCGGTCCGGGTCATCGGTGAGCTGACTGGGGTGGGCGGTGGCACGCTCCAGGCGGCCCCCGCGCAGGTCGGCGAGCGGATCCTCCCCCTCATAGTCCCAGTGGACGGCCTCACGCGCACCGGTGTCGGGACGCGAGACGCCGCCGTAGGCGGCCACGATCCGGCTGGCCATTACCACCGAGTTGGCGCGGGGGTTGCCCGGCTCGATTACTCCAAACTCCGTCTCCAGGCCCACGGGACGGTGCACCGGCCCGAAGTCAGTGCGATCAGTGCTGCCTGTTGTATTCATATGTGCTCAGTCCCCCTCCTGAATACGGCGTACCGCGTGGATGGGCCCGCTGCTGTGGCCTATGAAGCGGCCCGCGGACTCCGGGGCCGCGGCGGCGGTGATCTCCTCATTCTGCCGGGCCTCAACGGCGACCGCCGCGCGCAGCCGCTCAGTGGACAACCCGCCGTCCCCGCCGGCCAGCTCATCCTTAATGGCGGAGGTCTTGGCGCGGGCGACGATGGCGGCGAGCATGGCGCCGGAGACGAAGTCGGCCAGGTACAGGGTCTCGCGCCGCCCGGAGGCGTACATGATCTCCAGTACCGCGTTGGCCGGGTCACGGGCGTAAAGGTCGGCGACCACGGCCCGGCGCATGGCGGCGGCAGCGGCCTCCCGGTCGCCTCCGACCGCGGCCAGCGCCGCCGGGTCCAGGGGTAGGTCGGCACGCAGGTGCTTGGCGAGGATCTCCTGCGCACCGGCGGCGTCGGGGCGGTCGATGCGGATCTTCACGTCGAAACGGCCGGGCCGCAGGATCGCCGGGTCGATCATGTCCTCCCGGTTGGAGGCGCCGATGATGACCACGTTGTTCAGCGACTCCACACCGTCGATCTCGGTGAGGACCTGCGGCACGATCATGGTCTCCACGTCGGAGGAGACGCCGCTGCCGCGGGTGCGGAACAGGGCCTCCATCTCGTCGAAGAAGATCACCACCGGCCGGTCCTCGGCAGCGACCTTGCGGGCCTGGTCAAAGATGGCGCGTATCTGCCGCTCCGTCTCGCCGACGAACTTACTAAGCAGTTCCGGGCCCTTGATATTCAGGAAGGCGGCGTCCTGGACGCCGGCGCCCGTGGAGCGGGCCAGGGAGGTGGCGACCGCCTTGGCGATCAGGGTCTTGCCGCAGCCGGGCGGGCCGTACAGCAGCATGCCCTTGGGGGCCTGCAGCCCGTAGGCGCGGAACAGGTCGGGGTGGGCGAAGGGCAGTTCGAGGGAGTCACGGATCTGCTGAATCTGCGGGCCCAGGCCGCCGATGTCGTCCCAGGACACGTCCGGGGTCTCGGCGACCACCAGCTGCTGGACGCTGGTGCGGGCGATGCGGGCGGTTACCAGGTCGGCGCGCAGGTCGGTGGCGAGTGTGTCGCCGGGCCGCAGCGTGTCGGCGTCGAGGTGCCCGGCCAGCCGCACCACGCGGGTGGCGCCAGAGCCGGTGGTGACCAGGGCGCGGGCCGCGGACACCGCCGTGCGCTCGCCAGCGGTCGCGGCGTCGTCGACGTCGGCCAGCACCTCATCCAGGGTGACCGCCTCCCCGGTGTCGGGTGCGGGCAGGGCGTCAACCACAAGCATCTGGTCGTTGACGGCCACGCGCTGCCCCACTTCCAGCTCGGCCGTATCCAGATCGGGGTGCAGCCCCAGCCGCAGGTGACGTCCGCCCAGGGACACGTCGGCCTCGGCGGAGCCGGGTAGGCCGGTGAGCAGTCCCAGGGTGACGGGTGGGCGGGTGACGGCGTCGAGCTGGGCGCCGAGCTCGGCGATGCGCTCGCGGGCGGCGTTCAGGGCCGTCACGAGGCGCTCGTTCTTCGCGGACAGGCTGATGGCCTCCGCGCGGGCCTCACGCAGCTGATGGCTGGTGAAGTCGCGCGCCGGCATGCCCAAGGGCTGGGACTCACTCATGTTCCGACTCCTGCGGCCCGGGCAGGCCCGGCTGTACCGGGGTGGCGTCCTCGGGCTGCTTGGCCCGGCAGTCGCGCAATACCCGGCGAACCTTGCGGTCGGTGCTGGTGCGCTCCCCCACATCCTCGATGGTCCAGTAGCCGGCGTCGTCGTAGGCGCCGCGGGCGGGCGGGCGCTTACGGGTCAGCGGGGCGCAGTCCGCGGCGAGGCGGCGGGCGGAGACCAGGAAGCCGGTGTGGGCGACCATGCGGTGGTCGGGGCGCACGGCCAGGCCGTCCACGTGCCAACTGCGCACCATCGACTCCCAGGACTCGGGCTCGGTGAAACGCCTGGAGCGGCGCAGTGCCTCCACCGTGCGCGACAGCTGCGGAACCGTGGCGACGTAGGCGAGGAACACGCCGCCGGGCACCAGCGCGCGGGCGGCGGCGTCGATGTTCTCCCAGGGGGCGAGCATGTCCAGCACTACGCGGTCCACACTCGCGTCGGCGACGTGGGTGGGGACCACGTCGGCGAAGTCGCCGGTGCGCAGCTCCCAGGCGGGGTGGTGACGGCCGAACCAGGAATCGACGTTGGAGGCGGCGATCGCCGCGAAGTCGTGGCGTCGCTCGATGGAAAGCAGGTGGCCGCCCTCCCCGATCGCGGACAGCAGGCTCATGGTCAGGGCACCGGAACCGACCCCGGCCTCCAGCACGCGAGCACCGGGGAAGATGTCGGCGAAGGCGATCACCTGGGCGGCGTCCTTGGTGTAGACGACCTGGGCGCCGCGCGGCATGGACAGCACGTAGTCGGCCAGCAGCGGGCGCAGCAGCAGCAGTTCATGCCCGGATTCGGTGGTGATCACCGTGCCCTCGTCGCGGCCGACCACGTCGCGGTGGTAGAAACTGCCGCGCTGGGACTGGAAGTAGCCGCCGGGGTCGAGCACGAAAGTGTGCTTGCGGCCCTTGGAGTCGGTGACCTGCACGCGTTCGCCGTAGCGGAAGGGGCCACGGCGCCCGGCCTGCCCCAGCACCTGCTGGGTGGCCACGCGTGGCTGCACGGCGGGAGTGGTCTGCTCGCTCATCGGCCCCGAGTCTAGTGATCCCCGGGTACGTCGGCATTACGCGGTATGCCCGCGCACGCGCGTAGGCAGCGGAACGAGAACGGCTTCAGCGTGAGCGCCACGAGCAACGCCGGGAAAGGGCAAAACGCCGCCACCGGGGTCACTGACCTCCGACTTGCTCCGGCAGGTGGGCCACCACCGCGAGCTGAAGCGGAAGCCGGTCGCGCAGGGCCGGGTCGGCGAAGCGGAAACCCTCCGCACAGCGTTCCATGAGTTCGGGCCAACGGCACCAGGCGGAGTAGCGGGTCTCGGTCACCTCGTCGAGCACCAGCCCGGCAGCGAGCAGGGCGGTGAGGATCTCGCCGACGCCGTGGTTCCACTGGTGGCTGACCGTATGAGTGATGGCGGGCGCCCCGTCGGCGGCGGCGACGTAGGAGCCCGCATCCTCCCAGGTCATGGGGTCGGCGCATTGGAAGTAGGGCTCGTGGAGCATCAGGCCGCGACTGACGTCGTCGCCCACCGCCTGGAAGAGGGGATGATCATCGCGCAACACCAGACGGCCCCCGGGCCGCAGCAGCGAGACGACCACGCGGGCCCATGCCGCCACGTCGGGCAGCCAGCACAGTACCCCCAGAGACGTGTAGACGAGGTCGAAGTCCCCCACCAGCGCCTGACGGGCGTCGTAGACATTGGCCCGCACGAACTCGATGTCGGCGCCGGCACGCGCGGCGATGGACCTGGCGCGGCGCAGGGACCCGCCCGACAGGTCCAGCCCCACCACACGGCGGGCGCCCAGGCGTGCCAGGCTCACCGTGTCCAGGCCGAGGTGGCATTGAAGGTGCACAACGTCCAATCCGCTCAGGTCGCCCAGGCGCTTGCGGTCCGGGGCGATCTCGGCGGTGATGGCGGTCGGGGAGGCGAGCAGCGCCTCGATGCCGTAGCCACTGGCCTCGTGCAGTGCGGCGCGATCGTCCCAGTTGGCCCGGTTGTCGGCGAAGTAGGCGGCGCGGCGGGGCGGGTCGGCGGAACTCACGGCGTCAGTGTTCCACAGCCTGCGCCGGCGGCACCGCCCCGGGGCGTGGTTCAGTCCGTCGGCAGGCGGCGCGCGTCACCGATGCGGCCGACCAGCAGGTAGGCGCACCAGGCGCCGACAATGCCGACCAGCATGACGGCGACCATCGGCACTGCGCTCTGACCGCCGCCGGAGGAGGCCAGGGGCGCGGAGGTGCCGTTCGCGGCCGCCTGCGCCACGCCGAGCAGTGCGCTGGCCACGCCGGCAACATGCGGTGCCTCCCCCAGGGCCAGGGCGCTGGAGTTGCCGAAGATGAATGCCTGGGCGGACATCACCAGTAGGAATCCGGCACACAGCGGCACGAGGGCCACATCGAGCAGCAGCACGCTCACCGCGACGGCGCCGATGCCCACGGCGGAGATGCTCAGCCCCAGCCCGATGAGGCGGCGAATGCCCGCGTGCTGCACTAGGCGGGCGTTCAGGAGACTCAGCAGCATCTGGCTGCCCGCCGTGGCGGCGAAGAACACCGAGAACGTCAGCGCGCTCAGCCCCTTGATCTCCTGCAGCACGAATGATGAGGAGGAGATGTAGGCGAACATGGCGAACCCGGAGCAGGCGGAGGTGAGCATGTAGCCCAGGTAGCGGCGGTGGCGGAGCAGCTCCCCGGCGCCTTCAAGGAAGCGCCGTAATCCGTTGCCGTGCAGCCGCCGCTGCTCCGGCAGGGTCTCGGGCACGAAGACGGCGGCCATGACGGTCATGAACAATCCGAAGCCGACCAGGCACCAGAAGACGGCGCGCCACGAGGCGACGGTCAGTACGGCGCCGCCGGCCACCGGGGCGATCATGGGGGCGAGGGCTCCAACCGCCATGAGGATCGACATGGTAGAGGCCAGGCGTGGGCCGTGGGCAACGTCCACGAGCACCGCGCGTCCCACCACGGCGGCGGTGCCGCCGCCGAGCCCCTGCAGGAACCGACCCGCCAGCAGCACTGCGATGCCGGGCGCGAAGGCGCACACCACCGCACCGAGCGTGCACACCGCCCCGCCCAGAAGCATGGGACGACGCCGCCCGTAGCGGTCCGAGGCGGTTCCGCCGACCACCTGCCCCAGAGCCATGCCGATGAAGAAGGCGGTCAGGGTCAGTCCGACGGCGGTCGAGCTGGTACCCAGATCCACCGTGATGCGGGGGAAGGCCGGGGAGTACATGTCGGTGGCGAAGGGCGGAACGGCGTTCTGCACCGCCAGCGCAATGACAAGACCAACGGTCACGGTGGCGGGCTGCGGCCGATTCCGAGACAAGGACACTCCTAGATATTGAGATAGACACCGGGACAGAGACTGGGTTACTGGGTCGGGGCGGCGGTCTCAGCGGGCCCCGGTGGGGACGGCGCCGGTGACACGGCTGCCTTCCACCAGCACCAGCCAGCGGGAGACCGTGCGCGCCCGGGCCAGGGCGTCGGCCGCGCCCTGCCCGGTCATCTGGGTGGTGACGGCCGACGCCGGCAGCACGGTGCACACCTGGCCAACAGTCACGGCGCCGTCATCGGGCAGTCCGGAACGCTCCAGCTCCGCCAGGGCCGCGGCGTCGAGCACGCCCTGCAGCCGTACGGATTCGGCGACCAGTACGAGCGCCGCCCCCGCCTCCATCCGTCCGCGCGCGACGGCGAGCGACGTGTCCGCAGTCACGACGGCGACCGGTCGGGCCAGGGTGCGCAGATCGAGCCTGGCGGCGGCGCGACCGCCACGCCCCAGGCCGAGAACGCGCCAGGACGTGGTGGCGATCGGCCAGCCGACCATGACGGAGAGGATGAGACTGAAGGAGTCGGGTCGTGCGCCGGCGAGCAGCGGGGTCAGGATCCAGCGCCAGGCGATGCCCGCCACCACAACCAGTCCGCCCACGGCCGCCACCCGCCGGCCCAGTCGGCGCCTGCCGGTGAGCTGCTCGATCAGGGCGCTGAGCGCGTGTCCGCCGTCCAGCGGCAGGGCCGGCAGGGCGTTGAAGATCGCCAGGGCGAGGTTGACCCAGGTCAGGGTCCACACGGCCACGAACACGGGTGCGGGGCCCACCCGGGTGTCCAACAGGGTGCGCCCGAGCGCCCACAGGATCAGGTTCGCGGCCGGGCCGGCCAGGGAGGTGATTACATCCTTCCAGGGCCGCCATTGCTCTGCGGGGCCGAAGCTGGTGCGCCCACCCCACAGGTACAGCTCGTAGAGCACCGGCTTTCGTCCCAGCAACGTACCTGCCAGGCCATGGGCGAGCTCATGAATGAGGATACTCACGCCGACTCCGAGCACCACGGTTACAACAGTGCCCAGTACGGTCAAGAGGCTCTGGCCGTCAAGCAGCGCATGCAACACGGGGTACCAGCTGCCAGCGATGAGCAGGCCCAGTAGTAGCGAGGTGGGGGCGACGACGACGGGCGCGCCGCCCAGTGTGAACAGCGTCCAGGAGTCCGATCGGCGTCGGGCGGCAGAGGCGGTCATGCCCCGACCTTAGTGGCGCAGGCTCCACTCGCCTTGAAGGCGCCGGCATTCAACCGTCGGAATCCAATGCGTCCACGTTGTCGATCGTGATCCACACCGCTTGGGTGTAGTTGACGGCATCCACTTCCTCGCCCCTGATGAGCTTGTCCATGGTGTCGACTGCCAGCGCGCCGATGCCGGCGGTGTCTTGCGAGACCGTTCCCGCCATGCCTCCGTCGCGGATGGAGGCGACGCCGTCGTCGGTGGCATCTACACCCGACACATGCACCTGCTTATCCCGACCGGCATTGCTCAGTGCCTTCATTGCCCCCAGCGCCATCGAATCGTTCTGGGCGACAATCGCGTCTATATGCGTTCCGGTGGACAGCCAGTTCTCGGTGACGGTCAGGGCTTCGGCCGTATCCCAGTTAGCGGTCTGCTCGAGGACGATGCTGACCCCCGGGTGCTCCGCCAGTACCGCGTCGTAGCCCGCCTTGCGCTGTAGCTGTCCGTCGGAGCCCATAGGGCCGTACAGGACGGCGACCGCGCCCTGTTCACCTATCGCCTCGACGACCTGCGTCATTTGCAGTTCGCCCGCGGCGGTGTCATCGCCTCCGATATAGGAGGCGGCCCGTTCCTGCTGCTCGGCCTGCTGCACGATGGTGGCGATCGGGATCTGCGCCTCATTGGCCGCCTTGAGGCCCGGAGCGATGCCCTCCTTCGAGACGGGCTCGACCAGGATGCCGTCATACGCCTGCGCGACCGCGGACTCGATCTGACTGATCTGCGTGGCGGCGTCACTGTTACCGTCGAACACGGTTACTTCCAGGCCGAGTTCCCGGCCCTCGGCGACAGCGGCATTGGCCACCGTGGTCGTGAACGAGTTGGTCATGTGACTCATGACCAGCGCGATCCGCGTTTTCCCGTCAAAGTCACCGACCGTGCAGGCCGTGACCAGGGACGCGGCAACAAGCATGACGCCAACCGCTGCGAGTAAACGCCTCATGTTTCCTCTCCCTTCGAAATAGCGCTTACGCATGTCATTTCCGCCGCCGCGCCTTGACATCCAGGAGCACCGCCGTCACGATGATCGCGCCCTTGACGACCCGCTGGAAGTTGGCGTCTATTCCCAGGATGTCGAGCCCGTTGGCGATCACCGCGATCATCAGCGCGCCGATAAGCACGCCTGAGGCCCTTCCTCTTCCTCCCGACATGGACACGCCGCCAATTACCACCGCTGCGATCGCATCCAGTTCGTAGGACTCGCCGGCGGTGGGGGCACCGCTGATCGTACGAGAGGCCAACAGCACCCCGCAAAATCCAGCCAGCAGGCCCGCGATCACGAAGACCGAGACTTTCGAGCGCTTCACGTTGACGCCGGAAACCTCGGCCGCCACGGGATTGCCCCCGACGGCGTACACTCGTCGGCCGTATACCGTGCGGCGCAGCACGAAGGCGCAGACCAGGAAGATGACCAGCAGGTATATCGCCATCACGGGGAAACGCCCTATTCTGGCGCTGGCAACGGCCTCGAAGGTCTCTGAGACGTTGAAGATCGGGGCTCCGCCGGAGACGATCAGGGCCAGCCCGCGCACCGCTGTCATCGTGCCCAGGGTGACGATGAAAGATGGTATCGCTCCGTAGGCGACGCCGATTCCGTTGAGCAGGCCCACCAGCGCACCGACCAGAAGCGCCGCCAGAATCGGCACGATAACCGGGTACTCGCCGGGATGGGCGAGCATGGCGGCAACCACGCCCGCCAGGCCGATGGTTGAGCCCACGGACAGGTCTATCTCCCCGGAGATGATGACGAACATCATGCCCATCGCGAGGATTCCGTTGATCGTGGTCTGGACCAGTATCAGTAGCACATTGTTCACGCTGAGGAAGTGATGGCCGGGCGACACCAGCCACAGGCCGAACACAAGCGCGAGAAATACCAGCAGAATCCCCGCATCGCGGATCGACCATCCTCTTACCCTCTGTATGACAGCATTCATGATTCATCCTTCGAATCGCGAGGCGAGCTCCATGATCGCCTCCTGGGAGAATTCGGAACGTTCCAGCGTCCCGGTGCAGCGGCCCCCGGCCAGAACCATTATTCGATCACTGAGACCGATCAGCTCCCCCATCTCCGAGGAGATGAGGATGACGGCCTTCCCCCGCTCCACCAGGTCGCCGATGAGTTCGTAGATATCGCGTTTGGCGCCGACGTCGATTCCGCGGGTCGGCTCGTCGAAGACGACGACATCGGGCTCGGTCAGCATCCACTTGGCCAGCACGACCTTCTGCTGATTGCCACCGGACAGCTCGGCGACGTACTGGTTCGGAGAGGTGGCCCTAACCCGCAGTGATTGCATGTAGTCAGTGACGGTGCGCCGCTCCTTGCGCGGTGCTATGAGTCCGCCACTGAACAGTCGACCCAGGGAGGGCAGGGTCATGTTCTCCAGCACCGTACCGGCGAGATTGAGGCCGGTGCGCTTGCGGTCCTCCGTGATCAAGGCGATCCCATGGGCAATGGCGTCGGCGGGCCGCCGCAGTCGCACCTCAATGCCGTCGCGCCGCACCGCGCCCGCGGTATGAGTGCCGAATCCGAACAGCGACTGGACCAGCTCGGATCTGCCCGCGCCGACCAGCCCGCCGATGCCGAGGATCTCTCCGCGCCGCAGTGTCAGGCTGATGTCTTCAACATGTTCGGGAACGCTCCAGTGCCGCACTTCGAAGGCGGGTTCACCCAATGGCACCTGCCGTTTGGGGAAGACGTCGTCTATGCTCCTGCCGACCATGGCCTTGATCAGCGCCGGCTCGTCGAAGTCGGCCGCCGGTCCGCTGACCACGTTCTTGCCATCCCGAAGCACCGTTATGCGATCGGCTATGCGGAAGATCTCCTCCATCTTGTGGGAGATGTAGATGATGCCCACCCCCGCTTCGCGTAGGCTCCGGATCTGCGCGAACAGCTTGTCCACGTCGTCGTCGGCGATCGCGGAGGTCGGCTCGTCCATGATGATGATGCGGGCGTCCACGGACAGCGCCTTGGCGATCTCGACCTGTTGGCACTGGGCGACGGACAGGTCCCGCATGTAGGCGTCCGCGGACAGTTTCACGTCCAAAGAGTCCAGTAGGCCGATGGCCTCCCGGCGCATGCGCCGCAGGTCCGCCAGTCCCAGGCGGTCACGCGGTTCGCGGCCGATGAAGATGTTCTCGTACACGCGCATGTCCAGCACCGGGTTGAGCTCCTGGTGAATCATGGAGATGCCGTGATCCATTGCCCGGCGGGGCGAATCGATCCGGGTCGGGCGCCCGTCGATCAGTACCTGCCCGCCGTCTGCGTGCAGGGCACCGATGAGGATCCGCATGAGCGTGGATTTGCCAGCCCCGTTCTCCCCCATCAGGGCGTGCACCTCACCACCGCGCACATCCAGTGACACGTCGTCGAGCACTTGCACGCCTGTGAAGGACTTCGCTATTGCACGCGCCTGAAGCGCCACCTCGCCCATAACCGCTCCTTTGCGTAGACGATTCTGTGACCTGAAGCCTAGGACGACATTATTGTCCTGTCAATAGATTTTCATAGACTCAGCTCACCGCCGTCCACAGGGAGCGTTCGTGCATGGCTACGGCGCCGGGATGTGGATCCCCGGGCGGACCATCCCCCGTCACACCACCGGGCGGCGGTAGGTTCACCCATGTGAGTGAGCAACCCAATCGCCCCGCCGCCTCTCCGGTTCCCAGCGCCGCCCGCACTACGGGCCCCGGGGGCGGCGCAAGCCGCGGCGGCTCGGGACGTATGGCGCTGTCTCCGTCGCGGGCGAAGGACTTCATGCAGTGCCCACTGCTGTTCCGCCTGCGCACGGTTGACCGCCTACCGGAGCCGGGCTCCCTGGCCACCCATAAGGGAACCCTCGTGCATGCGGTGTTGGAGCGGCTCTACGATCTGCCGGCCCAAGACCGCACTAGCCAGGCCGCCCTGGACCTGCTGCCCGGACAGTGGGAGGCGCATAGGGCCAACAACCCGACGGTGATGGAGCTGTTCGATGATCCCACCCAGGTCGGCCCGTGGCTTCAGCAGGCCGAGGAACTGATCAGCGCCTATTTCCGGCTGGAGAACCCCAGACGACTAGAACCGGCCGAGCGCGAACTATTCGTCCAGACGCACACGCGCGACGGGCTGTTGCTGCGCGGCTTCATCGATCGGTTGGACATCGCCCCCGACGGCGCCATGCGCGTGGTCGACTACAAGACCGGACGCTCCCCCGGCCCACGCTTCCAGGAGGAGGCGCTGTTCCAGATGCGCTTCTACGCACTGGTGCTGTGGCGCCTGCGCGGCCGCGCCCCGGCGCGCCTGCAGATCGTCTATCTCAAGGATGGGCGCATCCTCACCCACGATCCGCGGTTGCCGGAACTGGAGGCGACTGAGGCCAGGCTCGCCCGCATCTGGGATGAGGTGGAGGACTGCGCCGCCGCCGGCGACTTTGCTCCCCACGCCTCCCGCCTGTGCGATTGGTGCGCATTTCAGGCGCTTTGTCCGCTGTTCGGCGGAACCACCCCCGAGCTGCCGGCCGATGGCGTAGAGCGGCTGCTCACCGCCCGGCCCGCAACAGCAGGACAGGCACGGGTCACCGGACCGTCTCACGAAGTGGTATCCCGTTGACGCAGACTACTCGGCCGCGCCTAGCATCATGGCCATGGTCGCCGACCGCGGTCGATGGCCTCTAGCAATACCCTCACCCTGTACGGAAGACGCACTCATGAGCTCCCAGATCGCAGCCCGCAGCCCCCGCGCACACCGCGGAGAGTGTTGCTGCATGCTCGACCTGGCCAGGGCTCAGTGAGGCAGCAGCACCCGAGTACTATTAGTCAGACTACTCATTCCCTGCTTCTTCCCCCGCCTGCCGCTGCAACGGCATGCACCGACAGGCAGCCCTGGTCAGGTCATGGCCACCCCCTCCAGTCGCGGGTGGGCCGTGTCTGCGGCCGACGGCGCCAACGCGCCGAAGCAGTCTCTCACCCGCGTCCTCAACCACACAGCCGCTGTCACAGCGGTTGGTGAAGTCAACCGAAGGACCACCATTGATATTCACCGGACTACTCGTTGGCGGCGTACTCGGACTTGTACTCCAACGCGGCCGCTTCTGCATCACCGGCGCCTTCCGAGACCTGTGGGTCTCCGGCTCCTGGCGGTGGATGACCGCCTTCCTGCTGGCCGTCGCCGTGCAGGCCGTCGGCGTCGCCCTACTCACGGCCACCGGCGCCATCACCCCTGAGGTGCCCACGCTTTCGGTGGTGGCCACCGCGGCCGGTTCCCTGCTGTTCGGCGTCGGTATTGTGCTGGCCGGAGGATGCGCCACCGGCACGTACTACCGCGCCGGCGAGGGCCTAGTGGGCTCATGGTTCGCCCTCATCGCCTACGCAGGCACCGCGGCCGCATCAAAAACCGGTGTCCTGGCTCCGGTAACCACGTGGGTCAAGGGTCTGTGGACCACGCAGCTGACCACGATCCCCGCCGCCTTCAGCCTGCCCGACTGGGTCGGTGTGCTCGCACTGTCGGCAGGGGTCGCCCTTCTCGTGCGGTGGCAACGCCGTCTTGCCGCCAACAGGCCGGTGACTTTGCAGCTGGCCCCTCAGCGCACCGGCCTGAACCACCTGCTGTTCGAGCGTGCCTGGAATCCGCTGCTCACGGGCGTGCTCGTCGGTCTGGTGGCGATCATCGCCTGGCCAGCGTCCTGGGCCTCCGGGCGCCACGACGGACTGGGAATCACCACGCCCTCGTCGAACCTCGTCGGCTGGTTGGTGACCGGCGACGAGAGCCGACTCGACTGGGGTGTGCTGCTGGTGCTCGGCATTCTCATTGGGGCGCATCTCAGCGCGCGCGCCTCGGGCGAGTTCCGTGTGCGCGTCCCCTCCGCCACCGTGATTCGGCGCTCAATCGCAGGCGGGCTACTCATGGGCGTGGGCGCCGCCTGGGCTGGCGGCTGCTCCATCGGCAACGCCCTGGTGCAAACCTCCCTGCTGTCCTGGCAGGGCTGGACCGCGCTGGTCTTCCAGGTGCTGGGCGTGGGCGCCACCGCCTACTTCACCCTGATTCGCCCACGCAACCAGCGGCGTGCCGCCCGCGCAGCAGGGGCATCACGCCCAACTGAGCACCTGGAGAACTCCAAGGCGGCGAGCGCAGTCGTGGCGACCCGCTGACCCGCCCCCTGTCATCTGGTCCCAGCACTCCCGACACACTGAAAGGATCCGACAATGCGTACAGTACTGGAAACCGAGGGCCTGGTCTGCCCGTTCCCCGTGATGGAGGCTGAGGAGGCGATGGCCGATCTGACCACCGGAGATGAGCTTGTCATCGCCTTCGACTGCACTCAGGGCACCCAGTCGCTGCCAGCCTGGGCGGCCGACAACGGCTACACGGTCACAGAGTTCGCCAAGACCGGTGAGGCCTCCTGGACCATCACCGTCCGCAAGTAGCCGACCTGCGCCCCGTTCGCCGTCCCATCCGATGAGCGGCGGGCGGGGCGCGCCGTCGGCGACCTGCACGCTTCGGCACGGCGTTAACCATACGGTTGGCACATGGAACACAGGAGGCTCGGACGCACCGGGTTGCGCGTCTCTTCGGTCGGGCTCGGCACTATGACCTGGGGGCGGGACACCGATGAGATCGAAGCCAAGGACCAGTTGGAGATCTTCCTCGACGCCGGAGGCACCCTGGTGGACACGGCCGCCTCCTACTGTGAGGGCGCCTCGGAGGAGGTCATCGGCCATCTGCTGACCGGGACGGTGGATCGTCGCGATTTGGTGCTGGTATCCAAGGCGGGCGTGCGCACTTGGCGCACCGGGGCGCGCTCTACCGTGGCCGATGCCTCCCGCGGGACCTTACTGGACACTTTGGACGAGTCACTGGCCCGTTTGAGCACCGATCACCTGGACCTGTGGCTGGTGCAGGTTCCGGATCCCACCACCCCCCTGGAGGAGACCGCCCACGCGCTGCGCGCCGCAGTTGTCACCGGTCGCACCCGCTATGTGGGGGTGTCGAATCATCCCGCCTGGGCCAGTGCGCATTTGGCGGGACTGCTGCGTGAGGCCGGTGGCCCAGGGATGGCCGCGGTGGAGGTGGAGCACTCGCTGCTGTCGCGCGGCATCGAGCGGGAGCTGCTGCCTGCCGCGCAGGGGCTCGGCTTCGGCGTGATCGGCTACGCCCCGCTGGGACGCGGCGTGTTGACGGGTAAGTACCGCGCCTCCACTCCCCCGGACTCCCGCGGAGCCTCCCCGCATTTGCGCTCCTACGTAGCCCCTTATCTGGATGAGCGGCACCAGGGGGTTGTGGAGGCCGTGGCCACTGCCGCCGTCGGACTGGACCGCAGGCCCGTGGAGGTCGCTCTGGCCTGGGCCCGCGATGCCCCCGCAATCGCCTCCACTATTGTCGGGGCCCGCACCCCCGGGCAGCTGCGCGGCGCCCTGGCCGCCGAGGACCTTAGGCTGCCGGTGCAGATCCGCCATGCCCTGGACGAGGTTACGGCACCCGCGATCGGTTATCCGGAGCGATTCTGAGCGACGGGCGTGGGGCGCTCAGCCCTCGTAGTCGTCCTCGTCCAACTCGCGATCGTCATAGTCGTCGTAATCATCGTCGACGTCGTCCTCATCGTAGTCGTCGAGGTCGTCATCATCGTCATCCTCTGCCTCTTCGTCATCCTCCTCGGAGTCGAAGGCGTCGAAGGGCAGCTCAATGCCGTAGGCGGTGAACAGGGCGTCATCGTAGGTGAAGAAGGCGTCCTGCAGGGAATCTTCCGCAACCACGACGGCCGGGGAGGTCTCATCACCCGTCGCGGCGGCGTCAAGATGCGCCTCGAAGGCGGCGATGAGTCGGTTGAGCGCTGACCGCGGGTCGTTCGTCATGTGGCACAGGATACAGGCTCGGCCCCGGGGCGCACCCAATCGGCCGAACAACGATCTAATTCAGTCCCCGGCGCCGAAGCAGCGGCGCGATCTGTGGGTTGCGGCCGCAATAGGCGCGGTAGGAAACCAGCGGATCACGGGAGTCCCCGCGGGAGAGGAACTCGCGGCGGAAGCGCTCCCCGGCCTCACGGTTGAGCCCGAGGTCGCCGTCCTTACCGCCTTCGCCGTCGGTGCGGAACCATTCGATGGTGTCGGCATCCATAACCTCGCTCCAAATGTAGGCGTAGTAGGCGGCTGCGTAACCGCCGCCGAATACGTGGGCGAAGTAGGTGGTGCGGTAGCGGGGCGGGACCAGGGCGTCGTCTATGCCGGCGCCCTCCAGCGCGGCGTGTTCGAAGGCCTCGACCGCGGTCACATCGGCGGGCACCTCCTGCGGTTCCAAGGTGTGCCAGGCCTGATCCAAGACGGCAGCGCCCAGATACTCGGTGGTGGCGTATCCCTGCCCGAATGCGCCTTGCCCGCGCAGTTTCTCGGCAAGAGACTCCGGCAGCGGAGCGCCGTTTTCCACGTGGCGGGCGTAGGAGGCGATCACCTGCGGATGCAGAGCCCACTTCTCGTTGACCTGGGAGGGGAACTCCACGACATCGCGGGGCACGTTGGTGCCCGAGGCACTGGGCCAGCGGGTGTCGGCGAACAGGCCGTGCAGAGCATGACCGAATTCGTGGAAGGCGGTGATGACATTGTCCCAGGTCAGCAGGGTGGGACCGGCTTCGGGCTTGGTCAGGTTGAGGCAGTTAATGACCACCGGCCTGCGACCAGTTAGATGGCTCTGCTCCACCAGGCAGTCCATCCAGGCGCCGCCGTGTTTGCCCGGACGGGCGTAGTAGTCGCCAATGAACAGCCCCAGCAGGGGCGCTTCGTCTCCCTCGCCGTCGCGCACCTCCCACACTCGCACGTCGGGGGCATACATGTGGGCGGCCAGATCGGGGCGCTCGTGGAAGGTGATGCCGTATAGGCGGCCCGCGGCGTAGAAGACGCCATGTTCAATGACGTTGTGCAGCTCCAGGTAGGGGGCGAGGGTGGCATCATCAATGCCGAAACGCTCCTTGCGCTCGGCCTCCTCGTAGCGCAGCCAGTCGGCGGGGCCGAAGATCTCACCGGGAAGGGTGTCCGGGTCGGCCGCCATGCGAGCGGCATATACCTCGCGGTCGCGGCGGGCATTGGCCATGGCCGGGGGCACCAGGCGGGTTAACAGCTCGCCGACGGCCTGGCCGGTGCGGGCGGCCGATTCGGATGCCACCAGTTCGGCGTGGTGAGGGTAGCCAAGCAGCCCGGCGCGTTCGGCCCGCAGCCTGGCCTCCTCCAGCACGAGGGCGCGGGTGTCGTACTCGCCGCTCAGACCGCGTCCGGTGGATCTGGCCAGTAGGGTCAGGCGCGCGGCGTGGGGCGTGGTGGTGGCCAGCTCGGGGGTGGCGGTGAAATTGGCAACCCCGGCGGCGTGCATCGCCTTGGTTGTCAAGGTGGCGAAGCGGGTGGAGAGGGCCGTCAGGCGGGCGTTGATGGCGCGCAGCCGGTCGGCATCTGAGCCGGTCAGGGCGACGCCCTCACGTTCGAACTCCTCCACGGCCAGGCGGATGTAGCGGGCGGTGGCGGCATCGATCACCTGACCGTCGGCATCCACGGGGACCTGGGCGGGGGTGGCCTCGGTGGCGGAGCGCACCAGCTCGTCGAGGCTCTTGAAGCGGCGATACAAGCGCTTATCAAGGCCATAAGCGTCCTCGTGGGCGGCCAGGTCGGGGGCCAGGGACTCCTCCAGCGCATCCAGCTCGGGACTGTCGGTGGCCGAGGTCAGGGTGTACAGCACGGTCAGGGCGCGGGACAGCAGCTCGCCGCTGCGTTCGACGGCGGCGACCGTGTTCTCCACGGTCGGCGCGGCGGGGTCGGCGGCAATCGCCTCCCACTCGGCGCGCTGGGCCGCCATGCCGGCCCGGATGGCGGGCTCGATGTCCGCGGGCTTCACGGCGGCGAAGTCGGGCAATTCCAGGTCAAGCTCCCAGGGGTGGGCAAAGGGGTTGGTCTCGGGAAGTGCATCCACCGCGGCGGGAGTCGAGTCGATCATGCGCAAATACTGCCACGGGTGCCATCAGAGCCCGAGCACGCCCTGAACGTCCGGCGGGAAGAAGCCGGGCCCCTTGAGGACCTTGCCGTCCTCCCGGTAGATCGGCTTGCCGTCCGCTCCGAGCTTGGACATGTTGGAGCGCTGCACCTCGGCCAGCACCGCCGCCAGGTCGATACCGGTCTCCAAGGCCATGCCGTAGATGACATAGACCAGGTCGGCCAGGGCGTCGGCGGCCTCCACCGTGTCGCGGGTGCCGTCGTCACTGGCCACGGCGCGCCGGAAGGCCTCCTCCATCTCGGTGCGCGCCGCCTTCCCGTAGACGGCGCCGGTCAGCTCGGCGAACTCCTCGGCAATGAGGCTCATGCGCATGTGCAGGCTCTCGCGGTCCAGGCTGGGCCCGTCGGTCTGGATCGGCAGCCCATAGGTGGCGTGGAACCGGCGCACCAGCGCCTCGGGGTCGTCCCCCTCGCGCTCGCCGACGGCGTCGGCTGGCACCAGTGCAGTGGCAACGCCATGGGTGTGTGAGGAGCCGGCCGCCTGCCCGTCCACCGTAACCGGACCATCCCAGGGGGCGGCGGGGCGGCGAAGGTCGGCGGGCAGGAGGGTGCCGACCCAGCCGTCGTGCAGCACGCCGTCGTTGGCGAGGAAGGAGCGCACTCGCCCCTCGCGGCGGAAGCCCAGCCCCCAGGCCACGCGCCAGGAGGCCCAGTTGGGCACGCCGTCGTGGATGTCGCAGCGCCAGCGCAGGGCGACTGCGTGTAGCGGACCATCCGGATCGAAGGCGGCGGCAATCAGCGCTCGGGCGGCCCGGGAGATGGTCCCGCGGCCGCGGGACTCGGGAGCCAGCCAGTAGCCGATATCCCAGGCGCCGTCGGCTTGACCGGAGACGCCCATCATGCCTACCAACCGGGCCGAGCCGTCAGCGGCGAGCTCGCGCACCGCCCAGTTCAGGTCGTTACCGGCCTCCCAGCCGGCGCGCACAATCCGCTGCACGAAATCCTCCGCATGCGCACGGGTGTAGCCGCGGGGAACGGTGGTCCACTCCTGAATATCGGGATCCTGACATACCTCCGCGATGCGGTCGATGTCGGCCTCGGTCGGGGCGGACAGCAGGAGCGCGGGCAGGCTGGCGCCGTCGCGGTACTCGGCGGGCACGCGGATCTCGAAGGGCTGCATGCGGCGAGCCTACCGGCAGCGCCGCATGCGGGTTTCCGCTCAGGCCGCGACGGCCTGACCTGCGGCGTTGGAGCGCGGCCCCCCGCGCAGTGCCGGCCAGCTCAGCAGCAGGACGATCCCGCCCAGCAGTCCATAAACCAGTGCCACCCAGGTGCCGTGGGCGTCGGCGAACCAGCCGACAATAGGCGGGGAGATAAGCATGATTACCCGGGCGAGCCAGGACACTAGTGTCAGCCCCATACCGGGGCGCAGGCCGGGAATGTCATCGGCCGCCGCGTAGGCCACCGGCACGGCCACGGCGCAACCGGCCCCGGAGATCACCATGCCCACCAGCGTGCCCGGAACCGAGCCGGCCAGCAGAGCGGCGCCCATGCCAACGGCAACGAGCACTCCTCCGCCGGCTATCACCCTGCGGGCGCCGAGCCGGTCGATGATTGCGTCGCCCAACAGCCGGCCGACGATCATGGTCGTCTGGAGCGAGACCAGGCCCATGCCCACCAGGCCGGGGGCCGCCCCCTGCTCGGTCAGCAGCAGCGAGGACCAGCTGCCGGTGACGTCCTCGGGGAACATGGCGGCTGCGCACATCAGCCCGAGCACCACCACCAGGACGATGGTGAGCGCCTTGGAGGGGGAGGCGACCGGGGCGGTGACGGCGCCCGCACCGACGCTCTCCCCGGCGGCGGCCTCCCCCGCTTGCCCTCCCTGCCCAGAGTCGGCCGGGTCACGATCGTCGGCGTCCGGCCCCTTGATGGTCCAGGGCAGTGCGGCACCGGAGACGACGGCGAGCAGAACCAGTACTCCGGCCATATGAATGCGGACCGGAACCCCGGCTCCGGCCATGGCCTGCCCCAGGGTGGCGCCCAGCACGGCCCCGAGCGACCAGGCGGCATGGAAGCTGGTGATGATGGAGCCGCCCCAGCGACGCTCCACGCGCAGGCCGTGGGCGTTCTGGGCCACATCGACAATCGCGTCCGTGCCGCCGACCCAGGCCAGACACAGGGCGAAAACGAGCCAGGAGTCGGCCATTCCGGCGCCGAGCAGGCCGAGGCCGAGCACGCTCATGCCCAGGCAGGCCACCCTGGCGGAGGTGAAGCGCGTGATGAGCCAGGAGGCCGCCAGACCCGCGATGAGCCCCCCGATTGAGTTGAACATGACGGCCTGCCCGAAGGCCGCCTTGGTGATACCCAGCTGCTCCAAGATCTCCGGGTAGCGGGGCACGAGGTTGGAAAATCCCAGTCCGTTGGCAAGGAACATCAGGTAGACGGCGATGCGGGCCTTGACGACGGCTGCAGGGTGCTTGCGTCCGGGCTGGGCGTCGGCGGTCACGGCGTTGTGGTCCTTGTTCAAGGTCGGCTGGGAGAACGGGCATTGACAAGGGCCGCGACCTACCGGCCACGGCCCCACTGCGGGTGTCCGAGGGGGGACTTGAACCCCCACGCCCTTTTAATCAGGCACTAGCACCTCAAGCTAGCGCGTCTACCTATTCCGCCACTCGGACTCGTCGCAATCGCCGCAGGGCACGGCCCCGGAACGCCGACTCAGGAAAGTTAACACGCTCCGGGCCAAGGCGGGCAAATCCACCCCGGGTGCCATGCATCACAGAGATTCGACTGCGATCCTGGTTCCCAGCGACATCGACTCCCCCGGGGCAAGACGTACCGCATTTTCTCCTACAAGGGCACTCTCCACACACAGCATGGAGGCGAACTCGTCGTCATCCATGTCTGACAGCGAGGCGGCGCCCGCACTCCAGGGATTCCACACCACCGTGTTGGCGGCGCGCACGCCGGTCACGCGCACGCGGCGCCCATAGGCCGGATCGGTGAGCGTGACCGCAGCGCCGGACGCGTAGACACGGTCCGTCTGTCCGGTGATGCGCAGCGGCCCGCGTTGCACCTGGTCGCCCCGCCCGGTCACCTTATCCAGGTAGGTGGCGCCGTCCAGGCCCATAAGCTCCACGGCCGTGACATCGCCGACCGCCAGGTAGGTGTGCAGGGCGGCCTCCACCGGCTCTTCCACATGGGCCCCGCCGGTGCGACGCAGGGAAAGGGTGAGGGCCAGCTCCTGTCCCACGTCAACCGCGTACAGTGCGGCAATCCCATCGCGTTCAAGGGCGAGTAGGGCATGCACCCCGCCGTCGGGCCGTGACTGAACGCTGCGCAACTGCCAGGGCGAGATCCGTCCCCAGCCGTGCGAGGGCCGCCGACTACCGCTGACGCCCGCACCGAACCAGGGCATACACAGCGGAACGCCGCCGCGGATTGCAGCTGCGCCGTCGAATACCGCCCGGCGGGAGGTGAAGATTACGGGCTTGCTGCCGCGCGGAGTCCATGCGGTCAGGTGAGCCCCGTGCAGGTAGATCTCGGCACTGCCTGCTGGAGCATCGATGAGCAGCCGCGGTTGGTCGCCCCGTCCCGGAGTCAGGGCCGCAGTCCGCGGCAGGCGGGGGCGCGTGGTGTCTGTGTTCATGGGTGCCACGCTAGTAGGGTGACCCGCGTACGCGAGCAACAGCGAGCCACGAAAATCCTGTCAGTCAACGCCGGAGCCGGTGAAGTGGACGGAGTGAAGACCAGATATGGCCGATGCGCAGCCTTCAACTGATGATAGGGATGAGGCGCCCGTTGCGCCCACGGAAGGTGGCGTGCAGACAGGCGCACCGGCGGCGTCGGAATCAGCGTTACGTAATTTCACCTCCCGTCTGCGGGAGGGACGTGACGTGCTGGGCCGCACAATCGATCGGGCCGAACGGGCCCGGCTAGATGCCCGCGAGCAGCAGCTACGCTATGACAATGCTGCGGACGTGGCTTCCGGCAGCGACAGCGTCGCTGACGGCACCGCCCCGCGCTCACCGCTCGACACCCTGCCGTCATGGCTGGTGCGCGGAGGGCTGGGGGCCTGGCTGCTGCTGGGACTGATCATTGTCATCGGGGCGGTGTTCTTCGCGACGTCAAGGGTGATCCCGGTGTTCGTCGGCGTGTTCATGGCGCTGGTGCTCACCTCGATTCTGCATCCGCTGGTTAATCTGTTCGCCCGGGTCATGCCCCGTTACCCGGCTACTTTCCTGGCCCTGCTCACCGCCCTGGCGCTCGTAGCTGGAATGGTCACCTACGTGGTCACCTCGGTCACGCACCAGTGGAACACGCTGGCCTCCCAATTCTCCGACGGCGTAGACACCATTGTGGACTTCATCGTCAACGGCCCCCTCCCACTGGACCTGACCCAGCAGGAGCTCATGGGGCAGCTGCAGCAGCTGCTCGAGCAGGGGCAGGACTACCTGATGAACAATGCACCCGCGCTGGCTACGGAGGTTCTGTCCAATGCGGGCACCGTGGTGAATATCTTCGCCGTGCTGGCATTGGCCATCTTCTCGACGATCTTCTTCCTGGCCTCTGGCGGCCGCATGTGGCGGTGGTTCCTCAACGAGCTTCCCGCCCGTATCCGTGAAGACGTCCATCACGCCGCCGGCGCCGGCTGGTACACCTTCGCGGGCTACGCCCGGGGCACCGTGATCGTGGCGCTTACCGATGGGATCATGTGTGGGGTCTTCCTCCAAATCGTCAGTGTGCCATTGGCCGCACCGCTGGCGGTCCTGGTGTTCATCGGCGCCTTCATTCCGATCATCGGCGCACCAACGGCCATGATCATCGCCATGGTGGTGGCCCTGGCCTCGAAGGGCTTTATCACCATGATTGTCGTGGGTCTGGGGGTGGCCGGCATCGGCCAGATCGAGGGGCATATTCTGCAGCCGCTGATCATGGGCCGGCAGGTCTCACTGCATCCGGTGGTGGTGATCATAGCCGTGGCCGTGGGCACCTACTCCGCCGGTCTGCTCGGGGCCATCGTGGCGGTACCGCTGGTGAGTGTGGCCTGGTCCGTCTACTCCGAGCTGCATACCAAGGACGCGCCGGTGGTCGGCGAGTTGCCGGCCTACTCCTCCGCGGACAAGGGCTGAGCGAGCCGAACCGTTCAGCACCAGTCGCGGCTGCCCGGCGAGGTGACGCCCGGCAGGGGCTGAAGGTGTTCAGCAACCAGCGCGGTGACGCCGTCGCCGGACTCGACCATTCCCCGTACCACTAGTGCCGCGGCCCGGCGTCCCGCATCACGGTAGCGCCGCCACATGCCCGCGGGGCAGATCACGTTGAGTAGGCCGGTCTCGTCCTCAAGATTGAGGAAGATCGTGCCCGCCGACGTCTGCGGCCGCTGCCTGTGAGTGACCAGCCCGGCCACCCGCACCCGACGCCCCGGCTCATGGTGCAGGACCTCGGCGACGGCGAGCACACCGGCGGCGGTGAGCCGGTCACGCTGAAAGACAATGGGTGAGTCCTGGGTGGACACTCCGGTCAGGCGCAGATCGGCGTCCTGACGTTCCCGGTCGCCCATTTCCGGCAGACGCGGTGCCCGAGCGCCGACGACAGTGCCGGGCAGCGGCGGCTGGTACCAGGCGGACCGGATACGATCGTGATTATGGCCGTGAGTGTGGCGCTGCCCGTACTCCTGCGACAGGACACCGGCGGACCATAGCGCCTCCCGGCGGGCAACGCCCAGAGAGGCTAAGGCACCGGAGGCGGCGAGTGCTTCTAGGCGGGGGCGGTTAAGACGCACGCGGCGAGCGAGGTCGGCGATGTCGGTGTAGGGGCCGTGGGCGCCGCGTTCGGCGACAATGTCAGCGGCGGCTTCCCCCAGTCCCTTTATGGGGATCAGGCCGAGACGGACGGCGAGTTCAGGGTGTACGTCGAGGGGACTGAGCGCCGTGGGATCTGCGTGCGCCTCTGCCTGCACCGAATCGGCGTCGCCCCTGGCCTCGACGCGGGCTTGCTCGTAGGAGAAGTTGACATCGGCGGGCAGTACCCGCACACCGTGGCGACGCGCGTCCGCGACCAGGGTCTGCGGGGACCAGAAACCCATGGGCTGGGCGGCAAGTATGCCGGCGTAGAAGTCCTCAGGCTTGCGGACCTTGAGCCAGGCGGAGGCGTAGACGAGGTAGGCGAAGGAGAAGGCATGAGACTCGGGGAACCCGAAGTCGGCGAAGGCACGGAGCTTGTCGAAGATGGTCTGCGCGGTCGCGGTGTCGATGCCCCGCTTCTCCATGCCGCGCACCAGCCGCTCGTGCAGGGCCTCCATGCGTTCCACGGAGCGCTTGGCCCCCATGGCCTGGCGCAAGGCGTCCGCCTCGGCCGGACTGAATCCGGCGGCATCCACGGCAATCTGCATGAGCTGCTCCTGGAACAGCGGGATTCCGAGGGTCTTGGCCAGGGCCGGCTTGAGGGACTCGTGCAGGTAGGTGACCTTCTCGCGTTTCAGGCGGCGGCGGATGTAGGGGTTTACGGCATCGCCCTGGATGGGGCCCGGGCGGATGAGGGCCACCTCCACGACAATGTCGTAGAACTCGCGCGGACGCAGGCGGGGCAGGGTGGCCATCTGGGCGCGAGACTCTACCTGGAAGACGCCGACCGTGTCGGCGGCGCCGAGCAGCCGGTACACGGCCGGATCTTCCTCGGGAAGCGTGTGCAGTCCCCAGGGGCGGCCCGTCTGAGCAGGACGCAGGACCCCACCGGGGGCCAGGTCCGGAACCGTCTCACCGCGCCGCGCCAGACCAGCGAAGGCCAGGCGCAGTGCGGTCAACTCTCCAAGTCCCAATAGGTCGAATTTGACCAGGCCCGCGGCGGCGCAGTCGTCCTTATCCCACTGCAGGACGGTGCGTCCCTCCATGGCGGACCAGCGCACAGGGCAGACCTCGGTGACGGGGCGGTCGGCCAGTACCATGCCGCCGGAGTGAATGCCCAGGTGTCGGGGCAGGCGCAGCAGGTGCTCGGCGACGTCGAGGACCTGCGCGGGAGGTGTATCCGCCCAGGCTTCTTGCATCCCGGCAGGATGTCCTAGGGCACGAGCGGCGTCGCGGATGGCTGAGCGGGGCCGGTAGGAGATGACGTTGGCGACTTGAGCGGCATAGTCGCGTCCGTAGTGGGAGTAGACGTGCTGAATGACCTCCTCGCGGCGGCAGGCCTCGATATCAAGGTCTATGTCCGGATACCCGGTCCGGCCCGGGGAGAGGAAACGTTCGAAGAGCATGTGGTGGCGAACGGCGTCCACCGCGGTGATGCCCAGGGCGTAGCAGACCGCGGAATTGGCTGCACTCCCCCGCCCCTGGCACAGAATGCCGGCGCTTTCACAGAAGTCGACGATGGCACGGACAATGAGGAAGTAGCCGGGGAAGCCTAGTGACTCGATGACATCGAGCTCGTGGGCGAGGACCCGCCAGGCCTCGGGATCCTCCGCCTCGGTGCCGTAGCGTGCCAGGGCGCCACGACGGGTGAGTTCACGCAGCCAGGTGGCCGGCGTGTGCCCCGCCGGTACCTTCGGAGCCGGCAGTCCGGGAGCGACGAGGGTGAGGTCGAAGGCGAGATCCTGGGCTATCTCGGCTGCGGTGTCGACGGCGTGCGACGCGCGACGGTGCAGGCGCGCCATGTCCTGTGGGCCGCGCAGCCAGCGCCCCAGGGCGGGCAGGTATCCGCGGGCGCCCTCCAGGTCGGTGCGCAGGCGGGTAGCGGTCAAAACATCCGCAAGACGGGAATCGGCCGGGCGGGCGCAGCGTACAGCGCCGGTGGCGAGGAGCGGCAGGCGGTGTTTGGCGGCCAGCTCGGTGAGCGCGGTGGTCACGGCGGCATCGGTGGGGCCGCCGCCCAAGAATATCTCGACGGCGACTGCATCGCGGCCGAAGAGGTCGGTCAGGTGTCCGAGGACGGCGTCGGCGACACCGAGATCCCAGGTGTCGGGACGCTGCGGGTCACCGAGAGCACGACGGAGCGGGCCGTTGGCGGTGCCGGTGAGGACCATACAGGTGGACCCGAGGGCAGCGAGATCTGGCAGCCGGTGAGCGGGATCCACACGTTTGCCGGCTGCCAGGTTATGGCTGGAGATGGCGGCACACAGCCGGTGGTAGCCGCGCGGGCCCCGGGCGAGTATGGGCAGGTGGGCGCCATCGGCCAGAGTGAGTTCGGTGCCGTAGACGGTTGCGACTGCGTGGTCTCGGCCGGCCTGAGCATGCCGGACGATTCCAGGCATGCCGTCATGATCGGTCAGGGCAAGGGCCTCAAGACCGAGTTCTGCTGCTGCGGCAACAAGGTCTTCGGGCTCGTTGGCGCCGTCGAGGAAGGAGTAGGCGGAGTGAGCATGTAGCTCGGCGTAGCGGTGGGTTCCGGTGGTGCCTACCGGCCCCGCCGCATCGGAAGCGCGGCCGCCAGTATCGGTATCGAGAGTCATGGCAGTGGTCCTCATGAATGTTCTTAGAAGAGCGGCTGGGTCCGTGTTGCCAACGGCTAGAACCTCGCACGGCCTCTTCTAGGCGTGCTTTAGAAGGGTGGGATTTGCTCAAGTAGTGGCGCCAGCCCCAGGTCGTGAAGGGCTTGAGGAAAGGGGGTGGTCTCGAATGCGCCGATGGGATGTCCGGGCCGGGGCCCGCGGCTGACTACTTGTACTTGTGGGGGTTGTGGGGGCAGACCGGGACGCGTCCCGGCACGAGTGGAGACACCGCCGAGCACCGCGGCAGTAGCGACGCCGGAGCCGCTGACAGGGGCAGTTCTCTGTGCTTGTGCTTGTGCTTGTTCCTGTGCCTGCGCAGCCAGGCTCAAGCCGTGCTCAAGCCGACTCACCACCGCGTTGTCAACCGCATCGGCCAGGTGTTGGGGTGCCTGCTGGGCGGGCGTGGCTAGTTGACGCGGCCCGACGCGGCGGGGCAGGAGGGTAATGGTGCCGTCGGGAGTGCGCCGGTAGCGGGCACCGGTGGGAGTAGTCCAGATCAGCGCGCCATCGCCGTCAGCCGTGTTCTGACGGCTGAGGGTCCAGCCGGGGGTGTGCTTGAGGCGGTGGTGCGCCTGACACAAGGCGGCGAGGTTGTTCAGGCTGGTAACGCCACCGGCAACCCAGGGAATGACATGGTCGACGTCGCAACGGGCTGCGGGAGTAGTGCAGCCGGGGAAGACGCATTCCTGATCACGGGCCTGCACCAGATCGCGTAGGCCGGCAGGCGGGCGATAGTGAGTGCGGCCCACGTCCAGCACCACCCCGGATAGTGGATCGGTGACCAGCCTGCGCCAAGTGCCACCGGCTGCCAGCGCCTTGGCTGTGGAGGCGGGAACCGCCACGCGACCGGCGCCGACCACAACCTCCGCCGCCCCAGCGGTCTCGGCTGCCTCGGCAGCCTCGATGGCCCGGGAGGCGGTAGCGTCCCCGGCGGACTCGTCCCCGGCGGACTCGTCCCCGGCAGCCTGCACGATCTCGGCGCCGGTGGGCACACTGCTCCCACGGACGCTGGTTGTGGGCAGACTGCTCCCACTGCCAGCGGCGGACAGACTCCTGCCGCTGGCTGTGGGCGGATCGCTCCCACCGCCACCGGGCAGGCTTTCTCCGCTGCCGTCGGGCAGGATCAGACTCAACGGCACGGTGACGTCAACGTTGATAGTGATTCCAGGTGGCGGGAACACCGGGCGTATGCCGGAGGGCGTCCACCAGGGACGGGATGGCTCCACCAGGCTGCTCAGCGCCCCCAATAGGCCCGGCAACGGCACCCCGTCCGGCAGCAAACCAGCGGCCCCTGGCCCACCCCCTTCAAAGGTAGGGCCGGTCGCACTGACAGCGGCGGTGAAGGTGGCAGGAGCCACATCGCCCGCGACGGCCGACGTTGGCGGCTCGCCATAGTCATCACCACCAGCGCCGTCGCTGTTGGCACCGTTGTGTTCGGCACCATCGCTGTTGATGCCGTCGCTGTTGGCGCCATTGATGTCTACGCCGCTGTCACGGCCGGTAACGGTGCTGGTGTTGTTGGTGTTGACGGTACGGCAGGCCAAGTTCTGGCTTCCTTGCAAGGTGCGCAGAGTCATGCCGGTAATGGCGTCGGCCCGCAACTGGGACAGTGTGCGATTGTCACCGCCGGCCCGCGCGCTGGCGGCGATCGCGTCCAGGGTGGCGTCCAGTAGCAGCGCATCCAGGCTCGGCAGCAGCAGACGCATCTCGTGGGTGCCCTCACCGGCCGGGCGGGGGCGGGTCACCCGCCGTGCCGCCACATCCCGCCTACGCCTGCCACTGATGCCCATGGGATCTAGGGAGGCCAGAGCCCGATCAATATCTCGTCCCAGCTGCGAGCAGGTGCGGCGTGGCGCGCGGGCCAGCACCCGTTCTTGCACCGCTGCCGCCGTGTCGGGGCTGACGTCCTGCAGACGGCGGACAATCAGAGCAGTCTTGGAGGTGTCCAGCAGACCGGCCCGGTGCAAGGCCTCCGTGGCTGCAAACTCGGGTTGCAGCAATGCCTGCCCACGGTCCAGGAGCAGGCCCGCACTGCTACGGGTGGTGCCGAGTCGGGCGGCGATTTCCCCGCTGGCGGTGAACCTCCGCTCATCATCGGTGACCAAGCACTCAAGTTCTCCGCCTGGCCCCCAGGGCGGGGTACCGCGGTTCATCTCCGCCGTTCTGGTCAGGCAGGCGGCGGCCACGCCCTCCGCCCAGGCCGCCCAAGCACCCAACCGGTGACAGGCCCCTACCAGTTCACTGAGCACCTGACCACCCAGGCATGCGAGTGCGTCGGCCCCCATGCCCTGCCCCCAGTCCGGTCCTAAGGCCCCGGCCAGCTCGCCCAACGCCTGCTCGGCCGGGCTAGTGACCGCGGTCAACACAGCGTCGGTATCAGGAATACTCAAAGCCTCATTGGCGTCCGCCGCGCCGTCGGTGTCATCAGTGGTGGCACCCGGGTGGGCGGGCACCAGCAGAACCGACAGCAGGCCCTCAATCAGATCTGCTAGGTCGGCACCCGCCGGCACCCCCGACAGACGCCCAACCAGATCCCCGACCTCATCTGGCAGGCTCCCGGCCGGATGTTGAGATTGAGGCTCTGGCAGGGGCTCAACCATCATCTTTACGGCAGCAGGTGGCGCCACCCGCCCCGCCCGGGCACGCCGGGCGGGTTGGCTCTCAACACCCCTACCTTCGAACATATGTACACAGTAGCGCGGGGGTCCGACACGAATTCGCCCTTCACGACCTCAAACACACCCACTCCCATGAGATGCGCATCACATTCCTCCGGGTGCGCCCCGGCCACGCCCAGCAAGCCCCGATCCACGGGCGCCACGGCGTCGCCCTCCGGCTCAGGCCATCGACACCGCAGCGACGGCAAGCGCCGCCAGAATCCAGGAGGCCATGGAACCGATATCGCCACGACCAGTGGCGACAGCGCACCCGCAGAGGATTTGGAGCCACGAGCAAGATTGAGAACGGCCGACACCAGCCCATTCGCCGGCGCTCCCAGAAGTATGACCACGCCCACGACGGCGCACGCCCGCGCCACCGGCGTACCAACGGGAGCAGCCAGCACGGCGCTGACTCCACAGCCGATGGCGAGCGCGATGAGCGACACCGCCTCACCCCACTTAGTGGGCGCGAGCATCTCCCAAACACTCCACACCACCGGGACGGCGATGGCGACCGCGACCCCGCCGGCGGCGAGCCCCAGCGGCCCGCGGGCGAGGAGTATCCCGACGGCCACGAGCGCCCCGGCCCCGCCGGCGGTAGCCATGACTCGCCGCCTCGAACGCCCCTCGCCGGCGAGTCGCCGCACCAGGACCGGCAGGGTGCTGGCGAGCCCGGCAAGTACCAGTACGAGCGCGGTCATTGCTGCGCCGCCAGCGGGTCGCGTCCCGTGCGCGCCGCGGCGGCGGCATCGAGCAGGGTTTGAGCCTCAATGAGGGCCGCCCCCACCCCACGGGAGAAGTCAGAGACGGCCTGCTGGCTGACCTTCTCCGCCCGGGCCACCTCGACCTGGGTGGTGCCGGCCAGTAGCGCCGTGGTCATGCGCCGCTGCCGCGGTCGTAGCCGGGCGACGGCCTGGTCGCGCAGCAGTAGCAGCGCATTGACAACCGCCTCGCTCTCCTGCGCGTCCCCCGGGACGACGGCGTCCTGCGCCACGCGCACCCAGGTGCGGCAGAACTCTCGGCCCGCATCCTGGGCGGCGTGAGCCCGCTCAATGGCCTCGCGCGCCGCCCACCACGCACTGCCGTCCTGAATGCCGGCGTCAGCGCCGGTGCCGCCGGCGTCGACAGAGACGGTCTCCACCCCTCCGACACCGATGCCGAAGCGCAGAGCCAGCCCCTCGGGCAGGAGTAGTTGGACACGCAGGGTGAGCGTCAAGGCGGCGGACAGCGAGGCGGCGATGGCCTGGAACTCGTCACCAACGGTGGCAACGGGTGACTGCGGCAAGGATCTTCTCGGAGGGTCGTTCGAGCCCAGGTACCCCGATGTGCGCCGACTCGCGTTCGCCGTCTCAGTGCCCTTCCCGGGCGCCTACTCCCCCGGCAGCACACCCCCGAATTCCAGGTAGCACTTGCCGCACAGGGACTCATAGGTGACGTCGACGCCGTCGATGGCAACCTGATCGCCGTCGAACACGAAGGCGCCACCCGCCTTCCGGGCGTTGAAGATGGCCTTGCGCCCACAGCGGCAGATCGTCTTCAGTTCCTCCAGGGAGTGGGCCACCTCCAGTAGGCGCCGCGATCCGGGGAAGCTCACAGTACGGAAGTCGGTGCGAATTCCGTAGGCCAGCACGGGAACGTCGTCCAGGAGCACAATCTCCATGAGCTGATCGACCTGCAGCGGGGTGAGGAACTGCGCCTCATCTACCAGCACGCAGTCAACCGCCTCCCGCGCCCCGACCCGGGGATCGGCGGCACGCTCACCCAGTGCGGCACATCGCACCAGAGCGCGGACGTCATCGGCGGCAGTGACGAGCAGGTCGACGCGACGGGTCATTCCCAACCGGGAGACGACGGTGTCGTCACCCTTGGTGTCGATGGCGGCCTTGACCAGGAGAACGCGCTGCCCACGCTCCTCATAATTATGGGCGGTCTGGAGCAGCCCGGTGGTCTTGCCCGAGTTCATCGCACCGTAGCGGAAGTAGAGCTTGGCCATGCGCGTCCTGATTCCTCTCCCGGAGTTGGTGGCACCCATCTGCACACCCTCCGGCACCTGCCCGTCGGGGTGCGGAAGGCCCGCGGCAGATGTTACCGGCTGGCTTTCACCCCGCCGCCGACGCCCACCACAGGGCGCACCCAGACTACGCTTATAGGCTCACCCTATGCAGCAGACCGTGGCCGTCCCACAGCGGGACCCCCGACCACTTCTCGCCCTCGTGGCGACGGCGGCTACCGCCGTATTCTCCTGGCTCGCGGTGAGCACAGAACTCGGACACTCCTTAGCCGCCTACGATCCTGCGGTCACGTCATTGATTGTGGGCATGCGCCACGGGCCCGTCACAGCCGTGGCATGGCCGCTCACGCACCTGGGCGGCACACTGGGGTTGACGGCGCTCACGGTGGCGGTCTGTGCGTTCTTCCTGTTGCACGGTCACAGGCTCCACGCCGCGGTGCTGGCCGGAGCCATGATCGGCTCCTCGTCACTGACTGTGCTGCTAAAAATCGTTTTCGCACGGTCACGCCCCTCCACCGCACTGCTTCTGGGAGAACCCGCATCCTCCTGGTCTTTCCCCTCCGGACACGCCTTCAACACCGGAGTCTTCGCAGGAGTCCTGGCAGGTTTCGTGCTGTTCTCCGCGACCCCACCGCTCCGCAAGGCACTGGCAGCCGTGGCGGCATGCACAACCACTGTGCTGGTGGGACTCTCGCGCATATACCTCGCCTATCACTGGTTCACCGACGTGCTCGCCGGCTGGAGCATCGCCCTGGCGTGGCTGTGCGTGGTCGGGGTCGTCGTTGTCACCATTCGACGGCGATCCCTCAGGAGTAGACGCCGTCAACCCACCAGCGGCCCGCACGGGCGAGCAGCAGGGGCGGACCAGCGTCGGTGATGACCTGTAGATAGGCGCGTCGTGACGCGCCCCCGGGCCGCCACCAGTGCTCATCAACGGGCCAGGGCCCGCCCCAGAGAATGACTCGCCGCCGCATAGGCCGACTCTCCGATTCATCTCCCCCGCTCCACTGCGATAACCGTGACGGCATCACCCCCTCGCCGGAACGGTCCACGGCCACAGCGGCTGGGACGGCAGTCAATTGGCCCTGACGATCGACGCCGACGTCCCGTCCGTGTGCGTCGAGCAGGACGGCGGGCAGCGGCTCAGGAGGGACAAGGGCGGGCGAGGGAGCCGGCAGCGCACCGTCCCAGGGGGCCTCGTCCAAAGTCTCCGCTAAGGTCTCCCCCCAGTCGATGAGGGCGACTCGTGAACGCGGATCTCGTCCGGGGCGCGGTACTGGAACACGGATACCGCCCACGCCCAGGAGGGATTCGACACGTCCGGCGGCGCGATGCGCCCGGCGCTCAGCCTGTTCCCCGGAAGTACTCCACAGACCGGTCTGGGCCGTGCCCGCGGGGGTGAGTCCGAGGGCGACAAGACGCAGGTGGGTCAGGGGCGCGGCGGGCGGGCGGCCGGAGCGACCGGCCAGCCATCCCTCAAGCTGCCAGCGCACGCGATCGGTGAGCTCGGTGGGCGAGAGCACGGTGTCAAGCATCCAGGAACGGCCCAGTTCCGCCCCATTCTCGCAGCGGGCCTCGACCCGGAGGCCTGCGGCCGACACTCCCAGGCAGATGAGCCGCTCGGACAATTGTTCGGCCAGGGAGCGTGCGGCCCAGGCGGCGGTATCGGCCCGCTCAATGGGCGGATCTAGCTGGGTCTGCGTGGCGACGTCGGCGGCGGGACGATCCGCCCGGGGCAGGGCCTCCCAGTCACCGGAGGCGAGGCGATGCAGCCGCTCCCCCTCAAGGCCGAAACGGGCGGCGACGTCGCGGCGGGGCAGGGTGGCCAGGTCGCCCAACCGGCGCAGACCGAATCGACCGAAGTCTTCCAGGAGAGGACCAGCCCGCCGACGCCCCTGCTCCGTGGCCAGGGCGTGCAGCAGGCTCTCCAGCGGCCAGGGGGCGAGGAAGTCCGGGGTATCCCCGGGCGGGATGATGACACCCCGGCGGGCGGCGAGGATGGCACCGAGCAGGGAATCGGCAATGCCCACCTGACACTCGACCCCCGGCCCAGCGGCCACGGCCTCGACGAGGGCGGCGGCCAACGGTTCCTCCCCGCCCGCCCACCGCGCGGGGCCATGGGCGGCAGACAGCGCCAGCCCGGGACGGGCGACAAGCGGATCGGCGAGAAAGTCAGAAAGGGAGTCCATGACGGTTTCATAGGCACGCGCCTCCCGATCGGGCTGCGGAGGCAGGACAACCAGTCCGGGACACAGCGAACGGGCCACCCGCAGTCGCATGCCACGGGCAATACCGACCGCGCGGGCAGGCGCCGAGGCTGCGACAACCCCTCTTCCGCCCACTACGGCGACGGGAGTCAGGGCCGGATCGGGCATATCGGGACGCTGCGCCTCCACAGTCAGGGCCACGACGGGCCAGTCCGGCGTCCACACGGCAATGAGCCGGGGTGCGCGAGGATCCGCAGTCGGCTTCGGAGCGGGCGTTCCCGCCGCGGGGACGAAGGGGGTCATGCGGTCTCCTCCTGCTGCCTGCGCGCCCCAGAACCGTTGACTAGAACCAGATGCGGTCCCGGCGCGGAAACCGGCTCCGGAACGGCAGGCACCTGCGGCACCTCGGGGCTCAGGTGTGCGCCCGCGGCGTCGAGCAGCAGTCGGACCCGTTCGGGACGGTGAGGGCTGCAAAGGGTCCAGGCGAGGTGTTGCAGATAACCCCCCTCAAACTCCCGCACCCCATTGTCCTCCTGAGTGCGGTTGCGCAACGGGATGACGTCTGAAGCAAAGTCGCCTCGCGCCTGTGGGTGAAGCGGAGAGGCAGTCAGGACGCGCGCTCCCTCCCAGGCGAAGGGGGTGAGGATCAGGCAGCGGCGCTCGCGGGCGCGGGCCAGGAGGGTGCGCCGGTCACGGGGGTGCAGGCAGGATGCGGCTGCGGAGGAGATCAGGAGTACGGAGACGCCGTCCAGCAGGGCTCCGAGGGAAGCCGTGAGCAGGTTGGGAGGCAGATCCGCGGCGGGGACGGCGAGCACCCGGGCAAGGTCCAGGCCCGCCTCGGCCGCGGCGCACCAGCCCAGCCCCTCATAACCGATGATGCCGCACCACTCAGTCCCGCCCTGGCGGAGGGCGGCCAGGACGAGAAGCGCCCCGACGGACCCGGTCAGGACCACCACGCCGGCAGCATCGGCACCCACCGGTAGGAGCGAGTCGATCGGCGTCTCTCCCGTTTCCGGGACAGGCACCGCGGCCGCGAGCGCGGTAGCTCCGACTACGTGCGAACTCCGCTCGGCGTCTGCCACTGCGCTCGCGACTTGTCCGGCCTCCCGCCCGCGCAGTCCGGCACGCTCTTCGGCATGAACCAGCGCCTCCCGGGCCGCAGCGAGACGATCTACACGAGCCGCGGTCCCTGATGCGGAGATGTCTTGCCGGGTATGCGCCATGGCTCCTCCTCCCAACAGGACATCTATCGAACACCTGTTCGATCTGTTGTTGCAAGCCTAGCTCCGGCCTCCGACATGAACTTCACCGGAGGCCGCATCTACAGTGGTTGTCTACAGTGGTTGATATCAGCCCGGCCAACAGCCTGGCCGGTCATCGTCCGACTCCGAGGAGGTCCGCCGTGACTGCAGCTCTGACGCGCACCCGTCCGCCCTTCCCCTACGACTCACTCCCAGCCGTCCCCGCCTTCACCCTGGCCTCCACCGATCTGGTGGACGGTGAACGCATGCCCGATCGCTTCACGGCGGTGCATGAGAACATCTCGCCCGAGTTGCACTGGTCCGGTTTCCCTGCCGCCACCCGCTCCTTCGTGGTCTCCTGCTTCGACCCGGACGCCCCCTCGCCGGCCGGCTGGTGGCACTGGACGGTGCAGGACTTGGACGCATCGGTGACCTGCCTGGCACAAGGCGTCGGTGAGTCCGATCTCCGTCTTGACGGGGCCGCCTTTCACGCCGTCAACGATTCGGGCACACACGCCTGGTCCGGTCCGTATCCGCCCGCCGGTGACGGCGATCACCGGTATATCTTCGCCGTGCACGCCCTGGACGTGGACACCCTAGGCCTGGACGACGACGCCTCTGCGACGACCGTGGCCGCACAGTGCTCCGTCCATGCCATTGCCCGAGCCCTATTGACGGTCACCTACTCTCAGCCGGGCGAGCCCGGCTCCGCCCCCTTCCTTCGGGAGGCATGACTAGTAACCGACTGGGGGCATGGCGCCGGGGAAGCCAAGACTTCGCCAGGCCTCGTACAGGCCCACGGCGGCTGAGTTGGCCAGGTTGAGCGAGCGGCTGCCGGGAAGCATGGGGATACGCGCCCGCCCGGTGACTCGTGGGTGTGCCATGACCTGTTCGGGCAGGCCGGTGGGCTCGGGGCCGAAGAGCAGGGCATCGTCCTGGCGCCAGAGAATATCGGTGTAAAGCGTGGTGGTGTGGGCGGTGAAGGCGAAGACGCGTCCGGGCACCTGCTCCAGGCACTCCTCCCAGGTGTCGTGCACGCGCGTGCGGGCTAGATCGTGGTAGTCCAGGCCGGCACGGCGCAGCTTGGCGTCATCCATGTCGAACAAGGGATCGACCAGATGGAGCATGGCCCCGGTGTTGGCGCTCAGCCGGATGGCGGCGCCGGAGTTGCCCGGAATGCGGGGTTTGAAGAAGACGACGTGAAGCACGCGGGACATCCTGCCACCGCCCCGTCGGCTTGTCGGCGCCGACGAGTTATCGGCGCTAACGTAGTGCTCAAGATCGGGGTTTTAGTTGGTGTGGTGCGCAAAGTCGGAGCTAACATGGTCTGAGAGGTTAACCCGGACCGGTGCTTGACAATCGCGGGTAAAACGTGCGAGGCGTGAGAACACGGTCGGCACGGGCGGGGGCCTGCCAGCACCAGCTGCCCGTTGACGCACCGACTCGCGACACACTACCCACCGGCACAGCTCCGCCCGATCCGCCACACCCGACAAACCACTCCGCCCTCCCACCGCAAACACCCAGGGACCACCATCCTGCAGATGGACCACCTGGCTGCCGTTGGACCACCTGAAACGCACTCTCAGACGGTCCAACCGCAAAAGCGCGGTCCAAGTACGAGGCCGGCAGCCGATCGGGCCCACACCCACCACCGCCAGCACCCACCCACACCCACATGAACCAAACCGGTCCACCTGAACGGTGGGGGCGAGCCCTCAACACGGGTTATAGGCGTAAACGTGGTGCTTTAGACCGGCGTGTCGTGGTGTTCTAGCTGGTTCGTCCGGCCCAGCCTTTGCGGGCCCAGAGGCCTTCTTCGGGGGTGGGTGTGGTGCCCCATCCGGCGGGGTGGCTGGTGGTGGGCTTGTTTGTTTTGGGTTTGGGTGTGCGGGCGCGCTGGGGGCGGCCTTGGGTGTGCCAGTCGGCCAGGATCACCGCGGGCGTGGCCGGTGCCTGGGTGTAGGTGTGCAGTGTCCATTCGGCGATGGCAGCCTGGTGATCAGTGGTGGCGCCGCGGTGGTGGCGCAGCCGGTCGCGGACCTGGGAGTTGATGGACTCTATGGGGTTGGTGGTGCGCTCGGCGGGGGTGGGGCGGGGCTTGCCGTCCGGGTCGGTCAGGTAGGCGAACAGCTGGCCCTGCTTGGCCAGGCGTTCCAGGCGCCGCCAGGCGCGGCGCGCCCGGGGGTGGGTGTACCACCACTTGCGGCCGGTGCGGGCGGCGGTTTGGGGGTCCTGCTGGGCGGTGGTGCGCTGATTCAGCCAGTCCTTGTACTGGATGCCGTAGTCGTTCAGGGTCACCAGCCACCTGGTGGCCTGCTCGGTGGTGGAGATGCTCAGCAGTTTGCGGGAGTGGCGTAGTAGGGCCTTGCCGGGGGTGGTCTTGGGATGGTGGGTCAGGTCACGGACGGTGTCGCGGTGCACGTGGATCAGACACCGCTGGATGGGAGTGCCCGGCCAGGTGGCGGCGATGGCCTTCAAGGCGCCGCCGGCCCCGTCGGTGGTTGCCAGGTCGGGCGGGGCCAGGTCGGCTAGCAGCGCCTGGTAGGCCGCCGCGCTCTCGGACGCGGCCCACTGCCAGGCGATCACGTGCGTGGGACTGCGGGCCACCAGGAGCACCCATTTGTGGGCCAGCCACATCCCGTCGATGAAGATCTGGGAGTACACCTCGCCGGTGACCGGCGGCTTGGGTACTGGGATGTCCCAGCACCAGGCCGTCCGGCGGCGAAACGCCCTGCCGCTACCACCGGAGATGTCGGCCTGGGAGCGGCTGCCGGTCGCCCAGTCGATGAATTCGCCCAGCACCGCCTGTTCGGCCCTACCCGGCGAGGGTGGGCGCGGCGCGGTGGCCAGGGACCGGCAGGCGGTGCACTTCCACCGCCTGGTGCCTGCGGCGGTGCGGCCGGACTTCTTCATCGGGGTCTGGCAGATCGGGCAGAGTCTTGCTCGTGGGGACCGTGTTCTCACGGCACGCACATCTACCCGCGAATGTCAAGCACCGCCCCGGATTAACCTCCCAGACCATAATCACTCCGACTTTCCCGCACCACAGCAACCAAAACCCCGATCTTAAGCACCACGTTCGCGCCGATAACTCTCAAACACCCACCCACACGAACCAAGCCCTCGAACCCGAAGTGCCCGAAACCCCAGTTTCGCGCCAATAACCCCCACCTTCGCGCCGATAACCCGCGCCGACGGGGCGGTGGTCTAAGGTACGGGGCTCAGCCCAGCGAGTCCAGGACTATGTTGAGCCCCTCCCCCATGGTCGGGTGGGAGATGGGGGCGTCACGCAGCTGCTGGAAAGGCATGCCAGCGAGCATGGCCACTTGGACGGCGGTGATGACCTCCCCGGCGCTCTCGCCGATGATCGCGGCGCCGAGGATGCGGTCGGTGTCGGCGTCAATGATCAGCTTGTAGAAACCGGTGGTGGCGCCCAGGGTCTTGGCGCGGGGCACGGCCGCGGTGGGGGTCTTGGCGACCCGCACATTGTGTCCGGCCGCTCGAGCCTGGGCCTCGGTGAGGCCGACGTGCCCGAGCTCGGGGGTGGTGAACACGGTCCAGGGGATGATCCGGCCGGCAGTCGAAGCCTCGCGGCCGTCCAGCAGGTCCCGCAACACGCGGAAGTCGTTCCAGGAGGCGTGGGTGAACATGGGGGTGCCGGCCACGTCCCCGGCGGCGTACACGCCGTCGGCGGTGGTGCGCAGTTGGTCGTCCACGCGCACGAAGCCGCGCTCTGTCAGCTCCACCCCGGCCGTCTCCAGCCCCAGGCCAGCGGTTACCGGGGTACGGCCCAGGGCGATAAGCAGGTGGGAGCCGGTGGCCTCGCGCCCGTCGTCGGTGTGCACCACCACCGGCCCGGAGCGGGCGGAGGAGCGCACGGCGCTCACACGGGCACCGGTGAGGATCTCCACGCCGAGGGTCTCCAGTCCGGCGGCAACCTCGGCGGCGACGTCGGCGTCCTCCCGGTTCAGCACGTGCTCGCCGGAGTGGAGCAGAGTTACGGGCACGCCCAGCATGCTCATCAGGCAGGCCATCTCCACACCGATGACTCCGCCGCCGAGGATGAGCAAGTGCCCGGGCAGTTCGGGCAGGGTGAGCAGGTCCTCACTGGTCCAGTAGGGGGCGTCGGCCAGACCCGGAATGTCGGGGACGGCCGGGGTGGTGCCGGTGTTGATCAGGACGCGCCGCCCCCGCACCAGGCGCTCGGCGCCGTCGCCAGTGGTGATCTCGACGGTGCGCGGGGCCACGAAGCGGGCGGTGCCGCGCACGAAGTCCATGCCGGAGTCGGCGAACATGGTCTCGTGGGCTGCCACCATGCCGCCCACGAGTCTTTCCTTACGTGCCCGCAGGGCAGAGATGTCGATATGGGCGCGGGTCAGCAGGGCGGTGTCGTCACGGGAGCTGGAGTCGTCGGCACCAAGCTCGGGCAGAGCCACGCCATAGGCGGCGGCACCCTGCACCTGATGCAGCACGCGTGCGGAGGTTATGAGGGTTTTAGTGGGGATGCAGGCGACATTGATGCAGGTGCCGCCGACTTTGTCCCGCTCGACCATGACTACGTCGTCTCCCTTGCGGGCACGCAGCATGGCCAGTGATTTGCCCGCTTTGCCTCCTCCGACGACGAGAAGGTCGACCTCCTGAACCTGTCCGGATGCGGTGACGGCGGTGGTGTCGCCCATTTACTTCTCCTCGGTCCTCATGCGGCCGCCCTCCGGCCGTCCTGTCGCACAGGCAACGCCCCACATGGCACGGTTCATTCCCGCTGCGCATTACCACCGCGGGGCGGCGCACCGTAGACTCGCCGGGTAGATTCGTCCCCCAATAGTCCCGCCCGTCACCCGAAGTCGAAGGGTTGTTTTGGTATGAACCAGCTGCGTGAACCGGCCGAGGTCTTCGCCGAGACACTCGGCTGGCAATCCGCCCTGGAACGCTCCGATCTGCTCGCCCCGCCCGTAGCCGCCGTGCTTGGCGCCCTCGCCGCTGCCCCGCAGGGGCGGGAACTGGCCCAGGAGGCGAAAGTGGTGGAGATCGACCCGGCCCTATCCGACACCGATGCCCTGAACGCACACTACTCACTGAACCCCGAGGCCACCGGGAACTGCGTACTGGTGGCGGGCAAGCGCTCCGGCGAGCGGCGCTTGGCGGCCTGCGTGGTGCGGGCCACCGACTTCGCCGACGTCAACCACCTGGTCAAGCAGCTGATCGACGTGCGCAAGGCGTCCTTCCTGCCCATGAAGCAGGCCGTGGAGATGAGCGGCATGGCCTACGGCGGCATCACCCCGGTCGGCCTGCCCTCCGAATGGCGGCTGCTGATCGACGCGCAGGTGGCTGCGCGCGACACGATGCTCATTGGCGCGGGTGTGCGTCATTCCAAGCTGCTGGTACCCGGGGCACTGCTAGCGGCCCTGCCTGGCGCCGAGGTAATCGAGGGGCTGGGCGTTACCCCCACCTGATCACATCCAGCGTCGCTGCGGCTCCCGACCACGCCGGCGCCCTACCGCACCTCAACCGTTGGCCGCAGGCATACCTGCGCTCGAGACAACCGCACTAGACGGAACCGGCACCGCCACACTTCAAAACCGAAAGAGCCGCTAATGTGCTAGCACCATATTCTTTGTAGGTACCCCTCGACTCTCTACGAGCCCCACCGCCTCAACAGGCGCCTAACGGCGGTGAAATAGCAGCACCGCCGTCGCAGCATGGGCGGGCCGCCGTCAACTCATCTCCGGCACCATCTCGATGGCACCGCAGGGGCACTCCTCCACGCAGATACCACAGCCCTTGCAGTAGTCGTAGTTGAAGGCGTAGCGCTTGCCGGGCTCCAACTTGATAACGGCGTTGTCCGGGCACACCCCGAAGCAGTTGTCGCACTCGAAGCAGTTGCCGCAGCTCATGCAGCGCCGCGCCTCGAACAGGGCGTCGTCCGCGTCCAGTCCCTGGACCACCTCGTCGAAAGTCTGGGAGCGGCGTGCCCCCTCCAGGCGCTCGCGCACCTGCTGGGGCGCGTCGGAGTAGTACCAGGAGTTGATGGCACCGATGTCGGCGAGCCGGTGGCGCTCCGGGTGCTGGTAGACCTCGCCGCGCAGGTAGGCATCGATGGTGCGAGCAGCCTGCTTGCCGTGTCCGATGCCCACAGTGACGGTGCGCTGGGAGGGCACCATATCTCCGCCGGCGAACAGACCCGGATGGCCGGTCATGAACTGCTCATCGACCTGTACCACACCGTCCTCGATGGTCAGGCCCTCCACCCCGTCGACCAGGCTCAGGTCCGATTCCTGCCCCAGGGCCAGGACCAGGGAGTCCGCCTCCAGGTCCTCGAACTGACCGGTGGGCTGCGGGAAGCCCGTCTCGTCCAGCTCCATCTTCTCGATGCGCAGATTGCCTGCATCGGCGTGCTGGACGGTGGACAACCATCGCATTTGGATGCCCTCTTCCAGGGCCTCAACCACCTCGGAGTCATGTGCGGGCATGCGTTCACGGGTGCGCCGGTAGACGATGATCGCCTCCTCGGCGCCCAGACGCTTGGCGGTGCGAGCGGCGTCGACGGCGGTGTTGCCGCCTCCGTAAACCACCACGCGCCTTCCCAGCATGAGCTGATCATCTGCGGCGCTGCCATCGGCCTGATGACCGTCCTCCACGTCCTTGAGCATGGTGACGGCATCAAGGATACGGGCGGTATCACCCGCCGGAATATAGGCGCGTCGCCCAACCTGGGCGCCGATGGCCAGGAAGACGGCGTCGAACTCGCCGGAGTCCAGATCCGGCGCAATGCGGTCCACCTTGCTGTCCAGTACGAAGCGGACCCCCATGGCCTCGATGCGTGCTATCTCCGCATCGAGCACATCGCGGGGCAGACGGTAGGCGGGGATGCCGTAGCGCATCATTCCGCCCGCCTTGGGGGCGGCGTCGCGAATGGTGACGGCGTGGCCACGGCGGCGCAGCTGGTAGGCGGCGCTCAGGCCGGCCGGGCCGGCCCCGATCACGAGCACATGCTTGCCGGTATCCGGCGCGCACGGGTCGGGCACCCACCCTTGGCGCAGCGCCTCGTCGCCGAGGAAGCGTTCGACGGCGTTGATGCCGACGGCCTCGTCCACCTGGCCGCGGTTGCAGGCGGTCTGGCAGGGGTGGTAGCACACCCGCCCCATGACCGCCGGCAGCGGGTTGTCCCGCATGATGGTGCGCCAGGCCCGCTCGTAGGAGCCGTCCTCGGCGTCGTAAAGCCATTTCTGGACATTCTCTCCGGCGGGACAGGCGTCGTTGCAGGGTGGCAGGAAGTCGCGATACACAGGTCGCTCCACCCGCCAGGCGCCGGTCTTGTTCTCCAAGGATGAGCCCATTGCCAGGGTGATGGCGAAGGGAGGAGTCCTTACGGCGTTGCCGGGTGCTGGTTCAGGCGTGGAGGTGGTGGGCATGTCAGTCCTCCTTGGGGGCGTTGTTGAGGTCGGCACGCGCGCCCAGGGTCGAGGCGGCGCCGGTGGCCGCGTCATTGAGAACCGGGGGCGCGTCGGGCCGTCCCACCAGGCCGTAGCGGCGGATGTTGCGGTCGGCGATCGCCTGGATGCGACCAATGGTCTCCTCGTCCCGGGTGGGGCGGAACAGGTGGGCGTAGCGGCGTTGGAGCACGAGGTAGTCCTCCACCGGTACCTGCCGGCGTATGGGGCTGGCCCCTGTGACCTCGCCGTACTCGGCCTCGAAGACGGGGAACAGTCCAGATTCCACGGCCAGGCGCGCAATGCGCACGGTATGTGAGGACTGCGATCCCCAGCCCAGCGGGCAGGGTACGAACACGTGGATGTAGCGGGGCCCATGCAGGCTCATGGCGTAGGTGACCTTACGTTCCAGATCGTGCAGGTCCGCGACGGTGGCCGTGGCCACATAGGGGATCTCATGGGCCATGGCGATGCGGGGCACATCCTTGCCCTGTCCGAACACGTTACCCGGGGAGTCCCCCACCGCCTGGGTGGTGGCGGTGCGGGCCGCCGGCGGGGTGGCACCCGAGCGCTGAACGCCGGTATTCATATAGGCCTCGTTGTCGTAGCAGACGTAAAGGACGTCGTCGCCGCGCTCGAACATCCCCGAAAGGCAGCCGAAGCCGATGTCTACGGTGCCGCCGTCGCCGCCTTGGGCCACCACCCGAATGTCGTCTCGTCCTTTCGCCTTGAGCCCCGCGGCCACGCCGGTGGCTACGGCGGGGGCATTGCCGAACAGCGAATGGAGCCAGGGCAGGCGCCAGGCCGACTCGGGGTAGGGCGAGGAGAAGACCTCCAAGCAACCGGTGGCGTTGACAGTAACCACGCGCTCTCCGGCGTCCTCGGCTGCCGACTGGGCGGCGTCGAGCACGTAGCGGGCCCCCAGTGCCTCCCCGCAGCCTTGGCAGGCCCGGTGGCCGGAAGTGAGTGCGTTATGCCGCTCCCGGCTGGACTGGATGGAGTGGACCTCCGGCAGAAGCCGGTTGCCCACGGCGAAGGAGCCGACCTGGTAGAAGCGCACTCGGCCGTTCGCTACCGGCGGTGGGGTGGTGGTGGAGGTGGATGACGTCTTCGTCATGATGCTGCTCCTTCCGTGCGCGGGCCGAGGGCCGCCAGGTGGGCGGCGATGGCGTTTTCATCCAGGTCCAGGAATTCCAGAGGTGCCAGTTCACCGCGATGGGCGCGGCGCAGGACCTCGGCCAGGGAATCCGCGGTGATGTCTCGCCCGCCCAGCCCCGCGGCCACCGTGGTCAAGACGAGCTCGGAGCCGCGGCCCCATAGAACACGACGCAGGTCCTCTTCGACGATGCCGCCGCGCCCCAGTGAGAAGGCGCGTTCCAAGCTCACCACCCGTTTGGCTCCGGCCAGTGCACGTGCCATGGCGGCGTCCGGGAAGGGCCGGAATGAGGTCAGGGAGACCAGACCCACAGCCACACCGTCGTCCCGAAGAACGTCGATTACGTCCTTGAGGGTCCCGGTGACCGAGCCCAGGGCCACCACCACCGTTTCGGCGTCCTGCGTGCGATAGGTGTGGAGGAGCCCGCCGGAATCCCTGCCGAATGCCTCGGCGAAGTCCCGCCCCACGCGTTCGACCACTGCGACGGCGGCCTGCTGCTTGCGGTGCGCCAGGTGGCGGACCTCCGTGAAGGCTTCGGGCCCCACCATCGCACCGATGGTTACGGGGTCCTCCGGGTCCAGAGTTTGGACGGGCTGGAACGGGGGAAGGAAGGCATCGACCTGCTCCTGCTCGGGTACGTCTACCCGCTCGACGGCGTGAGTGAGGACGAATCCGTCCATGCAGACCATAACCGGCAGGCTGAGCTCCTCGGCGATGCGGAAGGCCTGGACATGCAGGTCAGCGGCCTCCTGGTTGTCAGCGGCGAATAGCTGAAGCCAGCCGCAATCGCGTTGGCTCATGGTGTCGGACTGGTCGTTCCAAATGTTGATGGGGGCGCCGATGGCCCGGTTGGCCACGGTCATGACAATGGGCAGTCCCAGGCCGGAGGCGTTGTAGACGGCCTCCACCATGAACAACAGTCCCTGGGAGGCGGTGGCCGTGTAGGCCCGCGCGCCCGCGGCACTGGCGCCGATGGCTACTGACTGGGCAGCGAACTCGGATTCGACATTGACGTACTCGCTACGCAACTGCCCTGCTTTGACCAGCCGAGACAGCTCCTCCACGATGTGTGTCTGCGGCGAGATGGGGTAGGCACAAATCACATCCGGGCGACAGGCGGCCACGGTGGCCGCCACTGCCTTGGATCCCTCGATTTCACGCAGCACCGGCGTCCTCCTCACTGTCGTAGGTGGTCCGGAGTCGAGCCCCGGGGGGATCGCCGGACAACTTGTCCGCAACGATCGTGTGAGCGGCCCGGGCGGCCGCGATATTGCGCTCACCCACCCTCCCCGGGAAGCGGTCGGCAATGGCGGCACACACGGCCTGGATGCCGAGCACGTCGGTGACGGCCGTGAAGGCGCCCAGCAGAACGGCATTGGGCAGGGGGCGTCCCAGGTGTTCCATGGCCAATTCCGTTGCCGGAACAGTGAGGCGGTGTTCCGGGGGCACGGCGGCCACCGTGGCCGGGTCCAGGTCGAAGGCGTCAAAGGATCGCGCGGAGTTGATCAATGCGTAGCCGCCGCTACGCAGGCCAGCGAAGACGTTGATCGCGCCCAATAGGGTGGGGTCCTGGATGATAACCGCATCCGGGGACAGCACAGGTGCATGGGTGCGGATCGGACGGGTGTCAATCCGACAGTAGGAGACCACCGGCGCACCCGTGCGCTCGGAACCGAATGACGGGAAGGCCTGCGCATGACGGTCCTCCTTGAAGGCGGCATATGCCAGCAGGTCCGCGGCAGTCACCACCCCCTGGCCACCTCGACCGTGGATACGGATCTGGAACATCGGACCTCCTCGCCCAGCACTGGACGACGTCTTCATTGCTCGCGATCCACTTTATGACGCCCGACCGCAATAGTGAATACACTCACATCCCGCGCTCCGAAAGGGCATCCTTTCGTCCTGACAAACCACAGCAGACGGCTTAGGTTTAAACCTGACCGCGCAGAGACGATCAAGCGGCCGAACCGCCCCGGGGACGGTTTTCAAGCGGGGGCCGCCGGAGTGGGATTGGCACTATCGGCCCTCGCACCGCTCACGCCGGCCACCGCAACGCCCCCTCCCCCGGGGGCGCACGACCGCGCCAAAAAGGCAACGTTGTATTTCCATAATTACCGCAGAAGGGCTAGTGCTGTTCGCCCCGAGCCAGGCCACGCAGCACGTACTGCAGGATGCCGCCGTTACGGAAGTAGTCCGCCTCACCGGGGGTGTCGATGCGCACAGTCGCCTCGAAGGTGACCTGCTCGCCGTCGGCGCGCCGAGCGGTGACGGTCACCGTGCGAGGGGTGAGGCCGTCGTTGAGGGCAGTCAGCCCAGTGATGGAGAAGGTCTCGGTGCCGTCCAGGCCGACCGAGGCCGCCGACTGGCCCGCCGGGAACTGCAGCGGGACCACGCCCATGCCGATCAGGTTCGAGCGGTGAATACGCTCGAAGGACTCGGCTATGACCGCCTTGACACCCAGCAGGGCCGTACCCTTGGCCGCCCAGTCGCGTGAGGAGCCGGAGCCGTACTCCTTGCCGCCCAGCACCACCAGCGGCACGCCCGCCTCCTGATAGGCCTGGGCAGCGTCGAAGATGGAGTCGGTCTGGCCGGTGAGGAAGTTGCGGGTGTATCCGCCCTCCACGCCGTCGAGCAGCTGGTTGCGCAGGCGGATGTTGGCGAAGGTGCCGCGGATCATCACCTCGTGGTTGCCGCGACGCGAGCCATAGGAGTTGAAGTCCTTGCGGGCCACGCCGCGGGCGGCCAGGTAGCGGCCAGCCGGGGAGTCGGCCTTAATGGCGCCGGCCGGGGAGATGTGGTCGGTGGTCACCGAGTCGCCCAGCAGGGCTAGCACGCGGGCACCGGACACATCCTCCACCGGGGTCAGCTCCATGGTTAGGCCATCGAAGAAGGGGGCCTTGCGCACGTAGGTGGAGTCCTCATCCCAGGTGAAGGTCTCTCCCTCGGGAGTGTCCAAGCCCTGCCAGCGCGCGTCGCCGGCGAAGACGTCGGCGTAGTCGCGGGTGTACATCTCCCGGTCAATGGTGGCGTCGATGACGGCCTGCACCTCGGTGGGGTCGGGCCAGATGTCGGCCAGGAACACGTCCCGGCCCTCGCCGTCTTGCCCCAGCGGCTGCGTGGCGAAGTCGAAGTCCATGGTGCCGGCCAGGGCGTAGGCGATCACCAGTGGCGGGGAGGCCAGGTAGTTCATCTTCACGTCGGGGTTGATGCGCCCCTCGAAGTTGCGGTTGCCCGACAGCACCGAGACGACCGCCAGGTCAGCGTCGTTGACGGCGGCCGAGACCTCGGCGGGCAGCGGCCCGGAGTTACCGATGCAGGTGGCGCAGCCGTAGCCGACCAAGTTGAAGCCGAGCTCGTTCAGCGCGGGCCACAGCCCGGCCTTCTCGTAGTAGTCGGTAACCACCTGGGAGCCGGGGGCGGTGGAGGTCTTCACCCACGGCTTGGAGCGCAGCCCCTTGGCGACGGCGTTGCGGGCGAGCAGCCCGGCTGCCACCATCACCGAGGGATTGGAGGTGTTGGTGCAGGAGGTGATCGAAGCGATGGCCACGTGCCCGTGGTCCAGGGCCACCTGCGTGCCGTCCGCGAGGGTGACCGGCGTGGGCTTGTGGGGCTCGGCAGCGTAGGTGGGCAGGGCCTGCGCGAAGGCGGCTTTCGCACCGGACAGCTCGATGCGGTCCTGGGGCCGCTTGGGGCCGGCGATGGAGGGCACCACGGTGGACAGGTCCAGCTCCAGGTACTCGGAGTAGGTCGCCTGCCGGGACGGGTCGTGCCACAGGCCCTGCGCCTTGGTGTACTCCTCAACCAGGCGGATGTTTTCCTCGGAGCGGCCGGTCAGGCGCAGGTAGTCCAGGGTGACGTCGTCAATGGGGAAAATGGCTGCGGTGGAGCCGAACTCGGGGCTCATATTGCCGATGGTGGCGCGGTTGGCCAGCGGCACCGCGGCCACTCCCTCGCCGTAGAACTCCACGATCTTGCCGACCACCCCGTGGGCGCGCAGCATCTGGGTGATGGTGAGCACCACATCGGTGGCGGTGGCGCCGGCGGGGATGGAACCGGAGAGCTTGAAGCCGACCACGCGTGGGATCAGCATGGATACGGGCTGGCCGAGCATGGCGGCTTCCGCCTCGATGCCGCCCACGCCCCAGCCGAGCACGCCCAGGCCGTTGACCATGGTGGTGTGGGAGTCGGTGCCCACACAGGTGTCCGGGTAGGCCTGAGTGACGGGGGCGCCGTCGGCCCCGGTGGCCTGGCGGGTGAAGACGGTACGGGCCAGGTACTCGATGTTGACCTGGTGCACAATGCCGGTGCCCGGCGGGACCACGCGGAAGTTCGCCAGCGCGCCCTGGCCCCAGCGTAGGAACTGGTAGCGCTCGGCGTTGCGCTCGTACTCGCGCTCCTTGTTGCGTTCCAGGGAGCTGGACAGGCCGAAGGAGTCGATCTGCACAGAGTGGTCAATGACCATCTCCGCGGGGGCCAGCGGGTTGATGACCTCCGGATCACCGCCCAGCTCCGCCACGGCCTCACGCATCGTAGCCAGGTCAACGATGCAGGGCACCCCGGTGAAGTCCTGCATGACCACTCGCGCCGGGGTGAACTGGATCTCGGTGTCCGGCTCGGCGGCGGGATCCCAGGAGGCGAGCGCACGCACGTGGTCGGCGGTGACATTGGCGCCGTCCTCGGTACGCAGCAGGTTCTCCGCCAGGACCTTCAGGGCGTAGGGCAGGCGCTCTAAGCCGTCGACGGCGTCGAGCCGGAAGATCTCGTAGGCACGCCCGTCCACGTCGAGGGTGGCGCGGGAGCGGAAGCTGTCAAGACTCGTCAAGTTCGTTCCTGTTCGTCCTGGTGCGCGGTGACGCACGGGTTGCGCTCGTGTGGGTAATGGCCGCCGCCACGGTAGTCGACGGGCCGGCATCCGGCACAAATACGGCTCCGACCGTCTCACCGAGGCCGCGGCATACGCCACGCTCCCCTCACGAAAAGGTGGCGTCGGCCAGGTTGGCGGTGCTCAGCCGCGCTCCAGCACCGCGATGGTCTCGAAGTGATGGGTGTGAGGGAACATGTCCAATGCGCTCATGGCAACCGGTGGGTATCCGAGGGCCAGGAAGACACCCAGGTCGCGAGCCAGTGCGGCCGGGTCGCAGGCGACCAGCACCACCCGCCGCGGATTCAAGGCGGCCACGGCCTGGATTATTCCCCGGCCGGCACCCCGCCGCGGCGGGTCGAGTACAACCACGTCGGCGCCGCCGTGTCCGCCGCGAGCATCCACGTCGAAGCGTCCCAGACTAGAGACCGCCGCGGGGGTGACTCGTCCGGCGGACAGTTCTACCCCGGTGTAATCGTGAAGGGTGCGGCGGGCGTCGCCAACAGCCCGAGCATCTCCCTCCAGCGAACGCACCGCACCGGTCAACGCCGCCAGGGGCAGGGTGAACAATCCGGCTCCGGAGTACAGCTCCAGTACGCGTAGGTTGCCGGTACGGTCGGGGTCCAGCGGCGCATCTGCGGGGCGGGTGCCGGAGGCGGTTGGCGTCTGGGCGAGAGCGGCACGCACCACCCGGTCGACCAGCACGCTCGGCGCCTGGCGGTGGGCCTGCCAGAAGCCGTCGGCGTGCACGGAGTAGTGCAGCTCGCCCAGGCCCAGGCCGGAGGCGTCCACCACCTCGCCTACGCGCCTGCGGCCCGTGGAACGCCCGGATGCGGTAAGCACAGTGGGTTCCCGCCCGGTGTCGCCGGGATTGTCCAGCAGGACCAGCGGATCCCCTTCTGAAGGGGCCACCGCGTCCACGCGCATTCCGGGACGGAAGTGCTTACGCCACAGGGAGCGTTCGGTCAAGCCGAGGTCCTGGATGGCGCGTACCGCCAGGGGCAGGGTGCGCACGGGCAGGACGGCGCCGGAGCGGAAGCCGTGCATGCCGGCCTCGCCGGCCTCGGTGACGGTCAGGGACACGCGGGTGCGAGTGCCGGTGCCGGCACGTGCACGCACTCGTGGATCGGGGTCGGTCTCGGCGGCCGCCTCACCCGGCATGGGCTCTATCGACACGGCGCCGCCGGTGACGCCGGGCAGGGCGGATACCGCGTCGACTACGTCGCTGCCGCCGATGCGGCGCAGGCAGTCCGCCAGCACCCATCGCTTCCAGGTGCGCTGAGCCGGCAGGGCCACATGGGAGAGTTCGCCGCCTCCCACTCCCCCGGGGCCGGCCTCCTTCCAGCTGGGCCGCACTCTGTCAGGTGAGGCGGAAAGGATCTCGACGGCGTCGGCCCGCCAAATCTTGGCGTTCTTCTCCGTCATCACCGCCCGCACGGTCTCCCCGGGCAGGGCGTGGCGAACAAAGACGATGCGCCCAGAGGGCTCATCGGCGGGACGAGCCACGCAGTGGCCGCCGTGGGCGGGAGCACCGACGGTGAGGGTGATGTACTCCGGCGTGGCGGGCGCGAGGGCCGGCGGCCGGGGTGTGGCGTTGCGGCGGTGGGGACTCATGCATTCTCCTGGGGCGTCGTACGGAGGTGTGGGTGGTCGCTGGTCGCTTGCGCGGCTTGGGCGGTGGGCGGAGGCGTGCGGTTGGCACCGTCGGTGTCTGTGATGCCCCGCGGTGCGGTGATTCGAAGACCTTGGTGGATGTAGGTCTGGCCGGGAAGACCCAGCCGCCAAGGCACCGAGGCCACCACGACGCCGGGGGTCAGCAGCAGCGCGGCCTTCAGGGGCAGGGCCGTCCGGTTGTGCAGGGCCCGCTGCCACCAGTGCCGCACCAGGTACTCGGGCAGGAAGACGACCACTAGATCGCGGGGCGACTCGCGGCGCAAACTGCGCACATAGGACACGATGGGCCCGGTGACATCACGGTACGGGGAGTCCAGTATGGTCAAGGGCACCGGCAGTTCGGCGTGCTCCCAGTCATCCAGCAGTCCTTGTGCGACACCGTCGCCGGTGTCAACGGTTACGGCCTCAATGGACCGCGGTTGTGTTGACAGGGCGTAGGTCAACGCGCGCAGGGCGGGCCGGTGCAGGCGGGAGACCAGGACGATGGCGTGCACGTGTGCGGGTGCAGGCAGCGCGTCGGACGAGTCGTCAATTGCGACCTGATCGCCGAAGCGCCGATAGTGGCTGTGGATGCCGGTCATCACCAGGTAGAGCAGCGCGATGACCGCCACGGCGATCCAGACGCCGCGAGTGAACTCGGTCAGCAGGACGATCACCAGCACGGCACCGGTCCCGACCACGCCCATGCCGTTGATGAGGCGGGAACGGCGCATTCGGCGGCGGCCGACCGGATCGGTGGCAGTGGACAGCTGCCGGTTCCAGTGCCGCAGCATTCCCATCTGGGACAGGGTGAAGCAGATGAACACGCCCACGATGTACAGCTGGATCAGTCGGTTGGTGTTGGCTTGAAAACCGACGATGAAGGCGATGGCGCCGACCCACAGCACCATGGCGCCCCTGGCGTCTGGCTGATCGCCGCGCTTGGACGGGCGGCGGGGCAGGAACTCCTTGCCGCTGAGCGTGCCGGTAAGCACCGGCAAACCTTTGAAGGCGGAGCGGGCCGCCATTACCAGGATCAGGCCGGTGGTCAAGGTGACCAGATAGAACATGGGCGGAAAGCCCACGAACACGGCCGCGGCGACCTGGCCGATCACCGGGTACTGGTGGTAGTCCTCGCCCAGCGGCGCGCCGGCGTCGAGTAGATCGGTGGCGGGGTTGTCGACCATATGCACGCCGACGGCGCCGGCCAGATGCACCACGCCGATGAGCATGACGGCGGCGATCACACCGAGCAGCAGCAGGGTGGTGGCGGCATTGCTAGCTTTGGGTCGCTGGAAGCTGGGCACCCCGCCGGGGATGGCCTCCACGCCGGTCAGGGCGGCGCAACCGCAGGACCATGCGCGCAGAACCAGGAAAGCGCCAGCCAGTCCCGTCAGCCCCTGGTCCCAGCCTGATTGAGCAACCACCTCGTAGGCCGCGGAGGGTGCCCGTCCGAGAGTGCCGGTAAGCTCCTGAAAGGCGCCCACCACGGCCATGACCCCGATGGCCCCCATGTACAGGTATGCGGGCAGGGCAGCGCCACGGCCTGGCCCGCGGCTAGCACGCAGATTCATCAGCGTCAGCACGGTGACAATGCCGACGGCGATCTCCACCCTGTGAGTGGCCAGGGCGGGTACAGCGGCGACCAGGTAGCCGGCGGCGGAGGAGATGGAGACGGCAACTGTGAGTACGAAGTCACTGATCAGGGCCGAGGCGACCATGAGTCCCGCCCGTTGGCCGAGATTCTTGGATACCACCTCGTAGTCGCCCCCGCCGGAGGGGTAGGCGTGGATGGTCTGCCGGTAGGAGGCGACCACGAGCAGAAGTACGCCGGCAACGGCCAGGGCCACCCAGGGCGACACGGCGGTGGCGGCCAGGCCAGCCACCGCCAGGGTGAGAAGGATCTCGTCGGGGGCGTAGGCGACGGAGGACAGGACGTCGGCTCCGAGCACCGGTAGGGCGATCCGTTTGGGGAGAGGGGTCCGCCCCGCGGCCCGGCTGGGAACCGAGCGGCCGACGAGGAGCCGCTTGACGCGGTCGGCGAAGTCACGCACGAACCACGATGCTACGTCCGCCTCCGGCCTGGGCCAAGCCTCACGCCCGCCACCGAGGGAGTACCGTTCTTCCCGTGCACTTCGTCATCATGGGCTGCGGCCGGGTGGGGGCCTCCATGGCCTCTCAGCTGGACCACATGGGTCATTCGGTGGCCGTCATCGACCAGAACTCTGACGCGTTCCGGCGACTGCCGGCCACGTTCAACGGGCGTAAGGTCAAGGGCATCGGTTTTGACCGGGACGCGTTGGAGCAGGCGGGCATAGACGAGGCCTACGCCTTCGCAGCCGTTTCCAACGGTGACAATTCCAACGTGATCGCCGCGCGCGTGGCGCGGGAGCTGTTCGGCGTCGAACATGTGGTCGCCCGTATCTATGACCCCACTCGCGCCGACGTCTACGAACGGCTCGGCATCCCCACCGTGGCGACGGTGCGGCAGACGGCCGAGCACATGATGCGGCGTCTGCTGCCGGGCGGTGGGGCGCAGGAGTTCATGGATCCGTCGGGCGCGGCGGGACTAATCCAGCCGGACATGTCCTCGGCATGGGTTGGCACCACGATCGGCTCGCTGGAGGAACAGCTCGCGGTGCGGGTGGCCTGGTTGTCACGCGGGTCGGGAGTGGTCATCCCGCAGGCGAGTACCGTCATTCAGGAGCATGACCGACTGCATCTGGCCGCCTCCACGCAGCAGTTGTCGGCCGTTCAGCGCGCCCTGTCCCGCCCACCCGTCCAGGAGGTTTGAACATGAAGATCCTCATTGCGGGAGCAGGCTCGGTGGGACGCTCCATAGCCCGCGAACTGATCAGCCACGGACACACCGTCACCCTGGTGGACCGTGCTCCAGACGCCATGCGCATCGCTTCTGTTCCGGAAGCGGACTGGCAGTTGGCCGATGCTTGTGACGTGGGCTCACTGGCGGAGGCGGGCGCAGGCGACTGTGACGTGGTCGTCTCCGCCACCGGCGACGACAAGGTCAATCTGGTCGTCTCCCTGCTGGCTAAAACCGAATACGGGGTGCCGCGCACGGTGGCGCGGGTGAACAACCCGAAGAACGAGTGGCTGTTTGACGACACCTGGGGCGTGGATGTGGCCGTCTCCACCCCGCGCATCATGACGGCTCTGGTGGAGGAGGCCGTTAGCGTCGGCTCGCTGGTCCCCGTATTTACCTTCCACCAGTCCGCAGTGTTCATGCACGAGTTGACACTGCCGGACGACTCCCCCGTGATCGGCGAGCCGGTCGCTGAGGTGGATCTGCCGCCACACACACTTCTGGCCGCGATTCTGCGAGACTCCAGACCGATTCGGCCCGGCCGTGACGACAGGTTCGAGCGGGGCGATGAGCTGCTCTTCCTCACCGTGCAGGCCGGTGAGGCGGCGCTGAGTGAGATTCCGGCGATCTTCACAGGGGTTGCCGGGCCGCACGAGCCTAAGACCCCGGACGCGGGACCGGAGTCGGCCTGAGCACTGGGTTGACCACCTGCCATACAAACCACAGGGTCAGGGCGAACAGAGGCACGCCGAGCGCGAGCCGGGCCAGGCCGAGTGCACCTACGGCGGCCTCGCCAGCCAGGTACAAGGGCAGTTCTACTGTCAGCCGCAGTAAGAACATACCTGCCAGGATACCGGTTCCGACCCCGTAGCGGCGTCGTGCCTGCGGAGAGTCGGAATGCCCGTCGCCCGATGCCGTGCGCCAGATCCGGACGAACAGTCCTACCAAGGGTCGGCGCAGCAGCAGTGAGCCGCCGGTGACCGCCAGCCAGACGGCATTGATCACCAGACCCGTGGCATAGAAATTCGTGGCACTTCCTGAACGCCACGCCCACAGGGCACTGACGAGTGCCGCCGCCACACCGCCGAGCACCTGAGTCAGCGGCTGGCGAGCGCTCAGTCGGATCGCCAGGGCGGCGGCACTGACCGTCAAGGAGGCGAGCAGCGCGGCCGCCAGGTCTTGAGGACGCAGGGCAAGCACACACACGAACATGAGTGTGGGAGCAATTGACTCCAGGACGCCCCGCCAGCCGCCGACGGCCGCCGCGGCGTCGAAGCGATCGGCGTTAATGGTGCCGAGCCCGCTGTGGACGGGCGAGACGCCGGATCCGGACTGCTCGCTCATGGTGCCTCCCCGAGGATCTCGTAAAAAGGGTTGTAAATGCAGGGACGGGAGCGACCGGCCACCACCATGCCCTCGGCCCGAAGGCAGACACCCGGTCGTATGCCGGCGATCGCGCGTCTCCCCATCCAGATCAGGTCCACCACGCCGGTGCCGTCGTCGAGCTGACCGACCAACACCGGCTTGGCGGAGGCGGGTCGGTACGTGACGGCACGCAACACACCGGACACGTGGGCGCGTCTGCGCGGAATCAGATCCTTGACGGGGACGGCGTGCCGCCTCATCGCACCTCGGCGATGGTGGGGCCAGGCCGCAACGGGTCCAGGCCGGGCAGTTCCTCGGCCGCGGGGGCCGTGGTCACGCCGGGGGCGTGTAGCGGCAGGATCTCGCGGGGAGGACGGGCGGCACCGTCGCGCACCACAACGGTGTTGGCGAAGATCTCGCGCAGGGGACGGGCGGCGTCGGCGTCGGTTGCGGCGCGTCCCTGAAGTACGCCTCGCAGGAACCACCGTGGCCCGTCGACGCCGATGAAGCGGGCGGCCATGGTCGCACCGCGCCCTTCCGGAGTGCGCACCGGCACCTGGGCGAGAATCTCGACGCCGTGGTCACCATCGACGATCTCGTAAGTGGCCTTGGCACGAGTCAACTCGGCGGTGATGTCGCCGCGCAGGTCATCCCAGATGCCAGCGGTACGCGGCGCCGCGAAGGCGCGCAGCTCCAGTGTAGAACCGCCCAGGATCAGGACGGCGGCCGATGCCTCGGCGTCCCGGCCGGCCCGTTCCATACGGATCTGCATGCCGTCAACCGCGGGCACCCGCAGGGAGCCCAGGTCAACACGCCCCGCGGCTGCGGTGTCGGCAGGGACGGCATCGGCGTCCCAGGGGCCGGTCGCAGGCGCCTGCGGATCCTGCTGATCCGTCTCTTCGGCTTGGACGTCGTCACGGTTGCGTCGGGAGAACAGGCCCATGAGTCCGTCCTCCTATCAACCGGCGCAGTCCGTGCACACCGGCAGGCCGGTGGCATCGTCAACATACGCAAGGGAGCTGCGGTGGTGTACCAGGAAGCATTCCGAGCAGGTGAACTCGTCCTCCAACTGCGGGACGACGTGCACACTCAACTCCTCTCGGGACAGGTCGGCCCCGGGGAGTTCGAAGCCCTCGGCGACTTCGTTCTCATCCTCCTCAATCGCCTCCGAGGACTGATCCTTCTGACGAGCGGTGAGCTCCTCAATGGAATCGGCTTCGGGCTCGTCGTCGTTCTTGCGCGGGGCGTCGTAGTCGGTTGCCATGGCCTCGTCACTTTCTGTTGTGGACGGCTCTCGCTGGAGCTCTCGGGCAGCGACGGACGCTGCCGGGAACGGCCACGCACCCATCGGTGAACGATCGGTGAACGCGTGCCGCCCCTCTGAGCTAGGGCACGCGCACCATAGCACCACGCAGGCGCGGCGGGAACCGGCTGACCAGGCCGTACGCAGCGGCTATGGGCGAACAGGTCGCGAGCCTCTCACGTGCCACGCGGCCTCGCCTCCCCGATACGGGGCGGCTTAGGTGGCACGCTGAGACATGTGTCGGCTCGCCCGTCTCGTGCCGCACAGGGAACTGTAAGGAGGCCCGCGCCAATGATCGAGTTAGAGCTGTTGGGCGCCAACGGCGACACCATCGTCATGACCGACTCACGCGGTGAGCGCTACAGCATCGTGGTTGATGACGCGCTGCGGGCCGCCGTGAGACGTGCGCGCCCCGCGGCTCTGGCTCCGACCTCGCCTCCGCCCGTTCCCGGCCAGGCCGTCCGTCCTCGGGAGCTGCAGGCCCTTATGCGCGCCGGCGCCAGCGCCGAGGAGGTGGCCTCAGCCACCGGCCTTGATGTGGAGCATGTGCGCCGTTTCGAGGGGCCGGTCATCGCCGAGCGGCTGTGGGCGGTGCAGCAGGCCCAGGCCTGCCGGATTGGCTGGGAGAAGGACTCCCCCGTGCTGGGCGAGCTGGCGGTCGACCGGCTGGCCACACGCGGTGTTGAGCCGACAAGCCTCGAATGGGATGCCCTGCGGGAGGGCCGCGAGCCGTGGCAGATCGTGTTGACCTTCGTGCAGGGCGCTCAGGCCAAGCGCGCGCACTGGGAGCTGGATCTGACGGCCCGCTCCGTATCCGCTCTCGACGACGAGGCCCGGTGGCTGACGGAGGCTGGCGGTGCGCGCCGCCCCACCGTCTTTGACCAGGACTCCGCCGCGCCCGGAGCCGCGTCCCCGACCTCGCCGCCGTCGGCGCGCACTCCCGCCACGGCCTCCGAACCGCCGGACACGCCTGCGTCCGCAGTCGACATCACCGACGCGCTCTTGGCGGACTTGGCCTCCAACCGTGGGCGTCGGATCGAGACGCAGGCGCCCACCGAGGAGGACACTGCCCCACCGGACACCGGAAATACGCGGGCCGACACTCCCACACAGGGGCAGGCGCAGGTGGTGTCCATGTCTGAACGCCGTCGCGCTCACACCGGCAACCACCCTGCCGGCAGCCGCCTGCGGACCACGCCCACATCCGCTCCTGAGCAGGAGGACCGCTCGGAGGCCTCCGCCGCCCAGGAGGCATTGCCGGACATGCCCGCCGCGCCCGCCCCCAAGCCCAAACGACGCGCCCGGCGCTCGGTGCCCTCATGGGATGAGATCGTCTTCGGCGCCAAGCCGGAATAGCGGTGCACCGCGTATTTGTCCGGCGGGCGCACCCGTCAAGCCCGGGCCACCAACAGTGGCACCATCATCTCGGCCTCCGTAAGAGAACCGTGCACGCCCGGCATGGCCATCGCACTGTCGGAGTGGACACGCGGGTCAACCACCACCCAATTGTCGGCCATGGCAACCAGCACATCCCCCAGGACGCTTTCGGTGCGCTCCCCCACCGGCCCGAGTAGGGCGGTCGCCTCCCTGCCGGTGCCGACCCACAGGGCACGCTCACCCAACACCGTCCGCCATCGGTCGGCCACCGCCGCGGCGAGCTCGGGATCCGAATGCGGCACGTACAACTGGCTGAAGCGCGGCTCCCCGGCGACGGCGACGACGTCGCGAGACAGCTCGGGGTTGTCGGTCAGGTTCAGACGGCGAGCAGGTTCGGTGTCAACCATGCCGTGATCAGCGGTGAGCAGTACGCGGGTACCGGCGGGCACGCGCCGCAGCAGCTCCGCCATTGTGGAATCCAGGCGCTCGAGCTGAAGCAGCCAGTGCTCCGAGCGCCATCCATGCCTGTGGCCGGCGTGGTCCAGTTCGCCGACATACAGATAAACCAGCGGCACACCGCGTCGCAGGGCACCGGCGGCCAGCTCGGGCCGTTCCTCCATCCGATCGGCGCCCAGGTGAGGGGCGCCCCGCAGCGCCGCCTCGGTAAGGCCCGATCCGGCGAATCGCTTCGGTCCGATGGTTACGGCCGGTGGCACTGTCACAGCGGAACGTGGACCCGCGGTGAGCCGTTCAAACACCGTGGGCACGTCCTGCCAGTGACGCGGGTCGGGAGCTTTGCCCTCCCAGGTGATCAAGCTCAGGTTGTTCTCGGCGGCGGGGACTGTTCCAACCGGGAGCTTACGAGCCAACCGGGGGTTTAGAACACAGTATCCAACCATACCGGTGGCGCCAGGAAGGGCCCCTGTGCCCAGTGTGGTCAGGGCGGCGGCTGTCGTGGATGGCACGCAGGTGCGGGCGACGCCGCTCCCGGAAGTGGATTCGGCGTCAGACAGCAGACGCCGCAGCGTGGGTGCGTGTCCTCGGCGCTCCTGCAGTAGTTGCAGTCCCAGTCCGTCCACCAGCACGACTACGATCCCAGATGAGTCCTGCGCACCGCCGTCGCTAAGCAGTCCCCAGGCTCCGGCCGCCCGCTGCGCCTCGGCGGCGGTGACCGCCTCCGCCGGGCCTGCGCGCAGCGTCAACCCGGCGCCGACGGCGGCCGCCGCCAGGACCACGCGCAGGTGGGCGACGGTCATATGCGTGCCGCCGCTCGGGCGGTGGCCGCGGACAGGACGCGAGCGAAGTTCTCCGCCCGGGCCAGAGCCGCGTCGCCCTCCACCCCGGCGGCAACACGTACCACAATGTCGTCCGGAACGGACACGCCGGTCAGACCGTGGTCGGCCTGGCAATCGGGGTCCGCGCAGCTGGCGGGCTCGAGGTCTATGCGGCGCACGGAGCCCCATGACAGGGCGATGGTCATCTCCGTCAGGCGCCCGCCGTCGGCCGCCGGCTCACTGACCCCGCGCGTCAGGCCCACCGACCTGATCCGGGAGATGGGAACGGCCTCGCTGGTCGCCAGGGCCCCGGGCAGACCGTCCTCGCGGGGAGCGTCATCCACATGGACGATGATCAGCCGAGTGCCGGTCAGAGCCAGCACCGTCAGGTGCCGGTGGACGGCATCGTCGAAAACGGTTTCCGCCTGAACGAGGTCCACGAGCACCTCCTCCCCCGCAACAGCGGCGTCCAGTGTGCCTAGCACCAGCTCCGGGTAGTAGCCGGCGCGGGTGACCTCGTCGGCCAGGGACGTCGGGGTGGGGACCTCGTCCCCCGGGCGAGCCTGCGCAGTCCACGTCATGGGGCAGATCATGCCATCCTTCCGGTCACCCCGGGTGTCGTTGCCCCATCGGCGAAGCGACGAGACACAATGCGACCATGCCGAAGTCCGCACCACCGACACCCCCGCCCACCGACCATCTCATCGTGGAGCAAGACCTGCCCACGGAGATGCGTACCTCCTTCCTGGAGTACGCCTACTCGGTCATTTACGCGCGGGCCCTTCCGGACGCTCGGGACGGCCTGAAGCCGGTCCAGCGGCGCATCCTGTTCCAAATGGATCGGATGGGGCTGCGCCCGGACCGTCCGCATGTGAAGTCCTCCCGCGTGGTCGGCGACGTCATGGGGCGGCTGCACCCGCACGGGGATGTCGCCATCTACGAGGCGCTGGTGCGGCTGGCCCAGCCCTTCACCATGCGGTTGCCGCTGGTGGACGGGCACGGCAACTTCGGTTCCCTGGACGACGGCCCCGCCGCTCCTCGTTACACGGAGGCGCGTCTGGCCGCCCCCGCCCTGGCATTGACGGCGGATATCGACGAGGACACGGTCGACTTCACCCCGAATTACGACTACACCCTTACCGAACCTGAGGTGCTGCCGGCCTCCTTCCCTAACCTGTTGGTGAACGGGGCCTCCGGCATTGCGGTGGGCATGGCCACGAATATGCCGCCGCACAACCTGATCGAGGTGGTAGCGGCGGCCCGGCACCTGCTGGCACATCCGGATGCCACCCTGGAGGACTTGATGTCCTACGTGCCCGGACCGGATCTGCCGGCCGGCGGCATGATTGTGGGCCTGGACGGCATCCGCGAGGCCTACCGCACCGGGCGCGGCAAATTCTCCACGCGCGCCACCGCCCGCATCGAGAACATCACCGCCCGCAAGAAGGGCATTGTGGTCACCGAGCTGCCCTACCTGGTGGGACCGGAGAAGGTGATAGCCCGCATTAAGGAGACCGTGGCCTCCAAGAAGCTGCAGGGCATCACCGACGTGGCGGACCTGACGGACCGCAAGCACGGCACGCGCTTGGTGATCGGGGTGAAGAACGGCTACAACCCAGAGGCGGTGCTGGCCCAGCTGTACCGGTACACGCCTTTGGAGGACTCCTTCGGCATCAACAATGTGTGCCTGGTGGACGGTCAGCCGCGCACCCTCGGTCTGCGCGAGTTGCTGGACGTGTTCGTCCGCCACCGCCTGACGGTGGTGGAGCGCCGCACCCGCTTCCGCCTGGGCAAGCGGCGCGAGCGCCAGCACCTGGTGGAGGGCCTGCTGATCGCGATCCTGGATATCGACGAGGTCATCCAGGTAATCCGTTCCAGCGAGGATGCCGCTACGGCCCGTCGGCGGCTGATGCAGGTTTTCGACCTGTCCGAGCCGCAGGCCAACTACATTCTGGAACTGCAGCTGCGGCGCCTGACGAAGTTCTCCGTGATCGAGCTGGAGAAGGAGCGCGACGAGCTGGCGGCGGAGATCGCCGAGCTGGAGGCGATCCTGAATGACGAGTCACTGCTGCGGGACACAGTGTCCAGGGAACTGGGAGCAGTGGCGCAGGAGTTCGGCACGCCGCGGCGCACGGTGCTGTTGGAGGCGGCGGGCACGGGCGCGGGGGCTCTCAACGGCGGTGTGGGCGCGCCCGGCGGCACCGGAGCCTCGCAGGACAGACGGCGGGCCGCGGAGGTGAGTTTACGCGCCGGGAACGGTGAGGTGCCGTTGACGGTTCCGGACGATCCCTGCCAGGTGCTGCTGTCGGCCACCGGCCTGGTGGCCCGCGTGAGCGGGGCGGAGCCGGTGCCGCGCTCGGGCGGCCGGCAGCGCCATGACGCGCTTACCTCTCAGGTGGCGACTACGGCGCGCGGGCACGTCGGCGCAGTCACCGATACGGGTCGGCTGGTGCGCATGGAGGTGCTGTCCGCCCCGGAGGTGCCGCGCCTGGAAGGGGCGCCGTCGCTTGCCGGCGGTCAGCCCGCACAGCTGCTGGCCGATATCGAGCCGGACGAGCAGATCGTGGGACTGGTGCCGATCGGGTCTTGCGGTGCTGACTGCGCCACGCCGATTGTGCTGGCCACGGCAGCTGGCGTGATCAAGCGCGTCAAGCCGGGCAGTGAGCCCAAGAACGGCGACGCCTGGGAGATCATCTCCCTGGCCGAGGGCGACCGCGTGGTTTTCGCCGGGGTAGCGGCAGACTCCGACATACTGGTGTTGGTGACCTCCGATGCTCGCCTGTTGCGCTTCGAGGCGGCCAAGGTGCGTCCGCAGGGACGCGGCGCCAGCGGCATGGCGGGGGTGGCACTGCGCGAGGGGGCCCGGGTGGTCACCGCGGCGGCGGTACCTGACGACCTGCTGGCCGAGGCCGTGGTGGTCACGGTGGCAGACGGTACGGGGGCTCTGCCCGGCACGGGCTCGGGCAGTGTGAAGGTCACGCCCTTGGATCGGTACCCGGCCAAGGGGCGGGCAACCGGCGGGGTGCGCGCCCAGCGCTTCCTGCGCGGCGAGAACGAACTGGTATTCGCCTGGGTGGGAGTCGGACCGGCCCGAGCCGTGGGCAGTGGCGGCCAGCCGGTCGACCTGCCGGCGGCCGATGAGCGCAGGGACGCCTCGGGCACGCCCCTGCCCGCACCCATAACCGGGATCGGCTAAGGCATGTCATGTAAGTCGGGGTGATGTAGGCGTGGTGCCCGGGCCAAGTCAAGATGAGCCTCACAGGCTCTCGGGGCTACGCAACCAATCGGCGTCGGCCGCGCGCAGCCCCGTGTAGCCGCGGTCGCGCACGTGCGCAGCGGCGAGAATGCCGATCACAGTAGAGGGGTTATGCAATAGCCCCCGCATAACCGCGTCCACGGCCTCATCCAGGCGCACCCAGGTGGGCTTGAACTCGGCCTCTTCGGCCTCCCGGGGGATCCGCTCCTCCTCCGGCAGGAGCGTCAGCTCGCGGGCGAGGAAGGTGCGCGCCCCCTCGGTGGTGAACCCGGGTGAGGCGTAGGAGTCGACCAGCACGTCCCAGCGCGCCGCGATGTAGTCCGTCTCCTCAGCAAGTTCACGCTGCGCCGCTGCCAACGGCAGCTCCCCCGGAACATCCAACAGGCCGGCCGGGATCTCCCACAACATCGCCCGCACCGGATGACGGTACTGGCGAACCATGAGAATCTCGGCTGCCGCGTCGGCCTGCGAGGAGTCGTCGCCCTCCCGCAGCGCCACGATATTCACGGCGTCATGGTGCACCACCGTCTGGCGACGCACCGGGGAGAATCCCTCCGTCAGAACAATCGCATCATCGTCGACCGCGAATATCGGTCCCTCCCAGACGCGCTCATGACTGACCACCGAGCGCGTAAGTTCATGGACATCCCTCAAATCGTGCCGACTCAGCTCATTCACGGTTTTCTCCTCCGGTTGATACAGGTATCGGCAATAGTCAACGATGAGCGACAACCGCGTCCAGTTGGACAGCCAGATCGGCATTGTCCGGCAAAAGTGTCGCGGCCTGGCGAGCACGCCGCTGGGCCTCCTCCCGGGCCCGGGCATCCGTGAGCAACCGGTAAATCGCCTCGGCCAGCGCCTGTGGCTGTGGAGGTACCAGGGTGGCACCCCCACGAGCGGTTGCGGCGGTGCCACCCACATCGGTCGCGACAATCGCGGCTCCCGCCTGTAGCGCCTCCTGTAGCGCGATTGGCTGCCCCTCCCAAAGGCTGGTCTGCACGACCACGTCGGCCGCGCCCATGAGCGCCGGCACGTCCTCACGCCGCCCCAGCAGATTGACCGGCAGGGCATCGGCCCGGATACGTGCCTCGGCGGCGTCCAGCCCGGGTCCCTGGCCGGCAACCGCCCAGGACAGGCCAGCACTCGGCCCCGAATCGGTAGCGGCATGCGCAACCAGCAGCGCAGCGGTGTCCAGAAGCAGGTCCAGGCCCTTCTGGGGTGCCAGGCGAGCAACCGTCAGAATCCGTGTGGATGCTCCCCTCCACGCAGACTCAACCGATGAGGCACGCGGCGCCAGATCCTGGTTACTTCGCCGTGGAGCAGGTATCACGGCCAGATCCACCGTATCGGCTCCGCGGCTGCGTTGACGCTCGGCTATATCCGGGCTGACGGCCAACACATGATCGGCACGCGCAGCCACCAGTCCCTCCAGCCTATCCCCAAAGGCAGTGGTAAGACGTCCGCCCACCGGCTGATTGTGAATAGTCACCACCAGGCGAGTGCGTCCAGGTCGGCGTGCACCCAAGGCGAGGGCTGCCAGGGCGCCGGCGCGCAGACCGTGGGCGTGAATGACGTCGGCGCGGCGCCCGAGCCGCCGCAGACGGGCGAGGACGGCGCCGTCGCCGGGGCCGGGACGGGAGCCGATCGAAAGCACCTCGGTGCGGGCACGCCCGAAGTCGGCTTCCGCGATGACATCGGATGGCGCCTCCACGATCACGTCATGTCCCCCGTCGGCCAGTATCCGAGCGCACTCGGCCACATGCGCACGCATACCGCCGACGGCACTGCCCGACACCTCCAGGATGCGCAGCCGGTCCGCCTGCACCTGCGCGCCGGCAGGCGCTGAAGTTTCAGCCGGTGACGGGATCATCTCATCTCCTATGACTCGTGCGCATCCGAGGCGGCACTATCACCGGCCCCAGCATGCGCGGAAGGTCGCCTTAGAAAGATAGCGAACAGCTCACGGTCCGCCACGCAGATGGCCGCCCCCGTGGCGACGGCAGTGACCAGCGCCCCGGCAACAGCCGCCGTAACCCCGCCGACTACGCCTCCCGGCAGCCGGCTCAGCCAGCTGCAGATAAGCCCGGTTACCACGGCAACCGGGATCGCTGCCACCGATACGCGCACCGTCGGTGCCAGCACCCGTGGCCCCATAAGGCCCGCCAATACGGCCAGCAGCCCGAGGCCGGCAACACACATGCCAATCGTCGTTCCTACGGCCAGTCCCCTTAGGGTGGCCACGCCATCGCCCCCGTGCGGGGCCGCCAGTCGCACCGCCACCCATGAGGCCGGGACGACCGTGAGCCAGCCGGCCGCTGAGGCGCAGGCGGCGCCACGGGCCCTATCGGCGGCGTACAGTGCCCGGGTGACCTGGTAGATCAGGGCGTAGCCCACCAGGCCAGGAGCCAGCAGAGCCAGGCACGCGCTCATGCCATCGACGTCGGCCAACTGGGAGAAGAATCGCTCGGCACCGTCGGCTGCGGCCAACAGCATGCCGGCCCCGGCTACGGACACGCCCGTCACCAGCGCGGTGGAGCGAGCGGTGAGCAGACGGGCATTGTCACCACAGTCCTCATGGGTGAAGGCGGCAGCCAGGCGCGGGTAGATGACGGTTGCGACCGGCACGACCAGCACAGCGTAAGGCAGTAGGTAGATGGCCTGCGTGTACTGGTAGACGGCGACAGTGCCGGTGCTTCCTCCTGCACGGGCCAAGGCCAGCACGGCCAGGACGCTGAACTGTTGGGCGATCAGCGTCCACACCCCGGCGCCACCCAGGCGCAGTGCCTTCGCCGCGGTGCCGCGCCCCAGACGCAGAGTCGGCCGCAGCCGCAGTCCCAGCCGGTGTACCGGCCACAGCAGCGGCAAAGACAGCGCTGCAACCCCCAGCGTAGTGCCCCAACCGAGCACTCGCAGTGCCGTCGGGGAGGCCGTCTCCGCGTCAACGGTTAGCGTTCCGTACAGGGCATAGGTGCCCATGACCACCAGGCTGGACAGCACGGGTGTAAACGCTGGCCAAGTGAAGCGGCCGTGTGCCTGGAGCACACCGGTGAGCACCACACCTACGCCGTACAAGGGAACTTGGACGGCGAACATACGCAGGAAAGCCGCCACCAGGTCATGCTGGAGGACGGGATCCACCCCCCGAGAGACAGGGAACCAGCCGGCGATCGGACCGGCACATACCGCCAGAACAAGCGCAAGCGGGGTCAGGACCAGCAGCACCAGGCCCAGCAGGGCAGAGGTGGTGCGGGAGACTTCCTCACCGCGCCCGGCACCAACCGGGCCGGCCAACAGCGGGACAACGGTGGCTGCCAACGCCCCGCCCACAACCACCTCATAAAGCACGTTGGGGACCTGATTGGCGGTGGCATAGGCTCCAGCCACCGTGCCCGCTCCGACAGTGGTCGCCTGCACAATCCAACGCAGAAAACCGAGCGCCCGCGAAACCAGGGTCAACCCGGCCACTCCCCCTGCGGCGCCCAGGATTGCGCGTCCTGCGCCGCCTGGCGCATCCGCCCGGGAGGTTACGGAGTCTGCAGACACGGTGGTCACGGGGCGGTACGGTTCACGGGGCGCTGCGCCCGAGGCGATCAATGGCCGACAGGACGCGGTTGCCCTCAATGACACGGGTGAAGGAGACCCGCTCACTGGCCACAACCAGCCCCGTCCCGGTGATAGCAGCCGCGGCGCGCAGGGCCGCACTGGGATGGACGGCCAGGGCTGTCCCCACCAAAGCACCCAGGGAATTGGCGCCGGTGTCACCAAGCATGGTGTTCTCGCCCAAGTCCGCAGGCAGTGCGGCCGCGGCAGTACCCAGCGCCCCAGCCGCCAAAACGCGACTGGTGGAGGCGATTGGTCGCCGGTCGGCCAGCAGCGGCGCACAGGTCAGGATCGCCGCCTTGAGCGCACGTCCGGGGCGCAGGTCAAGCAGATTGTGAAGATTGGCCCAGGAGGCGATAACAACGGCACTGGTAGCGGCGTCCGCCGACGCGCGGATCACGCCGTCGTACCTGCGGGTAGCGGTGATAAACCCGCCGGCAACCAGAGCACCGCCGCCGATCACAGCCACCTTCAGCACCCCAGTGGTGAGATGGCCACGGCGCAGCGCCGCCAGGTGTCCCCGCAGCCCCTTCGCGGGGGTATCGCCGTCGTGGGCGCCGTCATCAAGATCATCAACCAGGCCCGCTGCGCCTGCCGCCGCTGCCGCCGTGACGGCCGCTAAGGCGCGCCTGGCGCTGGCCCGAACCGATCCTCCGTCGAACGGACCTGCCGCCAGAGATCCCGCCACCACGGCGCCCGCGGCTACGCCCACACCACCACGCAGACTCACGGTGCGGCCGCGATAGTTGACGCGCCGCAGCCTCGGTGACATACGGCTAAGGGCCCCTAATCCGGTGGAGCATGCCGCTGCGGCGATGCCGGCCGCTGCGGCGGCCGCCACCGGGGCGTGCCCGCCTGCCGGAACAATGGTTGGCGTCATGGTCTAAAGCGTAACCGGCGTCAGTTGGACACGGGCGGGATGATGGCGTCAGCTCCGTCATCGAATCCGTAATTCCCCACGGTACCCGCGGCGGTGGCGGCCAGCGCGAGAGGAGCGGATACCGCGGCGGTGGCCTGTCCGACGGAGTCCACCGTGGTCACCGGGGCCTTAGCGGTGCGCAGCGCCGAAACAATGTCCGCCTTGACATCCGCAGCGCCGACGACGACGGTTGTTGACGCCGAGGCGAGGCCCGTCAGTGCCGATACCCAGGCGCCGGCGTCCTGCTCCGGAGTGGCCGCTGCGGTCGGCTCTCCCCCCGCCGGAGAGGCAACCGTCCGCGGACCGATGACAACGATCATATCCGCCGGAGCGGACGGGGCAGCGTCCTCGGTTACTAGCGGGTTATCGGACGCGGTTAGCAGCCCCATCAGGGCGGCGGCGTTCTCGCCCTCGGTCGTCAGTGCGGCGGCCAGCCCCTGTCCGAGGATGGCATTCCCGTCCGTTGCGGCGCCCTCCAAATAGGGGGTGAATTGGCCGGAGTAAGTGGAACGGAATGACTCGCGGGCAGTCAGTGACCAGGCGGTGGTCAGGGAGACGCGCCCGGTGACGGCGGCGCCAGCGGTTTCGATCTCTTTGACGATGGCGTCAATGTCCCCGCCCTCAGCGTCCGGCAAGGTGACGACGGCGACCCTGCGGCCATTCAGCACGCCCGGCAACAGCGATGCGGCGGCCGCAGTGATGTAATCGTCACGGTCGTTGACTGCCGCCTCGGTCTGCTCCAAACGGGTCTGCAGATCGTTACGATCCGAGCGCAGGGAGGTGACCTGGTCGTTCAGGGCCGTTCCAAGCGAGTTTTGCAGCGGTCCGGCCCCAAGGACCACGCCCACGGCCAGGGCGAGAAAGACGGAGATGAGCGAGACCAGGTGGTAGCGGAAGTCAATCATGAAAGTTCCTGTACTTGCTCAGACGGAAGGTGTGTTCGGAGTGAGTCCCACCAGGGACCGGAAGAAGTTGACCAAGTCATCCCATACGGCACCGGACAGGCCTAGGAAGGTCTGGCCCGCGGGGGTGGCGGCGAGGGCGACGAACAGGGCGACCAGCCCTGCCAGGGCCAGCAGTCCCAGTTGCCAACCGGATATGCGGGTGCGGTACAGACGCGATACGCCCTTGGCGTCAATGAGACGTCCGCCGACCTTGAGCCGAGTCAGGAAGGTAGAGGACATACCGGCACGTCCCTTGTCAAGGAACTCCAACAGGGTGGCATGTGTGCCCAGGGCGACGATCAGTTCGGCACCGGAACCGTCGGCGATCAGCATGGCGATGTCCTCACTGGTGCCAGTGGCGGCGAACACCGTGTGCTCCACCCCGAGATCCTCGACGCGTTTAAGACCGGGGGCGCGCCCGTCACGGTAGGCGTGCACGATGATCTCGGCGCCCGCAGAAAGAGCCTTATCGGAGACGGAGTCCATATCTCCGACGATCATATCCAGTTTGAGTCCGGCCTCCAGCACCGCATCTGCGCCGCCGTCGACGCCTATGATGACGGGCTTATAGTCGCGGATGTAGGGCTTGAGGGCCTTCAGGTCCTCCTTGTACGAGTATCCGCGCACCACGACCAACACGTGCCGACCGCTTATAGGGGTGCGAATATCCGGCATCCCCACGCCGTTGAGCAACAGGTCGCGTTCCCCCCGCATGTACTCCATGGTGTTGGCCGCAAAAGCCTCCAGCTGAACCGAAAGTCCCTGCTTGGCCGCCTCCATTAGCGCATCAATGCTCTCCCGCGTCTGGACGACGCCCTGGGCGAGGATGCTGGAATCGCCGTCACCCTTCAGGCCCGGACCGGCCGCGCTATCCGCCGATTTCTCCGCCCCGGGGGCGTGCCGGTGGCCGGGACGCGCCTGCATGTGCACGGCGCCGGCATGCTTCGACTCGGGGTCGAGGTCAATGATGACGCGCTGGCCGTCGTGCAGCCGCATGATGTCGGGCCCCAGGTCGTCGATCAGGGGGATACCGGCATCAACCAGGATTCCGGGACCGAGGTTCGGATAGCGACCGGATACGGAAGGGGATGCATTCAGTACGGCCGCCGGCTTGCATTCGACTAGGGCCTCGGCGGCCACGCGATCGAGATCGAGGTGATCGATGACGGCAATATCCCCCGGCTGGAGCCGCTTGGTGAGCTTCTTGGTACGCGGATCCACCCGGACCGTGCCGCTGGGGCGGTCCGGTTCTGGCGGGGCCTGCTTGCGGAACAGGAACGGGAACCTCACGACCGGGATTCTGCCACGTTGGCGGCGTCGATCAGCTCAGCGGCATGCCGAAGGGCGGCTTCTGAGTTCTCATGGCCGGAGAGCATGCGAGCCAGTTCACGCAATCTGGCCCGCCCGGTGACGGCCACGACCCGGGTGCGCACGGTCGGATGGCCCGGCCCAGGTCTCCCAGGTGCCTGGGGGGTGTGCGCCTCATCTGCGGTAGTCTCCTTGAGCACCACCAACTGTGTGTCGGCCCAGGCCGCGACCTGGGCGAGATGCGTGACCACCACCACCTGGTAGCGACGGGCGAGCCGCGCCAGCCGCCGACCGATCTCCCGTGCGGCACGCCCACCCACGCCGGCGTCGATCTCATCGAATACGAATGTGCGCCGGTGGTGGGCGGAGGCACCGCCGGGCACCTCGGGTTCCGCGGCGGTTGACGCCGCCTCGGCCAGAACCACCTCGAGGGCCAGCATGATGCGTGACAATTCGCCGCCGGAGGCCCCTTTACCGAGCGGCAGTGCAGGGGCCCCGGGATGGGAGATGAGCTGCAGGGCGACGGTTTCGGCGCCGGTGGGCCCAGGCTCATCACGAGGCTGAAGATCTACCACCAGGCGCGCATCCTTCATCTCCAACCCGGCCAGTTCGGCATTGACCTCGTTTTGCAGGCGCTCGGCGAGGCGGAGCCGGGCGGTGGACAGTTCACCGGCGACGTCGGCCAGCTCACTTTCCGCCGCGTCCAGGGCCGCCGACAGGGACTCGGCGGTGCCGTGCGGCCCCTCGAGCTCATCCAGGCGGGCCGCGGCGGACTCGCCCCAGGCAAGCAGGGCGTCGACGTCGTCGATCCGGGTGCCCGGACCGCCGATCTCCTGGCAGGCCCTGGCCAGCTCCGCACGGCGCTCCTGCACCCATGCCAGCCGTGCGGGATCGGCGTCCAGGGAGTCGAGGTATTCAGTGAGTTCACCGGCCAAATCCGCGGCGAGGATGCCCAGTTGATGCAGGCGTTCGGCCATCGAGGTCAGTATCGGATCGACCCCGGCGACATGTGCCAGCGCCCGGTCCGCAGCGGCGGTCAGGGCCATTACGTCCGGCGACTCCACGGTGGTGTCCTCATCCCCGGATAACGCAATGCGCGCCGCGCAGGCGGCACGGCGCAGATCCTCAGCGTGGTCCAGACGCTCGGCCTCGGCGGTCAAGGCGGCGTCCTCCCCGGGTTGGGGAGCGAGCCGTTCCAGCTGTTCCAGCCAATGTCGCAGTTCCTCGGCCTCGACGCGACGCGCCTGGGCACCGGAGCGCCATTGCTCCAACGTCGCGGCGGCCGCGTTCCTGGCCTGATAGACCTCGGCATAACGGCGGCACAGTCCTGCATGGCTCGGCCCGCCGAGGCTGTCGAGGGCAGCTCGCTGAGCGGAGGCCGAACGTAGGCGCAGTTGATCCGCCTGCCCGTGTACGGACACCAGGCGGGATCCGACGTCGGCCAGGACCGCGGACGGTACGGCGTGACCGCCCAGGTGAGCACGAGAACGGCCGGAGGCCGGAATGACACGGGATGCCAACAACAAGTCGTCGTCGAGCTCGGCCCCGGACTCGGCGGCACGGGCGGCGGCAGGCGATGACGGCGAGAGCACGAAGGCCCCCTCCACCAGGGCGCGGGCGGCACCTGCCCTAACCACGGCGGACTCCGCGCGTTGCCCCAGTAACAGCCCCAGGGAGGTGAGCACCATGGTCTTGCCCGCCCCCGTCTCTCCGGTCAGCGCAGTCAACCCTGGGCTGAGGAACAAGTCGGCATCCTCAATCACCCCGAGGTTCTCAATGTGCAGGGACTCGATCACTGCGTGTCGCCATCCCGGCCCGCCAGCGTCGCGGAGGCGTCGGCGGTGCGCCACCCCTGCACAGGCAGATCGAATTTACGCACCAGGCGCGTGGCGAAGGGTGCGGTGTTCAGCCTCGCCAGACGCACCGGACGCTCGGCGCGGGTGATGCATATGCGTGACCCGGTCGGCGCGTCGAGGCAGCGGCGGCCGTCACACCACACCTCCGCGCCACCGAAGCCCGCATGATAGATGACGACCTCCAAGCGGGAGTCCGGCCCCACCACCAGCGGACGGGTGAACAGGGCATGGGCTGACAGCGGTACGAGCAGTAATGCCTCCACCTCCGGCCAGATGACCGGGCCGCCCCCCGAGTAGGCATATGCGGTCGAACCTGTGGGCGTGGCCATAACCAGTCCGTCACAACCGAAGGAGGAGACCGCCTGACCATCCACGCCCACAGCCACCTCCACCATGCGGGCCCGGTCACGCTTCTCCAGTGCGGCCTCATTCAGGGCCCAGTCGCGGGTCACCGAGCCATCGGGGGCCTGGACCTCAACATTGATGGTCATGCGGGTGTCGACCACGTACCGGCCGGCAACCAAATCGGCGACGACCTGTTCCACGGCGTCCGGATCCGCCTCCGCTAGGAAACCGACGTGGCCGGTGTTGACGCCCAGCAGCGGCACGTCCCGATCTCTAGCGACCTCGCTCGCGCGCAGAATTGTGCCATCTCCCCCCATGACCAGAACTAGGTCCACCTCACCTTCAAAGCCGGGCTCCACGGGCTGGACGCCGTGTGAGCGCAAGGCCGCCTCCGCTCGAGCGACGGCCGTGGCGGTCGGAGCCGCCTTACGGTGGGGCGGCACCGGTTTATCGTTCAGATCACGCTGTAGGAGCATGACACGCCGCAGTCGCGGCCGGTGAGGGATCGGATGGTTTCGAGCCCTCTGCTCGCTGGCTGCTCCCGAGTTTGCGGGGACGGATATCGGCGTGGTTTGTGTAGCGGTCTCGGTATCGGCCGTGGCATTACGAATGGTTCCGGTGGTCATCTCCGCCTCCTTCCGGGCGACGTCTGTGTTGGCTGTGGTTGGCTCCGGCAGGTCCAACGGATCCAGCGGGTCCAGCGGCGATGGCGCGCCGGACCTCATCCTGCAACGCCGGTCCGACCAGGTCCAGCGGTGAGCCGGCCCGCCCAGAGTGCATGCTCACAAAGTACTCGACATTTCCGGCGGGCCCGGGCAGCGGCGACGCGGTGACCGCATCGATTCCCATGTCCAAGGCATGGGCACATTCGCACACCTTCAGCACACATTCGAGATGCAGTGCCGGGTCACGGACCACGCCTCCTCGACCTAGGCGGTCTCTGCCGACCTCGAACTGGGGTTTGACCATTAGCAGCAGGTCGGCGTCTGACGAGGCGGCTCGGGCCAACGCCGGAAGCACGGTGGTTAGTGAGATGAAGGAGAGGTCGCCTACAACGAGCTCGGGTGCGGGCGCAACGGCGTGCGGATCGAGACTGCGCACATTCGTGCGTTCCAACACGGTCACGCGAGGATCGTTACGCAGGGACCAGGCGAGCTGGCCATAGCCGACGTCGACGGCAACCACCTGTGCCGCTCCCCGGCGCAGCAGCACGTCGGTAAAACCTCCGGTGGAGGCACCAGCGTCCAGGCAGCGTCTGCCGACGATGCGGGGAGCCAGGTCTCGTTTGGTCAAAGTATCGAGTGCGCCTGCCAGTTTATGGGCGCCACGAGACACATAGTCGTCGCAGGCCGGAGCGATAACTTCGATCGCCTGCGCCGGGTTGACTTGCCGGGCAGGCTTGGTGACCACCACGCCGTCGAGGGTGACCTGACCATCGTCAATGAGCCGTGCGGCATGAGTACGCGAGCGGGCGAGCCCGCGCCGCACGAGTTCGGAGTCGATACGAATCAGTCGTGCCATGCGGTTAAAAGTCGGTCCGTGGTCAGTGCTCGGTTAGACGCAGCTCGGATGAGAGCAGCTCGTGAAGGGATGCGAGCTGCGTGGCGCGTTCCTCCAGCGGCAGCCCGGCTATGGTCTCAAGCTTCGCAGCAAGGTCCGGGACGGGGGTGCGGGCGGCCTCGGATTCGGGTCGCGGAACCGGTCGGGGGGCGGCGGTCATCGGCATGCTCCAGACATCGCTGCAGTTCAGGAGACGACATTCAGTTCGGGTACATGCGGTACCTCGGTGCCACCGGCATGGGCATCGGCAAACTCCCAGAGGGCGCAGGCGAGGGCACGATATGCGTCAAGGCTGACTGTGGCGCAGGAGGCGTCGAGGATTCCCGCATTCCGATCCTCCAAGCCCGCATCGGTGACACGCCAGCACTCGTCGCCGACCTGCCACCAGCCCTGAACGCCGCTACCGATGCGTTCCGGCGCGGGGTGGGGTTCCAGCAGGCCGCGCAGATCCGTGTGCAGGAAGGTCGGCCTTTCCTCTGGCGAGGCAAGAAGCACATCGCGGGCAGTGCTGACACCCGTGAGCACATGCAAACCTGGTATGTCAGCTGCCCGGGCCCCGACGTGATCGGTGTTGAGCCGGTCGCCGACGGCGAGCGGCCTGGTTCCTCCTGAACGGCGCAGCGCACGCTGATAAATACCTGGGAAGGGTTTGCCTCCGGCCAACGGTCTGCGGCCTGAGGCATTGGCGATGGCGGCAACCAGGCTGCCGTTGCCCAGGGCGAAGCCCCGTTCGGTGGGCAGAGTGGCGTCGAGGTTGGTGGCCACATGCAACGCACCGTTGGTGATCGCATACAGCCCCTCGGACATCATGGCCCAGTCAACAGCCGCATCCCAGCCCTGGACGACGGCGGCGGGCCCGTCATCCGCGGAGGCCACGACCTTGAAGCCCTCGTCTGTGAGTGCCTGTCGCAGCCCCTCGCCGCCAACTACGAGCACGGAAGCGCCGTCGGGCAGGTGCTCATGCAACAGCGCCGCCGCATCCATGGCGGCAGAGAAGACTTCGTCCGGAGAGGCGGCGATGTCGTTGCGGGCGAGCTTGTTCACCACCGCCACCGGGGATCGCGAGGCGTTGTTCGTCACGAAGACCAGGCGCATCCCGTACTCACGCGCTCCATTGGCGCCATCGGCGGCGTGCGGAACCCTGGCGTCCCCGGAAAAACACACGCCGTCAAGGTCCAGGAGCGCCACGTCGTAGGCGGCGGCCAGGGGTCGGCCACAGCCGTATAAGAACCCCGAGTCGCCCTCGGGCTGGCTGCCGAGCAAACTGTCCATGCTGCCCCCTAAGCCTCAGTCTTCAACCGCAACCGCGGGAGCGTCTTCGTCGTCGGGGCCGAATGCACCGCCGTCGGGGCCGGCCTGACCGGACTCGGGACCAGGATCGACCAGGTCGCTGCCATGCCCTGACGGCGCCATGTCGTCGAGTGAATCAACTGGAGCCGGTGAACTATCACCTTGGTCAGCCCGCTCCTGTTCATCGTAGTCGTCCTCAATGTCATAGACCTCAACCGTCTGTGAGGAAGCGGAGTCGTCACCAAACCCGATGCGTTCGCGGATCTTGGCCGCCTCCTCTTCGCGCCCCAGCTCCTCCAATCGGTCGGCACGCACCGAATGGAGTCGGCGCAGGGTCTCTCGGTCGCCCCGGAACATCATGATCGCTTCCTCAATCACGACCAGTCCGAGCTCGCTGTGCCCCATATCATGGCGCACTCCTGAGACCACCATCGCAATCTCGGCCTCTTCGAGGTCGTCAAGCTGCCGAGGGTCAGCCTCCTGTGCCGCTTTCAAGGCCTGGTTAAAACGGCCAAGAGCTCGTTCGCAGTCCGCCTCAATGGCGCGGTGCAGATCCCGGCCGGACAACCGCCTGGCCGCCCGGATCTCACGTAGCGCTTCGTTGTAATGACCCGACAGATACGCTGCGATTCCCGCAGACTCCCGCACAACCGCCACACGACCTGCATGCGAAGCAGCGTAACGGGCGTGCTGATAGGCGGTCTGCGGATCCGAATCCAGCAGTCGCTGCACCATCACCAGGTGCCGCGCCACGTTGTCCGCATTGGCCCTTCCGAGGGCACGCAGCTCGCGTCGCGCCGAGGCTTCCAGATCCTGCGGAGCTACATCAGACGGTACCGGCGGCTCTGGAATACGGGGGCGCTGGGTTGGCTTCGTGCCACCCGCCCTCGCACTGCCGTATGCCTCTTGTCGACCTGTTCGACCGCCGGCGCCGCGGCGCCGCCCATATCCGTCGTTGCCACTGCCAGCGCCTCCGCCCCTGCTGCCATCCTGCCAGCCGCGCTCATGATGTCCTCTTCCCCTACGCCCTTCATGGGCTGACTGGGAGGAGTCGCCCTCATACCGACGGCGAAAACCGTGCCGGTCTCCACCCTTGCCCTGGCGGTTGCCCGAGCGGGAGCGGTCATCACGCCTGTCGTACGCCATGCTTCTTCTTTCTCACTCGTCGGCCGGCGCGGCAGGCGCCGTATGCGATAAGCACCAACCCTACTAGGCAGCGCCGCCTTTGGCGATCAAAACCTTGCGCCGCACGCCATACGCCCGTGCCATACACGCGGCCCGTAGACACTAACAACCAACCCTCGTTTGGTGTTGGTTGGGTGTTGGGTTGTGGGTGGGTGTGTGGTGCCGGCGGTGTCTTACTCTCCCGCCCGCCTGTGGGGGGCAGTACCATCAGCGCTGGGGGGCTTAGCTTCCGGGTTCGGTATGGGATCCGGGCGTTGCTTCCCCGCTATGACCACCGGCACCACGCATCCGCCAACAACCCCTGACCCTTGGGTGGGGTGTGGTGGTGGCTGGTGTGCTGGCTGGGTTGTGAACCGTACAGCGGATGCGCCCAACCACCCCGCCTTGTTTTGTTTCGGGGGGGTGGTTGCCTGCCACCAGGGGGGTGTGCCGGCACTATTGTGGTGCGGGCCCCTAGTGGTGTGGGGTTTGTCATTGTGCGTGTTTGCCGGGGGTGCTTCCCCAGGGTTTGTTGTTGGTGGTGTCGTGCTCGGGTGTGGTTACCCAACGGCGCTACCTGCTTGTCCACCTGCTTGTTGCGGTGGGTGCTTGCCCACCTGCTTTGTTGTGGTGGGTGCTTGTGTTGTATCGGCTGTTGTTAGTACCAGTCAGCTCACAAACAGGATTCACCCCACAGGGGCTGCCTGCTTCCACATCTGGCCTATCAACCCAGTAGTCTAACTGGGAGCCTACCAAACCCCCCATGTGGGGGGTTTGCGGAGACCTCATCTTGAAGACGGTTTCCCGCTTAGATGCTTTCAGCGGTTACCCGACCCGAACGTAGCCAACCAGCCATGCACCTGGCGGTACAACTGGCACACCAGAGGTTCGTCCGTCCCGGTCCTCTCGTACTAGGGACAGCCCTTCTCAAGTCTCCAACGCGCGCAGAGGATAGGGACCGAACTGTCTCACGACGTTCTAAACCCAGCTCGCGTACCGCTTTAATGGGCGAACAGCCCAACCCTTGGGACCTGCTCCAGCCCCAGGATGCGACGAGCCGACATCGAGGTGCCAAACCATGCCGTCGATATGGACTCTTGGGCAGGATCAGCCTGTTATCCCCGGGGTACCTTTTATCCGTTGAGCGACGACCCACCCACACGGGATCGCCGGATCACTAGCTCCCACTTTCGTGCCTGCTCGACCCGTCAGTCTCACAGTCAAGCCCTCTTGTGCGCTTGCACTCAACACCTGGTTACCGACCAGGATGAGAGAACCTTTGAGCGCCTCCGTTACCTTTTAGGAGGCAACCGCCCCAGTTAAACTACCCACCAGGCACTGTCCCTAACCCGGATCACGGGCCCAGGTTCAGACGCACGCCACCATCAGAGTGGTATCCCAACAACGACTCCACAACCGCTAGCGCGACCGCTTCACAGTCTCCCACCTATCCTGCACAAACAATAGCGGACGTCAATACCAAGCTGCAGTAAAGGTCCCGGGGTCTTTCCGTCCTTCTGCGCGTAACGAGCATCTTTACTCGTAATGCAATTTCGCCGAGCTCATGGTCGAGACAGCAGAGGAGTCGTTACGCCATTCGTGCAGGTCGGAACTTACCCGACAAGGAATTTCGCTACCTTAGGATGGTTATAGTTACCACCGCCGTTTACTGGGGCTTAGACTCACCGCTTCACCCCACAAAAATGGGACTAACAGATCCTCTTAACCTTCCAGCACCGGGCAGGCGTCAGTCCGTATACATCGCCTTACAGCTTCGCACGGACCTGTGTTTTTAGTAAACAGTCGCTCCTCCCTGGTCACTGCGACCCTCACCCCTAGCCCGCACAGGGCTTCAAGGCTCGGGCCCCCCTTCTCCCGAAGTTACGGGGGCATTTTGCCGAGTTCCTTAACCATGATTCACTCGCCCGCCTGGGCATACTCTGCCCGACCACCTGTGTCGGTTTAGGGTACGGGCGGTGAAGCACCTAACGTCGAGGCTTTTCTAGGCACCACAGGATCACCCCACTATCCCCCACCAAACAAGCAGGGTCACCATCACGCCTCACCCAACCCCCCAAAAACAGGGAGGCATGGCACCCGGATTTACCTGGGCGCCGGGCCACACGCTTGAACGGGACAAGCCATAAGCCCCGCCGGGCTACCAAAGTGCGTCACCCCTGTTAACACGCTTGCCTACCAGCACGGAGGACCCCCAGACCCACCGGCCCAACCCCACCCGCACGCCCGAAAGCACACGAGCGAAGCAAAAAAGACCAGCCGGGCGTGGGTTAGCACCCGCACGTCAGCATGGGCGGTACTCCACCGGTACGGGAATATCAACCCGTCATCCATCGACTACGCCTGTCGGCCTCGCCTTAGGCCCCGACTCACCCAGGGAGGACGAACCTGCCCCTGGAACCCTTGGTCATACGGCGCCGGGGAATCCCACCCCGGTCTCGCTACTCATGCCTGCATTCTCACTCCCACGCCGTCCACCCACGGTCACCCCCGGGCTTCACCCAACGCAGGACGCTCCCCTACCACCCGCCCACCCCCTAAAACAAGGGGCAGACAGGCCCGCGGCTTCGGCGGCACGCTTAAGCCCCGCTACATTATCGGCGCACGACCACTCGACCAGTGAGCTATTACGCACTCTTTCAAGGATGGCTGCTTCTAAGCCAACCTCCTGGCTGTCACCGCGACCGCACATCCTTTCCCACTTAGCGCACACTTAGGGGCCTTAGCCGGCGATCCGGGCTGTTTCCCTCTCGACCACGAAGCTTATCCCCCGCAGTCTCACTGCCACGCTCAACCAATACGGCATTCGGAGTTTGACTGGCATCAGCAACCCTGTAAGGCCCCTCAACCAACCAGTGCTCTACCTCCGCACGGCAACACGCAACGCTGCACCTAAATGCATTTCGGGGAGAACCAGCTATCACGGAGTTTGATTGGCCTTTCACCCCTACCCACAACTCATCCCCCCCGTTTTCAACCGAGGCGGGTTCGGTCCTCCACACGCTCTTACACGCGCCTCAACCTGGCCATGGGTAGATCACCCCGCTTCGGGTCCACAACGCGCCACTAACAACGCCCAACAACATTTCAGACTCGCTTTCGCTACGACTACCCCACACGGGTTAACCTCGCGACACGCCATGACTCGCAGGCTCATTCTTCAAAAGGCACGCCACCACCCACCAACCCAAAAAAAGGGCCAGCAGACTCTGACGGCTTGCAGGCGCCCGGTTTCAGGTACTCTTTCACTCCCCTCCCGGGGTACTTTTCACCATTCCCTCACGGTACTAATCCGCTATCGGTCACCAGGAAGTATTTAGGCAGCCAGGTGGTCCTGGCAGACTCACGCAAGACTCCACGAACCCCACGCGAAAAAGGGGAAAAAACACGCCCAAGCACGCGACCAGCAGGTTCAACCTACGGGGCTATCACCCTCTACGGCTCCCCATCCCAGAGAATCCGGCTACCCACCAACCAACGCACCGGCCCACGGCAGCAGACCAAACAGACACGCCCCACAACCCCGCAGCCGCAACCCCTGCCGAGTAATCACACGACCACGGTTTAACCTAATCCGCTTTCGCTCACCACTACTCACAGAATATCCTCTCCTACGGGTACTAAGATGTTTCACTTCCCCGCGTAACCCCCCACCCCCTATCAATTCAAGGGCAGGTGACACGACACAACTCGTGCCGGGTACCCCCATTCGGAAACCCTCGGATCACAGCCCGCAAGCCGGCTCCCCGAGGCATATCGTAGGCCACCACGTCCTTCATCGGCTCCCAGTGCCAAGGCATCCACCGAACGCCCAAAACAACAACACAACCAACCAAACCAAAACACAACAACAGGCAAAACGAACAAAACAAGCAAACCACGAACAACAACAAAACCAAGCAGACAACCACAAACAACAACAAAACAAACAAACAAAAACAATGCTCGCATCCGCTATACAGTTCACAACCAACCAGCCCACAACCCCCCAACACCAGCACCCACCAAACAGCAGGAAACACCAGCACCAGAAAGGAACAAGCCACCAGGGCGCGCAGCCCCGGAACCCGACAGCATGCCACCCCCAACCCCCACCACCAAAACAGCAGGAAAGAAGAAAGCCCCACCAGACCCAAACCACCACCACACAAGCAGCAGCCCAAACCCAGCGACGTGTCCGCCTGCCCAGCCAGCACCAAACAAAACTCCCTAGAAAGGAGGTGATCCAGCCGCACCTTCCGGTACGGCTACCTTGTTACGACTTCGTCCCAATCACCAGCCCCGCCTTCGACCGCTCCCCATAAGGCCACGGGCTTCGGGCGTCACCGGCTTTCATGACGTGACGGGCGGTGTGTACAAGGCCCGAGAACGTATTCACCGCGGCGTTGCTGATCCGCGATTACTAGCGACTCCAACTTCACGGTGCCGAGTTGCAGGCACCGATCCGAACTGAGACCGGCTTTAAGGGATTCGCCCCGCCTCACGGCATCGCAACCCACTGTACCGGCCATTGTAGCATGCGTGAAGCCCAAGACATAAGGGGCATGATGATTTGACGTCATCCCCACCCTCCTCCGAGTTCACCCCGGCAGTCTCCCGCGAGTCCCCACCCGAAGTGCTGGCAACACGAGACAGGGGTTGCGCTCGTTGCGGGACTTAACCCAACATCTCACGACACGAGCTGACGACAACCATGCACCACCTGCAGGCCAGCCCAAACCACAAAAAGCAGCAAGGGAACCACCGTCTCCGGCAGCAACCAGCCCATGTCAAGCCTTGGTAAGGTTCTTCGCGTTGCATCGAATTAATCCGCATGCTCCGCCGCTTGTGCGGGCCCCCGTCAATTCCTTTGAGTTTTAGCCTTGCGACCGTACTCCCCAGGCGGGGCACTTAACGCGTTAGCTACGGCGCAGAAACCCCGGAAAAGGGCCCCCACACCCAGTGCCCACCGTTTACAGCATGGACTACCAGGGTATCTAATCCTGTTCGCTCCCCACGCTTTCGCTCCTCAGCGTCAGCAACAGCCCAGAGACCCGCCTTCGCCACCGGTGTTCCTCCTGATATCTGCGCATTCCACCGCTACACCAGGAGTTCCAGCCTCCCCTACTGCGCTCAAGCCAGCCCGTACCCACCGCAAGCCCCCAGTTAAGCCAGAGGATTTCACGGCAGACGCAACCAGCCGCCTACAAGCCCTTTACGCCCAATAATTCCGGACAACGCTCGCGCCCTACGTATTACCGCGGCTGCTGGCACGTAGTTAGCCGGCGCTTCCTAACCCGGCTACCGTCAACCCACCCACAACAAGGAGCAGGCCTTCACCACCGGAAAAAGAGGTTCACAACCCGAAGGCCTCCATCCCTCACGCGACGTCGCTGCATCAGGCTTCCGCCCATTGTGCAATATTCCCCACTGCTGCCTCCCGCAGGAGTCTGGGCCGTATCTCAGTCCCAGTGTGACCGTCCACCCTCTCAGGCCGGCTACCCGTCAAAGCCTTGGTAAGCCATCACCCCACCAACAAGCTGATAAGCCGCGAGCCCATCCCCCACCAGAACAACCAAACAGTTGAACCTATACCAACCCACCCATGCAGGCAGGCCAGACCACCCCGTATTAGCCGCCCTTTCAAGCAGTTATCCAGGAGAAGAGGGCAGGTTACTCACGTGTTACTCACCCGTTCGCCACTAACCCACCCACCAAAAAAGCAAGCAGGCCCGTTCGACTTGCATGTGTTAAGCACGCCGCCAGCGTTCGTCCTGAGCCAGGATCAAACTCTCCAAACAAAACAAAAAACCAAACAAAGAAACCAACAAAAAAACACCAACCAAACAAACAAACACGACACACTATCGAGATCCCAAACAACACACCCAGCCAGCGATCCTGAGTCGCCTTATGGCGACCGTTCACTCCGACGAGCAGCATCCACAATCTTATGAGCAGGTCCGTACGCCGTCAAGTCCCGGGAACATGTTCCCGCTCACAGCCGGCTCCTCATCGATGTGGGTCCCGGCGAGGGCCTCCCTTGCGGGCGCCCTGCGCAACGCGACGAGCTGTACTTTAGCGCCTCGCGGCCTCAAGGCGTCAAACTGGGGAGGTATGAACCGTCCCACGTTAGACTCCGGCACCGGCTAACCCGGCAGGAGGCTGTTGGCGCACCGCATCAGGAATGGTGCCCAACAGCCTCCTGGTTCGCCGTCAGCTGGCGGCAGCCCATCCACCGTCATCTCCTTTCCGAAGCAACATCCGGCGCTACAGTCCGAAGGCTCGTCAACAGCTGGCGGCCGGCGTGCCGATCGGTCATACGGTCGCAAACTTGCGCACGGCCTTAGCAACCGCCGCAGCAACGCGCTTGTCGAAGGCTCCAGGGATGATGTAGACGGGACTGAGCTCCTCATCGGCGATCACATCGGCAATGCCCGTAGCGGCCGCGCGCAGTAGCTCCACGGAGATCTCGGTAATGCCGGTGTCCAGCAGACCGCGGAACAGCCCCGGGAAGGCCAAGACATTGTTGATCTGGTTGGGGAAGTCACTGCGACCTGTAGCGACCACGGCCGCGTAGTCAGCCGCTCCAACCGGATCCACCTCGGGCGTCGGGTTCGCCATGGCGAAGACGATCGACCCCTCGTTCATCACCGCCAGGTCCTTCGGCTCGAGCAGGTTGCCGCTCGATACGCCGATCAGGACATCGGCTCCCTCCAGACCTTCCTTGAGGGATCCGGACACCCGCCGCGGATTGGTGTTCTCGGCCAACCACCTGCGGTGCTCATTCATGCCCTCCGTGTGCTCGGCGTTGAGCGCACCGGAACGGCCGTATCCCACGATGTCGGTGGCACCGTGCGCCATCAACAGCCGAGCTATCGCGGAACCGGCCGCGCCGACGCCCGACAGCACGATACGTAGGTCCTCGATCTTCTTCTCCACGACCTTGAGCGCATTGATCAACGCCGCCAGGGTGACGATAGCCGTGCCGTGCTGGTCGTCGTGGAAGACGGGGATGTCAAGCTCCTCCCGCAGACGCGCCTCAATATCGAAGCACTTCGGGGCGGCGATGTCCTCAAGGTTGATACCGCCGTAGGCGGGAGCGATCGCCTTGACGATCTTGATGATCTCCTCGGGATCCTTGGTATCCAGCGCCACCGGCCAGGCATCGACGTCGCCGAACTGCTTGAACAGCACCGCCTTGCCCTCCATTACCGGCATCGCGGCCTCCGGTCCGATGTCTCCCAGGCCGAGCACCGCCGTGCCGTCGGTGACAACCGCAACCGTGTTCTTCTTGATGGTCAACTGCCGCGCCCGTTCAGGATGATCGTGAATGGCCTTGCACACGCGCGCCACGCCGGGGGTGTAGACGCGTGCCAGATCACGCCGGTTGTGGATGGGAGTACGCGGCGCGATCTCCACCTTTCCACCCACATGGGCGAGGAAAGTGGAGTCGCCGACATTGTGGACGATCACGCCGTCGAGTTCCCTGAGGGCCTTGACCAGTTCACCACGATGCTTGGAGTTGCGCGTGTCCGCGGTCAAGTCCACGATCAGGGTGTCGCCATCGGTGTCGGCGACATCGACGCCATTAACAATGGCTCCTGTTGCCGAGGCCGTGTCGACAAGCGTCGTGACGGCCTTCTGCGAGGCCGGTACCTCAAGGTGGAGCGCAACGGTGTAGCTGGGACTCGGCTTTGCCATGGGCTTGTTCCTCCGTTGGGGGCTCTAGAACAGACCAACGTCGGTCGCCGGTCTCAAGAACCTGGTTCTGCGACACAGAGCCTATCCCCATACGGCAGTAAAGAGCTCCGGCTGTCTCATGGTTGTGAACCAGGAGACAGCCGGAGGCCGGGTTGCCTGAAGCCGGAAGGCCGTCAGGCAGTCCGTTCGGGTGCCATTTACATCAGCCAGTCACCCGCTCCATCACCAGCTCGCGCACCCTGCGGGCGTCCGCCTGCCCCTTGGTAGCCTTCATAACAGCGCCGACAATGGCACCGACCGCCTTGACCTTGCCGCCGCGGATCTTGTCCGCGACGTCGGGGTTCGCAGCCAAGGCCTCGTCGACCGCAGCCAGCAGCGCGCCCTCATCGGAGAGGACCTCCAGTCCTCGGGCCGCGACCACAGTCTCCGGATCACCTTCTCCGGACAGCACGCCCTCCAGCACCTGACGGGCCAGCTTGTCGGTCAGACGACCGGAGTTGACCAGTTCCTGCAACTTCGCCACCTGTACCGGAGTAATGGGCAAGTCGTCCAGGGCCGTTTCCCGTTCCTTGGCAACGCGGGACAGTTCGCCCATCCACCACTTGCGGGCCGCCTGCCCTGTCGTACCGGCCAGCACCGTGGCTTCTATGACCTCAAGCGCGCCCGCATTGACGACGTCGCGCATCTCATCATCCGCCAGTCCCCACTCCGTCTTCAATCGACGCCGTCTAGCCGCCGGCATCTCGGGAAGATCGGCACGGATCTGCTCGACCCACTCCCGGCTGGGGGCCAGTGGCACCAGATCGGGCTCGGGGAAGTAGCGGTAGTCATCAGCATCGGATTTAACGCGTCCGGCACGGGTAGTGCCGTCGGCCTGACCATGACGAGTCTCCTGCTGCACCGTGCCGCCACCGGCCAAGATAGCCGCCTGGCGACTAATCTCATAGCGCACCACCGCGTCGATCCCGCGGAAGGTGTTGACGTTCTTGGTCTCGGTGCGCGTGCCCAGCGGGGCGTCGGGATCCTCCCGCAGCGATACGTTGACGTCGGCACGCACATTGCCGCGCTCCATCCGGGCCTCGGACACGCCCAGTGCCCGGAAGATGTCCCGCAGGGTGCGCACGTAGGAGGCGGCGATCTCCGGCGCCTTCTCACCGGCTCCCTCAATCGGCCGGGTGACGATCTCCACCAGGGGCACGCCTGCGCGGTTGTAGTCGACCAGAGAGTAGTCGGCGCCCTCAATGCGTCCGTCCACGCCTCCGACATGCACGTTCTTGCCGGCGTCCTCCTCCATATGGGCGCGCTCAATCGGCACCGTGAATACCGTTCCGTCCTCCAGCTCCACCGGGACGGCGCCATCGAAGGCGATCGGCTCGTCCGACTGGGAGGTCTGGAAGTCCTTACACAGGTCCGGGTAGAAGTAGTTCTTCCGGGCGAAACGGCAGGTCTCGGCGATCTGGCAGCCGAGGGCCAACCCGATCCGGATGGCGTACTCCACCCCCTTGCCGTTGACCACCGGCAGGGAGCCGGGCAGACCGGCACTGGTGGGCGTGACCATCGTGTTCGGTTGCGCGCCGAAGACGTTCGGGGCGGCGTCGAACATCTTGGTGGCCGTCCCCAGTTCCACATGCACCTCCAGACCGATAACCGGGTCAAAGCGACGCACGGCCTCTTTGAAGTCCATCAGTTCATCCATCACTGCACCTCCAGCTCTGGGGCCTGGGCGAGCAGGCGGCCGCCCCACTTGTTCTCCAACATCTGCTCAAGCACCGCGCCTGCCCGGTACAGGCGGTCGTCGGCCCGCTGGGGCGCCAGAATCTGGAATCCGACAGGCAGGCCGTCTCCGCTAAGACCGGAGGGCAGGCTCATAGCCGGCACGCCCGCCAGGTTGGCGGGGATCGTAGTTACATCCAGCTTGTACATCGCCAACGGGTCGTCCTTCTCCCCGAAGCGATAGGCGGTGACCGGTGCCGTCGGAGACACCAGCACGTCCGCCTGCTGCCAAGCGGCGGCGAAATCACGCTGCACCAGGGTTCGCACCTTCTGCGCCGAGCCGTAGTAGGCATCGTAATAGCCCGCGGACAGCACATGCGTGCCCAGGATGATGCGGCGCTTGACCTCATCGCCGAATCCGGCGCCGCGAGTGGCGGCCATGACCCTGTCCGCAGTCACCGGCCCCTCTGCGGGCTCAACGCGCAGACCGTAGCGCATGCCGTCGTAGCGGGCCAGGTTCGATGACGCCTCCGCCGGCATAATCAGGTAGTAGGCGTCCAGTGCGTACTCCAAATGCGGCAACGAGACGGTCTGCACCGCCGCACCAGCCTCCTCCAACAGCCCGAGCGCCTGGTGGAAGGAGTCAACGACATCCCTTTGGTAGCCCTCTCCCCCGTCAAGCTCGGCGATCACCCCGACACGCAGGCCGGTCAGGTCCACACCGGCCTGCGCCGCGCGCACCACATCGGCCATGCCGCGCGGAGCGTCAGGCAGGGAGGTGGAGTCGAGAGGATCATAAGAGCCGATTACGTCGTGCAGCAGGGCGGCGTCCAGCACCGTGCGGGCCATGGGGCCGGGAGTATCCAGAGAGGAGGCCATGGCTATGACGCCGAAGCGGGAGACCGTGCCGTAGGTGGGTTTGACGCCGACGGTGCCGGTAACCGCGGCGGGCTGCCGGATCGAGCCGCCGGTGTCGGTGCCCACCGCAACCGGCGCCTCGAATGCGCCGACAGCGGCCGCAGAACCGCCCGAGGAGCCGCCTGGAATGCGGCCAAGGTCCCAAGGGTTGGCGGTACGACCGAAGGCCGAGTGCTCGGTGGAACCGCCCATAGCGAACTCATCAAGGTTGGTCTTGCCCAGAATCGGCAGGTGGGCGGCGCGCAGATTCTTGACCAAGGTGGCGTCGTAAGGTGGCACCCAGCCTTCGAGAATCTTGGAGGCGGCGGTGGTGACCTGGCCGCGCGTAACAATCAGGTCCTTAACCGCCGTCGGCACGCCCGTCAGCTCCGGCAACGACTCGTCGGCCTCGGCTGCCCGCCGACGAGCGGCGTCGGCGGCGTCGGCGGCGGCCAGGGCCTTTTCGGCATCGACGTCGAGGAAGGCGCCTACCGCGCCGTCGACGGCGGCGATGCGGTCCAGGTGGAGCCGGGTCAGCTCGCGGGAGGAGATATCACCCGCTGCCAGGGCCGCGGCCTGTTGCGCCGCCGTCGAGCGAATGAGGGAATCGCCGGAGGCGGTCGCGATTTCGGAGCGAGCGAAGTTGTTCACGAGGCGGCGTCCTCTCCCAGAATGCGGGGCACCAGGAACGCGGAGTCCTCCGCAGCGGGCGCGCCAGCAAGCAGCTCTTCGACGTCGAGCGTCGGACCGGGCTTGTCCTCCCGCATCACATTGGCAAGTGGAACTGGGTGCGAGGTGGCGGGCAAGTCGGCGGTAACCACGCTGTTGACCCGGGCGAAGGAGGAAGCTACTGCGTCCAACTCGCCGGCCAGCCGCGCAACCTCCTCCTCACTCAGGGCCACACGGGCGAGCGCCGCCACGCGAATGACCTCGTCCTTGGAGATGGCAGACATGGACCGGAGTCTATCCACTCCCACGCTCCCCGCCACCACTGAGCAGCCGTCCGCGCCGGTTCCGACTGAAGCACCACTACTGCGCACGCAAGGCAGGTCGAGATCGCTGAGCCCTCACCCAACGGTCGCCGTCGCGTCGCAGTATCATTACAGATAGATGCTGGCACAGCATCCCGAGGAACGTCGATTGGCGAGTCTTCAACGTTCATGTGGCAAGTCACAGGCACGCCGTGACGGACAACATTGACATTCCCGGCGGGTGCCGGTGTGATTGACACGGAAGTCTCCGCGGTTGGAGCGGATGCCCCTTCGCAGGACACCGCTCAGTACGACCGTCGATGAATGAGGATCTTATGCACAGCGACAAGTTCCCCACCGGGCAGACCCCGGAGGAGTTCGACGAGTCGTCGACACCCGCCGGCGAACCCGCCGACACCGATGCCACCTCGGGCACGGTCCTGAACAGTCCGTACGGTCCGGCCACGGGCGTTACGCGGACCTCGATCCTTGCCGCTGCGCACAGCGCGGCAACAGCGAGCACGCCCGCCGAGGCCGCTCCGGTCGCTGGCACGCCGGAAGCGGTCGAAGTGGCCGCCGAGCCTATCCGCCTGGCAGCCTCGGCGAACGCCGGATCCGCCGAACACTTCGAGGTCGTCACCTCCCCCGATACGGCGGCCGCCGCCAAGCCGTCCCGGCGTCGCCGCTGGGCTATGTCCGCAGTCGCCGCAACGATTCTGCTGGTTGGTGTAGGCGGTTACGCCTACGCACAGCACTATTCCGATGTCGCCGTACCCGGCACCACGGTGGCGGGCACCGACGTGTCCGGTATGAGCCGTGACGCAATCATCAGCACTATCGAGTCCAGGGCACAGGCGGCCACCGTGACCGTCACCGGCGACGCAGATGCAACCGTATCCCTGTCCGAGCTGGGAACCACGATCGACGCGGCGGCGACCGCCGACGCCGCCATGAACCGTGGATCCGCCGTACTCGACCGCTTCAAGGCGCTGCTAAGCGGAGCGGACATAACAGTAGTTACCTCCAACGATGAGGCCGTGCTTAAGGACTACGCCGGCACCCTTGTCCCCGACGATCAGGCGAAGGCCCGCAACGCCTCCGTGGTGCTCAACGCCGATTCCACCGCCTTCGAGATCACCTCCTCAAGCGAGGGACTCAGCGTCGACACGACCGACCTGGCGCTAGCGGCGGCCCAGGCGGCACAGTCATTGAGTCCCGCCTCGGTGGAGGTCTCCTACGTCAACACCCCGCCCGCGGTGTCTGATGACGATGCCAAGACGGTCGCGGAAACGGCCAACGAGTGGATTTCGCAGGACGTAACCATCACCAACACCGATGGGACCGACTCCTACACCGCCGACGCCGCCACCAAGGCTTCCTGGATCATCATTACCGAGAACCTGGATGCCGCCCCCACGCTATCGATCGACAGTGACGCGGTGGCCCACTGGGTGGGCACTCAAGCGAACGCCGCCAATGTCACCCCGGTTGTCGGACAGCGAAACGTCAACTCCTCCGGTCAGGTCGTCGCCACCAGCGTCGAAGCGGTCGCCGGCCAGAAGGTTAACAACACCGAGACGATCACCGCGGCGATCAGCACCGCTCTGTCCAGCGGACAGGCCTACTCCGGCAGCTTCGAAATGACAACCGATGAGGAGCAGTGGGAGGAGCGCAAGATCGCCGACGGCGCTGAGAATCTGGCTTACCAGGCGGCTGACGGCGAGAAATGGGTCGACATCAACCTGTCCACCAAGACGGTGACCGCCTATGAGGGAGCGACGGTCGTGCGCGGCCCAGTCTCCGTCGTCGATGGTGCCGCCGCCACCCCCACCGTCACCGGCACCTACCACGTCTATCTGCAGTACGAGATCCAGACGATGCGCGGCCAGAACGCGGACGGCTCCAACTATGAGACGGAGAACGTCCCGTGGATCTCCTACTTCTACGAGGGCTACGCTCTGCACGGAGCCCCCTGGTGGTCAAGCTGGGGATTCTCCGCCTCGCATGGCTGCCTGAACATGCCGGTCGACGAGGCCAAGTGGATTTACGACTGGGTGGAGATCGGCACCACGGTGGTTAGCCACTACTGAAAGGCTTCCCCCACTACATCGGTACAACGGCATACGCGGCATGCGGTGGTCCGCCCCGGTTATTTCGACCGGGGCGGACCACCGCGTCAGGCCTGAAGTGCCGTGGGACCGCCAGCCAGCAATGCCTCGAATCCGGCCTCGTCCAGCAGCTCCAATCCCAGTTCACGCGCCCGGGTCTCCTTCGAGCCAGCATTTTCACCGACGACGACGTAGCTCGTCCGCCTGGAGACGCTTCCGGACGCCTTACCGCCATGCGCCACAATCGCCTCCTTGGCACCATCCCGGGTGAAGTGCTCAAGCGTACCGGTGACGACAACGGTCAGGCCCGCCAGCGTCTGAGGCACCTGACCGGCCGGCTCAGCGTCGTCGGCCATGCGCACTCCCGCCGCCTCCCAACGCACCAAGATCTGCTTGTGCCAGTCGGCCGCCAACCAGTCTTGCCAGGCCGCGGCAATGGTCGGGCCGACGCCGTCGACCTGCGCCAGCTCCTCCGAGCTCGCTGTGCGCAGCGCCTCCAGGGACCCGAAGCGGGCCGCCAGTGCCCGGGCCGCGGTGGGACCCACGTGGCGCACCGACAGGGCCACCAGTACTCGCCACAGGGGTCGCTGCTTGGCCTCCGCGAGCTGCGCGAGCACGGCGGTGGCGTTCTTTCCCGGGGCCGTCGGCCGTTTGATCTCACCGTTCTTGGCATAGGTCTGCTTGGACCAGAAGAAACGTTGCCAACGCCAATCCCCCGTCGGCTCGCCGCGGCTGGTGATAGGACGATAGACGAACACCTCACGCAGGTCCTCGGCCGTCAACTCGAACAGAGCGGCCTCACCGGTGAGCACCGGCCGCTGAACGGGCACTCCTGCCTGCGCTAACAGAGACTCCGCTGCACCGATCCGCTCGGCGGGAGGCAATGCTTCCAGCTCGGTGGCCGACAGGCGCAGACGGCCGCGCTCGGTCTCCAAGAAACGTCCGGCAGCAAGTGCGGCGAGTGCCTCGACGCGTCCGGCATCCGGCTGAGTCAGGGCGGAGGCGGCCTCGTCGCCCAGGCCCTCAACATCCAGGGCTCCCCGGGAACCGATGTGGGCGATGCGCTCGGTCAGCTGCGCCGGACACGAGCGCGTATTGGGGCAGCGCAGGTCGACGTCTCCCTCCTTGGCGGGGGCCAAGGTCGTCCCACAGGACGGACAGCAAGGTGGCATGGAGAAGTCTCGTTCCGAACCGTCGCGTCGCTCCAGCACGGGCCCAACGATCTCCGGAATCACGTCGCCCGCCTTGCGCACAACCACCAGGTCACCGATCTTCACGGCTTTACGGGCAACTTCGGAAGCGTTGTGGAGAGTGGCGCGAGACACGCGGGAACCAGCCACCACAACCGGCTCCATAACGCCGAATGGAGTGACACGGCCCGTACGCCCCACCTGCACGTCTATGTCGAGCAGCCGGGTGTGGACCTCCTCAGGCGGGTACTTGTACGCCGTCGCCCAGCGGGGAACACGCGAGGTGTGTCCCAACTCCTCCTGCAGTGCACGGGAGTCGATCTTGAACACGATGCCGTCGATCTCATGGAGCAGGTCATGGCGGTGGTCGGCGTAGCGGGCGATGTAGGCCTCCCGCTGAGCGCGTCCGCGCACGACCTGGTTGTAAGGGGACACCGGCAGTCCCCATCCGGCGAGCAACTCGTACCACCCGTGCTGCGCGGTGGGCAGCCGCTCCCCCGGCGCCGCAACGATGGCACCGATGCCGTGGGCGATCATCGCCAGCGGTCGGCCGGCCGTGACCGCGGGGTTCTTCTGCCGCAGCGATCCGGCAGCGGCGTTGCGCGGGTTGGCGAAAACCTGCAGGCGGGGACGGCCATCCGCCTCACGCTGAAGGTTCTCTGTGCGGCGGCGCTCGTTGAACTCTTGGAATGCCGCCACCGGGAAGTAAACCTCACCGCGCACCTCCAGCAGTGTCGGGTGCCAATCGCCGGAGAGCACCAGGGGTACCGATGCGATGGTACGCACATTACCGGTGACATCCTCACCCACTACGCCGTCACCCCGAGTGGCGGCGCGGGTGAGCACTCCGTTCTCGTAGGTCAGGGCAATTGCCAGGCCGTCAATCTTGACCTCCGCGGTCATCGGCAGTTCGGCGTCGCTCACGCCTGTCTCCATGACCATACGCCGGGCCCACTGCTCCACCTCATCCAGACTGAAGACGTCCTGGAGGGAATACATGCGCTCGTGATGCGGCGCCGCGGCGAAATCCGTGATCGGGCGCCCGCCGACGCTCTGAGTGGGAGAAGCGGGCTGTCGCAGTGCTGGATGAGCCTCCTCCAGGGACTCCAGTTCACGGTACAGGGAGTCGTATTCGGCGTCCGACCATGGGCTCTGGGAGTCGGTGGCGTCGTAGTAGGCATCACGGGCGCGCTCGATATCTCGGACCAGTGCAGTCCAGCGGGACCTTATGTCGGCAGGCACATCTGCCAGCGCTGCCGGAGTCGCGGGGCGGGCTTGGCTCATGGGTTCATCTTCCCCCAAACTGCGTCTGCACGAGGCAATCCATGATTGCACCGACGACACTGTGCCAGGCGGCAGGTCGTGCTGGGTGCCTCTTCCCGATATCCACAGTCATGGTCGGTAACAGCCCCTCCGAAGCGTCTCCACAGCCCTCACCCAGGGACACCGGGGAAGAGGCAGCCTCTTCCCATGCGATCCGTCTCCTCCGACACCGGCTCCCCACTGCGCCAGGATCATCATCTGCCCGTCCCGGGATCCAGCGCACTTGATGCCGAGGCTGTTGTGGCCGCGGCGGCCGCGCGCGCCGCACTGTCCTCGCCATGGCACCTGGCCGTCATCAGCGGCGACGACGAGGGTTTAGTGGTCCCACTGCCCGAACGCGGCACCGTGGGACGTGACGGGGTAATCACCGATCAGGCGGTCTCCCGCTCCCACCTGCGGGTAAGACAGACCGCCCGCGGCGTCCTGTTGTCAGACGCCGGTTCCGCCAATGGAGTGCGGGTGTGTCGACGCTGGTGCTGGCGCAAGCTGGGCACCCGTCCACGTAGTTTCCGGGAGGGCACCCGACTGCGCCTGGGAGACACGGTGGCGGAACTGCGACGCCGACCCGCGGACTTACATCTGCCGCAACCGCCCACCCCCGCTCAGAACCGCTGGATGCTGCTCGGGTCATTCCTGGCCGTCATGGTGCTTGGCGCATTGGGGATAGTGGCCATGCGCACCGGCAGCCGTGGGGCGATGGGGGCGTTGGCGGTGGCCCCCATGGGGATGATGGCGGTGCTGCGAGTGCTGCCCATGTTAGGACGGGGCGGCCGCGGCACGCGGCCAGGAAGGGCGGGATGGCGAGGGTGGCGGGCGCGCACGCCAGATCCCGCCGGCATGCTGCTGGCCGTGACGGTGCGCCACGCGGGCGCCGGCAATCATTCCGATGCGGGCGGTGACAAAGGAGACCGGGATGCCGTCCGGGCGTGGACCGGGCGGCGGCGCCGTCGCACCGTGCTAAGGGTTGCGGCGGGAGACCGTATCGCCTTGAGCGGTCCTGAGGCCACAGCCGCCATGCGCTGGTGGGGTGCACAGATGCTCGCCCGTGACGTCGGGCAGGTGCAGGCCGGAGAAGCGTCCGTACGCGTGTCCTGGGGGCCTGAGGGCAGGCGCAGCGAAGTGGCTGTGGCGGCCGCGGACGCCGGGACACCGACCAGGGCGGTCAGCGTGCTGCCGGTACGGGGCCACGCACCGAACCCCGGAAGGCGATGGTGGGAGGCACTGCTTACCGCTGCGGGACTGCCCCTGCCGCGGCACGCGGATGGCGCACAAGGAGATGGCCTGCCGGAGCAGGTGCGCCTAGAGGAGGTGTGTGCGGTACTGGACCGTGAAATCCTCCAGCGCCGTTGGCGGCAGACGGAGCCTACCGGGCTGTCCGCAGTGCTCGGGGTAGGTGCACGCGGCCCTGTGTCGGTTGATCTTGTCCGCGACGGACCGCATGCGCTGCTGGCCGGCACAACTGGCTCGGGCAAGTCGGAACTGCTCATATCCTGGCTGGTGCAGTTGGCGGCGACCCGGCCGCCCACGGCATTGAGTCTGGTCCTGGTTGATTACAAGGGCGGAGCCGCCTTCGGCCCCCTCGCCGAACTGCCGCACACGGCCGGGGTCCTGACCGACCTGGACGCGGCAGGTACGCGTCGGGCCCTGGCCTCCCTGGAGGCCGAGGTACGCCGTCGGGAGCGCTTACTGGCCCGCCACCGCGCCAAGGACGTCTCCTACCTGGGCCCGCAAGATGCGCCCGCACGGCTGGTGCTCGTGGTCGACGAGTTCGCCACTTTGGCGGCGGAGCATCCGCAGGTCCTGGACGCCCTGGTGCGCGTAGCCGCGCAGGGACGCAGTCTCGGCATTCATCTCATACTGGCCACCCAGCGTCCGGGTGGCGCGGTATCCCCCTCCATACGCGCAAACACGAACTTGCGTGTCTGCCTGCGGGTGCTGGACCCTGCGGATTCGCGCGATGTGCTGGGACACGACGGGGCCGCACGCCTTGAGCCGCATCCAGGCCGGGTACTGGTGACCGCCGGTACGCAGGCAGAGGACGACGGGGTGCTGCAGGCGCCCTGGTGCGGCCCGGAACCGCATTTGGCGACTCTGGTGGCCGAGATTGCCGCGGCCGACGATGCAACCCCGTGGCGCCCTTGGGCGCCCCCGCTGCCTGCCCGTGTCCAGCGACTCCAGGCACGCAGCCTGGCCGCCGCCCGGGGCCGTGATGTGACCGCTGCGGATGACTGTCCACAGCACTGGGCCTCGGCTCAGGGGCGCGCCGCCTGCCTTCTGGCACTGACGGACCTGCCGGAAGAACAGAGCCTGGGAACCTGGTACTGGTCTCCGGACGATCCGCTGCTGATCATGGCGGCACCGGGGTGTGGGCGCTCGACGGGCGCCTACGCTGCGGTCCTGGGGGCGCTGGCCAACGCCGTGGTGGCGCACGTGTGCGCCCAGCGCCAGACGCCCTTGACGCGACTGACCGGGCGCGCCGGGGTGGGCACGGTGGTAGGCGCGGACGATCCGCGCCGGCTGGCCCGCCTGTGGACCCTGGCCGCGGCCGGCTCCCTAAGCGGAGATCTGCTCGTGATAGACGACGTCGACGTCATGTTGGCGGCCGTCGATGAGGCGCTCGGGCCCGGCGAGGGCCAAACCCTGCTCGAATCGGTGGTGCGCGCAGCGACCTCCACTGGCACCGGTGTGCTGGTGGCCGCCCCGTTGACCGTGGCCAATGCACGTTGGGCCGTACCCCTGCGACGCCGACTGATCCTCGGTGCGGTGCAACCGGCGCAGGCCTCGCTGGCGGGGTTGCCGCGCGGGGTCGTCACAGGCTCCGGACCGGGGCGGGGAGTACTTCTCGACGGTGCTGAGTCGGTTGCCTGCCAGGTGGTTATGCCCGAGTCCGACGAGTTGGGCGCCCTTGGTCCGGGGCCGCGCCGGCTGGAAGAGATTCCCCGGACGGTGCCGGCGTCACCCGGAGTGTGGGCGGTGGGCGGGGATCAGGCCCGCCCGCTGCCGGTGCCTGATGAAAGTGTGCTCGTGGTGGGGCCACCGGGATCGGGGCGCAGCACCGCGGTAGCGGCCCTGGCCCGCTGTGTCGGTGACCTACCGGGCGCCCACCCGCCGCTTGTCGTAGACGACCTGGATCTCAGCGACACCGCGACGCAGGCGCAGGTGGAGACGGCAGTCGGTCGGGGACAACGAGTCATCGCCGCAGCAACCACGGAGCGCGCCGCGGGAACCTATCGCGGGCCACTGGCCCTACTGCGGGAGCGGGGCGCGGTCGTGGTGCTCTGGCCGGGGCTCGGTCCGGCGACTCAGGCAGCTGGCCGCCAGCTGCGAGGCGCTATTGATCCGCGCGGCACGACCGTGCCGGGGCGAGGTGTACTCGTATGGCGTGGCTGCGTCACGCCGCTGCAGGTGGCCGGTCCGACCGGTCCGCAGGCACCGCCAGGGCGGAGGGAGACCGCAACCGGAGGTCGCCCAACCTGAGAATTGCCGCCCCACGCGCCCGTCTGATACCGTGACTTGTAAGCGAGCCGAGATAACGCCCCTGTATCCGTTGCAGAAACACAGCAGTTGAATGTGACCATCACGACAGGCCGTCGGCACAGGTCTCACTGATGAGGTCTTGCCCCGGCCCGGTCGGCATGTGAAAGTTGGGGCAGGACGCGGTGGTCCAGCGCCCGCCTCGGCGAATTCGGGACGGTACGTAAAGCGCACCGCAGCAGTATTCAAGTCCCCGAAGGGAGCCCCTATGGACTGGCGGAGCCAGGCAGCTTGTCTCACGGTTGACCCGGAACTCTTCTTCCCCGTAGGCAACACCGGCCCCGCGATCGCACAGATCGCCGAGGCCAAGGCCGTGTGCGCCCGCTGCGAGGTGGTCGACACCTGCCTCAAGTGGGCCCTTGAGAACGGTCAGGATGCCGGCGTCTGGGGAGGCATGAGTGAGGACGAGCGGCGCTCGCTCAAGCGGCGCGCCGCCCGGGCGCGCCGCTCCTCCTAAAACTCCACACGCGCCACGGCCGCACGACGATCGGTCGACGCCGAGCCGCACCCCCGGCGGACACCTAGGAATCCCCAAGTTGGGCGCGTACAACCACATCCGTGCCGCGCCCGCAGTCGGCTGGCCGCCAGTCGATTGAGCCACGCAACTCTCCGCGCACAAGTGTGCTCACAATGCGGGTTCCGAGTCCCGTCATCTCCGTTCCGGGAACCAGACCGGCCCCATCATCAATGACATGCACGGTCAGTCGATTCCCGTCACGCTGCGCCCGTACCGTAACGGTGCCATCACGGTCCTCCAGACCGTGCTCGACCGCATTGGTCACCAGCTCGGCCAAAACGGTTGCCAACGCCTGGGCCACGTCGGCATCAACCACGCCGAACCGCCCCTCCAGGCGCGTGGACACCTTGCCGGTGGGGGTGGCCACGGCTGCTGCGGAACGCAGCACCGACGAGAACACCGCATCGAAGTCAACCTTTTCATCCACGTTCTGACTGAGCGCAGCGTGCACGGTTGCGATGGTGCCCACCCGGCGCTCGGCCTCTGTCAGAGCCGTGCGCGTCTCCTCATTCGTGGCACGTCGGGCCTGCATTCGCAGCAATGCGGATACTGTCTGCAAGTTATTCTTGACACGGTGGTGGATCTCACGGATCGTGGCGTCCTTGTTCATCAAGACCTGTTCCCGATGCCGGATCTCGGACACGTCGCGCACTAACAAAAAGGCACCCGCCCTGGCGCCGTCCCGTCGCAGGGGGATCGAGCGCAGTGAAAGGAACACTCCGCCGACCTCCACCTCGGTCAGCCAGGCCTGTCGGCCCATCAGGACCACCGCCATGGTCTCATCCACCGGCGTGCGTTCGGGGATGATGGAGGTGACCGCTTCCGCGAGCTGGCAGCCCTCAATGTCTCCGGCCAAGCCCAGTCGGTGGAAACAGGACTGGGCATTGGGCGAGGCGTAGGTGACTACGCCGTCGTCGTCGAGACTGACGACGCCATCACCGACCCTAGGAGTACCGTGGCGCACTCCGGTGGCGGCGCCATTGATGGGAAAGGCGCCCTGCGCGATCATCAGGCACAGGGCATCGGCCAGCTCTTCGAGAGGCTTGTCCACGATGCGGCCGCCACGCAGCACCCCCACGGCGGTCTCACGGGTCACCACGGCAATGGCCTGTGAGTCATGGACAACCGGCACATACTCCTCGCGCACTGCCGAGGAACCAGTCCACTCCGGCGCGGCCGCAACCACGATCTGTCCACTCATAAGCGCCTCAAGAGCCATGGCCTCACGAGCAGCGGGCATGCGCCGCCCGATCACATCCTCCAAGTGCACTGTGGCACCCGTGGCCGGACGTGAATGCGCTGCGGCGACGAAACGGCCGGAGTCCGTGCGCACCCACAGGACTAGGTCCGATACCGACAGGTCGGCGATCACCTGCCAGTCCGCCATGAGCTGATGCAACCAGTCGAGGTCGGCGGGAGGCAGACTGACCACACCGCGGACCGAGGAGGGCAGAAGACTCGACACACCCCGATGCTACCGGGGTCCGGAACCTCGAGCCGCCCCACCGGATGAGGACCGCCCAGCGGCTAAATTCCCAGAGATCTAATCGCGACTCATCGTCGCCGCCTGCCCCAGTCAGGGCCGGGCCGTGGCAGGATCATGGTTATGAAGAAGCAAGTCACGATCACCTACCCCGCCGACCCGACCCGCGTCGCCGCCATGCTCGCCGACCCCGCCTACCAGCGCGATCGCTTCGCACGTTTCAACCTGGAGGACGCACACGTAGACGTCGCCGCGCGGGGCCGCGGCTTTGTGGCAACCATCTCCGGCTCGGTCCCGCCATCTCGGCTGCCTGCGGCCGCTGCTCGTCTGGTCCGCTCGGCCGTATCCTTCGGTCTGACGGAGTCTTGGGGCGAGCCCGGAGCAGACGGATCGCGCAGCGGCAGCGTGGAGATCACCGTCAAGGGTGCTCCCGTCAAGGCCGGCGCCACCACCGTTATGCGCCCCGACTCCGACGGCCAGGCAACATCGGTTGTTGTCGATCTGGAGCTGTCAGTGACAGTGCCACTGGTGGGACGTAGCGTTGAAGAGAAGGCACTGGCGCAGATCGGCCGGGTCGTCTCGGATGAAGAACGCCGCGCCGCTGCCTGGCTCGCCGCCGCGTGAGATCAATCCGGAGGCGACAGGCGGCGGTCGGCTGACGGCTATTCCGATTCCGCCCTACGCGCATGACCTGGTCGCGTCCGCGCGACCATGACACGATCTGCCCATGAACGATCTCGACGACGTCATCACCCCCACCGAAGCCAACTCCGTGTGGGCCGAACGCACCGGCACCCGTCAGTATCTGGGCCACAACTCCCGCGGCGCCCAGGTGCGAGTGGGCATGGGCGAGGGCGAGTTCTCCCCTGGGGAACTCATCAAGATCGCCCTGGGCACCTGCAACACCTTGTCTGCTGATCATCGCCTGGCCAAGGCGCTTGGTGAAGACTTCGACGCCAATGTCGTGGTGTCCACGCTGAAGCATGGGGAGGAAGAGCGATACACCGACTTCGACGTGCAGATCGTCGCTGATTTCGCCTCCCTGACCCCCGAGCAGCGGCAAACGCTCAATGAGCGCGTCGAACGGGCCATTGAGCGCGGCTGCACTGTCGGCCACACCATCGAGCACGGCGCCGGCGTACGCCTGCACCTGTTTGACGACCCCGAAGCGTGACTGCCCGTCGCCACCACCTTCCGCGATCGACATCAGCTGGCCGATCGCCCGATAGAGTTGCCGCACCTGTTTAACATACGGAGGCGAACTGATGACCGTGACGGAGGCCGACGGCAAGTATCCGTACCTGGCGCAGTTGGGATTGACACCTCCCGTCGGCGTTGACGTCGGCTACGAGGAGTTACTGGCCGAGGTGCTGGAGCACGGCGTGCCCAAGGGGGACCGCACCGGCACCGGCACACGCTCGGTGTTCGCCCGGCAACTTCGCTACGACCTGACGGCCGGCTTCCCGCGAATAACTACGAAGTTCGTGGCCATGAAGGCCGTCAAGGGCGAGTTGCTTTGGTTCCTCCGAGGCGACATGAACGCCCGCTGGCTGCAGGAGCGAGGCATCACCATCTGGGATGAATGGGCCGACCCCGACGGGGAACTCGGCCCCGTGTACGGCCGGCAGTGGCGCAGCTGGCCGGCGCGGGACGGTGGGACCATCGACCAGATAACCGACCTGGTGAACACCTTGCGCCGCGATCCCGACTCGCGCCGCATGCTGGTATCGGCCTGGAATGTCAGCGACCTGGACCGGATGGCCCTGGCCCCCTGCCACGCCTTCTTCCAGTGCTATGCGGCCGAAGGCAGACTGTCCTTACAGGTCTACCAGCGCTCGGCGGATATGTTCCTGGGGGTGCCTTTCAACATAGCCTCCTATGCCCTGCTGACCCATATGCTGGCACAGCAGGCGGGTATGGAGGTTGGAGAGCTGGTGTGGACCGGTGGCGACTGCCACATCTACAGCAACCACTTCGTCCAGGTGCGCGAGCAGCTCTCCCGAGTTCCGCAGGCTTACCCCTTCCCCAAGTTGCGATTGAATCCCGCGAATTCAATCGACACATACGCCATGGAAGACATTGACGCCTCCGCCGGTTACAGGCACCATCCGACCATCAAGGCCCCGGTGGCGGTGTGAGCGATCACGTATCCGTCGGGGCGATCTGGGCGCAGGATCGCGACGGCATCATTGGCGCCGATGGCGGCATGTTGTGGCGGGTACCCGCCGATTTCCGTCATTTTCGGGCCGCTACCCTGGGCTGCGCCGTAGTCATGGGACGTACCACCTGGGAGTCGATCGGGTGTGCTCTACCGGGCCGAGAAGGCATTGTGCTGACCCGGCGGAGCGACTGGGAGGCACCGGGGGCACTGGTCGCCCATGATCTTCGCACCGGATTGTCCGAGGCACGCGACGCCGTCGGCCAACTGGGACCAGATCCGCGTGATGGCGACTACCGCCGCCTGCCGCGTGTGTGGATCATCGGCGGGGGCCTGGTGTACGCGCAGGCGCTTGCGGTCGGAGTAGTCGATCATTTGGTCATCTCTACCATTGATATTGACGCCGCGGCCCGGGCGAAGGCGCGTGGAGTCCCGCCCCGAACACTCACCAGGGCCCCGCTCCTAGGCGAGCAATGGCGCCATGCCCGCGACCGCTCCGATCCCCCCGGCTCCTGGCGTCCCGCATCCGGCGACGCCGCTTGGCGTGTGGACCACTGGTTGCGGTTAACGCGCGGTGGGGTGTGGAGCACTTAATTCCTTGCTCCACACCCCATCACGTATTCGGCTACGGGTGCAAGACCCTGGTCATCTCCTCACGAGTAGCGCTTCTCGAAGATGCGCTCAAGCTCCTCCAGGCTGTGCCCCTTGGTCTCCGGTAGGAACCTGACATAGAAGGCCAAAGAACCCAGATTGATCAGGGCGAAGACAAAGAAGGCGTTGCCCTGAATCAGTTCGATGAGATTGGGGAAGGCGAAGGCCACGATGACGTTGCCCACCCAGTTGGAGAACACGGCCACGCCGTTGGCCAGGCCGCGCACCCTCATGGGGAAGATCTCCGACAGCATGAGCCAGAAGGTCACCCCGATGAAGCACTGCATGAAGAACAGGAAGGTCAGCATGAACAGCAGCACCAGGTAACTGCGTGCGGTGGACTCCGGCAGCAGGAAGACCAGACCCAGGGCGATGAGCGAGGCCACGCAGCCGGTCTGGCCGGTGATGATCATGCGCCGTCTGGGGAATCGTTTGAGGAAGAAGACGATGCCGATATACACCGAGATCACCGAGACCACCCCGTTGGCGATCGTCGCCACGATAGACGGCTGTGTCCCCAGCCCGGTGGAGATGAGGATCGTGGGCGCGTAGTACATGATCCCATTGACTCCGGTGAGCTGAGACAGGAAGGCCAGCCCGATACCGATCAAGGTGATCCTGCGAATCCAGGGAACACGCAGATCCGCCCAGGTCCCCTTGCCCGCGGCGCGCTCCTCATCCACGCGGCGCAGAATGTCCCGTCCCTCATCCTCAACGGCGTCGGGCATGCGGACCTCGTTGAGGACCTTCCACATCTCCTGTGCGCGGTCCTTCCCCGCCAGCCAGCGGGGAGACTCCGGAAGCAGGTGGATGCCGATCCACAGTCCGATGGCGGGCAGGGTCGCCAGAACCAGCATCCATCGCCAGGCGTGGGCGCCGGGCCAGGCGGTGGCGATGACGGCGTTGCTCACGTAGGCCACCAATTGCCCGGTCACGATCATCAACTCGTTGCGCGAAACCATGGTCCCACGGATCTCCACTGGAGAGATCTCAGACAGGTAGACCGGGACGGTGGCCGAGGCGCCTCCCACTGCCAGGCCCAGAATGAACCGGAAGGCCACCAGAATCCAGTATGAGGGTGCCAGCGCGCAGCCCAGGGCGCCGACAAGGAAGATGACGGCAACCGTCATAATGTTCTTCTTGCGCCCGTAGCGGTCCGACAGGCGCCCACCCGCGAGCGCGCCGACGGCGGCCCCCACGGTCAGGGCGGTAGTGACCACGGACTCTTCGAAGGATCCCAGGGCTAGTCCGCCTTCCGACACCGGGTTCTTCAGGAAGGGCAGTGCACCGGAGATGACGCCCGTGTCATAGCCGAACAACAGGCCGCCCAGGGTGGCGATCGAGCGGATAGTGAACAGCCTGCGGTCGACCTGACGCCGAGTGGACTCCCCTTGGATGGTGTGGGCGCTCATGATCTCCCCCTACCACCGCCGCCGTCGGCGGTCTCAACGGTGAAGGTGCGGATGAACTCCTCCAGCGCCGCATCGGACACGGAGGTGGAGCCGTCCGGACCCTGGCCGTGGGCCCAGGCCTCCATGCCGATATTGCCGCGGTAGCCGGCTTCGGCAAGCGCCTGGGCGATCGCCCTGTAGTTGACTTCCCCGGTGCCGGGCTGGGCGCGTCCGGGGACATCGGCCACCTGAATCTCCCCCACCCAGGGCAGGCTCTGGCGACACAGCTCGATAAGGTTCCCCTCGCCGATCTGGGCGTGATAGAGGTCCAGGTTCATCCTCAGCCACGGAGAGTCCACCGCCTGAACCAGGGTGCGGGTGTCCCTGGCCAGGGCGAAGGGGCAGCCGGGGTGATCCACAGGGAGGTTGAGGTTCTCCAGGGTGAACACCCGACCCTCACGCTGTCCCAGTTCGGCCAGGTGCCGCAGGGTGTCCGCTGCACGCAGCCAGTCGGCCGGCGAGGGGTGCTCGTTCGCGACCACGGGTATACCCCCCTCACCCAGACCGGTTCCGTGGACGTTGAGAACTGGACAGGACAGCCTCTCGGCCGCGCGCAACGAGTCTTCGGCGGTGGACAGGAAGCGGGCGCTGCCTTCGTCCGTGGTCAGGTCGCCCTCCACATAGCCGGTCATGGAGACGATGGGCACACCGGTGGCCGCCAGGGCGTCCAAGTCCTTGGTGGTCCAGTCCCAGATCTCCACATTGATGCCATGCGCAGCAATCGCTTCTACGCGCTGCAGGAAGGGACGGTCCAGATAGATCATCTCGGCGCAGGCGGCGAGGGTGAAGGGGTTGTTGGCGGATACGTCCGTGGAACTCATCGGGTTACCTCCTCAAGACGAACGGTGCGGGACTGCTGGATGGAGACGATGGCGGCACGGGCAATCTGGAGTGCCTTGACCCCGTCGTCACCGGTTGGGATATCCGGCTGACCGCCCCGGATGGCCTCCACGAAGGCTTTGAACTCCCCCACGTAGGCGCCGTGCAGCAAGTCGGTGTCCGCCCGAGAGGTGTCGTATGCGACTCCGCCCGGTCCGAAGTACTCCATGTCACTGGTGCGTCCGCTGCCGGCTGTAGCCATGCCGCCATCGCCGAATACCTCCCCGCGCACGTCGTACCCGTAGCTGGCGGAGAAGCTCGCCTCCGCAGTGGCGAAGGCGCCGTTGTCGAAGCGCAGGGTGACCATCGCGGTGTCGAGGAAGCCGTCGTCGCGAGCATCGGGACGAATGAGGGCGTCGGCATGGGCGGTCACCGTGTCCACCTCGGCACCCGGGTTGAGCCACCGTAGCGTGTCGAAATCGTGGATGAGAGTCTCCAGGAAGATCGTCCACAGCGGAATACGGGCCGGTTCTCCGCCGAAGGGGCCGGGATCACGCGTAAGTGAACGCAACAGCTGCGGGGTACCGATGCGGCCGTCAGCCACAGCCCGGCGGGCGGCGATGAACCCGGGAGCGAAGCGGCGGTTGAAGCCGACCTGGAGCACCACGCCGGCGCGCCTGGCGGCCTCTACGCACTGGGCGGCCTCATCGAGTTCAGTGGTGATCGGCTTTTCCGTGAAGACGTGCTTGCCGGCGCTGGCGGCCTCCACGATCAGATCGCGGTGCAGAGCCGCCGGGGTGGTGATGACTACCGCGTCAATGTCGGGATCGGACAGCACACCGGAAGCCTCGGCCTCCGCGCGGGCCCCGAGCGGAGCGGCCAGCTTCTGCGCAGCCTCGACCCGCGGATCCACAACCGCCACCAGTTCAGCGCTGTGGATGTCGTGGGCGATGGCCGTGGCGTGATGCGTACCGATGCGGCCAGCCCCGATCAGGGCGAGGCGTACCGGTGGCGCGGGACTATTAATCATGGGATGACTCCTTCGTCTTGTGCCGCGAGCGCTCAGGGCGGCGCGGCGCTGGATCACAAGGGCCGCATCACCGCGACCTTTGTGATGACAAAGAAGCTAGCACGTTCTAGTCCCTCCTTGACTTGCCCGAACCTCATCCTGTAAGTCAACAGTCAGTTTCCGCCACGATTTCAGTCATCTTCATGGGCGGGTTCTCGACGCCTTCGCCTATAATTACAGAGATTTTAGTTTACGCACTGTAGGCTCAGAGTCGGACAATCACCGCAGCGGGAGAAGTGGAGAATGCATGGCACAGCGGCAACGCAAGGCGGTCACGCTGGCTGATGTCGCTAGGGAGGCCAACTGCTCGGTATCGCTCGTGTCCATCGTCATGCGTGATGCCGCCGGCGCTTCCCAGGAAACGCGGCGCCGGGTCAAAGCGGTCGCTGCACGGCTGGGATACCGGCCGGATCAGCGCGCACGAGCACTGCGATCCGCCCGATCGGGCCAGATCGGTGTGACCTTCGATGTCCACCAGCCCTTCCACGCCGAAATCATTGACGGCCTATATGCCGCTGCCGAGGCAGGAGACCATGAGCTCGTCCTTTCCGCCGTCGTCAGGGCGGTGGATGATCGCCGCGCCGCCGAGACCCTACTGCGTGACCGCTGCGAGGCGCTGATCATGATCGGTCCATCCCTGGGAACGGCGCGCCTGAGGATGCTGGCAGATGAGGTGCCCGTAGTCGCAGTGGCCCGCCCGCTGTCATGCCCTGGCGTGGACGTAGTCAGAATCGATGACCGGGGCGGGGTGGCCGCAGCCGTCGACCACCTAGTGCGTCTCGGGCACCGCCGCATCGTGCATGTCGACGGCGGAAACGCGCCGTCGAGCCCGGAGCGTCGTGCGGGATATCTCGCAGCGATGGAGACCCATGGGCTGTTAGCCGAGGCGGAGATCATCGCTGGCGGCCTGGAACAAGAGCACGGTATACGCGCAGCCGCGCACATGCTCACCTCCAGTGATCCGCCGACCGCGGTGTCGGCCTTCAACGATCGGGTGGCCTCCGGGGTGATCCAGGGGCTGCTTTCCGCCGGGGTGGGAGTCCCGGGTCAGGTCAGTGTGATCGGCTTCGACAATGCGAGGCGCTTCGACTCCGGCCTGGTGCCGTTGACCACCATCGACCAGAATCCCGCGCTCATGTCGCAACTGGCCCTGGACCGGGCCGTCGGACGGGCTGCCAACCGCTTTCTGCCCACCGAACAGGTGCTGATCCCTCGGCTGATCGAACGTGCTTCCACCGGGCCGGTCAACGGGACCGCGAAGTGACCAGCTCGGCTCACCACCGGACGGGCCTATTGGCTTGAACCTATTCGCGCTGAGAGGACCTACTTAATGCCCTGCTCGGTGAGCCAGTCGGTGGCGATCGTGGCGGAGTCAAGCTGCTCGTCCACCGAGCGGGCGTTGAGTGCGCGCAGTGCCTCGGTGGTCAACAGTGCACAGACGGCATTGATCGCGGTGACGGCGCCCTCATCAAGGTCGGCGGCGACCAGCGGCGTGACGTTCTGCGGCAGGATCAGGGCCTTCGGGTCCTCCAGGACGACCAGGTCGTTGGCGTCGATGGCAGGCGAGGAGGTGTAGATATCGGCCGCCTGTACCGTTCCGTCCGTAAGGGCTCCGACGGTGAGCGACCCGCCGGAGTCCTCCACGGGGTAGACGTCGGCATCCACCCCGTAGACGGCTTTGATGCCCGTCGGGCCGTAGGGACGCGACTTGAACTCGGAGTTCGCCGCCACCATGACGGTGCCGTCGAGCTTGGCCAGGTCACCGATGGAGACCAGGCCGTATTCCTCGGCGAGCTCGCTGGTCACGGTATAGGAGTCCTGGTCGGTAGCCTGGGCGTAATCGAGCACCATCAGCGTCTCCGGCAGCACGTCCGCCAGGGCAGCGTGTACGGAGTCGGAGTCCGTTGCGCCTGTCTCAGAGTCGTAGTACTGCAGCAGGTTGCCGCCGTACTCGGGCAGCACGTCGATCGCCCCGGACTCGAGCTCGGGGATGTAGACCTCGCGCTGCCCAATCTGATACTGGCGGTCGACGGTGAAGCCGGCCTGCTCGAGCGCTTGGGCGTACAGCTCGGCGATGATCTCATTGGAGTAGTACTGCTGGCTGCCCACCACGATGGCGGAGCCGGCACCGGAGGAGGACAAGGGGTCAGAGCTAGAGCATGCGGTGAGCGTGGCGGCCACGGCGAGCAGCCCGCCGCCGGCCAAGGCACTGCGACGAGTGAGCACCGTGTGCTTGTCAGCATTGGGTTTCACTGGGATTCCTTTCGGTTGCGTGCGCCTACCGGGGTGACGGCGCGCTGGAGGAGGATAAAGAGGAGCTCGGACAGCAGAGCCAGGGCGATGACCATGAGCGAGGAGGCCAGCATCATGCCGTAGTACTGGGTCTTGAGCCCCAGAAACATCAGCCGCCCTAGTCCGCCGGCGCCGGTGTAGGCGGCCAGTGTCGCCGTGGCGATCACCTGCAGCGTGGCCGACCGCAGGCCGCCCACGAGCAGCGCAGCGCCCAGCGGGATCTCCACGCGGGTGAGTATCTGGACCTCACTCATGCCGCTGGCGCGGGCGCCGTCGACGGCGACGGTGTCCGCGGACTCAATGCCGGTGTAGGCACCGGCCAGTACGCTGGGCAGTGCCAGGACGATGAAGGCGAGCATGGGGGCGGACAACCCCACGCCGAGAGCCAGTGCGAACAGGGTGATTAGACCCAGGGTGGGCAGGGCCCGTACGGCGCCGGCCAGGGCGACTGCGGCGCCCTTACCATGCCCGGTGTGTCCGATCCACCAGCCCAGTGGGACACCGATTACGGCGGCAACGGCCACCCCCAGCAGCGAGTACCCGATGTGCTGCGCCAGCAACCGCCCTATGCCAAGTGAACCGGACCAGTTGGCGGCGGTGAGGATGTAGGCGATCGCCTCACCGAGGTAGTTCATACCGTCGCCTCCTCGCGCGCGTGGGTGCTACGCGTCCACGGCAGCAGCACCCGGCCGCACAGCACAACCAGGGCGTCGAGCGTGACCGCGAGCAGTGCGGTGGCGAGGATGCCGACGAGGATCTCTACGGTGATGCCTCGCTGAAAGCCGTCGGTGAATAGCCAGCCCAGGCTGCGCACGCCCAGCACCGCCCCGACCGTGGTCAGCGAGACTGTGGAGACGGTGACGACGCGAAGTCCGGCCACAATCGCGGGGCCCGCCAGCGGCAGCTCCACGGTGGCAAAGCGGCGCAGCGGCCCCATCCCCATGGCGGTGGCGGCGTCGAGCACCCGCTGATCGACGGCGTCAAGCGCATCAACCGTAGTGGGCACCATCAGCGCCAGACCGTAGAGCGTGAGCGCCACCACCACATTGAGCGTGTCCCGGATGCCGGTGCCGAGCACGACCGGCAGGATCACGAACAGCGCCAGGGAGGGGATGGCATACAGCAGGGAGGCGCCCGAGACCAGGATGCCGCGCAGCGGCCCGAGCCACTGGGTCAGGCGGGCAATCGGAATAGCGAGCAGCAGGGTCGCAAGAATCGCGGGCACCGCCTGACTGACGTGGGCGAGCAGGTAGGAGGCGATTGCCGGGAGGTTGTTGAGGACCCAGGTCACTAGTGCATCTCCGCGTCCGTATCGATCCGCCCTATGGCGCGGCCGGCCCGGTCCAGGACCACCCGGCTGCCGGCGACGTCGGCCAGACGCAAGGCGCGGTCGGCGTCGTCAAGGCCGAGGAACTGAGTCACGAAGTCATCGGCGGGATCGGCGAGCAACTGGGCACTGGTGCCGCGTTGTGCGATCTGGGCGCCCTCGCGCAAAAGGATGATTTCATCACCGAGCATCAGGGCCTCGTCTACGTCGTGAGTGACGAAGATGATCGTTTTGGCCAACTCACCCTGGATGCGCAGCAGCTGCCGCTGCAGGTCGCGGCGCACCAGCGGATCCACGGCGCCGAATGGCTCGTCCATCAGCAGCACGCCCGGATCGGCCGCGAGGGCCCGGGCCACGCCGACGCGCTGGGCCTGCCCTCCGGACAGCTGTCCCGGATAGCGATCGGCCAGCTCCGAGTCCAGGCCCAGCATGTCCATAAGTCTGTGGGCGCGCCTTCGAGCCGCGGAGCGGTCGGTGCCGTTGAGCCGCGGCACCAGGGTGATGTTGTCCAGCACCCGTCGATGCGGCAGCAGTCCGGCGTTCTGCATGACATAACCAATGGAGCGACGCAGTGCCACAGGATCGCCGTCGTGGACGTCCTTGCCGTTTAGAAGAATCCTGCCGGCAGTGGGCTCGACCATCCGGTTGACCATGCGCAACAGCGTGGTCTTACCGCAGCCTGACGAACCGAGCAGGACGGTAATGGATCCGGCGGGCAGGATGGCGGAGAAGGAGTCGACGGCGGCCCGCGGATTTGCGGATCCGTTGACGGGAGCCGGATAACGCTTGGTGACGTCGGAGAACTCTATGGCACCGGTTCCAACGGCGGCCGACTCGGAATCCTTCGTGACCAACACGGATGCGTCGGCTTCCGGCGTGCCGGTGCGCATTCCCATGCGACTGTCTCCTCTCCCGCGCCTAGCGGCGACGTCATCTACCGTAACAACGCTTGGCGAATATGTCGATTCGATGTAGTGTGTCGTCGTGCTTGAGCTTAAGATCCTGGGGTTCCTCGATGAGGGACCGCTGCATGGCTATGAGCTGCGGCGCCGGATCGTTGAGCTGGACGGGCCGGGCGGCCGCCTGTCGGAAGGTGCCCTTTACCCCGCCCTGGCGCGGCTGGAGAAAGCCGGGTCGATCATCCGCACCGACGAGCCCGGGGCCCGGGGCCGTCCACGCAAGCGCATCGAGATCACCGTCACTGGTCGCCGCCGCCTGCACGAGCGCTTGAGGCACCCGAGCAAAACCGATATCGCATCCATGCCCCGGTTCTTGGTGGTGCTCGCCTTCCTGTCCCGCCTGCCCGACGCCGACGAGCGCACGGCCGTGCTGCGCCGTCGTCTGGAGGTTCTGCGCAAACCGGCACCGGCGTTTTTTTACGACGACGGCGTCCCGCACCGCTCCGAAACCGAGACGGACCCATACCGGCGCGGCATGATCCGTATCGTGGCCTCCTCTCGCCGAGCAGAGACCGCCTGGCTGGAGGAGATCCTGGCGGGATCGAGCACGCCGAGCCCCGGCGACGCTTCCGAATCCACGCACCCGCCCGCCCCACCGCGGGCGGCCCACAGCCCGTCACGTACCAGCACTGCATGAGGAGCAACGGCCGATGAGCACGAACCGCCCCTACTCCCTCACGGCTACCGGACCCGCCACACCCGCGACCATGCGCGCCGCCGTGCTGACCGCCCCGGGCATTGAGAACCTGCACGTGACCAACGTACCCGTCCCGCAGCCGCGCCCCGGCTGGGTGCGGATCAAGGTCATGGCCTTCGGTCTGAACCGCAGCGAATACCACTCGGTTACCGGACAGGCCGGCGGCATGAGCTATCCGCGCGTGCTGGGGATCGAGGCCTCCGGGATCGTGGATCTGGATCCGCAAGGGCGCCTGCCCTCAGGGACCCAGGTGGTCACCATGATGGGTGGTATGGGAAGAGCCTTCGACGGCGGCTATGCCCAGTACGTGGTGGTGCCGCGCGAGCAGGTCCTCACCTTTGACTCCGGCCTGCCGTGGGAGGTCATCGGCTCGGTGCCCGAAACACTGCAGACCGCCCATGGATCGCTTACCACCGGACTGAATCTGCAAGCCGGCCAGAGCCTGCTGATACGTGGCGGTACCTCGGCCCTGGGCCTGGCCACCGCGGCCCTCGCCGTCGACATGGGCTGCACGGTCTACGCCACCTCCCGACGCCGAGCTGGGCTCGAACTGCTCGCTTCCCGAGGTGTGACGGCACTGCGCGATGACGGCGCGGTGGCCGAGCAGGTGCGCGGGTACCAACCCGGCGGCGTGGACGCGGTGCTGGAACTCGTGGGCGTGCCCACACTGCGCGACTCACTGCTGGCAACCGCCGTGCATGGCACCGTGTGCTTTACCGGCATGCTGTCCGACTCGTGGACCATCACGGAGTTCTACCCGATGGACTGGATTCCGAACGGCGTGCGGCTGACCACATACTCGGGCCAGGCCTCCGACCTGCCCGCTGCCGAGTTGCAGCGGGTACTGGACAGGATCGAGGCTGGTGTGCTGAACCTCCTGCCCGTGCATACCTACCCGCTAGATGAGATCGTCCGCGCGCAGCAGGATATGGCCGCCTGCGCACACACCGGCAAGCTGGTCGGACTTCCCTGGGCCTGACCGGCACCATCCCCCAGAATACTCGGGGACACCACTGCGCGTTCGTCACCGCCTAAAACGGTGACGAACACGCGATCCCGCGGTCCGAGCTGTTACTACAGCCGCATGATGTCAATGATTCACATGCGTTAGTTCGGCGGGGTGGACGCCTCTATCACGGTTTGCGACCGTCCGCCGCAGACAGGCTCTGCGCTCAACCGGTGATCAGTCTGAAGGCAATCGCCAGCACAATCGCGTTGTAGAAGAAGGCCAGGACGGAGTGCACAACCACCGTCCAACGCAGGCGCCGAGAGATAACCGTCACATCCGATGTGGCAAACGTGGTTCCCACAGTCAGGGAGAAGTACACGTAATCCGTCAGATCCGCGTCCGCCGTGCCCGGGAACTTGAGGGACGGTCCATACAGGTGATCCAGGCGCTCGTAGTGTCGGGCGTACCCCAGATGGAGCAGCGCCCAACCGAGCATCGCGGTGAGTACCGTGATAATCGTGGCAGCGACTTGAAGTACCCGGGTCAAAGTGGCGGCCTGCACCGGGCCGTAAGCGGTGGCCAAGTGGTCGATCAGTTCCTGGGGAACATTGGCTCCGGCCAATCCATTGAGCAGACCCACTAGCGCCGCGATCACCGGCGCTGTCCCCAGCACGGCGATCAGCCACCGCGGCAGGCTCAGCACCGACTCCCGTATTTCAACACCATCATCCAAAACTCGGCGCCGCCACGCCGCCCAGCCCACAACCGCAACGTAGAACAGCGCTACCAGGACCCAGGCGGCGGAGCAGTATGCGGCCGGCTCGCTGTCTCCCCCAAGTATTGCCACAAGCCCCACAACGATGAGAATCGCCTCTGCAACAAGGCCAAGAAGACTCGATCGTTTCATAGCCGAAGCCTGCCACGGCCGCCCGCCTGGACGCGAATGCATCGCTCCCACATACCCGTGGGAGAAGACGTTTTCAGCGCCGCTGCGCGACCTCGTCGCTGTAGTCGCCGGCCACAACCTCGACTCGGTTGCCCTCAGGGTCGAGTAGGACCGCCTCATAGTAGCCATCCCCGGTCTGACGGGGCCCGTCTATCACCGACACCCCAGCCGCGCGGGCCCGGGCGGCCAGATCGTCGACGCCCGCACGGTCGGGCAGGGCGAAGGAGATGTGTGCCCAGCCGCACATCTCCGTGTCTGGGTGGGTAACGACGTCGGGGCGGCTCATCAGTTCCAACCGAGTCCCCCGGCGGCCCGCCGCGCGGGCGCCGTCGTCGAAGTTGAGGATATAGGTGCGCAGCCCGGTCCGCGGGTTGTGGTACTGGCCGTTGGCGTGCCCGCCGAACCAGTGCAGGTAGAAGTCGCGGGTGGCCTCCAGGTCTGCGACCCAGAGGGCGGCGTGGTCTATGCGGGGCATGGCCTGTCCTTCCAGGAGCGTCGTCGGCGGCGTCGGCTGCACACCGATGCGGCCCAGTCTGGCAGATGCATCGTCCCCGGCGACACGTTTGAGTGCCGCCGGGGACGATGCCCATTGCGTTCGGGAAGGACTGGCCACCCGGCTCACTCGTCCGCGGCGGACGGATGAGTCATATCGGCCGGGACCACCCAGGCGTCGAACTCGGCTTCGGTGACGAAGCCCAGCTCGAGGGCGGACTCGCGCAGAGACAGGCCCTTCTGGTGGGCGTTCTTGGCGATCTTGGAGGCCTTGTCGTAGCCGATGTGGCGGTTGAGCGCGGTGACCTGCATGAGGTTGGAATCCAGGTTCGCCTGGATCTTCTCCCGGTTGGGCTCGATGCCGTAGGCGCAGTGCTCGTCGAAGGACACGCATGCGTCACCGAGCAGCTGGATGGACTCCAGCACGCACCAGGCCATGACCGGCTTGAACACGTTGAGCTGGAAGTTGCCCTGGCTGCCGGCGAAACCGACGGTCGCGTCATTACCAAAGACCTTGGTGGCGACCATGGTCATGGCCTCGCACTGGGTGGGGTTGACCTTGCCGGGCATGATGGAGGAGCCGGGCTCATTCTCGGGGATGATCAGCTCGCCGATACCGTTGCGGGGGCCAGAGGCGTACCAGCGCACGTCGTTGGCGATCTTCATCAGGGCGTCGGCCAGCACCCGCAGCGCGCCGGAGACCAGCACCAGGGCGTCGTGGGCGCCGAGCGCAGCGAAGAGGTTGTCGGCCTGCTTGAAGTCGATGCCGGTCTCCTGGCTGATCTTCTTCGCGGTTAGCTCCCCGAACTTCGGGTGGGCGTTTAGGCCAGTACCCACTGCGGTGCCGCCGATAGCGAGTTCACGGGCACGGGAGTCGGCATAGCGGATGCCGTCCAGGGCGAAGTCGATCTGCGCGACCCACCCGGAGATAACCTGGCTCAGGCGGATCGGGGTGGCGTCCTGGAGGTGGGTGCGGCCGACCATGACTACGTCGTCGAATTCCTTGGCCTTGGCATCCAGGGTGTCACGCAGCCGCTGCACGCGCGGGTACATGGCCGTGAGTTCCTCGACGACTGCGATGTGCATGGCCGTGGGGAAAGTGTCGTTGGAGGACTGGCCGCGGTTGACGTGGTCGTTGGGGTGGACGGGGGTCTTGGAGCCCATCTGGCCGCCGGCCAGCTCGATGGCCCGGTTGGAGATGACCTCGTTGGCGTTCATATTTGACTGCGTGCCCGACCCGGTCTGGAAGACGACGAGCGGGAAGTGGGAGTCGAGCTCACCGGAGATTACCTCGTCGCCGGCCTGGGCGATCAGGTCCGCGATCTCTGTGGGCAGCTCACCCAGCTCGGCGTTGGCCAGGGCGGCGGACTTCTTGAGCACGCCCAGGGCCCGGATGAGGGGGCGAGTGAGTACGAAGGTCTCGCGGCCGATGTCGAAGTTGTGCAGGGAGCGTTCGGTCTGGGCGCCCCAATAGCGGTCGGAGGCGACCTCAACGGTGCCCATGGAGTCTGATTCGGTGCGCGTCGTCGCGCCGGTGGAATTCTCAGGTGCCATGGTCCAAGGCTAGCCGGATGCGGAGGCGCGCGGGCGGGGACGGGCGTCCTATGTCCGTACCTGTGTGCTGCGAAAGGCATAGCCCTGCGACCGGCGCGGGCCAGGGCATTACGCCCCGCCCGCGATCCTAGAGGGCAGCCAATACCACCTCGATGCCTGCGATAAGAGTGTGGTGAGCGCCAGCCACAAGGCGCACGACCTCGGCTGGATCGGTGGTAGCGGCCGCGAAGGACAGGTCGGATACGACGCTCATTCCGGCTACCCGCACGCCCAGTTGGTGCAGGGCGATCGCCTCCAGAACCGTGGACATACCTACGCAATCGGCTCCGAGGGCCGCCAGCATGCGGGACTCGGCCGGGGTCTGGTACTCCGGTCCACGCACCATGGCGTACACGCCGGAGCGCTGGGTATGCGCGCTAAGAACGGCCGTCAGCTCCGGGTCCCACAGGTCGCGCTGGTCGACGAACACGGTGCCGGCAAAGGGTGAGGCGCCGGAGAGGTTGAGGTGATCGGTGATCGTCATGACCTCCCCGATCGCCCAGTCCCGCAGGCAGCCGTTGGCGTTGATCAGGACGGCGGCCCGCACGCCGGTGGCGGCCGCGGCCCGGGCCAGGGCGACGACGGCGCCGGGCCCGCGCCCCTCATACAGGTGGGTGCGCCCGTGCGCAACCAGGACGCGCCTGCTCCCGGATGAGGTGGCGGGCGCCGTGCCGGAGTCGTCCGCATAGACCGGAGGCGGTGGAAGTAGCCGCTCATAGGAGTCGAGCCGATCGACATGTCCGGGTGCGACCGGTGCGTTGATCCCGGGCAGATCGGACAGCGGCAGTGACGCCGTCGGCGCGCCCCAGGCGTCCAGGGCGCCGTCGGCGCCCGATCCGAGCACGACCAGCACGTCGTGGTGGGCGGCGCCGGTGCGCCGGGCGATCTGGTGCGCGGCCTCCACGGCGGGGCCGGGTCCGGCGGCGCCCCCGGACGCGTCGAGGGCGGCGAGCAACTCGGCGGGAACGCCGTCGGGCCCTAGTGGGGACTGCGGGAGGGGGCCGACGGTGCTCATGCCTGCTCCCCCGCCTGCTCCTGGGCTTGCACGCGGCGCCTGCCAAGGAGCAGGTGCCCGAGCAGGCCGATCAGCAGCGCCACAAGAACGCCCAGGTTGGCACTGGCCCAGGCGCCGTCGCGGCCGCCCAGCGGACCGAGCAGATAACCCTGCCAGCTCAGCCAGGAGGCGGCGGAGTTGACCACCAGCCCCCAGCCGACACCGGAGCCGAGGACGACCAGCGTGATCGCCTCCAGGTTGACCGCGCCGTAGACGCCGTCGGGGGTGAACAGGGCGGCCTCGTCGTAGTCGCGACGGCGCAAGCACACCTCTGCGAGCATGACACCCGCCCAGGCGGCGATCACCACGCCCAGGGTGGTCAGGAAGCCCTGGAAGGGCCCAAGGAAGTCCTTCGCCCCGAAGATGACGGCGATGGTGCCAAGGCTCATGATGGTCGCGTCAATGGCGGTGGCCACATGGCGCCTCACAGGCACGCCGGTGGCCAGCAGGGACAGTCCCGAGGAGTACAGGTCCATGATGATGCCGCCGGCCAGTCCCAGGACGGCGACCACGGCAAAGGGGATCAGGAACCAGGTGGGCAAGATGGTGGTCAGGGCGCCAATGGGGTCGGCGTCGATGGCGGTGCCGAGTTCGGGATCGGAGCCCACCAGCATGATGCCGGCGATCACGAGGATGACCACGGGCAGGGAGGAGCCGATGGTGGTCCAGGCGATCACGCCGGTGGTGGAGGCGCCGCGCGGCAGGTAGCGGGAGTAGTCGGCGGCGGCATTGACCCAGCCCAGGCCGAAGCCGGTGGCGACCATGACCAGGGCGCCGATAAAGGCGGCCGCCGAGCCGGCGGGCAGCGCTGCCAGCGCAGAGAAGTCGATCTGCGGGGAGACCAGCAGCAGGTAGATCATGGTAAGTATGCCCGTGGCCCAGGTGATCCAGGTCTGCACCCGCATAATCATGTCAAAGCCGAGGATGCCAGCGCTTGCCGCCAGTCCCACGGTCAGTAGGAAGCCTACGATCTGGGCTCCGAGCTCATTGTTCCATCCAAGGGCCTGCATCACCGTGGCGGAGGCGAGGGACGCGGATACGCACAGCACCGTTTCCCAGCCGACGGTGAGGATCCAGGAGATGGCCGCGGACAGGCGGTTGCCGTAGTAGCCGAAGGCGGCACGGGACAGCGCGAGAGTCGGAGCACTGCCCCGCTTGCCGAGCACGGCTATGAAGCCGCACAGCAAGAAGGAGACGATCACCCCGACGACGCCGGCGACCAGCGCCTGGGCGAAGGACAGGCCGAAGCCAAGCACCCAGGCGCCCCAGGACAGGCCGAGCACCGAGATGTTGGCGGCGAACCAGGGCATGAACAGGTCGCGGGGGCGCCCCTTGCGCTCGGACTCGGCGATAACGTCCAGCCCGGCATTCTCAATGCGGGTGGTGTTCGTCTCCACGGCTGGGACGCAAGCAGCGGTCTGGGCGCCGGACCCGGCGGCCTGCACGGCGGCAGCCGTCGAAACCGCGGATTCGGTTGGTAGGGATGGGGAATCTGTCATGGTGGGAAACTACCGCAGCGGTGTTGTGCGGGGACGATCCCGAGTTACCAGCCACCCGTGCATGGCATAGCAAAACCGCCCGGTTCCGAGGAGCCCTCCTCGGAACCGGGCGGCAGAAGGCCCCGGCACCTGCTGGTGCCGGGGCCTCGGTGGTAGCGGGGGCAGGATTCGAACCTGCGACCTCCGGGTTATGAGCCCGGCGAGCTACCGAACTGCTCCACCCCGCGTCGTGGTCAGTACCCTAGTCCGCCGCCCCGCAGGACCGCAAACTCGGGCGACGTGCCCTTGCTCACCACGACGCATCCGCTACTCACGCTACTCAGCCCTGGGCGTCGAGCTGCTGCTGGGCGGCGACAGCGCGGTTAAGGGCGTCGGTCAGCCGGTTCTGGGCGTCCCCGTAGGCGGACCAGTCGCCGTCCTGCATCGCCTTACCCGCGTCATCCATGGCTGTCTGCGCGTCGGACAACGCGGTGGCCAGATCGGCAGCCGGGTCGCCGGAACCCGTGGTCGCCCCCGGTGTGGGCGTGGTGCTCGGCTGCGTCGTGGCCGCCGCACTCGCCTGCTCGGTCGGCTCAGCGGTGGGCACGCTCTGATCGGCCCCTTCCTCCGTCTCTGACGAGGTGTCGTTGGCCGCCGCGGCATCGCCGTCCACGGCTTCCTCCCCCGTGGTGGCACCCGAGTCGCCGCCGAACACCTGGTCCAGCGCCTCAGAGAGCGTGTCGGCAAAGCCGACCTTGTCACCGAAGGAGACCAGTACCTCACGCAACAGCGGATATTGCGTCCCAGAGGAGGCCTGCACATACACCGGCTGCACGTACAACAGCCCGCCGCCCACCGGCAGGGTCAGCAGGTTGCCACGGATCACCTCCGAACCCTGCTGCGAGAGCAGGTTCAGCACCTGAGAGACGGTGGCGTTGGAGTTGAAGTTGTTCTGCACCTGGCCGGGACCGGACACGTTCGAGGAGCGCGGCAGCTCCAACAGCCTCAGCTTGCCGTAGTCGGGGTTGCGTCCGCCGTTCTCGCCACCGGCCGTCTCCGAATCCACCGCCAGGAAGCCGGTGAGCACGTTGCGGTCGGTGTTACCACCAATGATGTAGACGCTGGACAGGGAGAAGGTCGCCTCATCCTGGTCCGGCATCTTCAGTGTCAAGTAGTACGGGGCCTGCGCCTCGTCACCGGACTTGGTCGGGTCATCGGGTACTTTCCAGAAGTCACCACCGGAGTAGAAGTCCTCCGGGTCGGTGACGTGGTAGTTGGCCAGCACGGTGCGCTGGACCTTAAACAGGTCCTCCGGGTAGCGCATATGCGCCATCAGGTCGGTGCTCATCTGGCTCATCGGGGTCACCGAGCCGGGGAAGACCGCCTTCCAGGCGGCGAGGATCGGGTCGTTCTCATCCCACTCGTACAGGGTCACGGAGCCGTCGTAGGCATCGACCACCGCCTTGACCGAGTTGCGCACGTAATTGGACTCCTCCGGGGCGCCCAGCAGGGCGGAGCCGGAGGTGGCGTCACTCATCGTGTCCTCAAGGGACTCGTGTTGGGAGTAGGGGTAATTATTGGTTGTGGTGTAGCCGTCGAGGATCCACACGACCCGCTTAGGAGTGGAGGCGTCGTCGTCATCATCCACGACCGCCGGGTAGGGGCTGCCGTCCAGGGTCAGCCACGGCGCTACCTGTGCCACCCGATCAGCGGGGTTGCGGTTGTACAGGATCTGCGACCCACTGCGCACCTCTTGGGAGAACAGGATGTTCATCTCCTGGAAGCGCACGGCGTACAGCAGACGGTTCCAGGGATTGGACACGTCCGGTCCGCCGTCCCCATCAAATGTGGTGTTGACCTGCCCGGACGGCGCGGAGTCGTCGGGGTAGTCCAGCTCGCGGGGGTTGCCGCCGTCGTCGCCGCCCACGATCGAATACGACGGCGAAGCCTGGCCGAAGTAAATGCGCGGCTCGTACTCGCCCAAGTCTCCGACAGAGGGAATGCCGCCCTCCCAGAAGGACGGGTAGCCACCGGAAGCGACGGTGTTGCCGTAGGCCGTGACCACGCCGTAGCCGTGCGTGTAGACGGTATGTTCGTTGACCCATGTGCGCTGGTTGGCGTCCAGACCATCAAAGTTCAGCTCGCGCACGGCTATTACGGTGTCGCGGCTGGCACCGTCTATGCGGTACCGGTCGACGTTCAGTGAGGAGGCGAAGGAGTAGTACTGCTTGTTCTGCTGCAACTGCCGGAAGGTCGGCGAGACCAGGTTGGGATCCAACAGGCGGATCGAAGTGGTCGACTCTGCGTCCTCCAACAGCTGACCGGCCTCCGCTGTCGTCTTGGCATCGTAATCGGTGGTCTCCACATCATCCAGGCCGTAAGCGGTCAATGTGGCCTTGATATTTCGGTCGATGTAAGGGGCCTCCTCACGCTGGGCGTTGGGATTGACCACGAATCTTTGGATCACCGCGGGATAGGCGGCCCCGATCAGCAGCGCGGACACGATCATCACGGCCACGCCGGTGATCGGCAACCGCCAGGAGCTGGAGCGCATGGAGAACACGAACAGCGCCGCGACCACCACACTGATGGCCGCCAGTATCGCGTTTGCGGGAATGGAAGCGTTGACGTCGGTGTAGCCGGCCCCGTCGAATCGCGCGTTGGAGGCGTACAGGGAGCTGTAGCGCCCCAGCCAGTAGGAGCCGCCCCGCAGGAGGGCGAACAGGGCCAGGAACACCGTCAGGTGCACCCGGGCCGCCCGGGTGAAGTGCGGGGTGCGTGCCACGGAGATGCCACCGTACACGTAATGGATAACAACGCTGCAGATGCCCGCGAACACGACCACACGGGTCAGATATGACACCACCAGCTCCAACACCGGCAGAATGAACACGTAGAATGACACGTCCAGCCCGAACTGCGGATCCGCCGTACCGAAGGACTGGGAATTCACGGCGAGCAGCACCTCCCGCCAGCGGGGAGCCACGTCCCAGGCGGAGCTGGTCAGCGCCAGCACCGCGGGAATGATCCAGGTCACCTGCCGCTGAACTGGTTCAAGGGCCGACCGATAAGCCTCGAGGTTGCGGGACGCCTCGTCCCGGGGCAAGCCGATCTCGCGGGCGCGGTAGGCCAGCCGTATGGCCGCGAAGACGGCCACGAACATGATCAGGAATCCGATCAGGAACATTCCCCCCGTGGCGATCCACTGGGTCCAGATCACCCGGGAGAAACCCAGCTGGCTGTACCAGAGCACTTCCGTCCAGGTACGCGAGCAGAACCCGATGATGCCGGCGAGCGCAGCGAGGATACCCACAGTCAGGGACAGCGGTCCGGGCCGACGCCGTCCACCGGGGCCGCTCGGCCGTGTGGGCGGGCGGGTGGCTCCCGATCCGCCGCCAGGGCGCTGCTGACGGCCCGGGCGGGCCGCACCGGAGGCGCGTCGGGCCGTCCCTAGACCGAAGAGGGCGGAGGGATCAAAAGCGGATCCGAAAGGCCTGGAATCCTCCGCTCCGTCCTCCTCGGGTTTGTTGTCCTCAGAATTCTCCCCGTCGTCGGCGGCGTCCGCGGCCCCCGAAGCGGCGGCCGTCCCGCGGCCGGCTCCTCGGGCGTCCTCAGAGCTGTCGGCCTGGAAGAAGCCACCGCGCACGCGGTCATCCCGGCTGTCCGTCTCAGGGGAGTCGGCGGAAGCGGACTCGTCGTCGGGCTTGTCGATAGGATCGTCTTCGGGCCTGGTGGTCACGTTCACGCTCCGTGTCGTTCCGTGTCATGGTGCGTGCGCCACAGCGCACGGTGGCGGGCGCCGGTGGCGCCGCCGTGGCCAATCGTCGCACAGGTCACGTCAGGCCCACAAAACCTCAGCCCATTCCTGGTCGCCGTTGCGCCGCGGATCAGCCCGGCGGCGAGCGCCTGGCTGCCCAGACCGGAAGCATCATCGACTCGGCCACGATGGCGCCCCAACATACTCACATGGCGATGAGACGATGACGCTATGAGCCAGTACACGACTCCCGACGCTGCCGCGACCCGAAACGACCCCTTGCCCTCCCCCGCAATGCCCGCGTCCAGGCAGGCCGCCCTCACGCGCGTGGTGACACAATTGGAAGAACACGTGGCACGGGTCGGATGGGATGCGCCGGTTGGGGTGTTCGCCCTGGTGCGCACCGCCGTCCTGCTGAAGGATCCGGAACTGGTCCAGATGCTGGACGCGGACGCACTGGCCGAGGCCCGTGCCGAACCGCAGTCGCTGACCGCGATCGAGCAAGGGGATCTGCCGCGTGCGCAGAACCTGGAGGAACTACTGGCGGGCATTGTATGGCCGCAGGATGTGGACGGAACGGCCGTGGCCACGGAGCGAATGGTGCTGCCCGCCCAGGCCGAGCGCGAAGCAGCGGCAATAGAGGACCCTCAGGAGCGCACCGCCTATCTGCTGGCACGCCCGGACCGGGATGATGTGCGCATCGTCGTGGGTGTGCTGCGGTCCGGGGAGTCTTGGTGCGTCCTGCGCACCCGTTCCCACGACTCCTCCGATCGGACGGCAGGCGGGGCCGATTTAGTCCCCGACCTGGTCGAGGCCCTCCGACGCACCCTTGAGTAACCGGCTCAGTGACCCTCGGGCCGATCCTGTCCCGACTCGGAGTTGCCGGCGTCGGCGTCCTTGGCGCCATCGGCGTATCCGAGCGTGCCGTCAAGCAAGGAGGCCAGGTCTGCGTCCATCTGCGCGTCCATATCCTGGGCGGCCCGTCGCATGGTCAAAAAATCCTCCGGATTGGCCAGCTCCGCTGCCGTCGGAACCACATCGGGGTGACGCCAGAAGGCGTCCCGGTCCGCATCCCCCAGTTCGGCACCGAGCTGCTCCCACAGCCGTGCGGCCTCGCGCACTCGGCGGGGACGGAACTCCAGGCCGATCAGCCGGGCGAAGACCTGCTCGGCAGGACCGCCCTGGACACGTCGACGACGCACCATTTCACGCAGGGCTACGGCGAGCGGGAGGTGCGGCGCCAGGGCGCGCGCCGTAACCACCTCGACCCAGCCCTCAACCAGCGCCAACAGAGTCTCTAGGTTCTCCAGGGCCTCCTTCTGGGCGGCCGTATCCTGCGGCGAGAACATGCCCGATTCCAGCGCCCGCCGTATGGCTTCCGGATCGTTGGGGTCGACCTGCGCGACCGCCTGCTCCACGGCTTCGACATCAATGACGATGCCGCGCGTATAGGCCTCGACGGCGGCCAGCAGCTGGCTGCGCAGCCACGGCACATGCGCGTACAGGCGGGCGGCGGCAGCCTCCCGAACCGCCAGGAAGAGTCGAACCTGCTCGACGTCGGCCTCCAGTTCGGCGGCGAATGTGGCTACATTGGTCGGTACCAGCGCGGTGCCCGACTCCCGCATGAGAGGCAGGCCGACATCAGTGGCGGCAACCGCCTGGCGGCCGAGTTCACCGATGGCCTGCCCGAGCTGCAGGCCGAAAGCGGTGCCCGCCATGGAACGCATAAGTTTGCCGAGAGCACCCATGTGGGCGGCCGCGGCCTCGGAGTCGGGCAGTCGGTTTATCTGCTGCTCCAGCGCGTCGGCCAGTGCGGAGGTGGCGGCGTCGGCCACGGGGGCGCACACCTCCTTCCAGACCGGCAGTGTGCGCTCGACCCATTTCGAGCGCGTCCAGGCCTCTCTTGGTCCTGGGGCCGGCATGAAGTCGGTAGCGGCATCGAGCCAAAGATCCGCCACCGCCAGGGCGTCACGTATTCTCTCGGCGTCCGCGGCCGTGATGACCGGATCTGCGTCGCCGCGCACGGTGCGCAGTGCCAGGTCTTGGCCCATCGCCCAATTGACGGTGCCGCCGCCGGCCCCGGCGAACAGCTGTTGTAATTGCGCTTGCAGACCGCCGAGCTGGGCGGGAGTCAGGCGGGACAAGTCGCCCATGCCGCTCATCTGTGCGAGCCGTTCCGGGTCGACACCCGATGCCCGCAACGCAGCCACCGCGTCGGCCGCCATCTGGGGGCCGAACATGGCGGCGAGCATCTGCTCAATCGCGTCGAAGGGGTCCTCGGTCATGGGTTCCTCTCGGTGGTTCCGGCACGTGTGCGCCGCCCGGGACGCCGGGCCGGTCGCCTGATGAAAACACTCAGATCATGTCACCCATTCCTGAGTGCGGGCCATGGCCGGCTGCGTAGCCAGCCGATGAGCAGGTGACGATTGCACAGTTCCCAGATACAGACGTCATGATGTTCTCGTGACACAGACCCCTTCCGACGACTCCATGGAGTCCGGTCCGGACTCCGCCCCTGCTACGACGCCGCCGCCCGAACCTGGCTCCGACGCCGATCCCGACACCACCCAGGGCCTGTTCCGCGGCAGGCGCCGGGCCTGGTTGCTCGCCGGCCTGGCTGCCGTGGTGGCGCTAGTGATTGCGGGCGCGACGGTGCCGATAAACAAGGTTATTCAGGCACCCGGCCCCACCTGGAACGTCCTGGCCGACACCTCCGATGGAGCGGAGCAGGACCTGTTGACCGTAACCGGCACCCAGACCTATGACACTACCGGCGCCCTACGCATGACCACCGTTTCTGTATCGGGATGTCCGGGCTACCCGGTCACCTTCTTCATGCTGCTGGACGCCTGGCTCAGCAGCGACAAGACGGTCCTGGATCGAGATCAGGTGTGCCCGGAGTCGCTGAGCGCAGAGCAGGTGGAGAAGGTCAACCAGGCGCAGATGACCAGTTCGCAGGACGCCGCCGTGGTCGCCGCGCTTATGGAGACCGGTGAGGCCAACCGCATGATCCTCACCGTTGAGGGGACGGTGGATGAGCAACAGGGCGCCGACGTCCTGCCCGGCGATGTGCTGGAGTCCATCACCACCGCCGACGGCGAGACGACCAACATCACCTCCTACCCCCAGTTGCGCGAACTGATGACCACAATCGCCCCGGCCACGCCCCTGACGCTGCAGGTGGACAGGGAAGGCTCGAAGGTGAACGTCGCGCTGACCACAATCAGCCCCCAGGATTCTGACGGGGATGGACATCCCGACTCAGACGGCTCCCTACTCGGGTTGAGCTTATCGGCACAGGCCGACTCGGACATCGACGCATCCTTTGGCCTTTCCGACGTGGGCGGTCCGAGCGCGGGTACCATCTTCGCACTGGGGATCATTGACGAAATCACTCCCGGAGACCTGACCGGCGGACAGGACATCGCCGGCACCGGCACGATCGCCATCGACGGCACTATCGGAGCGATCGGGGGCATCAAGCAGAAGATGGCAGGCGCGCGCCAGGACGGCTCCGAGTACTTCCTGGCCCCCACCACCAACTGTCAAGAGGTGGTAGGCAATGTCCCCGATGGTCTGAATGTATATGCGGTGGGAACACTTCACGAGGCGGTTGAGGCGGTCCAGGCTATTGCCGTGCAGGATACGGACGGGTTGATGACCTGCGAGACGGTACTTGGAGGTGACTGAGCCCCTGCCTCAGCCGAGGCAGGGGCTCTCCGGGCGGGTTTTCCACAGGCCGCGAATCGGTACTGGCGGCCCGCACGGGCACCCTGCCATGCTGAAGCCGATGCCGTCGACACAGGTGCCGACGGGAACAGACAGGAGCAGTCATGCGTATCCGCGGCCAGTCCCCCGTCTTATGGCGCGCCCCCGGAGAGAGCCAGATCGGGGCCGAGCCGGGTCACGCCCTCATCCTGTCCGGGCTGACCAGCGGGGAACAGCTGTTGCTGGATCGGCTCCCCGACGAGATTCGCCCCGCTGGTATCTACCGCGCCGCCCGTTGGAGTCGAGTGCCCTTGGAGCGAGCCCGCGCCATCGTCTCTGACCTGTGCGAAGCGGGTGTCATCGACAGCTCCCCCGACCCTCCGGACAATGCCGACACGCTCTACTGGGACCGGCTGTCCACCGATCCGTCCGAGCGCGCCGGCATGCTACGGGCCGCCAGCGTCGCCCTACTGGGCGGCGGCGAGTTGGCCCGCGACATCATCCGCCTGCTGGTGGAGGCCGGAGTGCCCACCATCCTGCCCGACGACGACGCCCTGGCCGACTGGGCAACGAATCTGTCTGCCGCGGTACACACCCGGGCCCCATTGAATCTGCGGCCCGATGTGGTCGTCTCCCTGCAGGGACACGTGATCGATCCGGTGCCCTCACGAGATCTGGCGCGGGAGGGCATCTCGCATCTGCCGGTGGTGGTGAGGGAAGTGAGCGTGCGGGTGGGACCGCTGGTGGCCGAGAACTCGCCTGTGTGCACCACCTGTCTGGACCTGTGGGAGCGAGACGCCGACCCCTGCTGGCCGGCCCTGGCCACACAACTTCGGCTGCTGCCGGCTCCAGTGATAGAGCGACTACTGCTGCATCAGGCGGCAGCACTGGCTGCCCGAGCGGTTCTCGATGTCGTCACCGGCAGGGGCTCCCAATGGGAGGGGCGCAGTGTGGAACTGTCCGCCACCGACGCCGTGGGCGTAGCGCGCCGCTGGCGCCCTCACCCCGAGTGCCTATGCCTCCAACTGGCGGCCGAGGAGGGCTGCGACGCCGGGTCGGAGCCGGAGGCCGCGGACGCTTCCCGCTATTGCTGATCCACCTGGCTGAATTCACGCACGATCCGTAGCACGTCGGGCCCATACTCTTTGAGCTTGACGGCGCCGACCCCGCGGATCAGAGACAGCTGCGCGAGCACGCCCGGCTTGACGACGGCGATCGACCGCAGGGTGGCATCGGCGAACACGGTGTACGCCGGCTTCGATCCCTCCTTGGCGACCTGTGAGCGCCAGGCGCGCAACTGCTCGAACAGGGCCACGGTAGCCGGATCGTTGTCTGCCTCGAACTGCTCCGCCGCCTCCTTGGCGCGGGCGCGCGGCCCCTTGCCGGAGCTGGAGCGGCGGCGCGCGGGGGTGTCGGCGTCGGTGGGCCAGATACCATCCAGGAACCGGGAGGGCTTGCGGGAGGCGCGGCCGCCGGGATTGCGGGCGCGTGCGTAGGAGATCACTAGGTGCTCGCGGGCGCGGGTGACGCCCACGTACAGCAGGCGCCGCTCCTCCTCAATTGCGGCGGGCCCTTCTGCCAGGGAGATCGGCAGCAGCCCCTCGCAGGCGCCGATCAGCAGCACCGCATCCCACTCCAGTCCCTTGGCGGCGTGCAGGGATGACAGGGTGACACCGTCGACGGTGGGGGCGTTCTGGGCCTCCGCCCGGGCGGTGAGTTCGGCCACGAGCCCGTCCAGGTCGGTGCCCCGTCGCTGGCCGAGCTGATCCGCCAGTTCCACAATCGCATTCAGGGAGTCCCAACGCTCGCGCATGGCCCCACGGGCTGCCGGCGGCTGCTCACTCCAGCCCTCCCGGGACAGCACCATGCGAGTATCTGCACCGGGGTCGCCGGTGAGCTGAGCGCGCTCAGTGCGGGCGGCGGCGCGCAGCAGCACCATGGCGCGCTTGACCTCCTCGCGTTCGAAGAAGCGCTCCCCGCCGCGCACCAGGTAGCCGATGCCGGCGTCGGCCAGCGCCTGCTCTACCACCTCTGACTGGGAGTTGGTGCGGTACAGGACGGCGATCTCGGACAAGTCCACTCCGGCCGCCCGCAGCCGCTGCACCTGGGCGGCAACCCCGGCGGCCTCGGCGACGTCGTCGTCATAAGCCTCGAAGCGCACGGCCGGGCCGGACGGCCGCTGCGCCTGCAGCTGCACCGCCCCGGCCGGCAGGGACAGGGCCCCAGCACCGCGCCGCGAGCGCGACAGCACCCGGTTGGCCAGCGACACCACCTGCGGGGTGGAGCGATAGTCGCGAGTCAGCCGCACGGTGCGGGCACCTTCGTAGCGGGAGGCGAAACCGGTGAGGAATTCGGGGGTGGCGCCCGTGAAGGAGTAGATGGTCTGGGAGACGTCGCCGACCACGCACAGCTGGCGGCGCCGGCCCAGCCACAAGTCCAGCAGCCGCTGCTGAAGCGGGGAGACGTCCTGGTACTCGTCGACCACGAAGTGCTTGTACTGGCCGCGGATCTGGGCGGCAATGTCTTCGCGGTCCTTGAGGATGCCGACCATCAGCAGCAGCACGTCCTCAAAGTCGATCACGCCCCGCTCCGCCTTGACTTCCTCGTATACGGCCAGCAGACGGGCGACGGTGGCCGGATCCAGGTCCCCCACCCCGACTCGCCCCTGGGCGGCGGCCGCCTGGGCATAGTCCTCCGGGAGGGTCATGGTCACCTTGGCCCATTCGACTTCGGCGGCCAGATCACGGATTAGGGCGCGGTCCGTACTCAAGCCCAGCCGGTGGGCGGCAATGCCGACCAGACGACCCTTGTGACCCTCGATCTCATGACGGCGCCCGCCGATGGCGGTGGGCCAGAAGTAGGTCAGCTGGCGCAGGGCCGCAGAATGGAAGGTGCGCGCCTGGGCCCCGTGCACGCCCAGGTCGGCCAGGCGCGAGCGCATCTCTCCGGCGGCGCGGGCGGTGAAGGTGACGGCCAGGACCTGGGTGGGCTGGTAGGCGCCCACCGCCACCCCATGGGCGATGCGGTAGGTGATCGCCCGGGTCTTGCCGGTGCCGGCGCCCGCCAGCACGCACAGGGCGCCTTCCAGGTGCTCGGCTACCTGGCGCTGGTCGGGGTCAAGGGCGTCGAGCAGTTGGGCGGGACTGGGCAAAGCGCCGGGCGTGCCCGCGGGGCGCGGGGCGTCGGCTGCCTGGGCGTGGTCGTTCATCGCGGCCCAGCCTGCCACGCCTGGCTGACACGATTAGCCGGCACCTCTCCCGCCGGCCGCGGCGGGGCCGGTCCTGGCACGCGCGAGTGGGCAATCAGCCGATGGGACCGCCATACCAGTCCTCTATCAGCATCCGGGCAATGGAGGTGGGGCCGGGCAGGACCACGGCGCCAGCGGCGATGGCCTCGGCGAGTTCAACGCGGCTGAGCACGACGGTGTCGGTCACCTCATTGCCGTCGGGGCGGGCCAGGTGCTCGCCGGGCGCCAGGCGGGCCCGGTAGCCGAGCATGAGAGAGCGGGGGAAGGGCCAGGGCTGAGAGGCGACGAACTCCACACTGGCGACTTTCAGCCCGGTCTCCTCGGCGACCTCGCGGGCGACGGCGGCCTCCGCGGACTCCCCCGCCTCCACGAAGCCTGCAACGGTGGAGTAGCGATGCCGATCCCAGGTGGCGCCGTGGACCAGGACGATGCGGTCGGCGTCGTCGGTAACGGCCATGATGACGGCGGGGTCGGTGCGGGGGAAACTGAGGGCATCGCAGTTGGTGCACAGCCGCGCCCACCCGGCCTGGACGATCCGGGTGCGGCCGCCGCACAGGGCACAAAAGCCGGAGCGGGCGTGCCAGGCGGCTAGGGCGCTGGCGGGGGTTGCCAGCCCGGCGTCGTGGGCGTCCAGTTCCGCGCCGACGGCCCGCAGTGCGGACAGCGGGTAGCGGTCCAGGACGGCGCTGAGGGCGGGGTGGGGGTTCCCGGCGCCCTCGGCGTCGGTGGTTGAGGCGAGGTCGTCGGCGGGGACGACGGCGGCGATCCAGGCCGCCCCGGCGGCGTCGCCGGTGCCGGTGCCCTGTTCGCGCCCCAGGTAGAAGCAGGTCAGGCCGGTGACGTCGAGGTCGGTGGCGGTCAGGGGCGCGAGCCGGGGACGGGCGGCGCCAGTGGAATCGGCACGTCCGGGCCGCCAGACGGCGGCGTCACGGTCGTGCGGGGCGGCGGGCGCGAGGCCGTCGTCGGGCGGGTCGGCGGCGGTGACCGGGGTATCCAGTGCTATGCGGCCGCGAGCATCCACCAGCAGCAGGCGGGTGTCGGGATCGGCGGCCAGCCGGTCCAGCAGGTCCGGCTCGCCGCGGCGAGAGGCGTCGCGGTCGGTGGTGGCGCGGGACAGGGAGCGGGCCGCGGCTCCATTCGGTCCGGGCGCGGATGCTGGGCGGACAGGGTCGGGCTGCGGCGCGGAGGTCATGCGGGCAGCCTATCTGTGACCGGATTGGGTGGGACGGATACGCTGCCCGCATGAGTTCCGGAAGCGCCGTCACGCGCGTCTACCTCGATCATGCCGCCACCACACCCATACGGGCTGAGGTGGCCGAACAGGTGGCCCGCGATCTGGCCGATGGCCTGGGCGGGTGGGCGAATCCGGCGGCGCAGCACGCCTCGGGGCGCCGGATCGGGGCGATGTTGGCCCGGGCGCGTTCCCGGCTGGCTGCGGCGCTGGGGGTGGATCCGCATGAGGTGATCTTCACCGGCGGCGGTACGGAAGCGGATGCGTTGGCGGTCGCTGGGCGGGTGCTGGCGGCCCGGGCCGCCGGGGTTGAACGCCCGCGCGTAATCACCTCCCCGATCGAGCATCCGGCGGTGCTGGACAGTGCACGCACCGCCGCAGCGCAGTTGGGCGGCGAGCATGTGCAGCTGCCCGTGGACGGCGCCGGACGGGTACCCGTCAGCGCGCTCGGGCCGGCGCTGGCGGACGGGGCCGCCCTGGTGAGCGTGATGGCGGCGAATAACGAGACCGGTCTGGTGCAGGATCTGGCCGGGATCGTGGCGGCGGTACGCGCTGCGACTGGGACGGGCCGTCCGGGCGCGCCAGGGTACGTGCCCGTGCACACCGATGCGGTGGCGTCGGTGGGCCGGGTGCCGCTGGACTTTCACGGCTCGGGGCTGGACGCGCTGTCGCTGAGCGGGCACAAGCTCGGGGCGCCGGTGGGCGTCGGCGCCCTGATTGCGCGGCGAGACTTCTCCCTGGTGGCGCCCACCGGGGGCGGGCGCCAGGAGCGGGGACTGCGCTCGGGCACGCAGGACGTGGTCGGGGCGCGGGCACTGGCCCTGGCCGTGGAGCTGACCGTGGCCGAGCTGGCGGCGGAGGCGGCACGGCTGGAGGCGCTGCGCGCGCGCCTGCTGGCTGAGGCGACGGCACTGGCGGGTGTGCACGCGACCCTGCCCGATGATGCGACGCACCTGCCCGGCACGGCCCACCTGTGGGTGGAGGATGCCGACGCCGAGGCGCTGCTCATGGCGCTGGATATGGCGGGTATCGACGTTTCGGCCGGGTCGGCCTGCCATGCGGGGGTTTCGCAGCCGAGCCACGTCATGCTGGCGATGGGTTACGACGAGGAGGCGGCACGGGCGACGCTGCGCTGCTCCATGGGCCGGGAGACGAGTGCCGAGGATGTTGAGCGCCTGCTGGCGGTCTTGCCCGACGCCGTGGACGCCGCTCGCCGAGCCCGGCAGTTCAGGCACAGGAGTAGTACCCCTCCCTCCCGTCGAGTTCGGTCGATATAACCATCGAGTTCGGTTGTTGTGGCCGGGGTGCGATGGGTTTTCCACAGGGTGTTGGTTGGGGGTGGCGGTTGTGGTGGGTGTGTGGGTACGGTTGCCTGGCGTCGGCGCTTTGGCTGGCGCGCCTGTTAGTCCCGTTAGGGTCCTCACCGAGGAGGCCGTGCCCGTTATGTCTACCGTCCCCTTACTCCATTCGATGCCGCATCGGCGCCGGGCTGCGGTCGGGTTCGCTCGTCTGGCGGCCTTGTCCGTGGTGGTTGCCTGGCTGGCACTGGGTGGGGGTTGTTCGCGTGGAAGCGCCACCAGTGGTTTCAGTCCCACCTGGACCCCATCAGCGACTGTCAGTGCTAGTGCCGCGCCCACGCTGTCGCCGGAACAGGCCGCGGCCAGAGCCACCGCCCTGGCCATGGAGCCGCCTGATCCCTACACCCCACAGTTCACCCCCGAAGGCGCCATCACCGCAGCCACATACTTCCTCAGCCTGTTCCCCTACATGTACGCGACTGGCGACCTCGACGCCTGGAAGAACATGAGTGACGACAACTGCGAATTCTGCAACAACGCAATGAATGATGCTGCAGCACTGCACGACATCGACGGTTGGGCAGATCCGTGGGTTCAAGAGATAACCGCCTTAGGTTGGCGGATCGACGATACCGATCCCAACCGCTACGTCATACGAATCAACGTGGTGTCTCAAGCCCACACCGAGAACCCAGGCAGCAACAAACCTTCACGAACGGTAGAAAAGTCAGAAGGTCCACTGTTAATCCAGATGTATTGGCGAGGCCACGACTGGACGATAGAAGCAGGCGAACCAGAATGATTCACTCAAATGCGACACCTAAAGCCATTCTCGCAATTTTGCTATTGTTTACCTCCACAATCTCACCAGCATTCGCAGCCAACAACAACTCACCCAACCAAGTACACGCCAAAGCTGTAGCAAATTCGGTGATTGTTTCTGGTGGGGTGTCTTATGATGTGGTGGTGTCGGTTCCGGGTGGGTCGGGTGGGGGCGGTGTCACTGTTGAGGGCGGCACTGGTGGGGTGTTCGATGAGAGGGCCGCTTTTATGGCGAGTTTGTCTTATGCCATGTGCTTCGGTATGAGAATGGGCGTGAACGTCGGAATGCGTGCTGTTGTGCTTGATCCTGACGAGTGCGCCACCGATGCCGCGGCGGCAACCAGCGTCCAAGCCTCCGACGGCACCACCGTGGTGGTTAAGGTCACTGCCGCCGATGTGTCCACCCTGCTGGCCGAGGGCTCAGGCATCACCCGCCAGCCGCCGGGCCCAGAAGTACTGCTGACCAAGGACTTCATCGTCTACACCAGCCCCGACACCCAGGTCCTGACCACCACCGTAGCCGGAACCGAAGTAACCATCCACGCCACCCCCACCTCCTACACCTGGAACTGGGGAGACGGCACCACCACAACCACCACCGACCCCGGCGCACCCTGGCCCAACCAGACCCTCACCCACCGCTACACCCGCACCGCCACCGACGTCACCACCACCCTTACCACCACCTGGAAAGCCACCTACACCCCCAACGGCGGCACCACCACCCCCGTGGTCGGAACCATCACCACCACCAACACCACCACCCCCTACAACATCGTCCGCACCATCACCTACCTCACCGACCAAGCCGAAACCCAACAAGGACACTAACCAAACGACCTTGAACGCGTTCGCCTATGCGCATCCCGGCTGCAGTTACCCGGCGCATCCAGCGTCCAGAGGTGTTCTGCCCAACATCACGCAAGCCCACCCATGGCGGTAGGCTGCAACCCGCCCACCCGGGCACCTGCAGAACTAATACGGCGGAAGGAGCACACGTGCGGGTACTGGCTGCCATGTCCGGCGGAGTCGACTCCGCCGTTGCCGCGGCGCGCGTCGTCGAGGCCGGCCACGAGGTGGTCGGCGTACACATGGCTCTGACCCGTAACCGGGCCGCCGCCCGCTCCGGAGCCCGCGGCTGCTGCTCCATCGAGGACGCCGGCGATGCCCGCTGGGCCGCCGAGATCCTGGGTATCCCCTTCTATGTGTGGGATCTGTCGGAGGAGTTCGAGGAGCGGGTGGTCGCCGACTTCCTGTCCGAGTACCGCGCCGGCCGCACCCCCAACCCGTGCGTTCGCTGCAATGAACGGGTCAAGTTCGACGTACTGCTGGAGCGCGGCCTCGCCTTGGGATTCGACGCCGTCGTCACCGGTCACTACGCCCGCCTACACGGCGGCGCCGCCTACGGCCAGCCCGGCCAGGTCGATTCCCTGGAGCTGCACCGCGCTGCCGATGTGGCCAAGGACCAGTCCTACGTGCTGGCCGTCTCCGGACGCGAGGGCCTCTCCCGAGCAATCTTCCCCCTCGGCGATGCCCCGTCCAAGGCCGCGGTGCGCGCCGAGGCGGAGCGCCGCGGCCTGCCGGTGGCGGACAAGCCGGACTCCTACGACATCTGCTTCGTCGCCGACGGCGATACCCGCGGCTTCCTGCAGCGCAGCCTCGGCGTTCAGGAGGGCAACCTCGTCTCCCCCGACGGTGAGGTGCTCGGCACCCACGACGGCTACTTCGGCTTCACCGTCGGCCAGCGCAAGGGACTGGGCCTAACCCGTCCCGCCGCCGACGGCCGTCCCCGCTACGTGATCGCCACACGTCCGAGTACCAATGAGGTCGTGGTCGGCTCCGCCGAACTGCTGCAGCGCACCGTGGTCGATGGCAAGGACCTGGTGCTGCTGGACCGGCCCGATTCGCTTCCCGACGGCGCCGGCTGGCAGGACGTGGCCGTACAGGTGCGCGCCCACGGCCGCCCGGTGCCCGCCGACGTGACCGTAGACACCACCGCCGGCACGCTGCACGCCGTGCTACGCCAGCCCTTGCGGGGCCTGGCCGCTGGCCAGAGCGTCGTCGTCTATGGCGGGGAAGACGGGGGCCGGGTGCTGGCCCAGGCGACGGTCGCCTAAGCCAATCAAAACTCCGGGTCACCCGGGGGAAGTCAGGTCTTAAGCACTAGATCGGGGTCGTCAACGACACGGCCGAGGATCCGGTAGACCAGACCTGCGAGTAGCGCCAGCGCTACACCCGTAAACGCTACAAAAGTATGGTTGAGGAGAATCGCACCGGTGGCTTGGGAGATGATCGAAGCCACCAGCGGCAGAAAGAAGAAGACGACCACCCCCTGAGCGGACTGCACCGAGCGCGCCCTGTTAGAGATGGCCACGATAGACCCGACTATGACGAAGGCCAGAAGCGGTATCAGTGCGGCGACGGCGACCACCCAGGTCAGATCGGGGAAGAAGACGCTCCCCATGACCGGCCACCCGGCGACGTTGACTATCGCGGTGAAGACCACGAAAACGATCCAGGTGACTACCACGGCCGGAATGGTGGAGGCCAGAGTCTTGGCCAGGAAGATCTCGCGGATGGAGGCCGGCCCGTAAAGCAGACCGTCGAGAGTACGCCGTTCACGCTCCCCCACGAATGCCGCGGAGGCGCTGGCGGTGGCGACCACCATCGGAATGAGAAGGAACATGGGAGCGAAGACATACATCGTTATGGCCGTGATTATGATCTCCTGAGTTCCCGAACCCGGTGCAACCGCCGCACCCACACGCTCCAAGAAGGCCTCCATCCCGTGTAGCTGCTTGACGGCGTCCCCAGAGTTCGCCACCAGTCCGACGGCCAGTCCCGGTAGCAGAACATTGAACAGCACCGGGAACAGCACTACGGGGACCAGGGCGTTGACATCGCGCAGAGCCCTCCTCCACTCGTTGCGAATCAGCGCCTTCACCCGGGCGCGGGAAGGCTGTTCGATTACTCCGGTCATGAATGCTCCTATAAGGGATGGTGCGTGTTGCCGTTTTGTTCCGGGCCGTCTTGAATGGTTGCGAAATACAGTTCCTTGAGCGAGTGGGATCTAGGAGTCGCCGCGTTCACGCGCACACCGGCGGCAACCAGGTCGGCAACCAATCGGGCCGCACGATTAGGATCACCGGGGGCGTCGTCGGGAAGAGGAATACAAACCACCCCTCGGGAGAGGTATGCGTCCGGTCCGGCAGCATCCAGCGCCTCCCGGACGTCCGGAGTAGAAACATCCAGAACCGCGGTGGGCCAACGCCTGCGGATGAGCTCATCGACTGCGCCTTGAGCAACCAGACGCCCTTGATCGAGGATGCCTACTAGATCACATACATTCGCGAATCCGTGCAGTTGATGGGTGCACACGAATACCGCTGCGCCCTGGTCCGCGATCCGGCGCAGGTATTCGAGGAGTTCCTCGGCGGCCTCGGGGTCCAGACCCGCCGTCGGCTCATCAAGAAAGACGACTTCCGGGCGCGCCAGGAGCGTGCGCGCCAAAACGGCCTTAAGCGCCATACCCTTGCTGAACTCTCCGAGCCTGGAATCCAGTCGCTCGGCGAGGCCGAACATCTCGGCGAGCTCCTCGGTGCGGGTACGCACATGATCGGCCTTCATTCCCATAAGCTCACCCCAGAAGGCGAGGTTCTCGCGCAGACTTAGCTCCTGGTAGAGGGAGTAGTCGGACTGCACGCCCACGCGGGAGCGCAGGCTCGGTGCACTGTCGCGGGTAACCGTTCTGCCCAGTAGTTCTATCCTCCCGGAGTCCGCAGGAATCAGCCCCGTGAGCAGCCGGACACTGGTGGTCTTGCCGGACCCGTTGGGGCCCAGCAGGCCGAAAACGCTGCCACGCCCGATCTCCAGGGTCAGTCCGGCGAGCACCGGTCTTCCCCCAATTGAGCGCCTCACATTCACGGCTCGCACGGCGGGAGACTCGCCGGGTTGCGAACTCTCGTCCATATTCCCTCCCCCAAGACCAGCTGCGGTCCGCATAACCGATTCTTTTGGCCGGAGCAATCAGCGCAGGGATGTGTGGTGCTCGATGGAGCGCACCGCCCACCAACTCATGGCCGCCGCGAGGATCGGCCCGATGATCAGCATTCCCATGCCTATGATAGAAGGATCGTTCCCGGTATTAATGGAGTCGAGGAACTGACTCCACATGATTCGGCTCGTGAGTTCACCGGTGGTCAGGTCCAGACTGAAAGGCACGAATAAGGCAGTCACCAACCCGATGAGTTGATTGACCGCGTACAGGATCACCACTCCGATCAGTGGCGCTCCGAACCCGAGGTGGTTCCAGGGCTCCTGGGCGCCGATGCTCATCACGGCGGCGACTTGCAAAATAGTCACGGCCAAGGAGAGTGGAATCGACACGATCCAAAGCACTCGCGCAGCGGTTGAGGCGGTTAGCCACATGGCCTTTAACGGCTCCAGTGCATCGCCCAGTGACGAGCCATTGCTATGGGCGAGCACGCCGAACCATGCCAGCAGGCAGGCGGCGCCCAGCAGGCCGGCGATGAGAACCGCCAAATACGAGTAAAGCGTCTTGGCGGCGAAGATCGTGCGCCCACGCACCGGAAGCGTCATGGTCAGGTATCCGCGCGGACCATACATGGACTGCCAGTACTCGGTTACCACTAGAGCGCCGACTATGGTCGGGACGGCGACGGCGGCCAGCATGGATATCAGTTGCAGCAGGAAGGCGATCACAGTGACAGACTCCAACAGGCGCCACAGACCCAATGAGACGATGAAGACAACAAGGGCCACGCCCACCGCTGCGGCACTGCGCGGCGCCTGTGCACGGATCTCCTCGGTGAATAATGTGCGCAACATCAGTGGTACTCCTTCCGGAACAGGGTGTCCAGGCTCATGCCGTGAGCCTGGCGCAGGTCATCGGCGTCACCCGCGAGCAGCAGGCGCCCGTCCTTGAGGAAGACGACGGAATCGACGATCGGCTCCACGTCAGCGATCAGGTGGGTGGAGATGACCATTAGCGCATCGGGATCGAAGTTGCGCAGGACGCCGCTGAGGATCACGTCGCGCGCGGCCGGATCCACCCCGGAGATGGGCTCATCCAGCAGGTAGACGCGGGCGCGGCGCGCCATGATCAGACTGACGCGCAGCTTCTCCCCCATGCCCTTGCTCATCTCCTTCAGGCTCCGGTCCTCGGGCAGGCCGAAGAACTCGACCAACTCACGGGCACGGTCGGCGTCGAAGTCAGGGAAGAGCCGGGAGAACATGGCGATGGCCTGCTCGGCCTTGAGCCCCGAGGCCAGGAATTCGGCGTCGGGAAGGAAGGCGACCTGTGCCTTGGACTCCGGTCCGGGAGCATGTCCGCCTATCCGTACCCGACCGTCATAGTCGGACAGCAGGCCGGCCAGGATCTTCAGTAGGGTGGTCTTGCCCGAGCCGTTGGAGCCCATGAGGCCGACTATCCGGCCCGTCGGCAGGTCCAGGGACAGGTCCATCAGTGCCGGGCGACCACGGTAGGCCTTGGTCAGGCCGGACACCGACACCAGCGGCGCCTCGCCGCCGGGAATGGGCACGGAGGTGAAACGCGCCGCGGGTGACGGCGCTTGCAGTGGGTGCTGGTTCATGAGGATTCTCCTGTGTCTGCCGGGGATAGGCGCAGTTCCCAACGCTCCTGCAGGAGCGCGGCGGCCTGCGGAAGATCCATGCCGACAGCGGCGAGGGCGGTGATAAAGGCGTCCGTGGCGCCGGTGGCAAGTTCCCGGCGGACGGCGTCGACGACGGCGGTATCCGTGGTGACGAAGCGGCCGGCGGTCCGCTCGGTGCCGGTCAGCCCGGTGCGGTCAAGCTCGCCGAGAGCGCGTTGGACGGTGTTGGGGTTGACGCCGGACTGCGTGGCGAGTTCGCGCACGGAGGGTATCCGGGCGCCGATCGGCCAGGTGCCGGTGACGATCCGCAGACGGAAGTCGTCGACCAGTTGCAGCCAGATCGGCCGGGAGCCGTCAAGATCCACAAGGCCTCCCTCTGTTGGGTGTACGGGTGTGCTCATGAGCGCAGCGGGCAGAAGGCCGGCCGACCATCTGTATTACTGCACTAGTACAGTGACACATGCGGTCTCGGGCTGTCAACCCGGTTCCCCCACTGGCAGCACTCGCCCGGGAACCACTTGCTGCACCAGTCGCCCGGCAGGAGGACGGCGGCCGAGATGCCGCCATATCAACCGAACTCGACGGTTATATCGACCGAACTCGATGAAGAGCTCGAAGAAAGAGGCGCCCTACCTCGGGAGAACCGAGACAGGGCGCCACACGAGCAATCACTCCAGCTCGACGCCCCATGTCACCACGCGGCGGCCCGAGTCCGGAAGCAATCGACGTTCAGCCGCGCAAGCGAGCCAACTCCTCAACAAGTTGGGGAACCACCTGGGCCACATCTCCGACGACGCCGTAGTCGGCCATCTCGAAGATCGGGGCCTCGGAGTCGTCACAGATAGCGACGATCGTGCCGGCACCCTGAATACCGCTGGTGTGATGGACGGCGCCGGACACACCGAGCCCGATATACAGGCGTGGGGCGATGGAGACACCCGTCTGCCCCACCTGCGCGGAACGCTCGATCCAGCCCTCGTCACAGGCGACACGGGTGGCCCCAATAGCGGCCTGAAGCGGGTCGGCAAGGGTATGCACCAGGTCCAGATCGCCGTCGATGCCGCGTCCGACCACCACGACCCGCTGCGCCTCGGACAGGTCGGGGCCAGCGGCGGCGGCGCCGACCTCGCGGGAGATGACCTTGACAGCGACGGCCTCAGAGCTTAGCGGCACCTCTAGCTCCTCCACGCCAAGCACCTCTTCACCTGCGGTAGCCGGCATGGCAGCGGCCGCACTGGGATGCACGGAGATGACCGGCGTCCTGTCCGCCTGTGCCGAAACGGTCATGGTGGTGGACCAGGTGCCGGAGAGGACCAACTTGGAAGCGCGCAGCTCGTTGCCGACCACCTGCAGATCGCCAACATCGGAGGCACAGGCGGAGTCCAGCAGCACCGCAGCACGCCCGGCAATCTCCTTGCCGCGGTAGTCACTTCCGACCAGCACGGCGGCCGGACCTACCGCACCTACGGCGGCGACAACGGCATCGGCGGCCACGGCGGCCACCGCCTGATCACCGCCCAACTGGGCTGCGAGCAAGCGGGTGGCGCCAGCAGCACCGATAGCCCTGGCGGCATCTGCATTCACACCGCCCAGGACCAGAGCGACGACGTCGGCACCGGTAAGCTCACGGGCGGTGGCAACTAGGCCCAGTGCGGCGCTGGAGGGTGCACCTTCGGGGGTGCAATCCACCAACACCAGGATGGGGGCGCCCAGGATGCCGGTCGCAGCGGAGGATGTGGTTTCAGACATGGGTTGCAGTCTTCCTTCCGGTTCGGATCCGCTCACGCAAGGTCGTTCTCGACCAGCCAACCGGCCAGTTCGCGTCCCGCCTCGCCGGCGTCAGTACGGATAATGCCTGCCTGCCGGGCGGGCCGCTCGGTGAAACCGACGACGGCGATAGCGGGCCCGGCAACGTCGGTCAGACCGAGATCGGCCAGGTCCCAGGTCTCCACCGGCTTCTTGCGGGCCGCACGCATGGCGGCGAAATTGGGGTAACGCGGCTCGTTGGCCTGGTCGGTGACAGATACCAGTGCGGGCAACGGGGCGCGGAGCACCTCCCGGACGGTTCCGGTGGCACGGGTGATGGTCGCCTCATCCACACTGACCTCCAGCGAACTCGCCAAGGTCAGGGCCGGCACGTGCAGGGCGGCAGCCAGCGCTCCGGGCAGCATGGAAGTCATGGCGTCCAAAGAGGCCATACCGGTAACCACCAAGTCCACGTCTCCGGTTCCGCCGTCGGCGGTGCCACCGATCCTAGACACGGCAGCAGCGAGGGTACGCGCAGTAGTGGGGACATCAGCACCCGCCAGAGCGTCGTCACTGACCACGACTCCGGAGTCGGCCCCCATCTGCAGGGCACGGCGCACGCCGTCCTCGGCATCCTCGGGCCCCATACACAGGGCGATCACCTGTCCACCCAGGTCTTCGACCAGCGAAACGGCGGCTTCGACGGCGTTCTCGTCAAGCTCGTTGAGAACGTCCTCCTCTCCGCGGACCAGGCGCCCCTCCTCCAGGCGGCGCTGGGACTGCACATCAGGGACGTGCTTGATGCACACGACTATTTTCATGCGTACAAGATTGCCATATCGCGCCACCCTCACCGGTGAGCCGTCAGTCACCCCACCGCAGCCACGGCCCGAAGCGGACGGCGACAACCCGTCCACTACGCCTTGTCTCGGTGCCGGACACAGACCACCCGAAACAGCCCGCACAGCCTGCCCAAACACCGCCACGCCTACCCTCACTAGCACGGCCACAGTTCCGACAGGTAAATCGTCGGTCACGAACGACGGTCACGAAGTAGCGTCGCGCGCTCCGGTACCAGACAATATGCTTCATGCCCATGTCCTCCACGCCAGAGCCGCACCCCGCTGCCCGCGCCGACTCCGACGCCTCGGACCGTACTCTCCTGGGCGCCCGGCTCCTTGAGGACGGCGCCGACTTCGTAGTGGTGGCGCCGCGCGCCGACGCGGTCGACCTGTGTCTGTTCCAGGTCGACGCCGCCGGTGACATCACCTCCGAGCGACGCATCGGCATGCACGGCCCCGTTCGCGGCGCCTGGAGCGCGCACGTGCCCGGAGTGCAAGCCGGGCAGCGTTACGGTTATCGGGTGTATGGGCAGTGGAACCCGTCGGAGGGGCTACTGTTCAATCCCCGCAAACTGCTGCTCGACCCCTACGCACGTGCCATAGACGGCTCCCCTCGCCTTGGCCCCGAGCTGTACGCTCACGCGGTGGACGCCGCGCTGGCCCCAACCGACGTCCCCTTCCTCCGCTCGGAACTGGACTCGGCGGGCCACACCGCTCTCGGCGTCGTCACCGGCGCACAGTTCCCGGTGGTCCCCGGGCCGAAGGTGCCGGAGGAGCGCACTGTCATCTACGAGACGCATGTCAAGGGCTTCACTCACTCCATGCCCGGCGTCCCACCGCAACTGCGCGGTACTTACGCGGGCCTGGCACACCCGGCCGCCATATCGCACCTGCACTCCCTAGGCATAACCACAGTGGAGTTGCTGCCCGTGCACGCGTCCTTCTCCGAGGCCTTCCTTCTTCAGCGCCAACGGACGAACTACTGGGGCTACTCCACCCTGTCCTACTTCGCTCCCGAACCCTCCTACGCCACCCAGGCCGCCCGAGAGGCCGGACCGCAGGCCGTCCTGGACGAGTTCCGCGGCATGGTCTCACTGCTGCACGAGGCCGGACTCGAGGTCATCATGGACGTGGTCTACAACCACACCTGCGAGTCGGGTATGGACGGGCCCGCCCTGTCACTACGGGGTCTGGACAACCTCGAGTACTACCTCCACGCCCCCTACCGACCCGCCCAGTACGTGGACGTCACGGGAACCGGCAATACGGTGGACTTCCGCTCCACCCGGGCGGTGCAGCTGGTGCTGGACTCGCTGCGGTACTGGGCGGGAGACGTCGGCATAGACGGCTTCCGCTTCGATCTGGCGGTCACGCTGGGCCGGGATGCCTCTGAATTCCAGTCACGCCACCCTCTGCTGATAGGTATGGCCACCGACCCGGTGCTACAGCACACCAAGTTGATCGCCGAGCCCTGGGACATCGGGCCGGGCGGCTGGCGCACGGGTGAGTTCCCGGCTCCCTTCCACGACTGGAATGACCGCTACCGCGGCACAGTACGCTCCTTCTGGCTGCACGACGCCTCCGAGATGTCCAAGGGCCGCCCCGGCAACGACCTGCGGGATCTGGCCACCCGTCTGAGCGGCAGCGCAGACATGTTCAGCTACGGCGAGTACCCGGGCGGGCGCGGACCACTGGCATCGATCAACTTTGTCACCGCTCACGACGGCTTCACCCTGCGAGACCTGGTCTGCTACGACTACAAGCACAACCTGGCCAATGGCGAGGACAACCGTGACGGCACCGACGACAACCGTTCATGGAACCACGGTTTCGAGGGCCCACTGCCGGAGGGCATGGGCGGAGGACCGATCGAGATCCTGCGGCGCCGATCCTCCCGCAATGTGCTGGCCACGCTGCTGGTGTCAGCCGGCACGCCCATGCTGCTGGGTGGTGACGAAATGGGACGAACCCAGGGGGGCAACAACAACTCCTACTGCCAGGACTCGGAAATCTCCTGGTTCGACTGGAATCTGACCACCTGGCAGCGAGACCTGATCGCCACCACGCATTTCCTGATCCGCCTGCGCGATCAACACCCCGTGCTGCGTCCTACGACATTCGCCTCGGGGTCCACCCCGGAAGGCGACACACTTCCCGACCTGTCCTGGTACCGGGCCAATTCCGACCCCATGGATGTGGCCGCCTGGCATGATCCTTGGACCCGCGTGGTGCAGATGCTCCGCTCCGGCACCCCCATGGGCGACGCCGACCTGCTGCTGGTAATCAACGGCTCCCTGAGCCAGGAGGACGTCACGCTCCCCGATGGTCATGGCACTGACTGGCACCTGATGTGGGACTCCACCTGGGCCGTGCCACGCCCTCACACCTCAGCCTTCGCTCTCGCACACCGGGTAAGCCGGGGACCGGCCGCTCAGGCACGCGCGGTCAACCCCACCCGTGCTCGAGCCTCCCGGTCGGGAGCCACCGATTGCCGCCAGGACCGGCCCGGCGACACCACCACCCTGGACGCTCTGTCTCTGCGGATCTATCTGTCCGGCGAGCAGCTGATCGGCATGCCCAAGAAGTAGTAACACTCACACACCGAGATCGGTCTAAGTGCGTGCCGAGATCGGTCGAAATGCCTGCTCTTCCGGTTTGGGGGTGTGGTGGTGCCGGTTCGGGTTGGTGCGGTTGTCTTGTTTGCTGTGGTTGACGGTGGTGCGCGTGGTGCCGGTGTGCCTGCGGTCGACGGTTGAGGTGCCGTAGAGGGCGTTGGCGTGGTCGGGAACCGTCCTGGCTGGGAAGCGCCTGGTTCATCGGCCAAGACGTCCGCGCCTCTCGGATAGCAGGCCGGGTGGGCAACCAGATGCGGGGCCTGCTCGCCACGCCAAGGCGGTTGGCCGGCACCTGAGAGCCAAGGTGTCCAGATTCGGCACAAACAGTCTTGCCGCACCCGATACCGCCCACCACAACCGCATGATTCCAACGACCCCAAGGAGGTCCGCACACCTAGCCGGCGCGTTTGTCCCGAATCTGGACACTTCCCCCGACCCACCAACCCCACCGACCGAACTCGATGGTTATATCAACCGAACTCGATGGTTATATCGACCGAACTCGGCGGACGCGGCCTCAAACCGGAAGAACCCGATTCCAGTCGGGCGGCAGACGACCCTTAGGATGGCGGCCATGACCCAGCACGACGTGACCATAGGTTCCCCCTCCGCCGGCGACGCCGCCAACGGCGCAGATGCGGGCGATATCCTGTCACGATCCACCGATGTGGCCTCCCTCACCCGTTCCCTCGCCCGTAGTGCCGAGATCGAGGCCGATCTGGATGTCAACCCCGCCCGCTACCGGATGCTCACGGGCGTGCGACCTACCGGGAACATGCACCTGGGCCATTACTTCGGCACTATGCACTCCTGGAAGGGCATCCAGGATCGGGGTGTGGACACCTGGATTCTGGTAGCCGATTACCAGGTGATCACCGACCGTGACGGCGTAGGCCCGATCCGCGAGCGCGTACTGTCGCTAGTGGCGGACGCCCTTGCCGTAGGCGTGGACCCACAGCGCTCTACGATCTTCGCCCACTCGGCCGTTCCGGCCGCCAACCAGCTGATGCTGCCATTCCTCTCCCTGGTAACCGAGTCCGAGCTGCACCGCAATCCGACGGTCAAGGCCGAGCTGGAGGCCACCGACGGGCGTGCCATGACCGGCCTGATGCTCACCTACCCGGTGCACCAGGCCGCCGACATCCTGTTCTGCCAGGCGAACCTGGTGCCGGTGGGCAAGGACCAACTGCCCCACCTGGAGCAGGCCCGGATGATCGCCCAGCGCTTCGACAAGCGCTATGGGCGCGCGGTCAAGGAGCACCCGGTCTTCCGCCGTCCGGAGGCGCTGCTGTCACAGGCTCCACTGCTGCTGGGCCTGGACGGGGAGAAGATGAGCAAGTCGCGCCACAACACGATCGAGTTGCGCATGAGTGCCGATGAGACCGCCAGACTGCTCAAGCGGGCCAAGACCGATTCCGACCGGCACATCACCTACGATCCCGAGGGCCGCCCGGAGGTGGCGAACCTCCTCACACTGGCATCCCTGTGCGGAGCCGGGGAACCGCAGGAGCTGGCTGAGCGGATCGGCGACGGTGGTGCCGGCATGCTCAAAAAGATCACCACCGAAGCGGTAAATGATTTCTTCGCCCCTATTCGTGCACGCCGCGCCGAGTTGGCCGCCGACGAGGACTACCTGCTGCAGGTGTTGTCCGATGGCAACGCCAGGGCCAATGCGGTGGCCGAGCGGACCCTCGACGCGGTGCGCGAGGCCATGCACATGAACTACTGAGACGCCGGGGCGGCCACATGCGCGCTCGCGGACGGGTACGCTTGCGCTGTGACCCCTAACACGACGCCGCGCACGGCGAAGACGACGCCCACCAGCCACGTAGCCCCCGCCGACCCGGCGACGCCCGCACCCGCAGAGGTTCCGCGGCCGGCGCCCTACGCCCCGGTCGGCCGCATCCCAGTGACAGAGGTATTCCCTGTCGTCGAGGACGGCCGCTGGCCCGCCAAGGCGGTGCCAGAAGAGGTCTTCCCGATCCGAGCCACGGTTTTCCGGGAGGGGCACGACCGTTTCGGTGCCACCGCCGTGTTGGTCCGCCCCGACGGCAGCGATGGCCCCAGTGCCCGCATGTACGAGGTCGGCATCGGCCTGGACCGATACGAGACGCACCTGGCCGCTGACGCCCCGGGCGACTGGGGCATCCGCGTGGACGGGTGGTCGGACCCTTACGGAACCTGGGCGCACGACGCCGGGGTGAAGGTGCCCGCCGGCGTCGACGTCGACCTCATGCTGGAGGAGGGGGCGCGCGTACTGGAGCGCGCGGCCTCCGTGGAGGGCCGTGAGGAGGCCGATGCAGAGGTGTTGCTGAATGCCGCAGTTGCGCTGCGCGACCAGGCCGCCTCAGCCACAGAACGTCTGGCCGCCGGCCTGTCCGAGGAAGTGACCGCAGTCCTGGACCGACTGCCATTGCGCGACCATGTCTCCCCATCGGCCACCTACCCCCTGCAGGTCGACCGGCGCCGCGCCCTGTCCGGCTCGTGGTATGAGATCTTCCCGCGTTCGCTGGGCGCCCGTAAGGATGACAATGGCGTCTGGCACACCGGGACCCTGCAGTCGGCCGCCCGCCGACTAGACCGCATCGCCGCCATGGGTTTCGACGTGCTGTATCTGACCCCGATCTCGCCCATCGGCACCACTAACCGCAAAGGCCGCAACAACACGCTGAACGCCCAGCCCGAGGATCCCGGATCCCCCTACGGTATCGGCTCGCCAGATGGCGGCCACGACGCCATCAATCCCGAGCTGGGCACCTTCGAGGACTTCGACGCCCTGGTGATGCGCGCCCGTGAACTGGGCATGGAGGTGGCCCTGGACCTGGCACTGCAATGCTCGCCCGACCACCCCTGGGTGTCCGAGCATCCGGAATGGTTCACGATCCTGGCCGACGGTTCCATTGCTTATGCGGAGAACCCGCCCAAGAAGTACCAGGATATCTACCCCCTCAACTTCGACAACGACCCCGAGGGCATCTACCAGGCGATCCTGCAGGTGGTGCGTACCTGGATCAGCCACGGGGTAACGATCTTCCGTGTGGACAACCCGCACACCAAGCCCCTGCCCTTCTGGCAGCGTCTCATTCGGCAGGTGCGCGCGGACAACCCGGAGGTACTGTTCCTGGCGGAGGCCTTCACCCGTCCCGCCATGATGCGCACCCTGGCGAAGATCGGCTTCCACCAGTCCTACACCTACTTTGCCTGGCGCAACACCAAGAAGGAGCTGACCGACTACCTGGTGGAGTTGTCTCAGGAGACCGCCCACATCATGCGGCCCACCTTCTGGCCAACTACTCACGACATCCTCACCCCCTTCATGACCAACGGGAAGGTTCCCGCCTTCAAACTGCGGGCGGTGCTGGCCGCCACCATGTCGCCCACCTGGGGCATCTACTCCGGCTACGAATTGGCCGAGTCCGTGCCGCGGCCCGGATTTGAGGAGCAGATCGACAACGAGAAGTACGAATTCAAACAGCGCGACTTCGGCGCCGCCCGCGTCAATGGCATCGAAGACCTGCTCACCCGCCTGAACGCAGCCCGCCATGCCCACCCGGCGCTGCAGCAGTTGCGCGACGTCTGGTTCCACGCCACCAGCGATGATTCGCTGATCGCCTACTCTAAGCGGGTCGACGCCGCCCACAGCGCCACCGGCAAGGACGACGTTGTGCTCGTGGTGGTCAACCTGGACCCCTATGGTGCCCGCGAGGGAGAGATCTATCTGAATCTGGAACAGCTGGGCCTGCCCGGCTGGGTGGATGGTTCTCAGCCGGTGCTGCGGGTAACCGATGAGTTGACCGGTGACACCTACGACTGGTCCGGACAGAACTATGTGCGTTTGGACCCGTTTGCGGGACGCGTCGCCCACGTCTTCAGCGTCGAGCCACTGTGACCACCGCGATCGACCGGCACCGAATCATCAACGATCAGTATTAAGGAGCCCAGTGAGCGTTCCCGGTGTTCCCAACCTCCCCGCCCAGCCACGGCCCGGCCTGCGCCCAGACCCGGACTGGTTCCGCACCGCGGTGTTCTACGAGGCGCTGCTGCGCTCCTTCGCGGACTCCAATGGCGATGGCGTCGGCGACTTCCGCGGACTGGCCTCGCGGCTGGACTACCTGGCCTGGCTGGGGGTGGACGCGATCTGGATCCCGCCCTTCTACCCGTCGCCCATGCGCGACGGCGGCTACGACATCGCCGACTACACCGGCGTAGACCCCCGCTACGGGACGATGGATGACTTCCGCGCCCTGGTGACGCAAGCACATGAGCGGGGCATCCGCGTCGTCATCGACATGGTGCTGAACCACACCTCCGACGCCCACCCCTGGTTTCAGGCCTCCCGCCGCGACCCGGACGGTCCCTACGGGGACTTCTACGTGTGGGCGGATGACGACTCGAGCTACGCCGACGCGCGCATCATCTTCGTGGACACCGAGCGCTCGAACTGGGCCTTTGACGAGTTGCGTGGCCAGTACTACTGGCACCGCTTCTTCTCCCACCAGCCGGACTTGAACTACGACAACCCGGAGGTGGTTGACGCGGTCCACGAGGTGGTGCGGTTCTGGGCACGCACCGGAGTGGACGGGTTCCGCCTGGATGCCATCCCATACCTGGTGGAGCGGGAGGGCACCAACTGCGAGAATCTGCCCGGAACGCATCACCTGATCGCCGGCCTGCGGGAAATGCTCGACCGGGAGTTCCCAGGCACCATCACCATTGCGGAGGCCAATCAGTGGCCGCAGGACGTTGTGGCCTACTTTGGCACCCCGCAGGCACCCGAATGCACCATGTGCTTCCATTTCCCCGTCATGCCGCGCATCTTCTCCTCACTGCGCGAGGGTGAGGCCACGGCAATCCGCGAGGTGCTTCAGGCGACCCCGCCGATTCCGCCGCACGGCCAGTGGGGCACCTTCCTGCGCAATCACGATGAGTTGACCCTGGAAATGGTCACGGAAGCCGAGCGAGAGCGCATGTACCACTGGTATGCGCCACAGGCGCGCATGCGCGCCAATGTCGGTATTCGCCGGCGCCTGGCCCCCCTGTTGGGCGATTCACGCGCCGAGCTGGAGTTGGCCCACGTGCTGCTGCTGTCGCTGCCCGGCTCGCCCTGCCTGTACTACGGCGACGAGATCGGCATGGGGGAGAACATCTGGCTGCCCGATCGCGATGCGGTGCGCACCCCCATGCAGTGGGACCACTCGGCGAATATGGGCTTCTCCGCCTGTGCGGATCCGGCCGAGCTGACCCTGCCGCTGATCTCTGCCGTCGACTACGCCGAACGCTGCGTGGCCGACGCACTGGAAGAGCCGGAGTCGCTGCTGCACTTCCTAAAGGACGTGCTGCGGGTGCGGCGCGAGCATCCCGTCCTGGGGCGTGGGGACTTTCACCTGCGCCCGGCCTCCGACGCCGCCGTCCTGGCCCACACCCGTGCCGACACTCCCCCGGGTGGCGACGCCAGTGAGACCAACGACGGCGAGACGCTGCTGTGCCTGGCGAATCTGGCCAACCGTCCCTGCGAGGCAGTGGTGGAGGTACCCGAGCTAGCCGGTTGCAGCACACACACCGTGTTGGCCGCGGACTCGGCGACGGCGTCGCCCGCCATCGACGCCCGGGGGCGGTTGACCGCCGCACTGCCCGCGCACGGTTACCGGTGGCTGAGGGTGTCCCCCGGGGAGGGCTTATGAGCGGCCCGATCAGTGCCGTCCCCTGCCCCCCGACCTGGCCCGATGATGCCGCCCTGCTGCCGGCATTGGAGGCCTGGATGGGACAGCGCCGTTGGTTCCCTCTCAAGGGCGAACCCTTACAAGGGCCCTTGAGTATCGTGCGCCGGTGGGAGTTGGCCGACGGCGTGCACGATCTGCTGGTAGCGGTTCCCCGCGCGGAGGGGGAGCCAGTTCTCATGCACGTGCCTTTGGTGCTGGAATCGGCCGCCGCACTGGCCGACTTCACCGCCGTCGGCGAGGCCGATGGCAATGCGGGTTTCATCCTGCCCTACCCCGATACCGCCGTAGCGGACCGGTCTGCCGTACAGGTGGCACTGGTCGACGGCGCCCATCACCCGCGCTTCTGGCGTGCCTGGGCGCAGGCGGCCCTCGCGGCCGGAACTACGCTCGGCAAGGCTGGAGCGGCGGCGATTGCGCAGCGCGCCGACCGGCTGCGGGTGACCACCGCAGAGCAGTCCAACACCTCCGTGGTCATGCCCGCTCCGGGCGACAATCCTGCGGCGGGGGACGCGGACGCGGCCACGGGGGACCTGATCGTCAAGTTGTTTCGCGTGCTCGCGCCGGGACGTAACCCGGACGTGGAGGTGTCGGTTGCGCTGGCGCGCAACGGCTGGGAGCGAGTACGCACCCCGGTGGCTTGGACCACGCAGACCTGGACCGACCCGGACAGCGGCGTCGAACAGTCCGCCGACACGGCGGTGGCCTGCACCTTCATCCCCCGGGCTGATGACGGCTTCGAACTGTTCTGCGCGCTTGCCGGCGCTGATGACCTGAACGGGCCACAGCGCCGGCGGAGCCTCGCCCTGGCGCGCGACCTGGGCGAGACCACCGCCCAGATGCACGCCCACCTGGCCGCAGCCATGGGCACCACCCCACCGCCCGTGCCCGCCGAGTTGGCCGCGGCACTGCGCGCGCGAGCCGACTGGGCGATGGCCGAGGTGCCCGAGCTGGAAATCCGACTGCCGTCTCTGCGCGCACGCGTAGAGACGGTTCTGACCGAGCTGGCGGCGCTGGACCGCCTGGAGCCGGCCACACGGGTGCATGGCGACTACCACCTGGGGCAGGTGCTTAACGCCGTAGACGAAGGCTGCTGGTATGTACTGGACTTCGAGGGCGAGCCGCTGCGCCCGTTGGCCGAGCGTAGCCGCCCGGGCCAGCCCCTGCGGGACGTGGCTGGAATGCTGCGTTCCTTCGACTACGCCGCCGAGGTCGGCCACGCGTCCCACCCCGACTGGTTGAATGCGGTTCGCGGCGCTTTCCTGGACGGCTATTGGGCCGCTCGTCCAGCAGCCGTCAACGGAGGCGGCCCCGGGCGAGATAGTAAGCGGACAACGCTGCTCAACGCCCTCGAGTTAGATAAGGCCCTGTACGAGGCGGTCTACGAGGCCCGCAACCGCCCCGACTGGCTCTCGATTCCCCTGCATGGAATGGAGGTGATTCTAACCACCTGACGCTCAATCGCCTTGTGCGCAGTCAGCGAGGCGCGAGATGCGTCCTCCACGCCGGGTTGCACCGGTATAAAGTCCCCCCTCAGCCGGTCACCGCATGGGAGAGTGAGAACATGACCGACGTCACCAGCCCCGAACCCACCCACGAATCCAACGACGCCCCACCGCCGGATGCCGCCGGCCCCGCGCCCGTCCCGGTGGACCCCTGGGTCCTCGCGGATGTCGCCTACGCCCGGTATCACAATCCGCACGAGGTCCTGGGCGCCCATGTCGGCGCCGAAGGCGTGACCATCCGCACGGTGCGCCACCTCGCCGACGCAGTCGTCGTCGTCACGCCCACGGGCTCCTATCCGGCCCGGCACGAACAGGACGGCGTTTGGGTTGCCGTTGTTCCCGGGGATGAGATCCCGGACTACCGGATCAAAGTGACCTACGGGGAGGAGACCATCACCGTTGACGACCCCTATCGGTTCCTACCGACCCTGGGCGAGATGGACACCTATCTCATCTCTGAGGGCCGCCATGAGGAGCTTTGGGAGGTGCTGGGCGCCCGCATCAAGCACTACTCCGGCACCATGGGGGACGTCGAGGGTGTCGCCTTCGCCGTATGGGCGCCCAACGCACGGGCCGTGCGCGTGGTCGGCGACTTCAACTACTGGGACGGCACCGCCTCCGCCATGCGCTCCCTGGGCTCCTCCGGGGTGTGGGAATTATTCATCCCCGGCGTGGGTGTGGGTGCCCGCTACAAGTTCGAACTGTGCTTCCAGGACGGCTCCTGGCACCAGAAGGCCGACCCGATGGCCCGGGCCACCGAGGTCCCGCCCGCCACCGCCTCCGTGGTCACCGACCGCTTCCACGAGTGGGGCGACGAGGACTGGATGTCCCGCCGCGCCGTCACCGACCCGCACTCCGGGCCGATGAGCGTGTACGAGGTGCATATCGGCTCCTGGCGGCAGGGTCTGGGGTACCGCGGTCTGGCCGATGAGCTGGTCCCCTACGTCAAGGACGCCGGCTTCACCCATGTGGAGTTTATGCCCGTGGCCGAACACCCCTTCGGCGGCTCCTGGGGCTACCAGGTATCCGGCTACTACGCCCCCACCGCGAGATTCGGAACTCCGGATGATTTCAGGTACCTGGTGGACCAGCTCCACCAGGCCGGCATCGGCGTCATCCTTGACTGGGTTCCCGCCCACTTCCCCAAGGACGAATGGGCGCTGGCGCGCTTCGACGGCACCGCCCTGTATGAGGACCCGGACCCTCAGCGCGGCGAACACCCCGACTGGGGCACCTACGTGTTCAACTTCGGCCGCAATGAGGTGCGCAACTTCCTGGTGGCCAACGCCCTGTACTGGCTGGGAGAGTTCCACATCGACGGTCTGCGCGTGGACGCCGTCGCCTCCATGCTCTACCTGGACTACTCCCGCGAGGAGGGCCAGTGGCACCCCAACCAGTTCGGCGGTAGGGAGAATCTGGAGGCCATCAGCTTCCTGCAGGAAGCCACCGCTACCGCCTATCGGAAGAACCCCGGCACGGTCATGATCGCCGAGGAGTCCACCGCCTGGCCGGGCGTGACCGCCCCCACCGAGTACGGCGGATTGGGTTTCGGCCTGAAGTGGAACATGGGTTGGATGAACGACACCCTGCGCTACCTGGACGAGGAACCCATCAACCGGCGCTACCACCACGGGGAACTGACATTCTCCCTGGTGTACGCCTTCTCCGAGCAGTTCATCCTGCCACTGAGCCACGACGAGGTAGTGCACGGCAAGGGCTCGCTGCTGTCCAAGATGCCCGGCGACGCCTGGCAGGAACTGGCCGGCCTGCGCGCCCTGTACGCCTACCAGTGGTCGCATCCCGGCAAGCAGCTGCTGTTCATGGGCCAGGAGTTCGGGCAGGGATCGGAGTGGAACTCGGACAACTCCCTGGACTGGTGGATCCTGGACGATCCGGGACACACCGGCCTGCTGCGGCTGGTGACCGACCTGAACGCCTTCTACAAGGACTCCCCCGCCCTGTGGTCCGACGACTTCTCCCACCGCGGCTTTGAGTGGATCGAGGCGGGCGACGGCGACCACAACGTCCTGTCCTACCTGCGCAAGGGCACCGGGCCGGACGGGCGTTCCGACCTGGTGGCGGTGATCGTCAACTTCGCCGGCACCCCGCATGAGGGGTACCGGGTGGGCTTGCCCTTCGCCGGCGGCTGGGACGAGGTCATCAACACCGACGCCCCCGAGTACGGCGGTTCCGGCGTGGGCAACCTCGGTCATGTCGAGGCCGAGGAGCTGCCCTGGAACGGTCGTCCCGCCTCGGTGCGGCTGCGGGTCCCCCCGATGGGCGCCATCTTCCTGCGGCCTTCGCGAGACTGACCCACGAAGCGGGCGGGTAACCACCCGCTTGACGCAGGGGCCCGGCGGCGCTTCAGCGCCGCCGGGCCCCTCGCGGTGCGTGACGACCTCGTCTACTCCGGTGGCCAGTGCGCCATTTGGTCGAGGTAGTCCCGTACCTCCGCGACGCCTGGTCCCCCTCCGAGGATTTGTTCATCCGGGCCGCGCCCCCGCCGTGGGTGGAGCAGGTGCCAGGCCCGGCACTCCAGCAGGGTCCGGTAGACGAAGGCTTCGACGCTGGGCGCCACCCACACGGAAACGTCGTCGACCAGTTCTATCGCGGCGTCCAAGGGCTCGGCGGTCTCGTCCTGCTCCAGTGCAGTGTCCAGGGCGCGCCACATCGCCTCCTCGGCCGCGTCGTCCCGGGTCCACAGGGCCACGACCCAACCGTCCTCGGGAGTGATCCAGCAGTACCAGGCGGTGCAGTCCTGCTGGTCGCTCAGGAAGCGGACACAGGCGGCATGAGGGTGTCCTACGGGCCGCAGCACAGGCGAAGGATCCGTCCAGCACCCGGTCGTCGATTCGTCGTCCATCCGGGCGCACACCGCTGAGCAGCACAGGTAGAGTCTCAAGTCCTCGGGCAGCTCGAGTCCCAGGGCATGCAATTGCGCCTGTAGGACGTCGCATTCGGTCACCCGGTCGGGCAGGTCCGGCGTAGCCCCCTCCGGCCCGGTCAGCCAGTCGAAGTCGCCGTCGAACCGGACATTCAGCGTCGGCAGTGTCTCCAGGGGGACGATGCCATAGGTGCCCTCGATCTTTCGCGGCCCCAGCTCCGCGCACACCCAACCGGCACGCATCGCCGTCGCATCCGCATTTGGGCCATGTGCAGTTTCTCCGCTCACGATGATCACACTAGCGTGAGCCGGGCGGCCCGGCGCGTCTCACACCCGCCGACGCAGGCGACCTCTCGGCCCTTATGACGCCGATCAACGGCATCCGCGCCGCCGGTCGCGGTCACGACCACACCGGTGTGACCAACAAACCGGCCCGGTGACGTCGCCGAGACCGGTATGGTCCGGGTGCGTGCATGTGTGCGGTCCCCGCCCAGTAGCGAGACACACGATATGTACCCTTTTCTGCCGTTGCAGCCCCATTGCAACGGTGGCATCCGTAGTCTGACAAGGGAAGAAGAATGACGCAGAACCTGGTCCAGGCCGTGCCGTCGCAGGTCCGGTCCGCCTCTGGTCGTCCCGCCGGCGCCTCCACGCAGATGGAAGTGTGGCAGGGCCTGTCCGCCGCCGTCGTCGACGCCATCGCTGACGACTGGTACGCCACCGAGCAGAAGTATCGCGCCAGCAGGATGGAGCACTACTTCTCCGCCGAGTTCCTCGAGGGACGCGCACTGCTGAACAACCTGACCAACCTGGGTCTGGTCGAGGAGGCCACCCGGGCCGTCAACGCCTTCGGGCAGAACCTCACCGATATCCTTGAGCAGGAGCCCGACGCCGCTCTTGGCAACGGGGGCCTGGGACGCCTGGCCGCCTGCTTCCTGGACTCCTGCGCCACCTTGGACCTACCCGTGGCCGGCTACGGCATCCTTTACCGCTACGGCCTGTTCAAGCAGCTGTTCGAGGACGGTTTCCAGACTGAGCACCCCGACCCGTGGATGGAGGACGGCTATCCCTTCGTGGTTCGCCGCGAGGAGGCGCAGCGCATTGTGCGTTATGACGACCTGACCGTGCGCGCCGTCCCCTACGACATGCCGATCACCGGTTATGGCACCAAGAACGTGGTGACGCTGCGACTATGGCGGGCCGAGCCGATGGAGGAATTCGACTACGACGCCTTCAACTCCCAGCGCTTTACCGACGCGATCGTTGAGCGCGAGCGCACCGCGGACATCTCCCGCGTGCTCTACCCCAACGACACCACCTATGAGGGCAAGGTGCTGCGGGTACGCCAGCAGTACTTCTTCTGCTCGGCCTCCCTGCAGGAGATCGTCGACAACTACGTCACCCACCACGGCGAGGACCTGAGCGGCTTTGCCGACTTCAACTCCATCCAGCTCAATGACACCCACCCGGTGCTTGCCATTCCTGAGCTTATGCGCCTGCTCATGGACGTCCACCACCTGGGGTGGGACCAGGCCTGGGCGATCGTCACCAAGACCTTCGCCTACACCAACCACACGGTGCTGGCCGAGGCTCTGGAAACCTGGGAGATGTCCATCTTCGAGCGCCTGTTCCCGCGCATCACCGAGATCGTCCGTGAGATCGACCGTCGCTTCCGCCAGGACATGGCCAAGCGCGGCGTCGACCAGATGCGCATTGATTACATGGCCCCCCTGGCCGGGGACAAGGTCCGCATGGCCTGGATCGCCTGCTACGCCTCCTACTCGATCAACGGTGTGGCCGCGCTGCACACCGAGATCATCAAGCGCGACACGCTCAAGGAGTGGCATGACGTCTGGCCCGAGCGCTTCAACAACAAGACCAACGGCGTGACTCCGCGCCGCTGGCTACGCCAGTGCAATCCGCGGCTGTCCGCGCTGCTGGACGAGGTGACCGGCTCGGATGCCTGGGTCAAGGACCTGTCCCTGCTCAGCACCCACACCGACGGCGCCGATGACGCCCTGCTGGACCGGCTGGCCGAGATCAAGCACGCCAACAAGGTGGACTTCGCGGCCTGGGTGGCCAAGCGCGAAGGCGTTGAGATCGATCCCGACGCCATCTTCGATGTTCAGATCAAGCGCCTGCACGAGTACAAGCGCCAGCTGCTCAACGCGATCTACATCCTGGACCTGTACTTCCGTATGAAGGAAGACCCTTCGCTGCAGGTACCTCCGCGCGTGTTCATCTTCGGCGCCAAGGCGGCCCCTGGATACATCCGCGCCAAGGCCATCATCAAGCTGATCAACGCCATCGCAGACCTGGTCAACAATGACCCGGTGGTCTCCAAGACCCTGAAGGTCGTGTTCATCCACAACTACAACGTCTCCCCCGCCGAGCACATCATCCCTGCCGCGGACGTCTCCGAGCAGATCTCCATGGCCGGCAAGGAGGCCTCGGGCACCTCCAATATGAAGTTCATGATGAACGGCGCTCTCACCCTGGGCACGCTCGACGGCGCAAACGTGGAGATCCTGGACGCCGTTGGGGACGACAACGCCTACATCTTCGGAGCCACCGAGGATGAGCTGCCGTCGCTGCGCGCCGCCTACGATCCGCACGCCACCTACGAGACCGTTCCCGGGCTCAAGCGGGTGCTGGATGCCTTCACCGACGGCACCCTGGATGACAACGGCTCCGGCTGGTTCGCGGATCTGCGTCGCAGTCTGTTGGATGGCGGGAACGAACCGGCCGACGTCTACTACGTGCTCGGCGACTTCGCCGCCTACCGGGAGGCGAAGGACGCCATGGCCGCCGACTACGCCGACCAGCGCGCCTGGCAGCGCAAGGCGTGGGTGAACATCACCCGCTCCGGTCGTTTCTCCTCCGACCGCACCATCAGCGACTACGCCAAGGTGTGGGGCATCGAGCCGCAGCCGATCGCCTGACAGCTACGAACTTCGGCCAGTAGCGACGGCGCCCGTCCCCTTCGTCTGGGGGCGGGCGCCGTTGGCGTGTGCCGTGCGCGGTAGATCACCGTGAACTCCGGCGGACCGCAGCGGATTGCTGCGAGTCGCAGTGGATCTCAGCGGCTCGCGGTGTCTCCCGCACATCGCAGCGGACGCCGGCGGGTCCGGTTGATCGCGGTAAGTGGATCACCGTCACCGAGCGGGAAGGTTCGGTAGCTCGCTTAATGGTTCGTTCCCACGGCTCGACGATTCGGCACTTCCGGCGACGGTTCGTACCTTCTGGTCAACGATTCGTACTTTCTTACGACGGTACGTACCCCTAGGTGCCGAACCGTCGCATAAATGTACGAATCGCCGGTACCAAGTGCCGAACCGCCAACCAAAGGTACGAACCGTCAGCCCGGGACCGTCGCACCGCCCCTTGGCGGTGGGACGGCCCCGGACGGTCTGCGAGGACATGACCCTCGCGAGGCCTCAGGCGATGCCGGGAGCGGAGAAGGCGGCCTGGAAATCGGCCGCAAACGCGTCCACCGCCGATTCCACCTGGGGCAGGGCCAGCATGGCGTCCAACACGTCGGCACCGATAGTCGCCGTATGCGCGCCAGCAGCAGCCGCATCGGTGACCTGTTTGCTGTTCTTGAAGCTGGCCGCCAGGATGCGGGTGGGCACGCCCTCACGGTCGATCTCCCGGCGCAGGGCGCCGATCACCGCATAGGGGTCCACATCCGCATTGGACATCCGGTTCACATACGGAGCCAGGTAGTCCACACCGGCCGCCGTCGCCAGGAGCCCCTGCGCCGTGGAGTAGATGGCCGTTGCGGTCACCCTCACGCCCTGCGCCTTGAGCCGGCGCATGGCGGGCAGCCCGGCCGCCGTCGTCGGAATCTTGATAAGAGTGGACCGGCCCACCAGTTCGCGAATTACGTCGGCCTCCCGCAGCATGCCCGCGGTATCCCGGGCCACGACCTGAACGTGAAGGTCACCGTCACCGACCAGCTCCCGAATGGTGCGCAGGCCGCGCCCAAAATCCGTCAGGCCTGCGGCCCTGAGGATCGTGGGATTGGTGGTGACCCCGATAAGGGGGAAGGTGTTCAGCGCCCGCTCGACCCGATCCGGCCGGGCGTCGTCAATGAGGAACTGCATGATGGTCTGTCCTGTCTCGTGGATGTATGCCGGCCGTCACAGGCTCTGCTCGGTGCGGGCGATGATGTCGTCCTGGGTCTGCTTGGACAACACCACGAAGAAGGCGCTGTAGCCGGCGACGCGGACGATGAGGTCGCGGTGTCGTTCGGGGTGCGCCTGAGCGTCCAGGAGCACGGCTCGGTCGACCACGTTGTACTGGACGTGGAAGCCGTGGAGCCGGTTGAAAAAAGCGCGCAGCATGGCGATGAGCTTGGCCCGATCCTCGGGGCGCGTGAGAATCTGCGGATTGACCTTTTGATTGAGCAGTACCCCGCCGGTGATGCGGCCGGTGTCCAGCTTGGATACCGACTTCAATACGGCTGTCGGGCCGTTGACATCGGCACCGTGGCTGGGCGAACAGCCCTCGGCGAGCGGCTCACCGGCGTGGCGGCCGTCGGGTGTAGCCGCTGTGGAGGCGCCCTGTGGCACATTCGCCGATATGGAGGAGGTTCCGGCGTAGTAGGTGCCGCCGATAGGACCACGTCCGTAGCGGGAGTTCTTGTACTTGAAGATCTCATTGATGTCGGTGGCGTAGGCCCGTACCAGCAGTTCATCGACATAGTCGTCGTCGTTGCCGTACTTGGGCGCGGCGACCAGGAGCTTGCGGATGCGCTCGCCCTCCTTGCCGGCGAAGTCGGACTGGAGGGCGTCCCACAGCTGGGCGCCGGTGATGGCGCCGTCCTCGAAGACGACCTTCTTGATGGCGGCCAGGCAGTCGCCGAGATTGGCGATGCCGACCTGGAGACCTGAGACGAAGTCGTAGACGGCACCGCCCTCCTTGAGGGTCTTGCCGCGGTCGATGCAATCGTCCACCAGTCCGGAGCACAGCAGGTCGGGGACCTTGTGCTCCAAGGCCAGGTCGCAGGAGGCGTCCAGAATGATGCAGTGGCGCTGAAACTCCCTGATGGTGCAGTCCCAGGCGTCCATCACCTGGTCGAAGGAAGTCATCTCCCGCAGATGCCCGCAGGCCGGGGCCAGGCGGGTACCGGAGGCGGGGTCAACGCCGTCGTTCAGGGCGACCAGGAGCGCCTTGGGGAAGTTGAGGAAGCTCATGCCGGTGCAGCGGTAGCCCCACCGGCCCGGAACGGCTACCTCCACGCAACCGATCGCCGAATAGTCGTGGGCATCGGCTGTGGAGACTCCGTGGTCAATCAGCGAGGGGATGATGATCTCGTCGCTATTGAAGGCCGGCATGCCGGTGCCCAGGCGCATGAGTTCGACGGCCTCGTTCATGAAGTGGTCACTCATCCCGCGGTGGTAGCGCACGGTCAGATTGGGCTGAGGCAGGTGGGTCTGCGCCACAGAGGCCATTATCAGATAGGACAGGTGGTTCACGGCGTCGGATCCGTCCGCGTGCTGTCCCCCGATGGTGACGTTCTGGTACAGGGGGCTGCCGGCGGAGAACCGGGTGTGACTCCAGGAGCGGATCTTGTTGACGGTGAAGGTTTTCAACCACAGGTTGGTCAGCAGCTCGGTGGCGGAGGCCTCACTCTCGCGGCGGGCTTCCAGGTCCTCGCGCAGGAAGGGCCACAGGTACTGGTCCAGGCGCCCGTATGACAGGGAATGTCCGTTGGACTCGATCTGCAGGGCCACATGTACCAGCCAGATCGACTGCACGGCCTCATGGAAGGTTGTGGCCGGATGCTCGGGAACCACCTGCAGCACACGGGCCATCTCCCGCAGCTCACCCTGGCGCCTCGGGTCTGTCTCGGCGGCGGCGAGCTGTTCGGCGAGGGCCGAGTACCTATGAGCGAAGGCGACGACGGCGTCGAAGACGACTATCAGGCTGCGGTAGAAGGCGGCCATCTCGAGCTGGGCAGGATCCGCCAGGTCCAGGGCTTGGAGAGCCTCCTGGGCGCGCCGCCGATAGGCGGACAGTCCCTCGGCCAGCAGACGCCGGTAGTTCACGGCAATGTGGGCGTCCCCGGAGGTGATATTGCCCTCGGGGTGAATGATGCCCAGGTCGTAGAAACGCTTGGAGTCGGCGGGCATGAGGGCCAGGGCGTGCTCCTTGAGGGTACGGCCGCGCCAGAACGGAGCGATCTCCCTCAAGGTCTGCTTGGCATGTTCAGAGATCGTGAAGCGGTCGCCGGGGCGCTGATCGAGTTCGTCAACTTCGGCAATGACCCAGTCCATGGCGTATTCAGGCATGATGGGCGCCGCCCGGTTGGTGCTGGCCTGGTTTCCGGCCAGGCGGGAGGCAGGCTCGATATAGATGGTCATCTGCTCCAGGACATTCTTTAGCATCAGGGCCCGAACCATGTTCAGCGGCTGATCAGAATTGTCCCGGTAGGTCCGGGTGGTGATGACGGCGCGTTCGACGCAGACACTGGGTTCTGCATCCATGAGCTCCTCACGCCAGGCGCTCATGCGCTCGGTGAGTCCGCCGAAGTGGGGGCCGCCCAGACCTATGGGGATGTGAGGGACACTGGTTATTGTCATCTGTTCACTCCTCTTCTCGCACGCCGGTGCCCGTATGGCTTGCCGGGGCGGGCTGTCTGGCTGCCCCGGTGGCAGCGGCGTCGCCGACGGCGTCGGTCGGGTGGGTGGTGACGGAGCCGTCCGCCGACACCGCGGCGACGCGGACACCGGCATCGGTGAGGGCGGTGAGATGGGTGAGGTCTCCCGCCGAGTCCGTCCACACGGTGGATACGGCCGAGGCCTCCAGCAGCGGGACCGGTCCGTGAGCGCCGAGCTTCTCGGACTCGGTTATGACGACGACGCGTTCCGCGCGCTCGGCCAGCGCTCGCACCGCAGTTGCACGCATATAGTCGCGGCCAGTGAAACCATGAGCGGAGACGAAGCCGTCGGTGCCGATGAACAGCTGGTCTACCAGGAACTGCCCGGCGCACAGCTCGACCATGGGGCCGACCATGACGCGGGAGTCCGCCTGCTGCTCGCCGCCCAGGAGGATCACGCGCGTGGATGGGAAGGCACGCAGCCGCTCTGCGATGAATGCCGAGTTGGTGATAATCGTCGTGCCGGAGTGCTGCGCGGCGATCTGCTCGGCAAGTAGCGTGCAGCATGAGCCCGCCTCCACCATGACCGTCTCCCCGTCACGGACACTGCCGGCCGCGGCCCGGGCGATGCGGACCTTGTCCGCGTAGTGGTAGGCGAGCCGACCGGCCGGGTCGTCGGCGGAGACCAGTACGGCGTAGCCGCGCTCCCTACGTATCAGACCCCGGGACTCCAGCTCGTCAAGATCCTTACGGATGGTGACGGCGGAGACATCGGTCAGCTGCGCCAACCCGGTCACGGCGATGCGTCCGGCGGAGACGATCGCCTCCAGAACAGCGGTCTGGCGAATGCTCATGGGATTCACACCCGGCCTCCTACCGTACGAAACTGCGAAGCGCTTCATTTGAAGCGGCATCACCAGGATACTGGCGTCGGAGAACTTGAATCAGGCCCAAGGTCCTTCGTTAACAAGTTACACTGCTTTCAATCGAAAGGAGTTGGGTGATGGTTTCCGGGAACCCCGCCGCGCCGGCCCGGCCCCCACTCCCGGCTACTGCCGGCGTGGTTTTCAACATTCAGCGCTTCTCCTTGCATGACGGGCCCGGCATCCGCACCGTGGTCTTCCTGAAGGGCTGTCCACTGGCATGCCCCTGGTGCGCCAATCCCGAATCGATCAATCCCGGCATCGAACGCCTCCTCGACCCCAGTACCGGGGAGACCACCCTCGCCGGCCAGACCCGCACGCTCGCCGAGGTGGTCAAGGAGTGTGAGGCGGATCGCCCCTTCTTTGAGCAGTCCGGTGGTGGCGTCACCGTCTCGGGCGGCGAACCGATGATGCAGCATGCCTTCACCACCGCACTGCTTCAAGAGTTGCGGCAACGCGGCATACATACCGCGATGGAGTCCACCGGGCAGGTGGCCCCGCAGCTCTTCGACCGGGCACTGAGTCACCTCGATTACCTGCTGATGGACGTCAAGCACCACGACCGCAAGGCGCACAAGGCGTGGACCGGCAGCTACAACGACCTGCCACTGTGCAATCTCTCCCGCGCACTGAAGCGCGGCATCCGCACGCAGGTGCGCATCCCCGTCATCCCCGGCGTCAATGACACGCTCGCCGACGCGGCCGGCTTTTCCGCCCTGCTGCACGCATTGGGGATCGGGCATGTGCAGCTGCTGCCCTTCCACCAGTTCGGCGAGCGCAAGTATGCACTGCTGGGGCGTCCCTACCGAATGGCCGGGGTCGCTGCCCTGCATCCCGAGGACCTGTCGGACTACCGCGACGTTATGGTCCACGCGGGAATCAATGCTTTTTTCTAAGTGTCGGTGGCCCTAAGGCGCTCCCCCACTCCCGGAGCGCTCCGGCCCAGGCCAGCGGCGATGCAGCCGCTCAGTAAAGGATGGTGGCAAGCTGTCGACGTGCGCGGGCGACCTCCGGGGCAGTGGTCCCGATGATGGTGAACAGCTCCAGTAGGCGCAACCGGGCGCGTTCGCGCTCTTCACCGGTGTGAGCGCGCACGGCCTCCAGGGCGCGGCCCAGACAGGCGTTGACATCGCCCTGGGCGAGAGCGGCGTCGGCGCCTGCCAGTTGGGTGTCCAGGTCTGCCCCCGGGGCATCGGCCGCAGCCAGCAGCGCCACCGGGTCCTGGCCGTCCATGCGGGCCAGCATGCGAATCTGATCGCGCGCCGCCTTCAAGTCGTCGTCCGCCGGTGACTGGGCGATCGCATGTTCATAGACCTTCTCGGCCGCGGTCCAATCCCCCCGCTCGATGGCCTCCCGGGCCTGACGCTCAACCTCGGTCTCCTCCGGCTCGGTGGGTTCGGCCATGTGCGCCGCGGCGTCGAGATCCAAGCGGCCGTCAACCCCATTGCGGGCAGCCACCTCCAGCAGCTGGTCCAGCAAGGCGCGCAGCTGCTCCTCGGGCGCACTGCCCTGGAACATCGGCACCGGCTGCCCCGCGATCAGCGCCACCACCGTGGGCACCGCAGTTACCTGCAGTGCCTGGGCCACTTCCGGGGCGGCGTCAACATCCACGCGAGCCAGCTGGAAACTACCCGCATACTCGACTACCAGTCGTTCCAGCAGGTCCACCAGGTCCACCGACGCCTGTGCGCGGGAACTGTGCATCACCACCACAACCGGCACGCGGGCCGAGCCCTCGGCGATCTCGCGCAGGTTCTGTGCATCCACGTCGACTACGAGCCCACCCGGTCGGCCATTGTGGGCTGCACCGGCAGCCGGCTCGGCGGGGGTCGAGCCCTGCTTGGGCGCGAAGGAGGACAGGTCAACGGCACCGAACATGCTCATGGTGTGCCTTTCCCGGGCTGTGCCCGCAATTGTTCATTCGCTCGCTTATGAACTGGAGCGTAGTCCTCGACAATGGCGTTAGCCGCGCCCGTTCGCCCCGGGCGTCAGTCCCGCGCGTCTTCAGCCGGCGCCTGGGAGTCGTCACGGGACACCGAGGCCAGCACGAGGTCCATACCCAGGGCGGTGGCGGTGGCATCGGCGTCCGCCGCCGGAATGAGGAAGGCGACAATAACGTCGTACTTGGCGGTGACCGTGCCCACCACCTCCTGGTTGTCCCCCATCAGGGAGCCCACGGTGCTGTCCGCCAGAGACAGCGTCGAACCGGCCACTGTCTTCTTATAGACGGTGGAGAAGCTCAGAGTCGTCATGGTGATCACGCCGCCATCAGCGGTGCGCAGGCTCTTGAAGCCGTCCGAGCCGGCCTCTGCGGTTACGCTGACTTCTCCCGCCTCGGACAGGTCGACGGCCCGCTCGGCGGCGATCCGCTGCCGCAAGACATCGTCGGCGAAGGCTTTTCCGTTGTCGCCTTCGGGATTGTTCAGTGCATCCACGTAGGCTGCGAGCACGTCCTGCGGGCTGGCCTTCAGATCGGAGGAATCGTCCGCAGCTAGCTGCTCGGTGCCTATGGCTGGGGCGTAGGTGGACGGGATCTCCACACCGGCGAAGAACTGGGTCCAGCCCCACAGCTGGTAGTTCTCACGGGCGGAGTCCTGGGTCAGGGCCAGTAGATAGCCCTGCTCATCATCCGCGAAGTCGGTGATGGTGAGCACCGTGCGCGGGAAGTCCGCGGCCAGGGCGACGGTCCCCGCCTGGCTGGTGGTGTTGAAGACGTGCACGAAGGTGTCATCCGCCGTGGCCTTGGCGACGGCGTACTCCTCGCCGCGTACGCGCGCGGCCGGGCCGGTCAGGTAACCGGCCAGTGCGTCTGCGTTCTTATCCTTGTCCGCCGCATCCAGGCCGGCCTGGATGCGCTCTAGGATCATAGTCAGCCGCTCGGAGTCCAGCACCGGCTGCGGGGTGGCGGTGCCGGTGGCGGCGGTATTCGTGGGCACATCCTGGGAGCAGGCGGCAAGGGCGGCGGCGAGCGCGGTCGCGGACGCCGAGGTGATCAAAGCGCGTCGGCTGGTAATCATGCGTGGGGCTCCTGGTCAGACTCGTCGGTGCGTTCGTTCATACCGGAGGCGTCGACGTCCGACTCACCGTGGTAGCGAGCCCCATCACCGCCCATGGCCTGTTCATAGGTCGATAGACCGTCAAATCCGCCCCAGTCGAAGTCGGTCGTCTCCGCGCCGACGGAGTCGGTCTCCTGACCGGCGACAGTGAAGGGCTGTACGGCGTCCAAGTCACGGGTGGAGCGATAGGCGGCTGTGGCCTCGACGTCCAGGCCCGGAACGACGGCGCTGCCACGGGCCGGACCGGAGGCATCCACGGCGTCGGATACTGACGGATCCTGCGCGTCGGGCGCCTCATACACCGGAGGAACAGCGGGCGCTTGAACCCCGCCTACGTATACGGCGCCGGTGCGCGGGTCGACCCATTCCTCCCCGGCCGCCTCGGCGCGCTCCTTGTCCCGCTGCTCGCGGCGAGTGAGCCGGCGCTCCGGATCGCCAATCTGGGGGATACCCACCGTGGCCACGGAGTCGGCCTGCGCCATACGCGCCGCCCGGTCCGCGGCACGGCTACGGCGCTGCTCGTCGGCGTAGCGCATCTGAATGTCGATCAGGAACAGGAATACACCCACCAGCAGCAGCAGGCCACCCAGAACCAGACCGGGGATCAGCCACGGGGTGGACACGTGCCGCGGCCACGAAAGCGTCATCTGGGGAGCATTCGAGGAGCCGTCGGTGGCCAGGAGAACAACCAGATCGGAGCCGGCAGTGTCAAGTTCCAGCGTGGCCGATCCGGTCCCGGACTTCGTGGTTATCCACAGGTCGGAGTCGGCGGGGTCGGCGTTGCTGTTCTCCAAGGCGGTGCATCCGTCCGCGTCAGCCGACGCCGGGTCCTGTGCCTGCGCGGTGCTCTCACCGGCGGCATCGGAGGCGGTGGGAGCGGCCCCGTCTTGAGGGCAGGAGGTGGTGACCACATCGGAGGACAGCGTGTCCCAGTCGGTCAAGCCGGTCACCACAATGTGGGGATCCGACGCAAGCCAGGCCTCCACGTCCTGCGCATGGCCGACTGCGATAAGTACCCGCTGATCCGCCGAGGCGGCCGTCGCCGTCACCTCAACGTCGGAGTCGACCAGGCTCAAAACACCGGGTTCGGTGACCACATAGTGCTGGTCTGGGCTCTGGGCGAGGCTGGCACGGGCAGTTGAGCTAGGACGCCACACGGTGGCGGAGCACACTGCCAGGACGATGGTGATCAGGCCGAGAACGGCGATAATCACGCTCAGGATCCGTCGTTTCACGACGTGGTTCTCCTAGGACTCGTGGACATGGACTCGCCGACAGAGACGGCGGGCGTGCGAGACTCGCACGGACGTCGCAGGGACGACGTCTGAGGCGGCCAGGCGACAGAATCCCATGACCGCCGCCGGTTCGCACCGGTCCCGGCCAAGATCACAGTTTGCTGCGCCATAAGCGGAAGCCTAGGGCAAAGTCGGTCCCAACGCCGGTTGTGCGCCACCGACGCGCCAAATGAGGCCGGCCATTGGACTCCCAACGGTCGGTACGAAGGGGGCTTGGCGCGGTTTGACCGTGACACCTGATAACGGTGGGAGCTTGCCGATTCCATGCGGAATGACCAGGGGTTACCCTGGGGCGGTGGGGCCGTCCCGACCCGGCCCAGGAGGAGATTTGACGTGGCCGAGGACACCGAAGAGTTCGCCGTAACCATGCGTGGGTATGACCGTGCCCAGGTGGATCAACGCCTGGAAGCGCTCAACCGCCAGTTGAAGGACGCCCGCAGAGAGGTCGCCAGCCTCGACCAGCGGGCCATGACCCTGGCCGGTGAACTGGCTGAGGCGCAGCGCCGTCTACGGGAGACCGATAAACCGACCTATGCGGGTCTTGGCTCGCGTATTGAACAGCTGCTGCGCAACGCGGAGGAGCAAAGCGCCTCCGTTCTGTCCAAGGCCAATGCCGAGGCCAACGCCCTGCTTACACGCACACGGGCGAACGCCGCCAACCTGTCTGAGCGCAGTTCCTCCGAGGCGGCGACGCTCCTGTCCGATGCACGCCGAGAGGCCGCGGAGCTGCGTACCCGTTCAGAGAGCGAGGCGGAGACCACCCTATCCAATGCCCAGGCGCGTGCGGACGAGCTCGTGGGCACCGCCGAGCGACGAGCCGCTCAGATCACCGCGGACGCCGAATCGGCCGCCACGGAGATGCGTGCCACAGCGGAGCGGGAGGCCCAACTCGTGCGCGCTGAGGCCAAGAAGGCCGCCGCAGAACTGTCCATATCCTCCGAGCGCGAAACCACCTCCTTGCGTGAGACCGCCGCTCAGGAGGCGGAGGAGCTGCGCCGGACCTCCACCGAGCAGGCCGACTCGGTGCTCGCCTCCGCCCGCGAGGAGGCCAGCCTCACCGTGGAGAAGGCCCGCAGTGAGGCAGAAGAGTTGCTAACCGCGGCGCGCCGCGAATCCGAGGAACTACGGCGGACCGCGCAGGCCGAGGCCGACTCCGCCCGGGCGGAGGCCGCCGAGCTGCGCCAACAGACCACCCTTGATGTCGCCGCCGCCCACGAGGCCGCCGCCCGGGAGGACGCCGCCGCTCACGAATCCACACGCGCCCGCATCGCCGAGATGCATGAGCAGGCCCAGGTGCAGGCTGCCGAGGCCGAGTCCCGGTTGCAGGAAGCGCTGGAGCGTGCCGAGTCGGTGCGTGCGCAGACCGATCAGTCGGCTCAGGCGCGCCGGGAGGAATCAATCCGGCAGGCGGAGGAGATTCTGCGACAGGCCCGCGAGGAGGCCAAGCAACTGGTGGACGACGCCCGGGCCGATGCCGACGCGGAGAAGTCCGCGGCCGCGCGGGACGTGGAGGAGTTGGAGCGTCAGCGCGACTCCGTTGCCAACTACCTGGAAGAGATGCGCGGTGTACTGGGCAGCGCTGTGCCACCGACCCCGGTGTTGTCCGATGTGATCGCCGAGGTGATGAACATCGACGCCGACGAGGCGGCGACGCATGACGTGGGGGCGCAGGAGGCCGCCACGCAGGCGACGCCCAGTACCGACGCAGAACAGTCCGCTGCAGCGCCGGACGGCCAGGCCGAATCCGCCAAGAAGAAGCCCAAGGCGTCACGCGGCAACGCGCTGGTGTCCTGACCGGTGTCTTAACTCCGATTGTCGGGCGCAAGGCCGCGGCCGGCCGGCTGGTAAGCGGACCGGCTGCGGCGCCCGTCAGGGCCAGGCACGACGCACCATGCCAAGCGCGTCGTCCAGGCTCATGCCCAGCGAGTGCATGGTGGTCACAAAGCGCAGCACTTCGCGTTCGCCCGCCACACCGGATTGATCGCGGACGAAGGTGCCGCGTCGGCCACGCCCTTCGATGTATCCCTGTACTTCGAGTTCACGGTAGGCCTTCGCCACCGTATTCACGGCGATACTCAGTTCGGTGGCCAGTGCGCGTGTGGGAGGCAGACGAGTACCTGCGGGAAGAGTTCCGGCGTCGATGGCGGCGGCGATCGCTGCACAGACCTGGGAGAAGAAGGGCTCCGCGGAGGTGGGGTCAAGGTCTATATCGAGGCTGGCGGTGCGCGTCCGCAGCGCAGGCGGCACAGTGTTTTCGGGAGGGCGTTGCGGGGGCTGTGTGGGAATGCTCATACTTCTAGTGTGCGGCAACTGAGCCGTAGATACCACAGTTCCACCGTGCCTCGTAGGCTACGGGTATGCCTATCACCGATTCCGGCTCCTTCCCCACCAGCAGTGATGCATCGGAACCCGCCCACACCGCGCAGGGAGCAGGAGCGGACACGGATTGGACTCGGCGCCGTCGTGAAGCGGCGGCGGAGCGGGCACGCATGCTTGGTGTCCAGCAGGAGGCGGAGCATCGTCGCGCCGCCCGGATCGTGTCCCTTTTCGTTGCCGTGGCCCGGGAGGAGGGTCTGGAGCCGGTGCCGCTGAGAGTCAGGGGTTACGGAAGCGGATCGGCACGCACCCCACTGACCGGTTGGTACTTGCGTCAGGACCAGTCGGTTGCGATAGACACCGCGGGGCGCTTCTACATCCTGACCCGGCCGCTGGGCATTCGCGACCGGCTGTTCGGGGTGACGCCGACTGATGAACCGGTTCCCATGACGATCGGTGAAGGCGGCCGCGATGGCGACATCGTGCCCCTGCGCACGGCACTGGAGCGGTTGTTGCCCGGATGGGAGGAGCAATCCCCCGAACCGTTGGCCTGATTATTAGGCTGATAACGCTGCTACCAGTCGCCTCACCACAGGCTGCGGTCCCAGCAGGAGGTGTGCCAATGGCGGCGTTCCTCCAGCCCCCGATCCGGCCCGAACAGCGACTCGTTGCTCCAGGCCACGATATGCGGCGTGTCGGCGGGAATCGTCTGGTTGCATCCGGGGCAGACATAGGTCTTGGCCCCTCCGCGCACACGCCGCACCGTAAACTGCTCGCCCCTGGGGCCTGCTTGCGTGCGCGGCAGCGATTCCAGTCGGCGCATATCGAGTGGTCTATGCCCGGCCCCGTAGGGACGCTTGGAATTGCGGGATCCTCGGCGTGCCATGGACCCGACTGTAGCGCCTACCGACATGGTCCTTGCCAATGCCGCCATTGACGGTCGGTTCCCCCGGTAATGCGGCTCTTCGGGTTTGGGGGTGTGGTCGTTCGGGTGTGTGGGGTGGTTGTCGGTGTTGGGCGTTGTTGTTCGCCCGGGTGGGCGCGGTGGTGGGGACGCGTCGAGGAGGTGAGGTTGGCCGGCGACGATGTGGCCCGGCCCTCCAGGATGCCGCCCGGGAGGGCATTCTCGACGGCCGGGCGGCGTGCCAGGGCGACGTTTTGCACGACCCTGGGCAACGCTACACATCCCTCGTGCGCGTTCCACGACCCCGGATGTGCTGGGGCGGGCGATCGCCGGCGACGCTACACAGCCCTCGTGCGCGTCCCACGACCCCGCGGTGGTCGTGCAACACACCAAGATCGTGCAGCACATACATAGGCGCAGGACGAACGCCACCACCACCCCGACACACACCCGCGACAACCCCACCACCACACCCTCAAACCCGAAGAACCGGTAATGCCAGGACGCGTCCGGCCCCGATCCTGCTGGAGTACCAGGATCGGGGCCGGAGTAAATGCCTGCGGGCACTGACCGGATCAGATCAGGCCCATGCCGGCGACGGCGTTCTTCTCCTCAACCAGCTCGGCGGCAGAGGCGTCGATCTTGGTGCGGGAGAAGTCGTCGATCTCCAGGCCCTGGACGATCTTCCACTCCCCGTTCTCGGCGGTGCAGGGGAAGGAGGAGATGATCCCCTCGGGCACCCCGTAGGAGCCGTCGGACATGACCGCGGCCGAGGTCCACGCAGAGGTGGTGCCCAGGCACCAGTCGCGCACGTGGTCGATGGCGGCCGAGGCCGCGGAGGCGGCTGAGGAGGCGCCGCGGGCCTCAATGATGGCGGCGCCGCGCTTGGCAACGGTGGGGATGAAGTCGTCCTCCACCCAGGCACGGTCGGCCAGGATGTCGGAGACCGGCTCGCCCTTGATGGTGGCGTGGGTCAGGTCGGGGTACTGGGTGGTGGAGTGGTTGCCCCAGATGGCGACCTTTTCGATGTCAGAGACATGGCAGTCGGCCTTGGCGGCAAGCTGAGCCAAGGCCCGGTTGTGGTCCAGGCGGGTCATGGCGGTGAAGCGGGTGGCCGGGATATCGCCTGCATGGGAGGCGGCGATCAGCGCGTTGGTGTTGGCGGGGTTGCCGACCACGAGGACCTTGATGTCGTCGGCGGCGCCGGCTGCCAGTGCCTTGCCCTGGGGGCCGAAGATGCCGCCGTTGGCGGAAAGCAGGTCCGAACGCTCCATGCCGGCCTTGCGGGGCATGGAGCCGACCAGGAAGGCGATGTTGGCGCCCTCGAAGGCCTGCTCGGGGTCGTCGAAGATGTCCACGGAGCCGAGCGTGGAGAAGGCCGAGTCGAACAGCTCCATGGCGGTGCCCTCAGCGGCCTTGACGGCCTGCGGGATCTCCAGCAGGCGCAGGTTCACGCGCTGGTCAGGACCGAGCAGGGCACCGGAGGCGATGCGGAACAACAGCGCGTAGCCGATGTTGCCGGCGGCACCGGTGACGGTGATGTTGACGGGGGCGTTGGCCATGAAGGACTCCTTTGAGACACGAGACAGTCAGTTGGGGCCCCTGAGGGCCGGTATGTCCAAGCCTATGCCGTGACATGGGTCAGTGGCTGGGACGATAGCCGGAGCACGGACGGCGAGCCGACGAGATCTGAGCTACACCACGCGGTGGGTACCCCTGGACGACAAGGCCGGCGCGAAATCACTCACAGGTGCCTTCTTGAGCGCGGTATATCCGGTGCGTCCGTCTCCCGGGGCACCGCCCCGCCGCTGAACGGCCTGCCGGCAGGCGCCGCGCCTCAGCGGCTGACGGCGTTGGGGCCGGCGGCCGCGGCGGAGGCCTCAAGCTCCTCCGCACTGACGACGCCGTCGACGCTGACCCGATCCAGGTACTTCATACCGTCGAAGGCGAGTTCCCGGGTGTTCTCCGGGTCGCCCTCGGGGCCGATACGGCCGTGGGCGAGCCGGTCCACGACTATGGCGATGGCACCGTCCCCGGTCACGTTGGTGGCGGTGCCGAAGGCGTCCAGGGCGATGTAGGTAGCGATCATTAGGGCCACCTGGGCGTCATCGAAGCCGAGCATGCTTGACAGCAGGCCGGTGGCGGCCATGATGGCGCCGCCGGGGACCCCCGGGGCCGCCACCATCGTGATCCCGAGCATGAAGATGAAACCGATCCACTGGGCGGCGGATACGCCGATGCCCTGAGTGATGGCAATCGCGAAGGCGAAGGCGAAGATCTTGGAGGTGGAGCCGGCCAGGTGGATGGTGGCGCACAGCGGCACGGTGAAGGAGGCGACCGCGTCGGCAACACCGTTCTTGCGGGCCTGTCGTAGCGTCACAGGGATGGTGGCGGCGGATGAGGAGGTACCCAGGGCGGTGAGGTAGGCGGGCAGCATGGTGACCAGTGCCTTGATGGGGTTCTTGCGTCCGATCGCCCCGGCCACCAGGTACTGAATGGACAGGATCACGAGTTCGAGCACCAGCACAACTACGACTACGCGCAGCAGCGTGCGCATAATCGCCCAGGCCTCACCGGTGTAGGTCAGGTTCAGGAAGATACCGAAGATGTGCAGCGGCAGCAGCGGGATGATGATCCGCTCGATCAGAGAGGTGATGATGGCGCGGAACTCGATAAAGCCCTTGCGCATGACCCCACGGGGCACCATGGACAGTCCGATTCCGATTACGAAGCTGAGCAGCAGTGCGGTCATGACTCCGACGGGGGCGGGCATCTCCACACTGAAATAGGTCTCCAGGGCGCTGCCGGGCTCCTCGACGTCGCTGAGTGTGGTGCCGGAGAGCACCCTTGGTAGCACCGCCGCACAGGCCAGGTAGGTGACGAAGCCGGCGAACAGGGTGGAGCTGTAGGCGATGGCGGCAGTAATGGCCAGCCAACGGCCGGCGCCACGTCCCAGATCGGCGATGGCCGGTGTGACCAGGCCGATAATTATCAGCGGGATGGAGAAGCTCAGGAACTGGCTGAACAGGTCGGAGAAGGTGGCGAAAACACGACCCACCGGAACGGGCACCAGGTGCCTGCCGCTCACCTGGATCGAGCCGAGCACAAGCGCCAGGATGATGGCCGCCAGCACCCACACCAGGATGCCGGCACGAGCCAGGAACCGGCGAACGGATCCCGGGGACGCCTGCCCTTCGGAACGTTCAGGATGCGGGGATGGGTTACTCATTTGCTGCCTTCCGGCTGGGATCGGGCGGTCGGGGACCGCTTGTCGGGCCGCAGCATGCCACAGTCTGGCCACCTCGCGCGCGGCGGTACCGCCCAGTGGCCCTCCCAAGCACCGAAGGCGCCGCTAACCAGCCAGCGGCTCCAGCTCGTCCGCTTGGATCAGTGCACGCGTGGAAGATTCGCGTAATAAGACAGGACGAACAGCCCGACGGCGAGCGCCGCCCCGAAGATCACGTCGAAGGCGCGTCCGCGGGCGGCGATCCAGGTACCGTCAGGCCGTTGGAGCCGGATGACCGCCAGCACCGCCACCTCCAGACCGAGCCAGATCACGGCCAAATGGCGATGCCCCAGCACTGACAGCACCGGCACGGCCGCCAACCAGGCGGATACGGCGACCACCGCCAGGGTGCGGTACGGCTGTTGGCGTTTCGGACAGTCATCCCCGGCGCCGCCAGGGTCGGGGGCGGGCGCGGCGGTGGGTTTATCGGCCGACGGCGCTGCGTCGACCGCCCCGTTCTGATCGGTCACGCCTGCCACCCTATCTCTCCTGCGCCGCCGACACAGCGGCGAGCATCAGTGGGCGAAATGGCGGGTGCCGGTCAGGTACATAGTGATACCGGCCTGTCGGGCGGCGGCGATGACCTCCTCATCGCGAATGGACCCTCCGGGCTGAACCACCGCCCGCACACCGGCGTCGATGAGGACCTGCAGACCATCGGCGAAGGGGAAGAAGGCATCCGAGGCGGCGACGGCTCCACGGGCACGCTGGGGAACCACGGCATCGGCTCGCTCTCCGGCGGCGTCCCCGGTGGCGCGGGCGCCGAGAGTGTTGGCGCGCTCGACGGCCAGCTTGCAGGAGTCGACCCGGTTGACCTGCCCCATGCCGACGCCGACGGTCGCCCCGTCCCTGGCCAGCAGGATCGCATTGGAGCGCACGGCCCTGACAGTGCGCCAGGCGAAGTCAAGGTCTGCCAGCGTGGCGGCGTCGGCCTCCTGTCCGGATACCAATTCCCATCCGGACGGACGGTCGCCGGGGGCATTGAGCGCGTCACGTTCCTGGATGACCGCGCCGCCGGAGATCTGTTTCACTTCCCAGCCCTCGCGCTCGGGCGGGGCAACCACGAGAATGCGTAGGCCCTTCTTGGTCGACAGGATCTGCACTGCCTCATCGTCGTAGGCGGGCGCGGCAATGACCTCGGTGAAGATCGGCTTGATCTGGCGCGCCATGGCCGCAGTAACGGTGGTGTTCGCGGCGATTACCCCACCATATGCGGATACGGGGTCGCAGGCGTGGGCCCTGCGATGGGCCTCGGCCACGTCGCCCGCCGTAGAAATGGCCACACCGCAGGGATTGGCGTGCTTGATGATCGCCACGCAGGTGGTATCCCCGTGGTCGTAGGCGGCCCGAACGGCGGCGTCGGTGTCGGTGTAGTTGTTGTAGCTCATCTCCTTGCCGGACAGTTGGCGGGCGCCGGCCACGCCCGCTGCCGGCTTCGCACCAGCGATCGCGTAAACGGCGGCACGTTGGTGGGGGTTCTCGCCGTAGCGCAGCGTGCTCAGGCGCGTGTAGGCGTCTGCGACGCGATCCGGTGGGGCCGGCACGGATGGGGCGGCGCCGTCGAGCTCGATCTGCCCGGCGAACCAGGAGGCGACGGCCGCGTCATAGGCGGCGGTGTGGGCGTAGGCGGCCGCCGCCAGGGCCCGACGCCGGGTGAGACTGAAACCGCCTACCGCCACGGCGTCAACCACCTCGGCGTAACGGTCCGGGTCCACCACGACGGTAACCGAAGCATGATTTTTCGCCGCGGCGCGCACCATGGCGGGCCCGCCTATGTCGATCTGTTCCACGCAGGCGTCGAAACCCGCGCCGGATGAGACCGTCTGGCTAAAGGGATACAGGTTGACCACGACCAGGTCGATGGGTGCCACGTCCAACTCGTCCAGCTGGGCCAGGTGCTCGGGCTTGCGCCGGTCGGCGAGGAGGCCGGCGTGGATACGCGGATGGAGGGTTTTGACACGCCCGTCCAGGCACTCGGGGAAGCCGGTGACCTCCTCTACGGCGGTGACCGGAAGACCGGCCGCGGCGATGGCGGCGGCCGTGGAGCCAGTGGAGATGATCTCAACGCCGTGGTCGGTCAAGGCGGCGGCCAGCTCAATCAACCCGGTCTTGTCATAGACCGAGACCAGGGCGCGCCTGATAGCAATGCGCTCGGACGCGTCCTGAGCGGCGGGTGCGGGAGAGGTCGGTAAGGGGGCCTGGGAGGTCACGGTTGCTCCTGTTGTGCCGGTGCGGCGGGACGCCCAGGCGGGCGACGCCCCGTTGGGGATTACCGATATCCGGTCGGCCGCTCCCCGGTGGTGCCCCACCCTCGCCAGTCGCGGCCAGTATCAGCCTACCGTCTTGCGGTCCGCACCTTGAGGCGTTCGCGTACGCCTTCGCCAGCGGCGCTGGTGGCGGCGGTGGTCGCGCGCACACCACGGCGAGTCAGCATGCGGGTGCGTGGATGAGGCAGTACCGCAATTAGGCCGACACCCACCAGCACCATCAGGGCGACAATCGCAGCTACGTAGCCGCAGTGCGGTCCGACATCGGTCATGCGCCCCGGCCCGACCTGCCCGCAGGCCGCCAAGCAGGCCGCCAGCACCCCGCAGGCGCTCAGCACAGCCGCCGTCGCCGTCGTCGCCGCCGCCTGCCGCAGCGGCAATGTGCGCAACACACCCCGCTGCCGCCAAGCCACCGCTGCAGCCGCCAGCACGATGAGGAACGGCAAGAATGCGCCCCAGGCACCCACCGCTGCGGTGGGCAGTCCCCCCAGGAGCGGCAGCCCGGGCACCGCCCCGGCCTGCACCCGGGTGGGTGAGAAGACCGAGCCGGCGCCCACCACGAATCCGGGCCCCGCCGTCCAGGACAGCGCCCATACCATCGCGGTGGGCAGCCAGCCGATTTGCAGCAGGATAAGACCCGCCGTCGCCATGAGTCCGCCACCGGCGAGGGCGTCATGCAGGCGGGAGACTCGGCCTGCACCGGCGATCAGGCCCACAAGTGTGACCACGGCGGCGAGCACGATCAGTGCCACGGCCAAATCACGACACATGCGTAGCGCCACCCCGATCCACTCCGGCAGCCGCTCCCACCGAACCGACGCCGTCCGCCAGCCCCGGCCGGCCCGCTGCAGGGCGACGGCGGTGATCAGCCCGGCCAGTGCGCTCACCCCGATCACCGCGGTCCAGCCACGCGAGGCGACCGAGCCGGTGGTTGTCACGATCAGCAGGGTCGTCAGTCCGCTGGCGCCGACGGCGAGAGCCCCGGCGGCGGGTCCACTGAGCCGAGCACGGCGCACCGAGGAGCGGATCAGCCAGGCCTGTAGCAGGGTCACGCCCAGCAGCGGCAGACTGAGCGTGCCGTACTGGTCCTCACCACCCACGACGCCGCCGAACCCAAGACTCCACAGTCCCGTGCCGGTGCGCAGCACCGCTCCCAGAGACAGGGCCGCCGCGGCGTCCCTAGAGGAGGAAGCCAGGTACAGGGCGAGGGTCGGAAGTACCACGAGCGCCCAGCCGAACACCACGGACTCCACACCGGCCCGCACGGCCAGGGGCCAGCCGGGGGGCAGGATACGACTGACGGCACCGCCGTCCAGTTGCGCTTGGGAGTGACCGCGCATCCGTTCCCCATGATTCATGCCCCGTCTCCATCCTCTCAAGGCCCTGGTCTCGGCGGCGTCGGGCCGGTGGCACCGACACTAACGCGCGCCGCCGGGCGCACCGGGGCGGGACACGGTCAGCGCCGGGCGAAGTCGGCAACAGCGGACAGCGGCGCTGCGGCGCACACCACACTAGAATCAGATGCAGCGCCGGAGAGCCGACGCCAACGGAAGGACCCATCATGTCTAACGACGCGCAGCGCGAAGAAGCGGCCGGCCGGGCGGCCGGAGAAACAGTGGACACTGCCCCTACCGAGAATCCCGTACGTATCGGGGTACTCACCTCCGGCGGTGACGCGCAGGGCATGAACGCGGCGGTACGCGCCGTTGTGCGCACCGCACTGCGCATGGGCGCCGAACCCTACGCGGTTATGGAGGGATGGGCGGGGGCGGTTGCCGGCGGCGACGGTGTCCGCAGGCTGGAGTGGGACTCGGTCGGCTCCATCTTGCACCGGGGTGGCACCATAATCGGCACCGCCCGCTCCGCGGAGTTCCGCGAGCGCTCCGGGCAGTTGGCCGCGTGTCGCAACCTGTTGGAGCACGACATCGACCGGCTGGTTGTAATCGGCGGCGACGGATCCCTGACCGGCACCAACGAGTTCCGCGAGAACTGGCCGTCCTTGGTGGCCGAACTGGCCGAGCGCGGCGAGATCAGCGCGCAGACGGCCGCCGCGCACCCGGTGCTGATGGTCACCGGTATCGTCGGCTCGATCGACAACGACCTGGTGGGCGCGGATATGACCATTGGCGCCGATTCAGCCCTGCATCGCATTCTCGAGGCCATTGATGACATCTCCTCCACCGCGGCCTCGCATCAGCGCACCTTCATCGTGGAGGTCATGGGCCGGCACTGCGGCTACCTTGCGCTGATGGCCGCGGTGGCCGGGGGCTGCGATTACGTGCTCGTCCCCGAGCTGCCTCCGGGCGAGGGCTGGGAGGAGGACATGTGCCGCAAGTTGTCCAAGGGGCGGGAGGCCGGTCGCCGTGAGTCCATGGTCATCGTGGCCGAGGGCGCCACCGACCGCTCCGGCAATCCCATCACCGCCGATGATGTCAAACGGGTCATGGCTGAGCGCCTGGGCGAGGAGGCCCGGGTGACGATCCTGGGACACGTCCAGCGCGGTGGCAAGCCAAGCGCCTACGACCGCTGGATGTCCACTCTGCTCGGCTGCACCGCCGCACGCGAGGTGGTCTTGGCCACGCCCGGGAGTGAGCCGGTGATCATCGCCGAACGACGCAACCGCATTCAGCGCCTGCCCATGATGGAGCAGGTCCGTGCCACCCGTGCCGTCAAGGACCTGGTTGCAGCCGGCGACTACCGGGGCGCTGTGGCGGCGCGTGGGGCCAGCTTCGAACAGATGCTCGGGATCTTCGAGACCATGTCCACCCCGCCTGAGCTAGACCCGGCCGCCGAGGGCGCACTGAGCGCCGATGCGGGCCGTTCCCGGCGCGTGGCAATCGTGCATGCCGGTGGCCTGGCCCCGGGGATGAACACGGCGGCGCGGGCCGCGGTGCGCCTGGGCCTGGATCATGGCTTCACCATGCTCGGCGTATACGGAGGTTTCCCCGGCCTGCTGGACGGGAATGTGCGCGAACTGTCCTGGGAGGACGTTGAGGGCTGGGTTGGTGACGGCGGTGCTGAATTGGGCACCCGTCGAGACATCCCCAGCATTGAGCAATTGTACGCCCTCGGAAGGGCCATCGAGTCCCACCGGATCGACGCCATGCTGGTCATTGGCGGTTTCAACGCCTATTTGGCGGCGCATAAACTGGTCACCGAGCGCGGCCGCTACCCGGCCTTCAAGATCCCCTTGATCTGTGTGCCCGCATCCATCGACAACAACCTGCCCGGCTCGGAGCTGTCCGTGGGGGCCGACACGGCCCTGAACAGCGCGGTGGAGGCCTTGGACGCCATTAAGCAGTCGGCGGCAGCGTCGCGCCGCTGTTTCGTGGCCGAGGCGATGGGCCGCCGCTGCGGCTACCTGACACTTATGAGCGGCATCGCCACTGGTGCCGAGCGGGTCTACCTCAATGAGGAGGGCCTGACGCTGAGCAAGCTGGCCCAGGACTCGGCCCGCATGGTGGAGTCCTTCCGTTCGGGGCGCAAGCTCTACCTGGTGATCCGTAACGAGCAGGCCAGCGAGAACTACACCCTGGACGTGCTGGCGAAGATCTTCTCCGAGGAGAGCGAGGGCCTGTACGACGTGCGCCCGGCCCAGATCGGCCACCTGCAGCAGGGCGGAGACCCAACCGCCTTCGACCGCATCATGGCCACCAAGTTGGTAGCACACGCACTCGACCTGCTCGCCGGTCAGTTGGATGCCGGCACCTACCATTCCAGCTACGTGGGCCTCGTGGAGGGCCGGATCACGCATCACCGCCTGGAGCGCATGGATGATGAGCTCGACCTTGGTGCGCGCCGTCCGCTGCACCAGTGGTGGATGGGACTGCGCGACGCCATTGGTTTGGTCAACAAGAACCTGGGGGTCATGTCGGCCGCGGACGTACCGGACTTCGGGGATACGGTCTCCCGGGCCGCGTCGGCCGGGGAAAGGGACTGAAGCCGCGCGCAGGACCAGCACCCTCGCCGCTTCGGGCATGATGCGGATATGGTGACAATCGCCGATGTCGCGCGGCACGCCGGTGTCTCGCCGAAGACCGTGTCCAATGTGCTCAACGGATACCGCTATCTGCGCCCCGAGACCAAGGAACGGGTGGAGATGGCCATCCGGGAGTTGGGGTACACGGTCAACCTCGCCGCACGCGGTTTGCGGCGCGGACGCACCGGAATGATCACCTTGGCCGTTCCCGATCTGCGCGACCCCTATCTGGCCGAACTGTCCGGGCAGGTCATCCACGCCGCCGAGCACGAGGGCGGCCGCGTGCTGGTCACGCAGACCTGGGGCCAGCGCGAACGCGAACTGGACGTGCTGCACGGCGCGAACCGGCATTTCACCGATGGCACGATTCTCAGTCCGCAGGCTCTGGGACCGCAGGACATGGATCAGTACCGGGTCGACTTCCCCCTGGTACTGCTCGGCGAGCGCGTGGATCCGCCCGATCTGGACCGGGTGACTCTGCCGAATGCGGCCGCGGCACAGGCGCTGACTGCCTATCTGCTCGGCCTGGGGTGCCGCCGGGTGGTGCTGTTGGGCTGCGCATCGGGCACCGACCATGGCTCTGCACCTCTGCGCGAGCAGGGATTCCGTGACGCGCACGCAAAGATGGGCATCGGTATTGATCAGCGTCTGCTGCTTTCGGAGTCGACCTGGCGTCTGCCTCAGGGAGTGCAGAGGATGAACGCCTTCATCGACTCGGGAACACCCTTCGACGCCGTGGTGGCGATGAACGACGCTCTGGCCATCGGTGCCCTGCACAGTTTCCGCGCCCATGGCATTCCCGTACCAGACGCCGTGAAAGTAGTGGGCATCGACAATATTGAGGACGCTTCATTCACCAGTCCTACGCTGACCTCCTTGTCCGTGGACCACCGGGAGTTCGCGCGCGCGGCCATTCGCCTGCTGCTGACGCGCATCGACGAGCACCACCGCGATCCCGAGCTACCGCGCCGTCCCAAGGAACTCATCCAGCCGGCCTTCCGCATCGAGGTGCGCCAGTCCACCGGAGGAATTCCGGTGGACGACGGCGTGATCGGCGCATCCGGTATCGACCCGAACAGGGATGACCTTCAAATCACTTCGAGTTGAGTGAGGCTGCCGCCGGCCGGGAAGAAACACCTGAGTGCTTCAATCCGCCGTTCCGCTTCGGAGGGTCCGGACAGGGGGATGACTCGTGTCTCCTCCGGCCAACGGAATGTAAGCCGACGTTTGACGGCTCGGGACCAGGTGCCTTCGAGGCATACAGCCACCTCCAGGTCGGTGCTGCCGGTTCCGGTCAGAGTAATGACCCGGGCTGGTTCGGGACGGTCCAGCTCGATCTCCAAAAGCGCACCGGCAGGCAGCACGACCTCGGTGGCCGCGGTGTCATCGACAAGGGCTGCGACTCCCGGTAGTGTCGAGCGCAGATTCCCCGAATGAGCCTTATCCCGCAGGTATTCGTCGGTGGGCATTGATGCGAGACGAGCACCCATCCCCCAGCCGTGCGGCTTGGAATCGACCCGCACCCGGATTTCTGTATCGGCATGCAGTACCGAAGCAGTCAACACTGGGACGTCCACCGCGCGTCCATTGACCTCTACATCGGCGATGTAGTTCCCGTTCCCCTCGCGAGTCACGGATAGGACAGTTCCGTCACAGCGAGTCCAGCGCACCGCGGGCAGTTGCGGCGCGGAGATCACGAACTCGCCCGAGCCCACGTCAAGCGGATACAGGCCCATGGCAACAAACAGCCACCAGGCGCTGAACTCACCGTTGTCCTCGTCTCCCGGCCAGCCCTGGCCGATGCGGCCGCCGGTGAACAGGTGGGTGAAGGCTTCGGCCAGCACCTCGGCGCAGCGGTCGGACCGATCGGAATGCAAGTACATGAAAGGTACGTGGTGGGCGGGCTGATTGCAGACGGCGAACTGTCCCATGCCGATCGCTCGGGCCTCGGTCATCTCGTGGAGGATGTGCCCGTAGGTCCCCCGCTGGGAGGCGGCTGCCTTTTCCGGGTCCTGGAAGTAGGCGTCTAGTTTGCGCCCCAGCGCGGTGGGCCCACCCAGGGCGTTGACCAGCCAGTCGACGTCGTGAACCGCTGAGAATGCCATTCCCCAACCGTTCGTCTCGGTGTATCCCCCGCCCCATTGTCGCGGGTTGAAGTGTTCCGGGGGCACCTCCCACGCGCCGTCGGCATGGCGTCCCAGGAGGAAGCCGGAGTGCGAATCGAACAGGTTGCGCCAGCGCAGCGAGCGGTTGGCGAAATAGAAGGCCTCCGCCTCCAGATCCGCCCGCGGCTCACCCCTGGCGTCGCGGGCGAGTCGACTCGCCCATCGTGCAATGGCGGCGTCGTCAAGCGCGTTCTGAACCGTCCAGCTCAGACCCTCCGGCACATCGGAGTCGACATAGTCGCGGAATCGCGCGGCGCGATTGTTTCTGCGACCGATTTCAGTGCTGGGCGCAGGGGTCATGGCGTTACGCAGGGCAGACAGGTAGGCCGTTTCCCGGTCGAATTCGACACCATGCGCACAGGCATCAGCGAAGATCACGTCAGAATCGGTGCCTACCATGCAGTCGATGAAGCCGGGGGCAGTCCATCTGCCCATCCAGCCGCCGTCGCGGAACAGCTGTAGCATCCCGTTGAGCAGCTTCCCGGCGCGCTCGGGCATGAGCAGGTGGTAAGCGGGCCAACTGGACCGGTAGGTGTCCCAATACCCGTTGTTAACATAAAGTTCTCCGGGCAACACGCGACACCCGGTGACCGTGTCGGTGTGCTCGCGCTCGAGGGGCAGTGCCACGGCCGCATGCGCCATGCACGGGCTGTGCGCGCCCGCGACGTTCTCATGAGCGATGTTGGGGTAACACAGCAGCCGGTACAGACCGGTGTAGGCGGCTTCACGCTGCGGTGCCGTGGCGCCGTCCAACTCGAGCGCCCCGAGCGCTTGCCTCCAGGCATCGTGCGCCGTCCGCCGCAGCTCCTCGAAACTGCGTCCCTGCGACTCAAGACTGAGGTTTCGCCACGCCTGCTCCACGGAGATGAATGAGGTGGCCAGACGCACCTCGTGCGTGCCCGCAGGAAGGGCGACATGGGCGGCCTGGGAGCACACTCGACCGGCATCGTCATAGGCGGGCTCCCCACGGATTCCGCCTGGTATCTCGCCTACGAAGAACATTCGGGGAGGGCTGGGATGCGAGGGCCGCAGTTCGTTTCCGGGCGCCCAACCGTGCAGCGACATCCCCACATCGGTGGCTCCGGTGCACAACCGACCGGCGAAGGCCTGATCTGCGGTCAGGCCGCCGGCACGCGGCAGGTGTATGCGCAGGGCGGCCGTACGAGCCGTCGCGGTCATCTCCAACTCGATGCCGCCGTCCAGCAGTACTCGATAATAGTCCGGGAGGGCAACCTCATCGTCATGGCGGAATTGCAGTGACCGCAATCTTGGATCCAGTACGGGCGTATCCAGATAGGGCATGATCTGCACCGATCCGCGATCTCCTATCCAGGGACTGGGCTGATGGCTCAGTGCCACGGCCTCCAACCGCGGGTGCGGGTCCCCGTGCCATCGATACAGCCAGCGGCGGGTGCGCGCATTAGTGACCGGCGTAACAAAATTCATGCCGTGTGGCATACAGACCGCCGGCAACGTGTTACCGCGTGAGAAGCCACGACCGGAGTGCGTTCCGCGGGTGGTGCGCACGTAGTCGACCACATCCTCCGCGTCACCCACTCCTTCCACTTCCGTCACCACGCGCACCTGAATCCAGCCGTAACCGTGGTCGGCGTGCGCTATCAGTCTGACCGCACGCAGCGAAGTTCCCGCCGGTAGCTCCTCGAGCGACACCCGCCACAGATTCCACTGCTCGGGGATCAGGGCGGTGGCTGCCAGGTGGGGCGGACGCTTGGGCGGCGAAGCGGTCAGATCGCGTCCGTCGTCGTCGTACAGGTGCCAAAGCCCGCCCCTGCCGTTGTCCACGCCGATACCCAAGGCAGTGGAAGCGCGATCTGGCACTCCGTCCCGCTGCAGCAGCAGCTGCGGGAACAGGGCAACTTCAAGAATCTCCCCCGCGGCGGCCGGACGGTCGGGAAGACCGATGCCGACGTGGCCCGCGGCCAGGACCGTATAGGTTCTGACCTCCCCTTCGAACAGGCCACAGCCCGCGGTCGAGCTCGGCGGCGCCCCCGGACCGCGTGAAGCTGCGAAGCGGACTGCCTGAGAGGTTGCGGAAGTCGTCATGGCGGCTCTCTTTCCATCCGACGAGCATGCATGTACACTCATAGTACATCGTGGTACTACAACGCTGTACTACCGCCTGTACTAGGTGCGCCGATGCACCGTCGCCTCAGCCGCAAAGGAGCCTAAAATGTCGACACGTCTCTTCCGCCCGTCACGCCGCGCGGTGCTCGCCTACGGCGGTATCACCGCAGCCGGCCTGCTGGCAGCCTGTGGGTCATCGGGCTCGGGTTCAGCCAACGGCTCCGATGCGAACAGCATCGAGATGTGGGCGCGCGGCGGTGCCACCACCGCCGATGCCTATGCCGAGATCGTCCCCACTCTCGAGCAGGCCACCGGCATCACCGTCAACTTCTCCACGGTTGACAACTTCGGCCAGGAATTGCAGAGCCGGGCCCAGTCCAAGAACCTGCCCGACCTGTGGATCAACGATGACGTCCTATTAGGCACCTACCAGCGTCAAGGCCTCCTGCGCGAGATCATCCTGGACGACTACACCGAGGCATCCGGCATCGCTGACGCACGTTGGGAGGAGACTCAGATCGACGGCGGTACCTACGCCGTGCCCTACTCCCGGCAAACGATGGTCGACTGCTTCCGCTCCGACTGGCTGGACAAGCTCGGCCTGTCGGTACCTACCACATGGGAGGAGTATGTCGCCTTCCTTGATGCCATTGCCACGCAGGATCCCGACGGCGACGGCACCGCAAACACCTACGGAACCAATATTGCCGGAACCGTGAAGAACGGGTACCTCGCTCGCTGGGCCATGAGCTACATCTGGCAGGGCGGCGGCTCATTTTGGACCGACAACAGCGACGGCACTTTCTCGGTGAACACCACCTCGAAGGAGACGGTATCCGCAGTGCAATGGATCCAGGAGATGTTCGCCGTCGGCGGGCGCGTTCAACCCGGAGCCCTTACAGCGGACACCTCCGTATCCACACCCTTCTTCGCAGAGGGGAAGGTGGGGCACACGCTGACCGGCCCATACCAGTTCTCCGCCATGGACCAGGCACCAGGAAAAGATCTCTACGTGGTCGCTCCGGCCCCTGCCGGTCCACGCGGCAGCACGGTCCTGGCCGAGGGAGAGAACATCTACGTCTCGGCCGGCACCGAGAAGCTGGAAGCCATCAACAAGGTCGTCTCCTGGTTCATCTCCGAACAGGGGCAGACCACCTGCATGACCAACAGCAAACAACCGGTGGTGAGGGTTCCGGTACGTTCCGACATGGATGCGGCCGCGATCTACGACGACGAACGCTGGGGCGTAGTCCAGGACGCCCTGGCCGAATCCTCACAAGTGTTCCCCGCCGTCGCAGATGCATTGGCAATCAAGCAGGTCATTGCCGAGTCCCTCAACACCATAGTTTCCAGCCCGGAGCAGGACCCGACGGCCGAGCTCAACAATCTCAAGGACGAGCTGGAAAACGTCTTTGACGGGCTGGGGCTGTTGTGACCAGCTCCCGCGACGCTCTGCCTGGCGCGCACAAGCGGCTGCCCATTCCAAAGGCAACCACCCTTACCATGTGGCTGCTACTGACGCCGGCGCTGCTGCTGGCCGTAATGTTCAAGTTCATCCCGCTGGCAGAGGGGATCTACTACAGCTTCCACAAGGTGACCCCGTACCTCGGCAACACCTGGGTGGGACTGGACAACTACGCCAAGGTACTCGGTTCCTCCGGATTCATCGACGCCCTGGGGCACACCGTTATTCTGGCCGGTGTCCAGACCGCGGGAAGCGTTATCGGCGGTCTGTTGCTCGCGCTCATGCTGGAAGGATCAAGCCTGGGGCTGTGGCTAACCCGCACGGTGGTGGTTCTGCCGGTGGTCACCGCGACAGCGGTTATCGGTGAGATCTGGCGCATTATCTACTTCCCGGATGCCGACGGCTTCCTTAACACCATTCTCGCCTGGTTCCACCTCGGACCGTTCCCCTTCCTGGACAGTCCAAGGACCGCACTGATATCAGTAGCCGCGGTGGGCATCTGGGCGGGCGCCCCCTACAACATGGTGATTTTCCTGGCCGGTTTGGCGGGTATCGACAGGAATCTTTACGAAGCCGCGGCAGTCGACGGCGCCGGCCGGTGGCGACGCCTATGGAGCATCGTTATCCCCAGCCTGCGCAGCTCCATGGTGATCGTCCTGACACTCGCCGCGATCCGCGCACTGGGTATCTTCACCGAGGTCTACGTGCTGACCGGCGGCGGTCCCGCGAACTCGACAACCACCTGGATGACGCAGGTGTACACGCAAGGTTTCGACCGCAGCGACGTCGGTGTCGCCAGCGCCGCATCCATACTGCTGCTGGCCACAACGCTCACGCTCACAATCATCGTCCGCTGGTTGACTGCACGCAGGAGCGAATCATGAAGGGCATGGGCGGGCCTGCGCCGAGCCGCTTCGACTCCGCACTCGGATGGACCGCGGCGCCGAGTTCCACAGTGATCAGACTGGTGATCGCCGCGGTGCTATTGGCCGTTTTCGGCGTCCCATTTCTCACAGTCGTTTCAAGCGCATTCAGTCACACCTCAGACCCAACCCAGCTCGCAGTGCTGCCGACGGACCCCACCCTGGACAACTTCCGCGCAGCAGGCGAATGGCGCCTGTTCACCTACCTGCGCAACTCCCTGATCATCGCCGGGGGCGGTCTGCTGCTGCAGATGACCGCGTCAGTGCTCGCCGGTTACGCCCTGTCCCGACGCAAGTTCCGCGGACAGGCGCTGGTAATGCTGCTGTTCCTCATAACCATGATGCTGCCTGAGGAGGTGATCGCGGTCCCGCTGTCCATTGTGTTGGGCGATCTGCCGTTACTGGGAATCAACCTCAAGGGCACGGTCTTGGCGATCATCCTGCCGGTAGGCATCTGGGGATTCTCGATCATGGTCATGACCGAGTTCATGCGGGACATCCCCGAGGAGATATGCGAGGCGGCCCGGCTCGACGGTCTCAGCGAGATCGGCGTGCTAGGTAGGATCGTGCTGCCGATGTGCAAGCCCGCCCTGGGTGTCATCACCATTTTCGGCTTCATCATGATCTGGAATCAATACCTGCTTCCATTGATCGCCTCCGACGGCCCGGGCTCATACACCATCACCGTTGCCATCGCACTTCTGCGGGACGATCCATCCGGATCGACGGGACTGCTCGCGGCCGGCTCCGTCCTGGCACTGGCACCGAGCCTGATTGTTTATCTCTTGCTGCAGAGTTCTCTGGTGCGGGGAATTACCGCAGGGGCGGGGAAGTAGGTAGGCGAAGATCCCCAGAGCGTTCGTCGTTTCACCGCATCGGACGGGGCTCGCCGGACGAGATGCCGGTAGGGTCATCCGGTGACCCCACGACGATCCACGTCCCCCGCCTACTCGCGTACCCATGTCGGCGTGCGCCTGGTGGTTGCCGCTCTACTGGCAGGCGTGGCCGCGGGCCTGATTGGCATGGCAATGGCCCTCCTCCTGGAGGGCTTCGAATGGCTGTTCTACGGCGTGAGCGAGGGGACGCTGCCACAGCGGGTGCAGGCGGCCGCACCCTGGCGACGAGTGTTGGCGCCGGCCGCTGGCGGACTGCTCGCCGGCGCCCTGTGGTGGTGGGAGCGGAGCACCGGCGGCGTGGTGAGTGTGGAGGCGGCGGTCGGTGACGTCTCTGGCCACACCGCCCGCCGCATGGGCCTGCTACGCCCCTTCGCCGACGGCGTGCTGCAGGTGCTCACAGTGGGCGCTGGCAACTCGGTGGGGCGTGAGGGCGCACCCCGGCTCATGGCCGGAGCTGTCGCCGCCCGGCTCGTCTCACGCCTAAATCTGGAACCGAAGACCGCCCGGACGCTGGTGGCCGCGGCGGCCGGGGCGGGACTGGCGGCCATGTACAACGCGCCCCTGGGCGGAGCCGCCTTCGCCGTCGAAATCACCATGGTGGCCGGCATGCGGCGGCGGGGCGTATGGCTGGCCCTGCCAATGAGTCTGCTGGCCACGGTCGTATCCTGGCTGCACTCGGGCGGGCAGCCTACCTTCCAGGTAACCGTGGGCGCGCCCGATACCGCGACGCTAGTGGCGGTGCTGCCGGTGGCGGGAGTAGCAGCCCTGTTGGGTGCGGGAGCGCGGTCGCTGTGGAGGCGGCTTAAGGATCACCGACTGCCGGATTCTTGGGCGTTGCCACTAGGAATCGGGGCGGCCGGTCTGCTCACGGGTTCGTCGTCCTTGTGGCTGCCGGTGCTGCCGGGCAATGGCCGCGACGCCCTGGAAGCGGCACTGCTATCCCCCGCCACCGCCCCAGCGCTGATGGGCCTGGTCGGCGTCGTCGTACTCAAGCCGCTGCTGACCGGCCTGACCCTGGGTGCGGGCGCAACCGGCGGACTGCTGGCTCCCTCATTCGCCCTGGGCGGCAGCGCCGGGGCCGCGATCGGCGTCGCCGCGAACCTGGCCGGTTGGCATGTGAGTATTCCAGCACTGGCACTGATTGGGGCCGGCGCGGTGCTGTCTACCACGCAGCGGGCCCCGGTGTTCGGCACGGTATTCGTGTGGGAACTGGCTCGCGGCCCCCTGTGGTTGCTGGCGATAATGGCGCTGGTATCACTATGCTGCTGGCGGTTGACGGCGCCCCGCCGTTCATCGGAGGTCTCTTTCTACGCGCGCTAGAGCAGCCAGAAGCTTTGAGTGCCGTCGCTGCTGCCGGACGCGCCAGGCTATTGGGCGCGGTCTGCATGGCGGTCCTTGTCCGCCTGTGCAGAACGCGATTCCCGAGGAAGTGGCGCTGCGCCCACATATGCGATAGAGGTTCCTGACAAGGTGGTCTTCGGCCTGCCTGCGCTGCTTCATGAGCAATTTTGACCTGGCGGCGATCGTCGAAGTCGCGCTTGGACCATCCCGGAACCGGAACGAGGCCGTCGAGAACCGAGACACCAACCTGGTTAGCCGCCTCCTTTGCGATTTCGAGCAGACGTGCAGCGTGGGAAGGATGGAGCCCATTCTCAAACTCCTCAATTGCAAGCACTACCCCAGGAATGGGACCCTGGCCTTGCAGACCGATAGCGTCCGGTCCCCGACCTCCAGCAATGTTGACACGGTCATCAGCGCCGTCGCCGCGGCGATGAACCGTAAGACTCCGTCGCACATGGAGTCGCGCCCAGTGACAATCGTCAGCCGGTCGAACGCCATCACGGCGTACCGGTAAGATTTGAAACGCTCGAGCTGCACCTGCGCCAGTCATGCATGGGACATGGTCTAAACCATAGTCGCATCTCGGGTGTCGGTGTCACAGAGTGCGGCGCAGAATGATCGAGTCCCATCCCGGCAGGCGCGCAGGCACACCGGTGCCGGAGGCGGCCGCAGCGCCTGCAGGCAGGGAGGCCACCAGCACGCGCTCGGCGTCGTCCCACTCCCCCAGATTGACTCCCTCGGCGGCCAGCCGCTCGCGCAGGGCGGAGCCGGCTCCGGTGTCCAGTCCGGCGCGCGCGCACGAGGCGATCAGGAGAACCTGCTCGTGCTCGCCGTCGGCGCCCACGTGCTCGCGCAACAGCGCCCAGGAGTCGGGGGCGTCGGCGTCCAGGAGGCGGAAGGTGCCCAGGGCGACGGCGTCGTCATGGTGGCGCAGGTCGATAAGCGACTGGTAGTGCTCCAAGACGCTGCCGGGCACGCCCGCCTGGGCGGCGGCGTTGATCTCCTCGTAGTTGGGGGCGACATCGATCCAGGGGGTGCCCGTGGTGAAGCCGGCGTGTGCGGTCGCATCCCACTGCACCGGGGTTCGGGCGTTGTCGCGGGAGTTGACGGCCAGACCGGCAAGCAGCTTCTCCGGGTCGTCGCCGACGCCGGTGCGCTCGCGGAAGTAGTTGATGGACTCCAGGTCTCGGTAGGAGTCGATGCCGTGGAAGACGGTGTTGGTCTGGCCGAGCTCCTCCCCCTGATAGATGTAGGGGGTGCCGCGGTGCAGGTGGAGAATAGAGGCGATGGTCTTGGCGCTTGTCTCTCGCCAGGCGGGGTCGTCGTCGCCGAAGCGGGAGACGGCGCGCGGCTGGTCGTGGTTGTCCCAGTAGTTGGAGTTCCAGCCACTCTCTGCGGTGATCCGACCATCGGCGTCGACCTCGGGGGCGAGGGCGGCCTGCCAGCCGGCGAGGTTGCGCTTGAGGGCAGCACGGTCCAAGGGTTGCGGGTCGAACTTGCCGCCGGGGCCGTCGGTCAGGCCCACATGCTCGAACTGGAAGACCATGTCCACCTCGGCGTTGGCCGGGTCGGTGTAGCGGGAGGCCTCGGCGGTGGTCACTCCAGGCGTCTCACCGACGGTAATGATGTGCCGGGAACGGGGGGCGAATACCGCCTGGTTCATCTCATGTAGGAATTCGTGTACGCGCGGCCCATTGGCCACCAGTGTGGCGCCGTCGCCGTACAGGGCACCGTCCGGACGCGGCCCATCGACGAGCGGGTAGGTCTTGGAGATCAGGTTGATGACATCCATGCGGAATCCGTCCACCCCGCGGTCCAGCCAACGCCCCATCATGTCGTAGACGGCGCGGCGCACCTGCGGGTTCTCCCAGTTCAGATCCGGCTGCTTGACGGAGAACAGATGCAGGTAGAACTCCTGCGTGTCCTCATCCCACTGCCAGGCCGGCCCGGAGAAGAAGGACCCCCAGTTGGTGGGTTCAGTGCCGGGCTCGCCCGCCTTCAGCCCGGGAACCTCGCGGGCGGGCCGCCAGATGTACCAATCCCGTTTGGGGCTGTTCTTCGCACTGCGGGACTCGGCGAACCAGGGGTGCTCGTCGGAGGTGTGGTTGACCACCAGGTCCATGACCAGGCGCATACCGCGCGCGTGCAGACCGGCGATCAGCGCGTCCAAATCGGCCAGGGAACCGAAGAGCGGGTCGATGTCCTCGTAGTCGGAGATGTCGTAGCCGTTGTCGTCCTGCGGGGAGCGGTAGACGGGGCTGAGCCAGACCACGTCGACGCCGAGGGCGTCCAGGTGGTCCAGGCGGGCGGTGATGCCGGGGATGTCGCCGTAACCGTCGCCGTTGGTGTCCTGGAATGAGCGCGGGTAGATCTGGTAGACGACGGCGCGGCGCCACCAGTCGGGCTCCTGGCCGACATGACGGGGACTGACGACGAACGACGCTTGAGTCATGGCGAGAACCTTCCGGAATGGGTTAGATCTGGATTCGGGGTGCACGACGACGGTATCCATGCCCCCGGGATGTGGTTATGACCGGCACTTATCGCCATTGACACCGGTAGCAGTGCGCCACCGGTGCCGGTCCGGCCTTACTGGCCTGAGCCTACGGCAAAGCGGTGGTGCGGTAAACCTGCTCTTCCGGTTCATGGGTGAAGTGGTGTTGGTTCGGGTTGGTGCGGTGATCATGTTGGATGTGGTTGCTGGTGGTGGCGGATGGTGAAGATGTGCCCGCGGTCGATGGTTGAGATGATGTAGAGGCCAGCGGGGTCGGGAAGTTCGTCCCACGCCGGCACTGACGCGGCGGCGCGTCCTTCCGGGCATTGGCTTTTTGAGCACTCTCGGTGTCTGCGTATGGCAGTGCCGCTTCCGCACCAACAATCCAAGGACCCCTGGCGTCCCTCTTCAGCACCACCGATATCGCCGAGCCTCTGGTTGGACAAGGGGTCGGCTGGGCGACCTGATGCACTGGCCTGCTCGCCACGTGATGGCAGTTGCCAGCACATGAAACGCCAAAGTGTCCAGATCCGGGACAAACACGCCACCCGGCTCAACAGGCGCCCTCAGATCCGGCGGAATCATGCGCATCTGGTGGGCGCCGTCGGGCGCGGGGACATCGCTTGCGCCGAATCCGGACATTCCCCCGACCCACCAGCCCCACCAACCGAACTCGATGGTTATATCGACCGAACTCGACACCCTCAAACCAGAAGAGCCCCGTACGGGTCGGGACGCCTTGGTCCCGACCCGTACGACCCGCTCACTTCTGGCTGCCACGCATCACGCCGGAGATGACCCAGCGCTGAGCAATGACGTAGACCAGGAACATCGGGGCAATCGCCATCAGGTAGGAGGCGAAGGAAACCGGGTAGTTCGTGTTGAACTGTCCTTGGAAGACGTACTGGGCCAGCGGCAGAGTCGCCTTGGTCTGGTCGGTGAGAATCACCAGCGGGAGCAGGAAGTCGTTCCACGCCCACAGGCAGGTCAGGATCCCCACCGTGGCGTTCATGGGAGACAGCAGCGGGAAGATGATCCGCCAGAAGATCGTCCAGCGGCCGGCGCCGTCCATGGCGGCCGCCTCCTCCAACTCCTCCGGGATGGACTTTATGAAGGAGGTGTACATCAGGATGTTGAAGGCCAAGCCGTAAACCACGTACAGCAGGATCAGGCCGGCCTCATTGTCCAGATGCAGCAGCGCGGTCTCCTTGACCACAGGCAGCATGATGATCGGGAAGGGCACGAACAAGGCCGCCACGAAATAGTAATACAGGCGCCGGAACCAGGGGCGGTGCATGTTGCGGCCCAGCGCGTAGGCCACCATCGAGTTGGACAGCAGGGTAAAAACGGTGGCACCCACGGTGATAATGGAGGAGGTCAGCACACGCCGCGGATAGGAGGTCATCTCCCAGGCGGTGGAGAAGTTGTCCAGACTCCAGGAGCGGGGCGGTGCCCAGCCGGAGGTGGCCAGCTCCTCAGGAGTTTTGAAAGCGGTGACCACGGTGAAGTACAGCGGTACCAGCACCGTGAGGCTGAGCACGACTGCCAGCAGGGTGGTCCACCAGTTGGTGCGGCCGAATACTCCCTTAGAGCCGTGGCGGACCCGGTAGATCTCAGGATCGGCCGTACCGATGCGGCTCGAACCGGCTGCCGGGTTCTCGACCGCGCCGGCGGGGTCGGAAACGTTAGCGGTTGTGGCGGTCATGGCGGATCAGACCCTTTCCTGGCTCTGGGTGAAGCGGAGCTGGGCGAAGGACAGCGCCACCACAATGAGGAAGTAGATGACGCCGTTCGCCGTCTGGTAGGCGTACTCGCCGCCCTGGAAGCCGTTCTTGAAGATCAGGTAGGAGATGGACTGGGTGGCAGTGCCCGGGCCACCGGAGGTCAGGGCGACGATCTGGTCGAAAACCCCCAGGAAGCCCTTGAATGACAACACCATGTTGATGCCCAGGTAGGGGATGATCAGCGGCAGGGTCATGGACCAAAGCCGCCGCACCGGGCCCGCGCCGTCTATCGCGGAGGCCTCGTAGATCTCCTCAGGCACGGTCTGCAGGCCCGCCAGGTAGATGATCGTGTTGTAGGCGACCGACTGCCACACGCCGACGACGACGATGGCCAGCCACGCCAGGTCCTCATTGGCCAGCAGCGAGGTGCTCAGCCACTCCCAGCCCAGAGCCTGCCCGATCTGCGGCAGGTTGTTGGTGAACAGGTAGCTGAAGATGTAGGAGACCACCAGCACCGGCAGGATGTAGGGCACGAAGAACACGCCCCTGAAGAAGCTGCGCGCCTTCATCTTGGAGTTCAGTACGAGCGCCAGCCCCAGGGCGATGATGTTGGTCAGGATGGAGGCGACTATCGCGTACTTGAAGGTGAAAAGGTATGAGCCCCAGATGATATCGTCGGTGAACAGGTTCTTGTAGTTGGTCAAGCCGACGAAATGCCAGTCGCCGTAGCCCTTGAAGTTGGTGAAGGTGTAGAAGATGCCCGTGAGCAGCGGAATCGTCAGTAGCACCGTGAATACGAGCGCCGCGGGAAGAAGCATCCAGATGAAGGCCGGATCTACCTTCTTGGCCTGGTTGTCCGGGATTGTGCGAGGCGCTGCCTGCGGGTCGCTGGCACGCGGCGCGGTGGCGGTTTGTGTGGTCATGGTGATTTGCTCCTCCTGCCTCAGGCCGTCTCATTGATGCGGCGCACGACCTTGTCCCACTGGGTGTCCAAGGTGGTAATGAGCTGGTCCAAGTCGCCGTTGAACAGGTACTGCTGCATATAGGCGTTCAGGGTGATCGCCGGCGGGAAGTTGTGGTCAGAGTATGTGGCCACGCGCCCGGCGTCGAAGTAGGGCTGGAGCCCCTCCAGGGCGGGGTCCTGTGCGGACAGCGTCGTCAGGGTCGGGTAGGCGACCTGCTCGGCGCAATAGGCAGTCACGTTCGCCTCGTCCATCAGGTACTTGAAGAAGCGCAGATTCTCCTCCAGGTGGGTGGGGCTCTCACCCATGGTTAGGGCCACGTCAACGCCGGAGACGACCTTGGTGTCGGCCGCGTTGTCGGCGGGGGTGGCGAAGGTACCCAGGTTAATGTCCGGGTTGTAGGAGCGGATGGCGGGAATGGCATAGGTGCCGTGCCAGTACATGGCGGCCTTACCCTGGGCGAAGCCCTGGTTCCCGTCGTTGTACCCCAGGGCGGCCTTGTCGGCGTTGCCGTACTGGACCGCCTGGTGCATCTTCTTGAACACCGGAGTCAATTCAGCGAAGGAGGTGCCCGAGTCCAGGTCACGGCGCTGGTCGTACCAGGCGGCGACGCCGTCGGTGAGGAAGGAACCGGATAGGGAGGAGAAGGCGGGGGCTCCGGTCCAGTTGTCCTTGATGGCCCAGTAAAAGGGGTCAATCCCCTGGGCGGTGAGCTCGTCACAGATTTCGATGAGCTCGTCCCAGGTGGTCGGCGGCGCGACGCCGGCGGAGTCAAAGACATCCCGGTTGTAGATGATGCCCGAGCCGTTGTCGGCGAAGGCCACGCCGTTGGTCTGCCCCTGGCCACCGGTGCCGAGCGTGTCCAGGATGGAGGCGATCGACGGGTTCACGCCGTCGAGCAGGTCGGTGCGGTTGAAATCGTAGAAGATGCCGGTATCTGCTAGCGCCCCGTAGTTGTAATCGCCGTTGATGGTGATCAGGTCGGGGATGTCGCCCTTGACCAGGCGGGCGCGCAGTGAGGTGATGTTGTCGGCCTGGAAGTTCTGAGTGACGACGATGTCCGGGTTGGCGGCGTTGAAGTCGGCACAGATCTGATCGAACAGGGCGATGGCCTCGCTCTTGAACTGGAAAAGTTCAAGATGGACCTTTCCATCTCCCGACGAGCAGCCGGCGAGGGTGCCGCCCATGGCCGCCAGCGCCGCCGCCGTCGCCGTACCGGCGAGGAAGGAGCGCCTGCTCAGTGCTGTCATAGTTTCCTCCGTGCATCCTTGCTGAGGTTGGGGTGGCATTGCCGCCGAAGCGAGCGACGGACAAGAATATTCTGACTCAAAACAAACCCATGCGCAAGCCCTCCTGTCGCAATCAACGACTCCGGGTCGGGCATGATGGGGTCATGGCCGACTCGAACGCCCCGGCCGGGCCCGAAACACCCACATCGCCCTGGACCGCTCTAAGCGACACCCAGCGCGAGATCGTGCTGGCCCTGCTGCGGCACGGACGATTGCTGCGCCCCGAGATCATGCGCATTGTCGGCATCTCTCCCGGATCGGTCACCCGGCTGACGACGCCGTTGGTGGAAGCCGGACTGCTCACCGTGCACACCCAGCAGGTCGCCGACACCGGTAGGCCGCAGTCGCCACTGGAGGTGCGGGCCAACGCCGAGTCGGTGGTGGGAGTCGGACTTTCAACGAATCTACTCACTGCGGTGCTGACCGACCTACGCCTGGGCATTCTCGCCACCGTACGCCGCCCTCTGACAAGCCACGACCCAGCCGATATCGTCGGGGAACTGGCTGCAGCACTCACCGATCTCGCCGCTGCCGCCGCAGACGCCCCGCCGCCCTCCTGCCTGGGGGTAAGCCTGGGCGGAACGGCGCGCGACGGGCGCACGGTGGACGAGGCGGTGTTTTACGGCTGGCACCGAGCACCTCTGGCCGATCTCATTGAGGCCCGAGCGGGCGTGCCCACCATCATCGGCAATGACCTGAGCGCTCTGACGCTGCGGGAGGCGTGGTTCGGAGTGGGACGGGAACACGGCCGCTTCAGCCTGCTAACGGTGGGGGCCGGCGTTGGGCACGGCCTGGTAGTAGACGGTCGGGTCGTGACCAATGCCGACGCCGAGATGGGCCTGCTGGGAATAGTGCCCGTGCCCGACGGCGGCCGACCCGCCAGGGCAGTAGCGGCGATGGACTGCCTGACCAATGAAGCACTCGAGCGCGCTTGGGTACAGCACGACCACGACCGGCTGACAGCGGCGGACATCGTCGAGCTGGCGACTGCGGGTGACACCGACGCCGTTACCCTCTGCGCTTCCTACGCGCGCAGGCTGGGCCGTCTGCTGGGTATGGCTGCGGCCTTCACCTTGCCCGAGGTCGTCGTGATTGCCGGCGAGCGTGCCGCCATTGCCGCGCTCTTCGAAGACGAGGTACAACAGGGGATCGCCGCGGTGCGCCGCGCCAGCGCAACTCCACTCGATGTGGTGGTGCGCGAGCACGACCGCGCCGAATGGGCCACCGGCGCCGCTGCCCTGGCCCTGCGCGCCCGCGTCCTGGGCAAGCTTTGACGGCTCTTCCGTTTTGAGGGTGTACTGGGTGGGTGCGGGCCCGGCCGACTGTTGGCCGCGTACTTGGACCGCGTCTCTGCGGTTGGACCCCGTTACTGCGGTTGGACCGGCTTCTGCGGTTGGACTGTCTGAGAGTGCGTTTCAGGCAGTCCAACGGCCGCCAGACGGTCCAACGGCCGCCAGGCAGTCCGGGTGTGGGGGTGTTGGTTCGGGCCGGTGGGGTTGCCTTGGACGCCGGCGCACCCAAGGTCAACGGTCAAGATGCCCTAGGCCTAGGCCGCGGATGTCGCCGGCATGGCCGGCAGCCAGGCCCGGCCTCGCAGCGGCCGGGCTGGACTGTGGGCCCGGTTTGTCGTCAAAGACGTCCCAGCAATCGGACAAGGGGAGGCCGGGTCGGCGACCAGGAGGCCCTGGCCTGCCCACCCCACCAGGGCGGCAAGCCGGAACCTGGGAGCCAAAGTGTCCAGAATCGGCACAAACACCCCGCCCCTCCCAGCGCACGCCCTCAGATTCGTTGGAATCATGCGGATCTGGTGAGCGGCGTCGGGCGGGGGAACATCGTTCGTGCCGAATCTGGACACTTCCCCGCCCCACCAGCCCCACCAACCGAACTCGATCGTCATATCTACCGAACTCGACGGTTATATCGGCCGAACTCGGCGAACACACCACAAACCGGAGGAACCGCTTTGACGTTATGCAGCACCATCGCATCTTCCCCACCCCACATCTGCCTCTGCAGCAGCCTCTCTCCGGCTCCCGGCAAGAGCACGGACCACAGCCGCTGGTCAACCCGAGACACGCACTGCACCCGACTTCCAGTGAATCAGAGAGAACCACACAGCGACATACTTAAGTGAGTTCTATCACGCCGAAGTGCGTGATGGCACATCTCGTGCTAGCATAGCGAATGCAGTGCCACGATCCCCCAGAATGAAGTCGCGCCATGTCCCGAATAATGGACAGCTCGATTCACCCCAAGTCCCATTTTGCACGGCATATCCTGGCAACGGTCATAGTTGCCGCAGGTGTCTGCGGGATCTCCGCGGCACTGGGACATGGCGACAACATCCCGCTGATCCTCCTCGCCGCACCCGTTGTAGGCGCCCTTGAGGCAACTGCGGTGACGTGGCGGTCCAAACAACGGGGCCAGTAGCAAGAGACTTAGCGCTCTAGGCAAGAAGTGCGTACGCAGTACCCCATTCAAGGTGCTGCGTAGGCACTCATCTTCGCTCGGGCCGCGCAACAGGCGGCTCCCCAAGACCGTGGGTATCGGTCACCGGCATTCGGGCACCCAAGCGTAATTGGCTACATTCCCCAAGGCGAGCAGGCAACTCTAGAGGTCAGTCACGATTCACCTGTCGGGGATAGCCGCCGGCCCGAGCGTTCCTCCCTCCTGCCAGGAGACCGGGAGGACGATTTGCCGCGGGGCGCCGTCGCCGTCGCGCAGCTCCTCCATTAGGAAGGAGACCGCAGTGGCGGCCTTGTCGCGTATAGGCTGACGCACCGTTGTCAGCGGCGGGTTGAAGTAGTCGACCAAGGCCAGGCCGTCAAACCCGACGACCGACACGTCCTCGGGGACTCGCCGTCCGGCTTCGCGCAGCCCCTTGACGACGCCGAGCGCGAGTACGTCGCCGGAGGCGAATACGGCGGTTATGGCAGGCTCGCGTTCCAGGATCCGACCCGCAATGGCAACGCCCTCGGCAAAGTCGACCTCGCTGAGTAACACGTCATGTCTATGGACGCCGCCTCCGTGGGCGGCCAATCCCTCCCGTAGTCCGTGCAGACGCTGGCGAACCACCCCGGGTACGTCCACCGTGGGTCCGACGAAGGCCACACGCCGATGCCCCACAGCCCCGAGCCGCTCGCCCACCATGCGGGCTCCGCCGGCGTCGTCGACGTTGACGTAGGAGACCTCCTCCGTCTCCCGGTATGCATCAATGAAAACTGCGGGAATGCCGGAACGCTCCAGGAACTCGCCGGGAGCCATGCGGGTGGTGGCCATGACGACCGCCCCGGCAACATTCCATGAGCGCAGTTGCGCGACCGTGTCCTCCGCCTTGGAGGCGCCGCACAGCATGAGCGCGTGGCCCTCAGCGCGGGCCGCCTGCTCGCAGACACCTACGAACAGCGATTCATACGGCGTCTCCAACGCGGGGCGCCCCGGAACCGCCTCGTAGACCAGGGCGAGGATCCGTGAGGACGAGCCCGCCAGCGAGCGGGCCGCGGCACTGGGCACGTACCCCAGGGCGGCAATGGCCTCCTGCACGCGGGCGACGGTGGGCTCCGAGACCTTGCCGGTGCGGCCATTGATGACATTGGACACCGTCATGGCGCTCACACCCGCACGCGCCGCCACATCCTTCAGCGTCGCCATTGTCCCCCTCACACGGAGTGTCTTCTAGCGACCCGCTCGTTCGGGCCCCGACACCGGATTCTTACACAGGCGCGCCTCGCGATCGGTTCGGAGGGCGGCCCATGCGCTACGCTTTCGTTTACCGCAACACCTCGTGGCGTCAGGTTGCTTTCGCCGCCCGATGAAATACCCGAAAGGCCGCACATGACCTCACCCCTCTCTCCCGGATCCGAGCGGCCGCGCCCGGCGCCGGCCGCCGTCGGCGCCGTCGTCGCCGGCCCCGACTGGAGGTTCACGGTGCTGACCTCCCGGCTGATCCGCATGGAGCACTCCCCCGCCGGCAACTTCGTCGATGCCGCCACACAGCTGGTGGTCTCCCGGGATCTGGGCCCGGTGCCGGACTTTGAAGTACGCCGCAGCCATGACCGCGTGGAGATCATCACCGAGCACCTGCACCTGACTTATCAGCCCTCGCGCGGTTTCACCCGTTCCGGGCTCGCCGTGACACTGCGCACCGCGGTCATAGGCGTTCACGGCGGTGCCTGGCGCTACGGGGACAGGTGGGACCCGGAAGAGCTCTACCGCACCAATCTCGGCGGCACCGTCCGCACGCTAGACACCGTCGACGGCGCCACCCACGTCAACCCCGGTCTGCTGTCAATAACCGGCTTCTCTGTGCTCGACGACTCCGGTTCCCTGCTGGTACAGGAGGATGAGTGGGTGCGTCCACGTCCGCATTCCGACCCTGCCTCCGGCCAGACACCGGACCAGGACCTGTACTTCTTCGGTTATGGGCAGGACTACCGCGCCGCTCTGCGCGACTTCTTCGCCCTTACCGGCCCCACACCACTGATTCCGCGCGCGCTGCTGGGAAACTGGTGGAGCCGTTACCACAAGTACTCCGCAGATTCCTATCTGGCCCTGATGGACCGGTTCGCCACCGAACAGCTGCCCTTCTCCGTCGCTGTGATCGATATGGACTGGCATCTGGTGGACATCGACCCGGCGATCGGCAACGGCTGGACCGGCTACACCTGGAACCGGGAACTGTTCCCCGATCCGGAGGGCTTCCTGAAGGCCCTGCACGAGCGCGGCATGCAGGTGACGCTCAATCTGCACCCCGCCGCAGGTATACGCCGCCACGAGGACGCCTATGCGCCCGTGGCCCGCGCTCTGGGCATGGATCCCGCCACGGGTGCGGACATCCCCTTCAACATCGGGGACAAGGCTTTCACTGCCGCCTACCTGGAGCATGCCCACCACACCCTGGAGGAGCAGGGCGTCGACTTCTGGTGGCTGGACTGGCAGCAGGGCGGTGCTACGGATATTCCGGGGCTGGACCCGCTGTGGATGCTCAACCACGTCCACTATCTCGACTCCGGCCGCGAGCGCAGCGGCCCCGGCCAGGTGCCCTACCGGCGCCGGCCCATCACCTTTTCACGCTTCGCCGATGCCTCCAGTCACCGCACCCCGATCGGCTTCTCCGGGGACACGGTCACCACCTGGGAGTCGTTGCGCTTCCAGCCGGAGTTCACCGCCACCTCCGCCAATATCGGTTACTACTGGTGGTCCAACGACATCGGCGGGCACATGCTCGGCGTCAAGGATGATCAGATGGCTGCGCGCTGGGTGCAGCTGGGCTGCTTCTCCCCCATCAACCGGATGCACTCCACCGCCTCGGTGTTCAACTCCAAGGAGCCGTGGCGCTACTCGCGCGACGCCCGTGCCACCATGAACGCGCATCTGCGCCTGCGGCACCGGCTCGTGCCCTACCTGTACACCTGGGCGCGGCGCGCCCACACCGAGGGGATCGGCCCCGTACGTCCGCTCTACCACGACCATCCCTGGTCCATGGGTGCCTACGACAACCGCAACGAGTTCTGCTTCGGAGATCTGATCATCGTGCCGCTCACATGCCCCACTGACACGGCCACTAAGCTGGCGCAGGAGCAGGCCTGGCTGCCGCAGGGCGTCTGGTTCGACCTGCCCACCGGCCGCCGCTACGACGCCGACGCCGCCGCCGGCCGCATACTCACCTTCTCCCGGCCCCTGGAGCAGCTGCCCGTCCTGGCGCGGGCCGGCAGCATCATTGTGGGCGCCGAGGACTTCGCCGAGCCTGCGGGAGACAATCCGCGTCATCTGTCCGTGGTGGTGGTGCCCGGCGCCAACGGCGAATTCGTGCTCGAGGAGGACGATGGCTCTCCCGAGCCCGGGCCCGACGCCGTGGTGCGCACCCGCTTTACACTCACCTGGGACAAGCCCGCGGCTTCTGCCCGCCTGGAGATCACTCAGGAGGGTGCGCAAGGCGTCGTGCCAGAGGAGCGGGAGATCACCGTGCACCTGCTGTCCACTGGCGGTCAGGCCACGGCCCGCGTGAACGGTACTTGCGTCCCCACCAAGGAGCGTCCAGCCGATGGATTCACCCTCGGCGGCGGCCTGGACATCTCCCTTGGGACAATACGCGCGGCCGACGGCGTCATGCTCGAGCTTTCGGGCGTGCACATGCGGCCCCCGACACCGGCCGACGAGGTCTTCCGGATCCTTGAGCCCGCCCAGATGTCATATCCGGCCAAGGACCGGGCCTGGGAAGTCGTCTCCTCCGGCGTGACCGGCGGCGCGCTACTCGGGGGGCTGCGCGCGGCGGGGGTACCCGAGGTCATTTTGGCCGCCGTCGCCGAGATCGCCTGAAACGACCGCAACCGCCGGTTCCGGTACGTTTTCAGTGAAGGCCTCAATCATTTAGACGGGGCGGCGGTGCGGTGGAACCGTGGTCGATGAGCCGTGAGGCGACCAGTTCGACACCGGATACAGACCGATCCTCCTGGGAATGCAGTAGCAGTGCACCCGCTCTGCGCCCGAGGGCGGGCCGGTCCACCCCCACTTCGGTCACCAGATCCCCGGTCGGACTGCGCGCCACGGTCAAAGCGAGGGATACCAGGGACGCCTCCTGCGGTACGCGCAGTCCACGCGCCCAGGCCGCCGCGACCAGTCCCTCCAGCGCACTGGGATTGTTGGACACCACGGCGGTGCATTCGTCGGCCAGGCCGCAGGGCTTCACCTCCCGCGCACCGGCGATGACATTGTCCGAGCAGGAACGGAACACCGCCTCCACGCCGTGCCTGCGGGCCGCCGCCTGCACGCCCCGAGTCTGCGCCGCGTAGGCGTTGGAACGGTCGGCGTGAATGTTGCGCATGAGGAACAGAATGCGACGATGGCCCAACTCCACCAGGTGGCTCACGGCCAGGTCTGCCATTTGCTCGAAGTCCGCGTCCACCCCCGGTGCGCCGCCAGCCCGGTAGGAGGTGCCGATGAGCACGGTCGGCACCCTCTCCGCCAAGAGGTACTCCTCGCGTTCGTCTTCACGTGCCACATCCATGAGCACGGCCGCACCCAATGCGCGGGAGTGGACCAGTCCCTCCAGTGCCGGTGATCGGGAGTGTTGACCCACAGGCACGAACACTTGGAAGCCGAGGGGCTCCACGCTCTCGCGTACCCCCTCAACGTATTCGAGGTCGTTGGAGTCTATGCCGGAGCGCTGCATGCGGAACAGCACCCCTACCGTTCGAACCGAACGGGCCGCCAGCATGGAGGCATGTCGATTGGGCCGGTAGCCGAGCTCGTCGATGGCGCGTTGTACCCGTTCCCGGGTGGCGCGAGTCGTGGGCCGCTGTCCCGTCAGAACGTAGGTCACGGTGGACGGAGAGACCCCGGCCAGGCGTGCGACATCGGCGCGGGTGGCCATGTGTCCTCCTTCCGGGACCTGCCGGGCCGCGTCCCGGCTTCAGTTCATGGGGCCAGCCACACCGTAGCGTTCGCGGGGACGGTTACGCAGTCCGCGCGAGCACCCATATGCCCGTTCCAGGACTGCACCAGTATCGTGCCAGCCAGAGGCAGCTGGAGATCCTCTTCACCCGTGTTCACGACCACGGTGACCTCGCCGTTGCGCAAGGCCAGCACCTGCTCGGGCATACCCTCCAGCCATTGGACCTCACCGCGCCCCAGCCGCCATTCGCGCCTGGTAGCGATGGCACGCCGGTACATGACCAGGGTCGAGTCGGGGTCGGTCTCCTGGATGGACGGGGCGTAGCTGCCCCAGCCCTCCGGCTGCGGCAGCCAACTCAGGCCGGTTGTGTTGAAACCGCAGGCCGGGGCGTCGTCGTCCCAGGGCAGGGGCACGCGGCAGCCGTCGCGTCCGCGCGTCTGTTTGCCGGTGCGCAGCCAGGCCGGGTCTTGGCGGGCAGCGTCTTCCATAGTGGTGTGCTCGGGCAGGCCTAGTTCCTCCCCCTGGAACAGGTACATGCCGCCGGGAAGTCCTAGGGCGAATAGGGTGGCGGCGCGGGCTCGCCGCAGTCCCAGTGCGGCGTCCGGTTGGGGATCGTCCACGCCGATGCCGTCGTCGGGCTCACTGCCAGGCGCGTACCCGAAACGGGTGGCATGGCGAACGACGTCGTGATTTGACAGCACCCAGGTGGTTGGGGCGCCGACGGCGGCGTTTGCGGCCATGGAGGTCTCGATCACGCGCCGCAGGTCGGATGCGCGCCAGGCGGATTTGAGGTAGTTGAAGTTGAAGGCCTGGCTCATCTCGTCCTCGCGGACGTACCGGGCCATATGCTCGGGTGGATCCACCCACGCCTCAGCCACCAGCAGGATGTCGGGACGGACGGCGCCCAGCACCCGCCGCCAGTCCCGGTAGATCTCATGGACGCCGGGCTGGTCGAACATGGGGCCACTGTCGGCGGTTTTTGCGATGGTCTTCCCATCCTCGTCCACCGCGATTCCCCGCCAGCGGTCGGCGCCCAGGGCGTCGTCGGGAAGGCCTGGGGCCTTGACCAGACCGTGGGCCACATCCACGCGGAAGCCGTCCACGCCGCGGGCAACCCAGAAGCGCAGGAACTCCCGGAACATCTCCCGTACCTCGGGGTGATCCCAGTTGAAGTCGGGCTGCTGGGCGGCGAATAGGTGCAAATACCACCAGTTGCGGTCCTCGGGTTTTCCGGTCAGTGACTGAACCCGGGTCCAGGCCGGGCCGCCGAACAGGCTGCCCCAATTGTTGGGTGGCCCGTCCGGGCTGTGGCGGAAGATGTATCGGTCGCGCTCGGGAGAACCGGGACCGGCTGCCAGGGCGGCGCGGAACCAGGCGTGCTGGTCGGAGGAGTGGTTGGGGACAACATCGACTACCACCTTGATTCCGGCAGCGCGGGCCGCGGCGACCATAGCGTCGAAATCCGCCAGCGTGCCGTACTCGGGGGCCACGTCGAAGTAGTCGGCCACGTCATAGCCAGCGTCCACCTGCGGGGAGGGGTAGAAGGGCGACAGCCAAATGGCGTCCACCCCCAGGGCGGCCAGATGGTCCATATGGGAGGTGATGCCGGGCAGGTCGCCCAGACCATCACCGTCGGAGTCGGCGAAGGAACGGGGGTAGATCTGGTAGATGACGGCGTCACGCCACCAGGCTTCCTGGTCGCTGCGCGCGGTGATTACGGGAGCAAGCGAGGTCATTGGGGTCGTTCCTGGAATGGGTCGAGCGTGCACGCGCCGCAGTGGGCGCACGAACGCGAGGCGGATGGGGCACGTGTCGGACCATGGGACTCAACCAAGTCCGTATGCGGGAAAACAGGGCGAGGTGCCGGGGCCGGGCGCACCTTCCCTCTGGCGCGCCCGGCCCGTCCGGTCACTGCTTCAGTCCGCCGGCGGCGAGGCCGGCGACAATACGGCGCTGGAACAAAAGCACCATGATCACCAGCGGCAGTGTCATTACCACTCCCGCGGCCATCTGTGAGCCGAAGGGCGTGTTGAACTGAGAGGCGCCGGTGAACTTGGACAGCAGCACGGTCGCGGGCTGCATGGCGGGATTGTTGATCATCGTGACGGCTACCAGGAACTCGTTCCAGGCACCGATGAAGATGATGATCGCGGTGGTGAAAATGCCCGGTGCCGCGATCGGCAGGATCACCTTGCGGAACGCCTGCCCGGGGGTGCAGCCGTCCACCATGGCGGACTGCTCAAGCTCCTGGGGCATCTGCCGGAAGAAGCTGGTCAGGTTCCACACCGCCAGCGGCAGTGAGAACGACAGATCCGGGATGATCATGGCCTGGTAGGTGTTGATCCAGTTCCAAGCGGAGAAGTTCTTCAGCAGCGGCACAATAATCGCCACGAGCGGGAACATGGAGGTGGCCAGCACCACCAGCAGCAGCACGCCCTTGCCACGGAAGTCCAGGCGGGCCAGTGCGTAGGAGGCGAAGGTGGCGATTGCGAGGGCGACCACGGTGACAACCACGGAGACGATCAGCGAGTTGATCAGGCCCTGACCGAAGTTGTTCTTGGTGGAGAAGACCGCCTGGTAGTTCTCGAAGGAGACGTGCCGCGGCCACCAGGTGTTCTCGAAAATCTCGATGTCCGGACGCAGCGAGGACACCACCATCCAGTAGAACGGCGCGAGACAGTAGATGACGATCAGGAAAATACCGAAGGTGGACAGCGCGCCTGCCCAGTCGATCTTCCTCCTGGGATGATCGCTCGCAGACATCGAGGCCGTTGCCGCACTCATGACTTACTCCTCTCGCTGGTTCTGGCGATGGTGTTATCACTAGTCGCGCCGACGGCGGCGGGGCGGCCCTGAGGCAGGAAGACGGTGGCGGGCAGCTTGCGGCGCCGCCCGCCACCGCTGCGCGGAGCGGTGGCGCCCAGATCGGCGTGGGTGATTCGTGTGAAGGCGAAGGCGAAGATGAACACGTACAGGAACAGGATGAGCGCATACGCGGCCGCCGAGCCGTAACGCAGGTTTGAGGCCTCGTCCTGAACGAGCATGGAGATGGTCTCAACCGAGTTCTTGCGCGGCCCGATGAGGATGTAGGGCAGGTCGAACATGCGCAGCGCATCAAGGGCGCGGAAGAGCACGGCGACCACCAGGGCCGGCTTGACTAGCGGCAGCGTGATCTTGGTAAAGCGCTTCCAGGCGTTCGCGCCGTCGATCTTGGCGGCCTCATAGACCTCGTCCGGAATGACCTGGAGACCGGCGAGCGTGAGCAGACCGATGTAGGGCGCGGTCTTCCACACGTCGGCGATGATGATGGCCAGCTTGGCGGAGGCGTTGCCCGAGGCCCACATGATGTGCTGGCCCAGGATGGCGTTGGCCACGCCGTTCTGGTTGAAGATCCAGCCCCACAGGATCGCGGAGACGGCGGTGGGGATGGCCCACGGTACCAGGATCGCCGCGCGGACAAACCCTCTCCCGCGCATGGCCCGGTGCATGATCAGTGCCATTGCCACGCCCAGGATGGTCTCCAGCACCACGGTGACCACGCCGAACAGCGTGGTGTTCCAGGCAGCCGTCCAGAAGCGGGATCCGGCGTCGGTGAAGATGCTGGTGTAGTTGTCCAACCCGACGAAGGGCTCGACGTCGGAAACGAATCCGGTCTCGGGGTCGAGTCCCGGCTTGCCGTAAAGGGACTGCTGCAGCGACTGGAATACGGGAACAATGATAACGATCGTCAGGACGATGATCGTCGGGGTGATCAGCAGCCATGCCAGGCGGGACTGTGCCCGACTGGCTTTAGACCGACGGTTTACGTCCGGCACATAGATATTCGTGCTCATTTGCCTGCTTTGTCTCTACTCGTTGGGCTCGCTGAACTCTCCGGCCTGCCTGAACTCGATGTTCCCTCCAGACCTGGTCCGTGAGGTCGCGGAGGAGAGGAGCGGAGCGAACTGTGGTTCGGCGTTCGGCCTGCGCTGGTGGGGCGGGTCGCACCACGCCCCACCAGCGGTCAGACCTTGAATAGTTACCAGCCAGCGGTGTTGTCCGAGCGCGTCAGGCCAGGGCCTTCAGCGAGGTCTCAAGGTTGCTGATGGCTTCCTCGGCCGTGGCCTGCTGCTGCACCGCCGGATAGAGGGCGTCCTGGATCGCGGCGGTAACGTCGCCGTATGCGACTGCCTTCGGGCGTCCTTGCGCCGAGTCGAGGGACTCACGCAGGGTGGGCAGGTAGGGGAACTTCTCCAGCATCTCGGAGTCCTCATAAAGGGAACCGAGGATGGGGGCGAGGGTCTGAGTTTCGAGCGCGTACTGCTCGGACTCTTGGCTGGTCCACCACTGGACGAACTTCAGCGCCGTGGCCTTGTTCTTGGAGTAGGTGGAGATGCCGCAGTTGTGTCCGCCCAGGGTGGGGACGAAGGCCTTGCCGTCGATGGTGGGCAGGGCGGCGACGCCAAACTTCTCCTCACCGAGGGCCGCAAGGTTGTTGGCGTACTGGTAGGGCCACTGCCGGTAGAAGAGCAGATTACCGGCCTCGAAGGCGTTGCGGCCGTCCTCCTCCTTCCATTCCAGAGACTCGGCGGGGATGTATCCGTCCTTGAAACCGTCGATCAGGATCTGCAGACCGGCAATGGCCTCCGGGGAATTGATGGTGACATTGCCCTCGTCGTCGTAGAAGGAACCGCCCGCGGTGTTGATGAACTCGCTGGCGCAGCAGGTCAGCCCCTCGTACTTGGCGAACTGGCCACCGAATCCGCCTATGTTCTCGTGCCCGGGCAGGGCGCGCACGGCGTCGATGGCGGACTTGACCTCATCCCAGGTGGTAGGGACCTCAACGCCCGCCTCCTGAAGGAAGTCCTTGCGGTAGAACATGATGGAGGAGTCCGTAGCGAATGGCATTCCATACAGGACGTCCCTGTACAGGCCGGTCTCCCACACCGATTCGATGATGTCATCGTTCTTCAGCTCGTCCGCGGGTAGGGGCACGACCCACTGATTCGCCGCGAACTCGGCCACCCAGACATTGTCGATCGAGATCACGTCGTAGGCGTCGGACTGGGTCTGCGCGTTGTTGATGAGTGACTGGCGCTGCTGGTCGGCCTCTGAAGACAGCTCGATCAGCGTCACCTTCTCATCGGGGTACAGCTCGTTCCACTGATCGATGCGCTCCTGGACCTTGCCGTCAGAGTTGTCCTTGCCCTGCACCCAGGTGATTGGGCCGGTGCCGGTGAAGTCGGCCGTGGAGACAGCCGATGCGCCCCCGCCCGGATTGTTGGAGTCGCCTCTGCTGCACGCTGCCGCGGCCGAAAGGGCCGCGATGACGGCGGAGCCCTGAATGAACCGGCGACGGGGAAGGTTGGATGACATGTGATTCCTCCTTGAAACACCATCGGCGGGTGGACGGCTACGTCGTATGGGAACCCGCCGTCGACGCGCGTCGACTGGATGGCCAGGCCGATGTTAGTCGGCCCCAGTTCCGTACACCGAACAATGAACAGGACCGAAAGCATTCGTTGCCATACCGTAACTTCATGGGTGGATGCTCACAAGGACGCACGGGCAGGGACCCGGGGCCCGCTAAAGTCGATTCGCGCCTCGGAACCGGCCTCATCCCAGCCTGGTCCCAGCCCCGTCTGAAGCGCCGCCGCCCGCGCTACGCCCACGCTAGACGGTCCAATCCCCCTGTCGCACCGACCGCCCGGATGGTTAGGATGATCCCAACAACGCAGTCCCGCCTCAACGGAGAGCAACAGCCATGACCGCCAACACCATCAATGAGGTCGCCCAGAACCTCAATACCGCCACTGCCGACGCCGACCGCTCCTACGACCCACATCTGGCGGATCTGGCCCGCCGGGCCGCCGCCGAGGGCACTGTGCTGCTCACCAATGACGGCGTGCTACCGCTGTCCCCCGCCGAACCGGTGGCTGTATTCGGCCGGGTTCAGATCGATTGGTTCGCGGTCGGCTACGGATCAGGAGGAGACGTCAATGCCGTGTACACCACCAACCTGCTGGGCAGCCTGGTCGAGCAGGGGGTGAACGTCGATACGGAGGTGGCCTCCGTCTACCGGCAGTGGTGCGAGGCCCAGGAGCCTCCAACGGAGGAGTGGGGCAACTGGCCGCGCTTCTACCCGGAAATGGAGGTCGATCAGGAACTGATCGCCCAGGCGGCCTCCCGGGCACGCATCGCTGTGGTCGTGATCGGCAGGGCGGCCGGTGAGGACCGAGAGAACGTACTGGAGCCGGGCGCCTATTACCTGACCGATACCGAACGCGCCCTGCTGGAGCGGGTCACCGCAGACTTCGAGAGCACCGTGGTGATCGTTAACTCCGGCAATGTGATGGACCTTTCTTGGGCGCAGGAACTCGGTGTATCTGCACTGCTGCTGGCCTGGCCCGGCGGCATGGAGGGAGGCAGAGCGGTTGCCGACGTGCTCATCGGAGCCGCCGAGCCGGGCGGACGCCTCACCGATACGATTGCCCGCGCCTATGAGGACTATCCCTCGGCCGCGAACTTCGGTGGACAAGAGTTCAACAACTATGCCGAGGACGTGTTCGTCGGCTACCGCTACTTCGAGACCTTTGCCCCGGAGAAGGTGCTGTTCCCCTTCGGCCACGGCCTGGGCTACACCTCCTTCGATCTGGCCGGGGCGAGCCTGGACGACACCGCCCGTCCGGGCGTCGTTACGACTGATACCACGGATATCGCCGTACGGGTGCGGGTTACCAATACCGGCCCGCGTCCCGGGTCCACCGTAATTCAGGCCTACCGGGGCGCGCCCGCCGAGGCGGCGCTGCCGCGCCCGTCCCGGGAACTGGTCGCCTTCGCCCGCACCGGCATGATTGCCCCGGGCGAGGCCCAGGAGGTGACGCTCTCCTTCCCGCGCGAGCGCCTGGCCGCCTTCGACGACGACGGCCGGACCGGTCACGCCCACGCCTGGGTCGTGGAGGCGGGAACCTACCCGGTGCACGTGGGCACCTCGGTGCGGCAGACCATCGAGGTCGGCGCCGTCGTCGTGGAGGAGACCGAGGTGGTCGAGCAGCTTCAGGAGGCGCTCGCCCCCTCCCCCGACGCTCCCTTCGACCGCATGACTGTGACACGCGACGCGGACGGCCGGGCGCAGGTCAGCTGGGAGGCCGTACCCACATCCACCGTCGATCTGCGCGAGCGGATCCTGGCGCGTCTGCCAGAGGCGATCCCCCCCACCGGTGACGTCGGTATCCGCTTCCCCGATGTGGTCGCCGGCCGCGCCACACTGGAGGACTTCGTGGCCCAGCTGGACGTGGAGGATCTGGCGCAGCTGGCCTACGGGGATGTGGAGATGAACTCCCCGCTGGGCGCACCGGGCAATGCTGGCGCCTTCGGCGGGCTGACCGAGCGTCTGCGGGAACTCGGTATTCCGCCGGTAATCACCACCGACGGCCCGTCGGGTATCCGTGTTTCCGCCTACGCCAGCCTGCTGCCCTGCGGCACTGCCTTGGCCTCCACCTGGGATGCGCCGCTGCTGGAGGAGCTGGCGTCCCTGCACGGGCAGGAGATGCTCCGCAAGGGCTCGGACGTGCTGCTGGCACCCGGCATGAATATTCACCGCGACCCGTTGTGCGGGCGCAACTTCGAGTACTACTCGGAGGACCCGCTGCTGACCGGACTTGCCGCCGCAGCCGTGGTGCGCGGCGTCCAATCGCAGGGGGTATCGGCCTGCCCGAAGCACTTCGCGGCCAACAACCAGGAGACCAACCGCATCTACAACGACTCGCGGGTCTCCGCCAGGGCGCTGCGGGAGATCTACCTGCGCGGCTTCCGCATCTGCGTACAGGAGTCGAACCCGCTCAACATCATGACCAGCTACAACAAGATCAACGGCCAGTGGGCCCACTACAACTACGACCTGGTCACCACGATTCTGCGCGGCGAGTGGGGCTACCGGGGCAATGTGATGACCGACTGGTGGATGCGCTACGCCCCCGACCCGCTCTTCCCGCAGCTGAAGGACTCCGCCACCCGGGTGCGCGCGGGCGTGGACGTGCTCATGCCCGGCGGCATCACCTGGTCATCCACCCGTGCGGACGGCCATGACGACGCCATCGTGGACGGCTACTCGCCAGATGACACCAGCGGCGAGCACCTCACCTTGGGCGAGCTGCAACAGACAGCGCTGCACGTGCTGGGCATGGCGGCCACCACCCCGGCGGCCCGGGCGGCGGCGAACACGGCCGACTGATTGCCAGTAGGGGTGCGGTGCCGAGCCCGCCGCACCCCTACTGCGCCGGCACACGGCCGTTGCGACGCGGCAGCAGCAGCCCGCGGCGGCGGGCCACCAGTAGCATGGCTATACCCGCCGCGGTGCACAGCACCACCGCCACCAGCGAACCCTCGATCCCCATTTCCCCGCCGGTGAGCAGCTCGGGACCGGAGAAGCGGGCCTCGAACAGGCCGCGCCCCATGCCGTTGCCGGAGACGTCGGAGCCGAAGATGCCGCCCTGGAAGAAGTTCCAGGCCACATGCGTGCCGAAGGCCAACCAGAGGCGGCGCGTGACCAGGTAGCAGGCGCCCAGCAGTACACCTGCCTCAAGCATGATTGCCACGGCGCCGAATTCGCTCGCCTCCGGGTTGGTTATATGCGCTATCCCGAAAAGCACTGCGGTCAGTGCCAGTGCCCAGCCGGTGCCAAGCCACTGCTCTGCCAGCCGCAGCAGCACGCCCCGGAACAGGATCTCCTCCGCAAAACCCGCGGCCAGCCCGGAGGATGCACCGATGAGTATGCCCGCATCCCATCCCACTGCCGTCACCCGATAGCAGCCGACCGCCGCGAGCACCGCCACCACCACGCTCATCAGCAGGGCGCCCAGTCCCATCCCAACCAGGAACTCGTGGAGCTTCCTGGGGCCGGCCAGCTCGGTGACGGTGGTCCCGCGGATACACCGCATCAGCACCCAATAGCCCGTCACCGCGGCCAATGCGGAAAGCGACGCGGCCAGCAAGAAGCTCACCGGGTGACTGTTCCAAGTCACCGGCGTACCCGGCTCACCTTCCCCGATCAGCCCCGCCAGCGGATAAACGCTGATTCCCGCGGTCAATTCTGCCGCCGCGAAGACGGCCAGTCCCGCCAGCAATTGCCAGCCCCAACGCCGGGCCGCTGCCGGAGCACGGCGGGCCTGCGGCAACGCAGCCGGGAGCGTCCGGTCCAGTGTCCCGAGCACACCGCCGCTCATGCTTGACCACCGACCCGCAGCACCTGCCCGTCGGGGGCGGTGACCACGGCTACCGGAGTTGGTTCCAGGCGCAGCTCGACGGCGAGGCTCTGCCCGCCGGGGCCCACCGTCTCGTAGCTGTAGACGCGGTTGTCCAGGCTGGTAGTCACTGTGGAGGCGGTGGTCAGCCACGGGTTGCGGCGGCGCAGGCCGATAAGTTCCTGGTGCAGGCGCAGCATGGGCGCTCCCAGAGGTGAGAGCTGTTCGGGGCCGGAGGGGAAGGCGGGGCGCACCTCATCATCTCCGCCGATCCGCTCGGTTTTGGCCCCGCGGAAGGCCTGCTCATCCCCGTAGTAGATCGCCGGGCTGCCGCCGACAGTCAACAGCAGCACCACGGCCAGGGCCATCTTGGCATCACCCAGGCGGGTGGCGATACGGGTGACGTCGTGGTTGCCGATGAAGGTCAGGGGCGTGAAACCGGCGAGCAGCTCATTGTGCCGTTTTAGACACCAGTCAAGTTCGAAGAAGTTCTCATCCAGCAGTGAGCTCCAGATCGCCTTCCACAGCTCGTACTGCGTCACCGAGTCCATGCCGGAACGGGCCACGATGTCGGCGTAGTCGCCGTGGATCACCTCGCCCATGAACCAGGCCGCGGGGAACTCCTCGCGTACACGCGGCAGCACCCGGGCCCAGAACTCCGGCGGCACGGCGTAAGCGGCATCCAGGCGCCAGGCCGCCGCTCCGCGGCGCAGCCAGTGACGCATGACATCGACAACCAGGTCGACGACGGCGTCGGAGTCGTGGTTGAAGGTAGCCAGGCCCCGGTGCCCCTCAAAGTCCTGGTGCACCAAGCCATCGGCAGTGTGCTCCAGGCGGAACAGTTCCTGGGCCGCCTTGTCCCCGGCCAGGGCGTCACGGAAGCGGGGGTGGGCGGTGCCTACGTGGTTGAACACGCCGTCAAGCATGACGTTGATGCCGCGCCGCCGGCAGGCGGCGATCAGCCGGTCAAAGGCGGCGTCATCCCCCAGGCGCGGGTCGATGGAGTAGAAGTCAACCGTGTCATAACCGTGGGTCTCGGAAGTGAAGATCGGCCCGAGCGCCAGGCCGTTGGCGCCCAGTTCGATCAGGTAGTCCAGCCAGGGCTCCAGGGCGTCCAGACGCGGGGTGAGCACCCGCTCGGCCTGCGTGGGGCGGACCGGCGCGCCGGTGAAGCCCAGCGGGTAGACGTGCCACCAGATGCAGGAATCACTCCAAGAGGACACGGACACTCCTCAACACTCAATCGGTGTGGCTTCGCCGAGCGGCTCCCGGGTGCGAACCTGCACGATCATGCACGGGACGATCCGGGCTCTAGACGCGACCCACCTCTGTCTGCTTCCAATAAGCATGGCCAACGTAACATAGACGCCGCTCACCGTGGGCTGCGCCGCACCGACCACGCCCCGGTGTGCTCACCGATTCAGCAGTAGCCTCAGCCTCTCAGACAACCCGTCAGGTCTTCCAGTTAAATCCGCTCTATCGGTGCGAGCCGCAGCACCAGGCGCTTGGTGGCCGGGGCGCCGTCGACGATGAACTCCACGCGGGCGACCGTGGAACGGCCCGTACCCTCAATGGCGATCACGCTGCCCTCACCATAGGACTTATGGCGCACCCGATCCCCGGCCCTCAGCCCGGCCACGGCCTCGGGTAGAGCGGAGTCACCCGGACCCGCGGCCTCGGACCCGGACTGCGCCGAGGGCCCCAGGCGAACGGGTTTGCCGCGCGCTGCCAAACGCTTGGCGCGGCGGGCCTCGGCCCGATCCTTGGGGGTCTCCACCCGCCCCAGCCTGCCGGTTCGGGTGCGCCGGCCGGCGCCGATGGCCGGAGCGAAGTCGCCGTCGTCGTCGGGGGCCTCCTCAACGCGGCGCCCGTAACCACGGCGCGCACCGAAGCCGCCATCTTCCCAGGAGGACCCCCAGCCGGTGCCACCGCCGCGCAGAGCATCCATGGAGGAGGCCAAGCGCTTCCACTCGATCGTGTCTTCAGGTACGTCGTCCACAAACCGCGAGGGCGGCATCGCGGTGGCACTCCCCCAGGCGGAGCGTACGGCGGCACGGGTCAGGTACAGGCGCTCGCGGGCGCGGGTGACGGCCACGTAGGCCAGGCGGCGTTCCTCGGCCAGCTCGGTCTCGTCGGCCAGCGAGCGCGAGTGCGGAAAGGTTCCGTCCTCCAGGCCGGTGACGAATACGACCGGGTACTCCAGCCCCTTGGCGGTGTGCACGGTCATCAGCGTGACCTGTCCCTGCTCCCGGGAACCATCCTGATCGTTCGCGTCCGTACTGGGGGGCAACTGGTCGGAGTCGGCCACCAGCGAGACCCGCTCGAGGAAGTCGGCGAGTGTGCCGTCGGGGTTTGCGGCCTGGAAGTCGGAGGCGACGGCGTGCAGCTCGGCCAGGTTCTCCACGCGGCTGGCGTCCTGCGGGTCGTCGCTGGCGCGCAACTCAGCCAGGTAACCGGAGGCGTCCAGGGCGGCGTCGAGGATGTCGGCCACGCCGTCGCCGGCATCCCGTCCGTGGCGCAGGGAGGTGAGCAGCTCGTGGAAGCCCGTCACCTGCCGGGTGGCGCGCGTGGTCAGCCCGACGACGGCGGGCGGCACCGTAATCTCACCGTCCCCCGTGTCTCCGACCGGACCCGGTCTGGGAGCGCCGGCGGCGTCAGCCACGGCGGTGCCGAAGGAGACAGCGTGGCGGGCGGCGTGCTCGGCCAGGGCGGCCTCCGCCTTGTCCCCTAGACCGCGCTTGGGGACGTTCAGGACGCGGCGGATGGAGACGTCGTCGTCGGGGTTGTCGACGGCGCGCAGGTAGGCAATGGCGTCTTTGATCTCGCGCCGCTCGTAGAAGCGGGTGCCGCCGACTACCTTGTAGGGCTGGCCGGAGCGGACGAAGGCCTCCTCCAGCGCCCGGGATTGGGCGTTGGTGCGGTAGAAGATGGCGACATCGCGGGGGTAGACGCCGCACTCGTCGGCCAGCCGGTCGATCTCGGAGCTGATCCAGCGGGCCTCGTCGTGCTCGGAGTCGGCCACGTAGCCGGTGATCTTGGGGCCGTCGCCGGAGGCGGTCCACAGGTTCTTCTCCCGCCGCCCGGTGTTGCGGGCGATCACCGCGTTAGCGGCGGACAGGATGTTCTGGGTGGAGCGGTAGTTCTGCTCCAGCAGGATCGTCCGGGCGCTGGGGTAGTCCTGCTCGAACTCCTCGATGTTGCGGATGGTGGCACCGCGGAAGGCGTAAATGGACTGGTCGGAGTCGCCCACGACGGTCAGCTCCCCGGGCGGTACGGGCGAGCCGGCACCGGAGGTGCCCGGGCCACCCACCAGTTCGCGCACCAGCACGTACTGGGCGTGGTTGGTGTCCTGGTACTCGTCCACCAGCACGTGCCGGAAGCGGCGCCGATACATCTCCGCCACCGCCGGCTTGGTCTGCAGCAGCTGGACGGTGCGCATGATCAGGTCGTCGAAGTCCAGGGCGTTGGCCGCCAGTAGGCGCCGTGCGTAGGCGCTGTAGACCTCGGTCAGGTGCCGCTCGAAGGGGTTGGAGGTCACCGCGCGCTCGGCGAACTCCTCCGGGGTGATCAGCTCGTTCTTCAGGTCCGAGATGCGGGCGGCGAAGGTCTTGGGGGTGAAGCGCTTGGGGTCGATGCCGAGCTCGCGCACGATCAGGGTGATCAGGCGGGTGGAGTCGGCGGCGTCGTAGATGGAGAAGGTGGAGCGCAGCCCGGCGGCCTCGTGCTCGCGCCGCAGGATACGCACGCAGGCGGAGTGGAAGGTAGACACCCACATGCGCTCTCCGGCTGGCCCCACCAGGCCGGCCACGCGCTCGCGCATCTCCGCGGCGGCCTTATTGGTGAAGGTGATGGCGAGGATCTCACCGGGGTGGGCCCGGCCGGTGGCCAGCAGGTACGCGATACGGTGGGTGAGCACCCGGGTCTTGCCGCTGCCGGCGCCGGCGATGATCAGCAGCGGGGAGCCGGCGTGGGTTACGGCCTGCTCCTGCGCGGGGTTGAGGCCCGCAAGCAGGTCCGCCGGGTCGGTGGTGATGCCGTAGCCGCGCAGGGCGCCGGGGCCGACCGTCCGGTTCGCTGCGCCCTCGGCGTCGACACCGGCGCGTACGCGTGCGGCGGCGGCGTTGGCCTGAGCGCGGGCAACAAGAGCCGAGACCTCGGCCTGGCGCTCCTCCCAGGTGGAGGCGACGGCGGCCACGTCGGCGGCTGAGGGGGCAGAGGCCTCCTCCGCGGGGTCGTAGGCGGCCAGGTCTTCCTCGGCCGGAGGCTCGACGTCGGCCCACGAGTCGTCGTCCCAGCCGGCGCCGGCCGGGTCGAGTGAGGGCAGGGCGGCCTCCGGCGGAGGCATGGCCTCGGAGCCAGGCATGGGCAGTGCACCGAAGAGGGAGTTCGTCGCGTCGTTCATCTCGGGGCCAAGCCTAGACGGTCGACTCGAGACGGCGCGCACCGCGGCGGCTCCCAGCCTCCGCATCCGTGGCGGAGTATCCCTCGTTCCAGTCCACCGGCTGGGCATCTGGCGCTTGCCGCCAGCAAGTCATGTGACAGTTCGTAGCAGCCTCTTGGGCGGGAGGAAGGCTTCTGCGAGACTGGAGCCATGATCGCCGCCGTTATAGTTGACCCGGACGTAGTCAAGGACGCCTGTCAGCGCTTCGGCGTGGCACGGCTTCGAATCTTCGGTTCCGCAGTTAGCGGCTCCTTCGATCAGGCAACTAGCGACGTCGATTTTCTCGTGGACTTCCAGGAGGGCCGAGGCAGCCGCTTCGACGATTTCTTTGGTCTGCAGGAGGCCTTAGAGCAGGCAACGGGCCGCGCCGTAGACCTAGTGACCACAGATTCTCTTCGTAACCCCTACTTCCGGGAGTCGGTTCTGGCCACGGCAGAGGACCTTTATGTGCGGTGACAAAGCGGCCTACCTATGGGATGCGGCCGAGGCCGCACGGTCCGTGATCGCCTTTGTCGACGGTATCGGTTGGGAACAATTCGCTTCGGACGCAATGCGACGTTCCGCAGTTGAGCGTCAACTCGAGATCCTCGGCGAGTCGCTCAACCGCCTACGCCGAACTGATCCTCAAACAGCAGAACGGATACCGGATGTGCATCGCATCGTGGGTATGCGTAATATCCTCGCGCACGAGTATGGAACGGTGGATGTCAGACTCGTCTACGAGGCCGCTACGCAGAAGATTCCGACACTGCTGCCACAGATTGAGGCGCTATTACCGGCTCTTCCGGTTTGAGGGTGTGGTGGTCGTTGTCGATGGGTGCCGGACCGGGACCGCGACCATCGACGACGCACGTCGGCGATCTTGATGCCCTACTCAACACGCCCCCGGACCCAAGGCATGACCGCCCGGGCGCAGACCCGACGTGTGCACCCGTACTCCCCGGGGTGACGGTTCGTCACTTCGCATGACGGTTCGTCACTTGGCACCAACGCTTCGGCACTTCCGGCGACGGTACGTACCCCTGGGTGCCGAACCGTCACAAGAAGGTGCGAATCGTTGATCAGATCATACGAACCCTGACGCGAAGGTACGAACCGTCACGGCAACACACGAATCCTCAGGCCAACACCCCCTCAAAGGCCAAGAAGCGGTCTCAGTACGTCACAAGTGCCGGTCTCGATGTGTCACAAGTGCCGGTCTCAGCGGCCAACCCGCCCAGCCCAGCCGCGCAGGCGCCCTCCAACCCAGACACACACGCCACCACCACCCAACGAACCACCACACCCCCCAAACACCCTCTGCTGGAGCCAGCGGCTGAGAGCGGCTGCTATGAGCGGCTCGGGCTTTGGAGAAGAACTGGCTTCCGCCTGGGGCGACTGCACCACTCCTCAAAACTGTCCGAGATCGGCATAAAGGAGCCTGAGACGGCGGGTGACACCTAGCAGATCGTTGATATTCCGCACTTTCGTCGGCCTCGATGCCGCCGAGCGGAGGGGTTTACGCCGATCTCGGACATTTCCACCATGGGGCGGGAGCCGGGTCAGGATCGCGCCCAGGCATCGGCGGCCTGCGCCCAGGCCCCGTAGTACTGGGCATCACCGGTGGAGTATAGGCGCTCCCAGGCGTCAGCAACCTCACCGGGAAAAAGCTCGGTGACGCGCATGACTTCCGCGGTGAAGGGCACGGCGTTGAGGCCCGATGCCGTGGTCACGCCGCGGTCGGAGACCACGACGGCGTTGACGTAGCGGTCGGCTCCTCGATAGCCGCTCGCAGCCAGGAAGTCCGAGGAGTTGGAGGTGTGCCTGCGCTCGTTGAGCACGCCGGCCCGTGCCAGCAGGTAGGTGGCGCCGCAGATGGCTGCCACCGGCACCTGCGCTGTGAGCATTTCCCCGACAGTAGCGATCAGTCGTTCGTGTCCCGCGTGGTAGTAGTCCCCTCCCGGGATGACCAGGGCCGCCAGGGCGCCCTCTGCTCGCAGCGCGGACAACGCTCCGAGGTCCGCCGTGGGGGTGATCGGCATACCTCCCTGCGACCGCACGGGTTCGAGGCCATCGCCCACCAGCAGCAGTTGGAACCGTCCAGGACGCATGCGCTCGGCCACCGTGATCTGTGCTGTCAGGTAGGCGTACTCCCAGTCAGCCATGGTGTCGGTGACGTAAAGGGCGATTGAACGGCGGTGCATGGCGCTTCCTCTCGTGTGGCGGGTTCGCGGCAGATTCAATCACGGCGGTCAGACGTCATCAGCGACTCGCCAACGTCCTCGTGGGCTGATCCGCGTCTAGAAACAACCCAGCGATGGGAGGCGCGCCTTCCTGAAGTACAGGACACCGGCACCGTCATCCGTTGAGCAAAACGACGGCTGAGCCCGCCCCCGCATTCGGGAGGCGGGCTCAGCCGTCACCGCATCAAGGAGAGCGCGTCAGTAGTCGCGCGTCTCGGAGATCACGAAATGCTGCTCGCGGCGGCTGATGCGCCAGTTGCCGTCGCGCAGGACCAGGGTGTCGATGTAGCGGATCGAGTGGGACAGGAGCACGTCCCTGCCGTCCTGCTCCTGTACGAGCAGGGCCTGGCCGTAGTGGACGTCGGTGGCGGTGTCGCCGTCGATCGTGATGACCTGCTGACCGTTGATGTGGAAGGAGGTCTTGACGCCGACCATGGCGGCTCCGAAGAGTTCGACGAGCTGGTCGGCGCCATCGAATTCCATCATCTTGGAGCCGTCGGCGTTGTAGACCACGACGTGCGTGTCCGGGGTGAACAGCTTGGACTGCTCGGCGACGTCTACCTCCAGGTTGGAGAAGCGGTCAACGACCTCGCGGATGGCGTCCTTGTGCTCGAGTTCGGTAGGCATGACTGTTCTCACTTTCTCAGGGTGATTCGGGTTTGGGCTGCGCGTCTGCGCCGTCCGGCTATGCGGCTACTTCTCGCGGATTACTTGCGCCGGTATGCCTGCGACGATGCCGCGGGGCGGAACGTTTTTGATGACTGCCTCTCTTAGCCGTCACTTGCCAAGTCGGGCGAGGTCGTCCTGGACGCGCTGCGGCTCGCTGGCCAGCGGCACGTTGTTAGTGTCGAGCACGCCGTCGATCACACCTTCCTCATCCGCGCGCGTCGCGGCGAACAGGGCCTCGAAGTCGGTGACCGGGTCGCCGGCCTTGCTGAAGATCTCCACGGTGCGGCGCGCGCCGGAAGGGTTGAGCGTTCCCTCCAGGAGCACCTGGGCGATATGACGCCGATCGACCCCGGGCTGCCCGGTGACCAGGTCACCCTGCCGCAGGTCGATCTGGCGGTCCGCCGGCCCCTGGTAGTCGAACCAGCCGGGGCGCACAATGGTGTAAGGGCGGCCGGAGGCGCGCAGGAAGCGCTCGGCGCGACGCTTCCATTCCACCCACGGATACTTGCTGAGTTCGTCGCCAGCGGAGTGAGAGGCGCTCATGGTGGTCATGAGGCTGATGTGGGTCGCGCTGTCCCCCAGGGCGTCGACGACGGCGCGGACCACGTCGTAGAAGGTGGCGCCGTCCCTGCCATCGTGGTCGGTGCCGTGGGTGAGGATGACGGCGTCCACGTCCGCGACGAGCGGACGCAGCGCCTCGGCGTCAACTGGTGACGCCTCGACGATCTCGGCGCCCTCGGGCAGCCAGCGGCGCGCCCGCCGAGCGTTGCGCGTCTGGGCCTTAACGGTGTGACCGCCCTGGAGGACCTCCTCGACGACGACGCGTCCAACTTTTCCGGTTGATCCGATCACAAGGACAGTAGCCATGTGGAAACTCCGTTCAGAAGGGTTCGACTGGACAGAGACGGCGGAATCGATCACGCAAGTCCGCCGTCGTCCACTGTGCAGACGAGTCTGCCCGGTGGCCGCGCGATCAGCCAGGACCCGCCGGTACCCCGTTGCCAGGGCCGGTCTGCTTCGGCGTGGCGACTCGGGCGAGGACGTTGACACTGACTTGCACACCTGCTCGCCTACTGGCGCAGGACTGCGATCCCCTTGTCCGGCTAGGTACCAGGGCAATGCGCCAGGACGGGCGAGTACCTACCAGTGCCGTCACCCACTGCTCACACTCGCTCGCACCTTCCCACAGCCCAGACCTATCACCTCGCTCCAAATTTTCTTACGAATCCTAATAGTCTTACTTTTCTTACTCGTGTAGCCTACGGCCATGACCACACCACCAGGACCACCCCCCGGCAAGTTCGCAATCACCATCACACTCGGCCCCAAGGGCCAGATCGTCATCCCCAAGGCCGCCCGCGAACTGTGCGGGATCCAGCCGGGGGATAGCATCCTCCTCCTGGCAGACGCCGAGCAGGGCATCGCCATCGTTCGTCAGGAACTCTTCGAGGAATTCTTCGCCGCCACCCTGGGCGGCGCTGCGCCGCCTCCGGTAGCGCCCACCACCGCCCAGCCGCCAACCGCCTCGCGCACCCCCGGGGATGAGTCATGAGCGCCGTCGTCTGCAAGGACGTCACCCAGCACTTCGGCGACCTGACCGCCCTCGACTCGGTCAGCCTGGAGATCCACACCGGAGAGATCTTTGGGATCATCGGCCCCAACGGCGCCGGGAAGACCACTCTTCTCAGCCGAATCGAGGGACTGGCCACGCCGACGTCGGGCAGCATCGAGGTTCTGGGCCTGGACCCGATCGCCGATGCCCATGCCCTGTCCCTGCGCACCGGTATCCAACTGCAACAGGCCGCCCTGCCACCGCGACTCAAGGTCGGCGAGGTGCTGGAGCTCTTCTCCTCCTTCTTCCCCCGCACCCAGCCGTGGCGTCCTCTCCTGGAGCGCCTGGGCATCGCCGCCAAGACGGTCTCCTATGTGGACAGGCTCTCCGGTGGGGAGCGCCAGCGGGTCTTCATCGCCCTGGCCCTGCTGCACGAGCCCGAGCTGGTGTTCCTCGACGAGCTGACCACGGCCCTGGACCCGCAGGCTCGCCTGGCCATGTGGGACGTCGTGCGCGACATCCGCGACGACGGCACCACGGTGGTCCTGACCACCCATTACATGGAGGAGGCGGAGGCCCTGTGCGACCGTGTGGGCATAATCGACCACGGCCGTCTCATCGCCATGGATACCGTCCCCGCCCTCATCTCCGCCCACGGCGGCCCCGCTACCCTTCAGCTCGAACTGGCCCAGGAGGCGCAGGAGTCCCTGTCCGGGCTCGAGGGCGTGACCGGCGTCGAGCGGGGGCACGGCGCCACCGGCACGCCCACCGCGACTGTGCACGGGACCGGGGGCTTCGCCCAGCGGGTCCTGGAGCACCTGAACAGCTGCGGCGTGACCGTGCACGCCATGTCCACCACCGCCCCGTCCCTGGAGGACGTCTTCTTGAACCTCACCGGCCGTTCGATGCGAGAGGAGCGCTGAGATGCGTGCCTACAAGACCCTGACGGTAATGCTCATCCGCTCGTCCCTGCGCGAGCCGATCGGCCTGTTCTTCTCCATCGTCTTCGCACCCCTGCTGGTGGCGATCCTGGGCGTGGTCTTCGGCAACGACCCGATGCCACAGTTCGGCAATCGAGGTTTCGTCGACGCGATCCTGCCGTCCTGCGCCGCCATGGTCATGGGTATGACCGGCTTCATGCTGCTGCCGATCAGTCAGCTCCAGGCCCGCGAATCCGGTGCCCTGAGCCGCCTGCGCGCCACGCCCCTGAGCCCGTGGACGTACGTTGCCGCAGACCTGACCGTCAACGCGTTCATCACCCTGGTCGGCGTCATACTGGCGCTGCTGGTCGGCTCGCTCGGATTCGGCGCCACGATGAGCGGCAGCGCGGTCGGCGTGCTGGGCGCCGCCACCCTGGGGCTGGTCGCGTTCCTGACCCTGGGTTACGCGCTGGCCGCAATATACCCCGGCTCCAAGGCGGCCAACGGGATCGGCAACGGCCTGTTCCTCACATCGATCCTGACCTCAGGAGCCTTCGTCCCCACCGCCGAGTTACCCGCGGGCCTGGAGCGGATCCAAAAGGTTTCCCCCTTCTATTACCTCTCCGAGCTGCTGCGCGGACAGTGGACCGGACAGGCATGGTCCCAGTACACAACAGCCGTGGTGGTACTCGTCATCATGACAGTGGTCTGCGCGACCCTGGGGGCCCGCTTATTCAAGTGGGGTGCGTAGCAGCGCGGAACCGCAGATGCCGACCGTGGACAGCAGCCCTACTCGGTGTCCAGTTCAGAGGCGAGAATCCCAGCGAGCTGCCGCAAATCTGTGTCCAGGACGTCAGCAAGCATTGCCGCCTCCGCCAGTGCTTCACGCGAGACCGCATCGCTGAGCACTACCGGGGGGAGGACATCGACTGGGCGACCGAGCACGCGGCGCATTCCCTCGGTGAGACCAGCAATCCGCATAAGTGTGCGCCGATTAGGGTCCTCAAGGCCAACGAGGATGTCGAGGTCCGACTGTTAACCGGCATCGCCCGGCGCGACCGAGCCGAACACCCGCGGGGCGGAGGTACCGAAGATAGGTGTCAGGCCCGTGAGGCTCTCTCACTGACAGCCCGTAGGTAGCGGTCGCGACCGGTGAGGTCCTGGCCGGTGACCGCCTCGGTGAAGCCGGCACCGAGGGCGGCCTGGCGCAGCGCGGTCCCCTGCCCGGCGTCGTGTTCCATGACCAGCACCCCGCCGGGGCGCAGGAGGGCCGCCGCCCGTTTCACGATGGCGCGGGGTATCGCCAACCCGTCCCCTCCCCCGCCATAGAGGGCCAGGTCCGGGTCATGCCGCTCGGTCTCCAGATCTTCCACCGCTCCCGCGGGCACGTACGGCGGGTTGGAGACGACCACATCGACTCGCCCGTCCAATTCGGCGAGCACGGCCGGGTCGGTGGCGTCGCCGCGGATCACCCTCACCCGGCTCGGTACCAGGCGTTGACAATTCTCACGCGCCAGGTCGACGGCGGAGGGGGCTTTTTCAACCGCCAACACACGAGCGGTGGAGACCTCCCTGGCAACGGAGGCAGCAATGGCGCCCGACCCGGTGCACAGGTCCACGACCACCGGGGCGCGCCTCTCACCCGCCGCGACCGCGCGGGCGGCATCAATTGCCACCCCGGCAACCACCTCGGTCTCGGGGCGGACGATGAACACTCCCGGCCGGGCGGTCAGCTCCAGCCCCCGGAACCACATGATGCCGACAATGTGCTGGAGCGGCTCCCGGGTGGCCCGGCGCTCCACCAACTCCGCGTAGGCGACCGGGAAATCCTCCGGGGCGCCGTCGGCGAGCAGCACCGGCCGGCACAGCAGGTGTTCGGCCAGTAGCCGGGCGTCGTTCTCCGCCGAGGCCACCCCGGCCCGCGCCAGCGTGCGTCCGGCCTCACGCACCATCCGCCGCAGCGCGTAACGGTCGATCGCGCTCACAACTGCTCGCCGGCAGCGGCCAAGCGCTCGGCTTCGTCCATGGCGATCGCCGAATCGATGACAGGCCCGAGGTCGCCGTCGAGCACGGCGTCGAGGTTGTAGGCCTTGTAGCCGGTGCGGTGGTCGGCGATGCGGTTCTCGGGGAAGTTGTAGGTGCGGATGCGCTCGGAGCGGTCGACCGTACGCACCTGGGAGCGGCGGGTGGCAGCATCTTCAGCTGCCTGGGCAGCGGCGCGCTCGGCCAGCAGCCGGGCCCGCAGCACGCGCAGCGCCGCCTCCTTGTTCTGCAACTGAGACTTCTCATTCTGCATGGACACGACGATCCCCGTGGGCAGGTGGGTGATGCGCACGGCGGAGTCGGTGGTGTTCACGGACTGTCCGCCCGGCCCGGAGGAGCGGAACACGTCAATGCGCAGGTCGGCCGGGTCGATCTCCAGCTCGCCCGGGTCATCGGCCTCCGGCATCACCAGTACGCCGGCGGCGGAGGTGTGGATGCGACCCTGGCTCTCGGTCACGGGGACGCGCTGAACCCGGTGCACGCCCGCCTCATACTTCAGGTGCGCCCACACTCCGTCGGCCGGCTCGACGGCACCCTTCGCCTTGATGGCCAGGCGCACGTCCTTGTAGCCGCCGAGCTCGGAGTCGGTGGCGTCCATGACCTCCACGGCCCAACCCATGCGTTCGGCGTAGCGGGTGTACATGCGGGCCAGGTCGGAGGCGAACAGGGCCGATTCTTCCCCGCCTTCACCGGCCTTGACCTCGATGATCACATCGCGCGCGTCGTCGGGGTCGTGCGGGGTCAGCACCTCACGCAGGCGGGCGGCGGCATCCTGCTCGGCCTGGCGCAGGGCGGGCAGCTCGGCCGCGAAGTCCGCGTCGTCACGCGCCAGCTCAACGGCGTCGGCCAAGTCCACAGCGGCTGCCCTCCAAGCCCGGTGTGCCTCCACGACGCGTCCGAGCTCGGCATAGCGGCGACCCAGGCGGCGCAGAGCACCAGGGTCGGCGGCGACGGCGGGATCTGCCATTTGCCGCTCGATATCGGCATGCTCCTGCAGCAGGGGCGCGACGGCGGAGAAGTCCTCGGCGCTCACAACTCACCTTTCTCCGCCTGGCGCGGGCGGACTGGATATAACGGCGCCAGATTAGACCTTGGGGTACGTTCCATGCGCATCGAGCGGCCGTGGAACGTACCCCAAAGTCATGAATCGTCGAAGTGACGAGAAGCGTGATGTGCTTACTTCTTGCGCTTGCCGTAACGGGCCTCGAAGCGGGCCACACGGCCACCTGTGTCGAGGATCTTCTGCTTGCCGGTGTAGAACGGGTGGCACTCCGAGCACACATCCACGCGGATCTCACCGGAGGTGACGGTGGAACGAGTCTCGAAGCGGTTGCCGCAGGTGCACGTCACCGTGGTGGGCGCGTACTCGGGGTGAATACCCTGCTTCATGTTTCTCCTTGGGGTTTCTGAGGGTCCCGGGTCCCACGCGGGCGCGCGGGTGAACCGGAGGCCGGTCGGATATTTTGCCACCCCGGCCCGGGACACGACAAGGTAGTGCGCCACCGCATCAAGTGAGACCGGCCACCGAGTTCGGCTGCTATAAACATCGAGATCGGTTGATTTTCATAGACGAGCGGTCCGCTCCCATGCGGGGCCAGTGGGCGGGGAGGCGAACGCCGAGGGTCCGCCTCCCCCTCCCATGCGCACGGCTGTCAGGCGAGCTTGGTGTCGTCGTCGGCGTCGGCCAGAGAACTGCCCTGCGGAGTGGTCTTGGAGATGACCATGAGGAACTCCGCGTTGGACTGGGTCTCCTTCATCTTGCCCAGCACCAGTTCCAGAGCCTGCTGCTGCTCCAAGCCGGAGAAGAGCCGCCGCAGGCGCCACATGATCTTCAACTGGGCAGGGTCGATGAGCAACTCCTCGCGGCGCGTGGAGGACGCGGCGACGTCGACCGCCGGGAAGACGCGTCGTTCGGCCAGCTGCCTCGACAGACGCAGCTCCATGTTGCCGGTGCCCTTGAACTCCTCGAAGATGACCTCATCCATCTTGGAACCGGTCTCCACCAGCGCGGTGGCCAGGATCGTCAGGCTGCCGCCGTTCTCAATGTTGCGGGCGGCGCCGAAGAACCGCTTGGGCGGATACAGTGCACTGGCATCCACACCACCGGACAGGATGCGGCCGGAGGCAGGCGCGGCCAGGTTGTATGCGCGTCCCAAACGGGTAATGGAGTCGAGCAGCACCACCACGTCCTGCCCCAGCTCCACCAGCCGCTTGGCGCGTTCGATGGCGAGTTCGGCGACGGTGGTGTGGTCGGATGCGGGGCGGTCGAAGGTGGAGGCGATGACCTCGCCCTTGACCGTGCGCTGCATGTCGGTGACCTCTTCTGGCCGCTCATCCACCAGGACCACCATAAGGTGTGCCTCGGGGTTATTGATGGCGATAGCGTTGGCGATCTGCTGCAGGATGATCGTCTTACCGGCCTTGGGCGGGGACACGATCAAACCGCGCTGCCCCTTGCCGATCGGTGAGACCAAGTCGATGATGCGGGGCGTAAGTGCCTTGGGCGTGGTCTCCAGGCGTAGTTGCTCCTGCGGATACAGAGGCGTGAGTTTAGTGAACTCCGGGCGCCGCTTGGCACGCTCGGGCTCCATGCCGTTGACCGTTTCCACCGACACCAGCGGCTTGTACTTCAGCCTGTTGGCGCGGTTTTGCCGACGTCCGCGCCCGGAGCCACCGCCCGAGCCGGCATTGTCGCCGTTCTCGCGCACCCAGCCGGTGACGGCGTCTCCGGCACGCAGCCCGTTGTCCTTGATCTGCTGTCCGCTTACGTATACGTCCTTGGGACCGGGCAGGTAGCCGGAGGTCCGCAGGTAGGCGTGCTGATGGTCGGCGACGTCAAGGATGCCAGCGACCGGCAACAGGACCTCATCGTCCCGGGAGTGCTGTCCGCGCCCGTCCTGGTTGGAGTCGTAATCTCCCCGCCCATCACGATCGCGGCGCTTGCGGCCGCGCCGACGGCGTCCGCCGCGGTTATCCTCATCGGACTGCTCGTCCCAGTCGTTGCCAGGCCGGCGGCGACGTTCTCCCGGCTCAACAGTCGGGGTGCCGGTGGCGTCGGCCAGGTCTCGCATGAGGGCGGCCTTGGCGTCGGCGTGGTCCTCGGGGGCGTTGTCGTTTCCGGTTCGGCGTTCAGGTGCACCGGAGGCGGCTTGAACGCGCCGCCGAGGGCGCCGGAGGCCATCCTGGCCCTCATGCGTTACCGCAGCCCCATCGCGGCGGACTCCGCCGGGGCGCACGGCGCGCGCGGGTGCCGCCTGCACGGAGGAATCCGACGCCTCCGAACGCTGCGGCAGGTCAAGGGTCAGTGGCTCGGAAGGACCGGAAGGCACGTCCTTGGGTGCGCCGGCAGCGGCGATGACTCGACGTCGGGAACGGGCCCGGGCGGAAGAATCACCCGTCTGTTCCGAAACCGGATCGAGATCCGGCGCGCCCGTCGTCTTTCGTGAAACTGGCGCGTTTGTGGCCACGTCCTGTCCGGGATTCGACGTGGCTGCGGTGTCCGCGGAAGGAGCCGATCGCCCACGGCGCCCGACGGCGGTGGAAGGCCCGGCCTGCTCGGTCGTCTGTCCCGGGGTTGTGCGCACTGCGGGGGCGACGGAAGCAGCGGAGTCATTGGTCTGGTGTTCGCGGATCGCGGCGATCAGCTCGCTTTTCCGCATACGTGAGGTGCCCTTTAGCCCCATGGTTGAGGCGAGCCTTTGAAGCTCGGCCAGCCGCATGGTTGATAGCGGAGGGCGCGCGCTGGAAATCTCGGTCACGAGTGTCCTTAACGGTGTGAGCATCGGCCAGGAATGGCAGATGTATCTGGGACTGTCCCGGATTATCACGGGTGAAGTCGTGCACCGGTGAAGTCCGTGGCAGGGCCTGCGGCCTCGGCCCGGTGCGCATGCGGCGCGCCGCCTAGCGCTGGCTCGCCGCCACACAAAACTCTAGCAGACATTGGGGGCTCTGATTCACATCACCAAGCGTGGTGGATGTGAACCCTTTTACACCAGTTGTGCGCCGGCCAGATCGATGCCGGGGCGCAGCACCGTCCAACCGTGGCGTTCCAGAGTGAACCGGGTCTGCTGAGACAAGTCTGCCAGGACCAGCACCGTGGGCCCGGCTCCGGAGATGACCGCCGGATAGCCCTGCTCACGCAGGGAGTCCATTACCGCCATGGATGCGGGCAACACGCCGCGCCGGTACTCCTGGTGGAGCCGGTCCTCGGTGCCGGCCATGAGCAGGTCGGGGCGGCCGGCAAGCGCCAGCATGAGGATCGCGGCCCGAGAGGTGTTGAACAGGGCGTCGGCGCGCGGAACTGAATCGGGCAGAACCTTACGGGCCTCCTCGGTGCTCAGCCGCGTCGTTGACGGCGGCACCAGCAGGCTCACCGCCAGGGTGGCGTCCACCGGCATGGGTGCGGAGCGGGGTGTGCCGTCGACCTCGATCCAGGCGACGGTGGCACCACCGAATACCGCCGGGGCGACGTTGTCCGGGTGTCCTTCGAAGCCGGTAGCGATTCGGAAGACCTCTTCGTCCGGAAGCGCCTCAGGGTCCGACAGCAGGCCCCGGGCGAGCATGAGCCCGGCGACGGCGGCGCTTGCCGAGGAACCCATACCACCACCGTGGGGGATGCGGTTAATACAGCGCATCTCGAAGCCAGCCTGGGGGGCGCCGGCCGCGTCCAGGCCAGCACGCAGGGCACGCACCACCAGGTTGGAGTCGTCGGTGGGGACGATGCCCTCCCCCACGCCCTGTACCGTGACCTTGGTGGCGCCCACGATGGGACGGACCTCTACTTCGTCGTAGTAGGTGAAGGCCATGCCGAAGGAGTCGAAGCCTGGACCCATATTCGCGGTGGTCGCGGGCACGCGCACCGTAGCGCATTCGTTGGACAGTCTCATCGCGCTGTCACAGTCCCTCTACACGGCGGGTGGAGACGACCTCGGCTACGCGCTCCTGGGCACGCAGCCCGTCCACAGCGGCTTCAAGCCTGCCCACCGGAGCAGCATGAGTGACAATGGTCACCAGCGCAAGTTCGTCGCCGACGTCAACGTAACTGGCCTGCCGCACGGAGTTAATTGAGACGTCATAGTCACCGAATACCTGGGCGACAGCTGCTAGCGAACCGGGCGCGTCGGCTACACGCAGCTGGATCTGATAGCGGGTCAGTGCCTGTTCGGGGGGCAGAATCGGCAGCTCGGCATAGCTGGACTCACGGGGAGCCTGCCCTCCGTTGACGCGGTGAGCGGCAGCGGCGACGACGTCGGATAGCACGGCAGAGGCGGTGGGGGTGCCGCCGGCTCCTTGCCCGTAGAACATCAGCCGCCCGGCGGCCTCGGCATCGACCAGCACGGCGTTGAAGCCGCCGCGAACGCTGGCGAGCGGGTGATCCGCGGGTACCAGGGCGGGGTGCACACGCACGGAGATACCGTTGGCCTGCTCGTCCTCGCAGCGCTGGGCGATGGCCAGAAGTTTGAGCTCGCAGCCGGAGGCGTGGGCCTCGCGAATGTCGTCGGAGGTGATGGAGCGGATGCCCTCGACCTCGACGTCGTCGAGACCGACGCGCGTGTGGAAGGCGAGGGAGGCGATGATGGCGGCCTTGGCGGCGGCGTCGAGCCCGTCGACGTCGGCGGTGGGGTCGGCCTCGGCGTAGCCGAGCTCCTGGGCAGCGGCGAGGGCGGTGTCGAAGGACAGGCCCTTGGTGCTCATCTCGTCCAAGATGTAGTTGGTGGTGCCGTTGACGATGCCGAGCACGCTGGTGACGCGGTCCCCGGCCATGGACTCGCGCAGGGCGTAGACAACGGGGATGGCGCCGGCGACGGCGGCCTCGTAGTAGAAGTCGGTGTTCGCCTCGGCGGCGGCCGCGTACAGCTCGGGGCCGTGCGCGGCGATCAGGGCCTTGTTGCCGGTGATCACACTGGCTCCGGAGGCGAAGGCTGCCAGTATCAGGCTGCGGGCGGGCTCAATACCGCCGATAAGTTCAACCACGATGTCATTGGAGGTGGCCACAGTCTGGGCATCGTCGGTGAGCAGCTCGCGTGGGACGGCGTCATCTCGGGGGGCGTCCACGTCGCGGACGGCAACGCCGGTGATCTCCAGGCGCGCGCCAGAGCGGGCGGCGAAGTCATCGGCCTGTTCGAGCAGGAGCCGAATCACCTGGGTGCCGACGGTGCCGGAGCCGAGGACACCGACTCGCAGTGTGGGGCGCTGCGGCCTCGCCGCCGCCGGGGCCGGCTGCGCCGTTTCCTGGGCTGCCTGCTGTTTCACGGGAACCACCTCGAGTGCGTGCGGGCTCGCCGGGGCGGGCGAGCATGACTCGGCACAGCATAGGCGGCTTCAGGAAGTCCGTGCTTCCTCGGCCCAGAGGACTGCGGCGGGAGCGGGAAAGCGGAGTCAGACCTCGGTTTGTTCCTCCAAGAGGTGGATGATGCGCTCGCGTTCTTGGTTCAAGGCGTCAGCGGTTCCACAATGGCCTTGGGCCTGCGCCGCATGCGCTGCATGGGCGAGTACTTCTGCCAGGTCCCGGTAGGCCTGGGGCGTACCTACGGTGTCTACAAGCTCACGGCATATTGTCAGTGCTTCCCGGAAGGCATCGCCCGCCACGGCCCAATCGTCACGAGCCTGCGCCACCCACCCCACGTTATCCAGTGCAGCCGCCAAGTCACGGCGTGCCTGCGGCTTATCATCAACATCGGCCAACTCCCTACGTATTGCCAGCGACTCCGCGTAGACCTCACCCGCAACTTCCAAGTCGCCACGCGCCTCAGCAACTCCCCCAACGTGGTCCAGCGAGACCGTCAAGTCACGCCGCGCCTGCGGCGTGCCCAGCTCGCTGGCCAGCTCCCTACAGATTGCCAGCGACTCCCCGTATGCCAAGGCCGCTGAGCTGAACTCACCGCGCTCCTGCGCCACATCACCCACACGATTCAGCGAGATCGACAAACCACGCCGAGCCTGCGGCGTGCCCAGCTCGCTGGCCAGCTCCCTACAGATTGCCAGCGACTCCGCGTAGACCTCACTCGCAACTTCCAAGTCGCCACGCGCCTCAGCCACCCATCCCGCATTTTGAAGCAGAGCCGCCAGGTCACCCCTCGCCTGCGGCGTGCCCAGGTCTTCCGTCAGTTCCCGCGCAATCTCCGCGGACTCCTCGTAGACCATTTGCGCCTGTCCCCATTCAGCGCGCGCCTCGGCCGCATCCCCAACATTGTTAAGCGACACCAGTAAATCGCGCCGAGCCTCCGGCGTACCCAAGTCTTCCGCCAGTTCCCGCGCAATCTCCGCGGACTCCTCGTAGACCATTTGCGCCTGCACCAATTCGCCGCGCTCCTGCGCCACATCACCCACACGGTTCAGCGAGATCGACAAATCACGCCGTGCCTCGGCCGTACCCAACTCACCGGCCAACTCCCGCGATATCTCCAATGCCTCCCCATACGCCCGGCCCGCCACCTCCCACTCGCCACGTTCCTGCGCCACATCACCCACACGGTTCAGCGAGATCGACAAATCACGCCGTGCCTCGGCCGTACCCAACTCACCGGCCAACTCCCGCGATATCTCCAATGCCTCCCCATACGCCCGGCCCGCCACCTCCCACTCGCCACGTTCCTGCGCCACATCACCCACACGGTTCAGCGAGATCGACAAATCACGCCGTGCCTCGGCCGTACCCAACTCACCGGCCAACTCCCGCGATATCTCCAATGCCTCCCCATACGCCCGGCCCGCCACCTCCCACTCGCCACGAGCCTCGGCCACTCGCCCCACGCTTTTAAGCGCAGTCACCAAGTCACCCCGCGTCTCCGGCGCACCCAAAGCACCAACCAACTTCCGGCCACGATCCACCAAATAGTCGGCCGCCAACCCCGCAGAGTCCAAAGCGCCGAACGCAACACCGATTTGCCACGCAGCCGCGATGACCTGGACGGCAAACGCATCAGGCATTTTCTTAGCTCTCTCTACACACGCAGCAAGAATAACCTCAACGGCAGTCGCATCACCAAGCATCCCAGCAATTTCAGCCCGTACCAGACCGAACAGAACTCCCCCCACGATCGATTGCCCCCAGTTATACTTCTCCAGCAAGCGGCGCGCGGCAATCGGATCATTTAGGAGCAGGCGGCGGACCCTTTCCACTTCACGCAACACTCTCGCCGCCTCGTCACTCCGCAGGTCGGGCGGCAGCGTGATCCGCCACGCGGATTGATTGCCGTCACCCCCGAGCACACGAGCTTCAGCGTCAAATGCGGGTACGTCCGTGAACTCCGAGTGGTCCGCTGCTCGGCTTGCAATCTTGAGTGTCAGCGAGCGTACGGACCACAGGTCCACGGCCTCCCGCACGGCGTCGACCAAAAGCTCGGTGGGCCCGCTGATGATGACACAGCCCGTTATGTGCTGCACCATTCTCACCCTGAGTTCGTTCAACCGGTGCAAGGCAACAATGCGCTGGGCGCCATCCCAGGCATCAATCCAGAGCACGCCCGGCGCCGACGGGCTGCGGGAGAGCCACTGGGCAACACCTTCGCCCTGTGGGGCCTCATGCCAGTGAGTGTGCGCTCGCGCCGCCCACATCCGCGCACGAGAGCACATATCCTCAATTTGATCACGGGACTGGGCCGCAATGAACACTACCGTACCTTGACCCACTGTCCAGTCCAGATGGTGGCGCAACTCCGACCATGCCTCATCTACGCCTATGATGCGCAAAGGCTCCGGATCCCACATATTCAGGACTGCTCATTCATGTCCGCCACCAGCGGCTCAAGCAAGGGATGCACGCCGTACCAGTTGACAGTTCCGTTACGGTAGCACATCATAGCGCCTCGTGCCTGCAGTTCCCAGGCAAGCGCCGAGCGTTCCCGGGGAACCCGCAGGTATTTAGTTCGTTGTACATCGACCAGAATTTCCAAGTGCTCCTCGCTCAATCCGACGTCAAGGTTGGAACGCTCCCTGTTTTCCGCACTCTCAATCTCAACGACGTCAACCGGTAGAGCTCCCTCCTTGAGGAGCAGACCTGCTACCAGCCGGAAAAGGTCGCGAAATAATCCGCCGGAGTCGCGTATCACGCGATCAACCTGATCACCCAGTAACCGCTCCAGGTTCCGCTCCGGCGCGCGGCGGGATAGCACTTCACGGAGCAGCTCAATACCCTCAGCACAGTCTGAGCCGTCCCTCTCGCGCACCTTCACATTCAGGACCGGCCATCGTTGCCCGCGCCACCCCGGTGGATTCGCATGGATGGGGACTGTGTAGACCACGTGCATGCCAGGCAGAGCAAGTTCATCGGCGTAGACGGAAAACAGCGACTCCACAGACTCACGCACCTGATCGAAGGTGTCTGCCCGCCCCCGGTAGTGGTCGATAGAGTCCACGATGAATACCGGAGTGCGCTCGCCCGGCAGGTCCGCAACCACATCGGTGAAGAACTGGTGGATCTCTTTCCGGAATACGGCCCGATTAGACTCCAGCGCCTTTCTCACCTGCGCCCGGAAGGACTCATCATCACGCAGAGTTGCGCGCAGACCCAACGCAACCGGCCCTACTCCCACCTGCGTATGAATAGCCCCGTCCTGGCCCCAGCCCGCCGAGATCGGCCCGGCGGAGGCCTCCATGTTTACGTTCATTCGTCCCAGAAAATCCCAGAGACGTTCACGAAGCTTGTCCTGCGGCAGGCCAGCATCCTCACAGTTGTCAACGAAGCCCGCGGCCAGGCCCACAAGGAATGTGCCCTCATCAATCGGCAGTTCGGTGTTGAAGTAGTCCTCAACATCCCAGTACACGGGGACGTATCGCTCCGGATCTAGCTTGCGCCGCAGGCGCATCAGCTCCGTGGTCTTGCCCGCTCCCCGGTAGCCGGAGAGCAGCTGCACTGAGCCGCCGGTGGTGAAGTCAATGGCGTTAATGATCTCGGCAACCAGGTCAGGCCCAGCTGGTCCGTTAGGACTGGCGTAGATCGGCACGTAGAAGCGTTCGTACTCGTCCTCTTCGGACATGCTGCGTCCCTGCTGGATGTTCAGGGCCTGGTAGAAGGCCTTGCGGTACTCGCGGTCGCTGAGAGCCATGCGCAGATCATAAACGGTGCGACCGGACCGGAGAACAGGCCGCCAGAGCCATCCTTGGCCCCGCCAGAGCGGCATCCAAAGCATGCCATGACGCCACCTGCGCTCGGATCACCGCAGCCCCCGCACCACCCTAGCGCTGAGCACGCCCCAAGCTGCCAGTGAAGACAAGCTCAGTGCGAGTCCCGAGACGGTGTACAGGGACGGGGTGATAGCAACCACGAGCAGCAGGGCGATCAGGATGCAGGTCGCCAGCGTCCAGACAACCAGTGGGCGATCTCCAGTCAACCGAGCGGTAGTGCGTCCGCGGCCCGAGGGGCCGTCGTAGCGCCCCCAGGCCGGGGGCGGGGTCTCCAGGGAAGAGCGCGTCATGTCCATATCCCGACAGTAAGGAAGATCTCACCTGCGCAGTACGTCCCCGGGGTGGAATCACGGCCTGTGCTACTCCTCCTCAGGGAGTAGGGGTATTCCCCCAAGGGCTCAGTGCTCACCGCCCACCGCCGAGCTCACTCATGTAGAGCATGTAAAACGGTTGAGATTATCCAGTCATGAACGCTCAACCCGTGGACAGCCCGCATGGCCCCCGGCGCAGTCCTCTGGCTCCAGTCCCGCCGTCGCCGGCAGCACCCGTACCGTCAGCCTCCGCGAACTCAACCAGCGCTCCGGACGCATCGTCGCCGACGTCGTCTCCTCCCTTCGCCCCGTCACCATCACCGACCGTGGCCGCCCAGTGGTCCGGCTGGTGCCTATCGAACCCGACGAAACACCCTATGAGCGTCTGCTACGCGAAGGACTCATCCAAGAGGCCACGCACGAGCGAACCGGGCCGATCCCGCGTTCCCTGCCCCCCGAAGGGATGACACTTCAACAGCTACCGGACGAGGATCAGGAGGAATCGCGACAACATACCTCGACACTTCCGTGATCGGCCTCGTTCTTCTTGACCAAGAAGGCACAGACTCCGCACAGGCCATACTGGAGGCAGCGATCCACAGGGACAGACTCATATCCTCAGTTCTGTTCAAAATCGAGACCGCAAGACTCGCTCACCGCACCAGGATCACCGAGGAAGCAGCGGCGTAGGCGCTCAGTGATGTGAGCCTCGTCGGAATCAACAACGACGTCATCGAGCGCGCGTTCATTCGTGGGCGAGCTCAAGTCGCTGGATGCGATTCACCTGACCACAGCCCTCATCCTGGATGATCCGCGCGACCCGGTGACAGTCCTCACTCATGGCATGCGCCTGGCCAAAGCCGCCCGCACACAAGGGCTCCGCACATTCGACCCGGCAGAACCGTCGGCTTAGTCCGTTTAGTTCCCCTCCAGGGCAAGCAGGTCGGCGATGGTCTCCGGGCGCAGCACCCACCCCTGTTGGCCGTCCTCAACCCAGGCGACGCCGGGACGGGTGAACAGGTTGTAGTTGCTGGCCATGGAGCGCCCGTAGGCGCCGGTGGCCGGAATGGCCAGCACGTCCCCGACCACAAGGTCGGCGGGCAGGTCCACGTCGCGCGCGACCACGTCGCCACTCTCACAGTGCTTGCCGACCACGCGCGCGCGTACCAGTCCGGCCTCCGGGTCGGGGCGCCGATTGGCCACTAGTGCCGTATAGGCGGCGTCGTAGAGGGCCGGGCGGATGTTGTCGCTCATGCCGCCGTCCACACTCACGTACAGGCGGGCGGTCCCCTCCCCCAGCTCCACACGCTTGAGCCCGGTCACCGTGTACAGGGTGACCATGGCCGGTCCGGCAATCGAGCGGCCTGGCTCCACCGACACCTGCGGCACGGCGTCGCCCAGCTCGGCGCACAAGCCACGGACCGCCTCGGCCAGGGCGCGTGCCACCTCTGCGGGTGAAGGGGCCACTGGGTCGGCGCCGGTGTAGGCGATCCCGTAGCCGCCGCCCAGGTCCACCTCCTCGCACAGCACGCCGGTGGCCTTGGCGATCTGGTGGCGCAGTCTCAGCACGACTCCGACGGCCTCACGGAAACCGGCCAGGTCGAAGATCTGGGAGCCGATGTGGGAGTGCAGCCCGTGCAGGGTCAGTTCCGGGGCGGCGACTACGGCACGGGCAGCGTCCAGTGCGGCGCCGGTGACCACGGAAATGCCGAACTTCTGATCCTCGTGGGCGGTGGAGATGTACTCGTGCCCGCCGGCGTGGATGCCTGTGGTCAGCCGCAGCATGACCGAGCCGGTCTCCGCCGGACCGTAGACGCCGGCCTCACGCAGGTGACGCACGGCAGCGGCTGCTTGGCCGATCTCCTCGGCCGAGTCTAAGACCAGGTGGCCCACGCGGTGGGCCAGAGCCGTCGCGATCTCGGCCTCCGTCTTGCCGTTGCCGTGCAGGCCCAGCCGAGTGGCGCGCTCGGTGGCGGCCTCGCCGTCGACGTCGCCCAAGGCTGCCAGCCCGATGGCCAGTTCCCCGGCGGAAGCGGTGTCGATACCCATGCCCTCGGACAGGACGGTGCGGGCTACGCGGGTGGTCAGGAAGGCCTTGCCGGCGTAGTAGGCCTGGCCACCGTTCATGCCGTAGTCGGGCCAGAATTCCTCGGCCATGGCGGCAACCCAGGTGGCGGCGCGTCCGCGCAGGTCGGCCTCGTCCAAGACGAATACGGGAGTGGGGGCTTCGGCGAGGATCTCCCCCACGCTGCGCCCACCGATCTCCAGGGCGCCATCGGCGCGACGTCGGGCCGACCATGGCCACAGGTCCGGGCGGGCCTCGGGCTCAGGGGCCACCAAAGCGCCCAGGGGGGCCTCGCCCGGGGGTACGGCGCTCATCACATGCGCTCCGGAGCGCTCACGCCCAGCAGGCCGAGCCCGTTGGCGATGACCTGGCCGACGGCGTCGTTGACCCACAGGCGGGCGACGTGCCCGGCGTCGACCGGGTCGTCGCCGCGCGGAGTGACGCGGGTGGCGCCGTACCAGGTGTGGTAGGCGGCGGCAAGGCTCTCGAGGTAGCGGGCCACGCGGTGCTGCTCGCGCAGGGCGGCCGCCTGGGCGACGATGGCCGGGTACTGGGCGAGTACGCCCAGCAGCTGGGAGTCGTGGGGGGTGTCCAGCTGGGCGGGGTCGAAGCCGGCCTCGCGGGTCACGCCCCGCTCGATGGCGTTGCGGGCCACCGAGCGGACGCGGGCGTGGGCGTACTGGACGTAGTAGACGGGGTTGTCGTTGGAGGTGGAGGCCAGCAGGTTCAGGTCGATGTCGATCATGGAGTCCATGGAGGAGCGGGCCAGGGCGTAGCGGGCCGCATCCACGCCGACGGCGTCGACCAGGTCCTCCAAGGTAACCACGGTGCCGGCACGCTTGGACATGCGCACCGGCTGGCCGTCGCGCACCAGGTTAACCAGCTGGCCGATGATGATCTGCATGTTGACGCCGGGCTCGTCGCCGTAAGCGGCACACATGGCCATCATGCGACCGATGTAGCCGTGGTGGTCGGCGCCGAGCAGGTAGATGGCGCAGTCGGCGCCGCGGGCGCGCTTATCCAGATAGTAGGCGACGTCGGCGGCGAAGTAGGCGGGATCGCCGTCGGACTTGATCAGGACGCGGTCCTTGTCGTCGCCGAAGTCGGTGGTGCGCAGCCAGGTGGCGCCGTCGGCCTCGAAGATAACACCGCGCTCGCGCAGGCGGCCGATCGCGCGGTCGACGGCGCCGGAGGTGTGCAGGGAGTCCTCGTGGAAGAAGACGTCGAAGTCGGTACGGAAGTCGTGCAGCTCGGCCTTGACGGCGGCGAACATCAGGTCCACACCGCGGGCGCGGAAGACCTCGGTGGCCTCAGCGTCGGGCAGGCCGGCGGGGTCGGGGCGGCCTGCGGCAGCCTCGTCCGCGGTAACCCGCGCGGCGATCTCCCCGATGTAGGAGCCGCCGTAGCCGTCCTCGGGGATCTCCTGGCCGCGGGCGGCGGCGAGTAGGGAGCGGGCGAAACGGTCGATCTGGGTGCCGTGGTCGTTGAAGTAGTACTCGCGGGTAACCTCGGCGCCGCAGGCGGCCATGATGCGGGCCAGGGAGTCGCCGACGGCGGCCCAGCGGGCGCCGCCCAAGTGCACCGGGCCGGTGGGGTTGGCGGAGACGTACTCTAGGTTGATGTGCTGGCCAGCCAAGGAGTCATTGGTGCCGTAGGCAGTGCCGGCGTTGAGAATGGTGCGGGCGAGCTCGCCGGCGCTGGCGGCGTCCAGGCGGATGTTGAGGAAGCCGGGGCCAGCGACCTCGGCGGAGGCGACGCCGTCCAGGGCGCCCACGCGCTCGGCCAGCAGCTGGGCCAGAGCGCGCGGGTTGGTGCCGGCCTTCTTGGCCAGCTGCATGGCTACGTTGGTGGCCCAGTCGCCGTGCTCGCGGGATCGGGGGCGCTCGACCTTGGGGACCGGCACCTCCTCCACTGGCAGGGCGAGACTGCCGTCACTGGCGGCGGCGATGAGGATGTTGCGGATCGCTTCGGCGAGCTCTTCTGGGGTCACGCGCGCCAGCGTACCGGCAGTGCCCCATCCCGCCGAAACCAGCGCCATTCCCACGCCGAGTTCGGTCGAAATAACCACCGAGTTCGGTAGAGGTTACTGCCGAGGTCGGTAGAAGTTACTGCCGAGGTCGGTCGATATGGCCCTGACGTACCGCGCGGCGCTGCGCGTGCGGTACGTCAGCGCCCGGAGCGTCACCTGCCCAGCAGCTGTCGGTTTCTTCCGGGCGCCCTGCCGCCGCCGGTTCGGCGACGACGGCTTCCCCCCTCTGTCCAGGGGCTCGGCAAAGTCGTTGGGTGGTCATGGGGTTGTTAGGAGTTTGATGGCTTTGGTGGGTCTTCGTGTCATGGCCCGGTTGGCTGAGGCGATGCCGGTGGTGGCCGGGTCGTCGTAGATGGTGCGGATCAGGCTTATGGCCAGGTTCCGCAGGGTGGCCATCACCTGCGGCCCGGAGCCGGTCCTGAGTTGGTGGCGGTCCTCGTCATAGGTGACATCCCGTACCCAGTGAACACGGTTTTCTATCGCCCAGTGGCCCTGTATCCAGGCGGCGACTTGCTCGGGCGGGGCCTGCTCGGGCGGTATGGAGCAGACCAGGTAGACGACCTCGGTGCTGCGCTTGGACTTCTTGCTGCCGTCGGGCTGGTGCTTGGTGGTGGTGCGGGTGCGGCGTACCTGTAGTACTTGGGCCGCGCTGGGAAACTCAATCCAGTCCGGGGTTGCCACGGCTTTGATGGTGCGGCGCACCCGCCGCCCATGAGAGCAGTCAACCCCCGACACGGCGGGGACGTCCTTCCAGGGCAGCGCCTTCAGCTTCGCCCTGAGACTGGGCTGGTTGTTCTTGACCGTCAGCAGGTAGTCGGCGCCCCGGTCGCGTATCCACTGCGCTGTGTCGGTCTGGGTGTGCAGTGCGTCAGCAGTCACGACCGCTCCGGTAAGGTCATGGGGCGCCAGCAGCTGTTTCAGGGCGGGTATCTCACTGGTCTTGTCGGCCACGCGCTGCTGGGCCACCACCGCCCCGGACTCCTGGTCCAGCGCCGCCAGCAGGTGCGGCACCCCACCGCCACCATCACCGCCGCCATCATCACCGTCTCCGCTGTTGTTGTTCTTGGGTTTGGCGCCGCGCATGGTCTTGCCGTCCACCGCGATAATCCTGCGTCCGTCGATGGTGCCGGTGCGGGTGAGCACCCACGAGGCGATCCGAGCGTCAAGGTCGTCGGCGTCCAGGCCGGCCAGGGCGCGGCGGATCGTCGACTCCGACGGGATGCCCCGGTCTTGTGGTAGTCCCAGCTGCTGTAGTTGGCCGCCGGTCAGGTCGCGGGCGTGCTCCCAGATCGCCAGCAGGGTGCGGCAGCCGGCCAGCACCCCCACCGCCGCCAAAGCCAGCACAGTGTCCAGGCGGTGACGCACCCCGCGCCGATCACGCGGGTCCGGGACAGTGGCGAACACCCCTGTCAGGGGCTGGCGCGACAAGGCAGGAGTGGTGGATGATGACACAGCGGCGCGACCATCCAAGGCAATGGCTTTTTCGAACACCTCCATCGTCTCCGACGGGTCGCGCCGCACCCCCACCAACACACCGAAAACCCCTAACAACCCACAACCCAGCCAACGACTTTGCCGAACCCCTGCCCCTCTGTCTGCTGCCGCGCGGTAGCGGCTGCACCAGTTCACGCCACCAAACGTTGGGCATGGGTCCGAGGTGCGGCGTCCCGAGATAGCTGTTATCGGCGTCTACAGCCCCAGTTCAACGTCTCCGACACTCGCTCAGATGTGCGTGAGATCTTCCGTACATATTTACGTGAAGATCTACGTACGTTATGGCCGTCGTGCGAACTCGCCTTGAAACAGTCCGAAGCACCGTCGATTCTGCACCGATTCAAAATACCGAGCGCACACATGTGGTCCGTCAAGCCGCCCGACGCAGGCTTCCCTACAGAGGAGTAGAATTTCGGGAACCCGAAACCATGTGAGGAGGTCGACCGTGTCCGATCCCGGCCACATCCCCGACGCCGTCGACGACATCGTGCGCAAGCACGCCCCCAAGTCGCGCCCACCCCGGCACCGGCTGCTGGCGCTGCTCGGCCCGGCCTTCGTGGCCGCGGTCGCCTACGTGGACCCCGGCAACGTGGCCGCGAATATCACCGCCGGCGCCCGCTATGGCTACACGCTGGTGTGGGTACTGGTACTGGCCAATGCCATGGCGGTACTAATCCAGTACCAGAGCGCCAAGCTCGGCATTGTCACCGGCCGCTCGCTGCCACAGGTGCTCGGGGACCGGCTCGGCCGTGGCCCGCGCCTGGCCTACTGGGCACAGGCGGAGCTGGTCGCCGCCGCCACTGACCTGGCCGAGGTGATCGGCGGCGCCGTTGCTCTGCACCTGCTGTTCAACATCCCGCTGCTGACCGGCGGCGTAATCATCGGCGTCGTCTCCATGCTGCTGCTGGCCCTGCAGGAGCGCCGCAGCCAGCGCACCTTTGAGGGGGCAGTGGTGGCGCTCCTGGTGGTGGTGACGATCGGCTTCGTGGGCGGGCTGCTCATCGCCCCGCCCGACTGGGGCGAGACCTTCGCCGGCCTCATCCCCCGCCTACAGGGCTCGGGTAGCCTACTGGTGGCCGCCTCCATGCTCGGCGCCACCGTCATGCCACACGCCATTTACCTGCATTCTTCCCTGGTGCGCGACCACCACGAGGAGATCGGTGAGGGGCACGCCGAGCGCCAGGCCGACGGCCCCACCCCAATTTCAGACGACGGCGCACCCGCCACTCCCGGTGGTACCACCCATGCCGACGGCGCCTCCTCCGGGCAGGCACGCACCGGTCGGCTTATCCGTGCCACGCGCGTAGACGTGATCTGGGCGCTGGCGCTGGCCGGCGGCGTCAACATTGCCCTGCTGCTACTGGCCGCCTCCGCCCTGTCCGGCGCAGACGGCACCGACACGATCGAGGGGGCGCACGCCGCCATCACCGCCTCGCTGGGGCCGATAGTTGGAGCCGTGTTCGCCATTGGACTGTTGGCATCCGGGCTGGCATCGACGTCAGTGGGCGCCTACGCCGGCAGCGAGATCATGGCGGGCCTGCTGCACATCCGCGTGCCCCTGCTGGCCCGTCGCGCAGTCACGCTGGTGCCGGCGCTGATCATCATCGCCGTAGGGGCCGAGCCCACCTGGGCGCTCGTGCTCAGCCAGGTGGTGCTGTCCTTCGGGATCCCACTGGCGATCGTGCCGCTGATGCGGGCAACGGGCTCGGAACAGGTAATGGGCCGGTGGCGCGACGGCGCATTACTGCGCTGGACCTCCCGCGCGGCGGCGGCGCTCATCATCGTGCTTAATCTGGCGCTGGTGGTCCTCACACTTACGGGTAACGGGTGAACACCAGGGCGTACACGTCGGCGAACACCACAGGACGCCGGTTTCCGTCCAGTGCCCGAACGCTGGTACAGTCACGCCTCGGGCCCCGGTAGCTCAGTGGATAGAGCGTCTGCCTCCGGAGCAGAAGGCCGCAGGTTCGAATCCTGTCCGGGGCACCGGCCCCGAGCCCCCGCCCGACCCCGAGTCGGCGGGGGCTTCGTCGATCCTGAGGGACGCTGTAACAGAATGCCTCTGAGTCCCTGGCAGCTCAAGGCACCGTCGCGCGTCGGTGGCCGCCGTTACGCTGAACGTGCCTTCTCCGGCACCTCCTCTCGGAACACTCAATGTCCTTGGCCGGGAAGGTAGGAGCCAGGAGGGAGGTGGGGGCCATGTCCAAGCCGAAAGGCCGACATGCCAAAGTCCGCAAGGGCATCCGCAAGGGCGAGTTATCGGCGCGAACGTGGTGCTTAAGATCGGGGTTTTGGTTGCTGTGGTGCGGGAAAGTCGGAGTGATTATGGTCTGGGAGGTTAATCCGGGGCGGTGCTTGACATTCGCGGGTAGATGTGCGTGCCGTGAGAACACGGTCCCCACGAGCAAGACTCTGCCCGATCTGCCAGACCCCGATGAAGAAGTCCGGCCGCACCGCCGCAGGCACCAGGCGGTGGAAGTGCACCGCCTGCCGGTCCTCAACCACCGCGCCGCGCCCACCCTCGCCGGGTAGGGCCGAACAGGCGGTGCTGGGCGAATTCATCGACTGGGCGACCGGCAGCCGCTCCCAGGCCGACATCTCCGGTGGTAGCGGCAGGGCGTTTCGCCGCCGGACGGCCTGGTGCTGGGACATCCCAGTACCCAAGCCGCCGGTCACCGGCGAGGTGTACTCCCAGATCTTCATCGACGGGATGTGGCTGGCCCACAAATGGGTGCTCCTGGTGGCCCGCAGTCCCACGCACGTGATCGCCTGGCAGTGGGCCGCGTCCGAGAGCGCGGCGGCCTACCAGGCGCTGCTAGCCGACCTGGCCCCGCCCGACCTGGCAACCACCGACGGGGCCGGCGGCGCCTTGAAGGCCATCGCCGCCACCTGGCCGGGCACTCCCATCCAGCGGTGTCTGATCCACGTGCACCGCGACACCGTCCGTGACCTGACCCACCATCCCAAGACCACCCCCGGCAAGGCCCTACTACGCCACTCCCGCAAACTGCTGAGCATCTCCACCACCGAGCAGGCCACCAGGTGGCTGGTGACCCTGAACGACTACGGCATCCAGTACAAGGACTGGCTGAATCAGCGCACCACCGCCCAGCAGGACCCCCAAACCGCCGCCCGCACCGGCCGCAAGTGGTGGTACACCCACCCCCGGGCGCGCCGCGCCTGGCGGCGCCTGGAACGCCTGGCCAAGCAGGGCCAGCTGTTCGCCTACCTGACCGACCCGGACGGCAAGCCCCGCCCCACCCCCGCCGAGCGCACCACCAACCCCATAGAGTCCATCAACTCCCAGGTCCGCGACCGGCTGCGCCACCACCGCGGCGCCACCACTGATCACCAGGCTGCCATCGCCGAATGGACACTGCACACCTACACCCAGGCACCGGCCACGCCCGCGGTGATCCTGGCCGACTGGCACACCCAAGGCCGCCCCCAGCGCGCCCGCACACCCAAACCCAAAACAAACAAGCCCACCACCAGCCACCCCGCCGGATGGGGCACCACACCCACCCCCGAAGAAGGCCTCTGGGCCCGCAAAGGCTGGGCCGGACGAACCAGCTAGAACACCACGACACGCCGGTCTAAAGCACCACGTTTACGCCTATAACCCGCAAGGGCAAGGGAATGGCCCGGCAGGTGAGCGAAGTGTTCGAAGCTCTCGCTCATCCGATCCGGGCCATTGGTGTCCTTGTGGATGCCCTCAGCAGGTGGCTCAACTGAACTGCCTGCGTCGGGGAGCCATCCGTATGCCACCGGGTGGCTCCCCTCTATTGTGCCCGCGGCGGATCTCGCTGGCAAGCCAAATAGGCGCAAGACAGGTCGGGTTGTTATCCGTCAGGGCCGGGCCTCGGCGTTCCCCACACGCTACTGCACTGCGATCAGCGCGCGCCGGCGGCGAGATCCCGGTCGGTGTCGAAGATGACGCGGTCCTCGGCCACGGTCAACTCCCCGGAGCGGTTGTCACCGAAGCGGCGTCCTCTGCTCCGTCCCGTCCAAGGCTCCCATCCGGGTTCACCGGTCTCAACGAAGCTCAACCACGCCGAGTGCATCGCGTCCGCGAGCGCCTGCGGCGGGGCGGCGCCGAGCGTGTGCTCGCAGTAGGGCTCGCTCAGGCAGTCGAAGGCGAAGGGAATCTCCATGCAGTGTGTGGCCAGTCCCGCCCTTCCGCCGCAGTAGCTGAATTCATAGGCATAGCTGCCGGCCGGGCCACCGGCGGGACCCGCCGTCCCCCCGATGCCCTCGGCTCCCTCACTCGCCTTCCCGGCGTGCTCAGCGCGGGCTAGGAACCATCCCGCGAGCGGAACATGGAAGGTCGCGTCCGAGATGAGGTTGCCGATCACCATATGCGGGGCGTCGGCGTGCTCGGGGTGTGCCGCTAGCAGCCGGTCGGCCATCGCCTCGCTCATGCCACCGGCCACCAACACCTCGCGCGGATCGTGTCCAGCCATCGCCTCGGCGTAGGCCATGCCGGCTAAGGCGAAGTCGTGCGTGGTCGAGCCGGCAAGAATCGGGACCTGCGCCCCGTCTCCCCGCCGCATGGCCTGCCGGATCGGGGCGGAGATGATCTCACCGTCAACGGTTGGGCAGAAGGGAATGTCGGTTCCGGGCCGGGCGATGCCCGCAAGCACTCCGGCTACGGCGGCCACCGGATCGGCTCCGGCTGCGGTGACGCTGCCTTCATCGCCACCATCGTTGTCGGAGCCCAAAGCATTTTGCGCGGTGAAGATCTCGTCGTAACTGCGCGAACGGAACCCGGCGAGCGCAGGCTCCACGCTGAGGGCCGCGGCCATGCGGGCGGCGTTATCGGCGTTGCGCGCGGCCTGCAGGTCAGGCACGGCGCCGGACTCGGAGATTATGGCGCGGAACAGGCCCCGGGCGCGGGGCACCGACAACAGCACCAGGCCATTGCCGCCGCCGGCGCTCTGCCCGCCGATCGTAACCTTGGCAGGGTCGCCGCCGAAACGGGCAATGTTGTCCCGCACCCACTCCAGGGCCATGACCTGGTCCAGTACGGCCCGGTTGTAGGGGGCGTCGGAATCCGGGATGAACCCGTAGCCGTCAAAACCGAGCCGGTAGGCGATCGACACGGTTACCACGCCGTCGCGGTTAAAAGCGGCGCCGTCGTACCAGGGCGAGTTGTGGGAGCCGGAGGTCCAGCCGCCGCCGTGAATCCACACCAGCACCGGCAGGCGAGCGCTGTCGTCACCGGGTGTGGGGGTGAAGACGTTGAGGGTGAGGGTGTCCTCCCCGGGCACACTCGGCTCGGGGATGGCCGGATCAGCGAAGATCGAGCCGCGTTGCGGGGTGGCGCCGGGAAGAACTGCGGCAAGCTCACCCTTCCAGCGCCCGCGCGGCACGGGAGCCAGAAATCGCAGATCCCCCACCGGCGCCTGCGCGTAGGGGATGCCGTAAAAGGCGGCCGAGCGCTCGTACCTGGCGGCCGGACCGACCCGGTCTGGGGCGGATACGATCTCACGCCATACTCCGCACACCGTCCCGGCGGTGGTTTCCACCCGAGGACCAGCCAGCCCCATGGGGACGGCGATTGGCGTGGAGGCGACGTGCGGGGAGGGAGGCGGTGTGGAAGTGGCCATGATCCGATTCTCGCCCCACGACCGCCCGCTCGTCACCAGTTAGACATCGGGATATTGTCCTTATTCCTCCACCCGAGCGCCTCCGCCGAGCACTTCCAGAGCCAGGGCGGGGCGGTCGGTGATGACGGCGTCGACGCCCCGGGAGGCCAGCGAACGCATCTGTTCAGGCTCATCCACGGTCCACACGTGCACCTCGAGCCCGGCGGCATGCGCCTGCGCTATGAAGCGCCGCGTAACCACGGGCACGCGATGGAATCTGACCGGCACCTGGACGGCGTCGACCCGCCCCCTGGTCCAGGCCCAGCGGGTGTGCGGCACCGGTACGGCCGCCTCGCTGAGCAGCATGAGCCCAGCGACGTCACCGATCCCAAGGGATGTGATGGCCCGCGGCTCCTGACGCCGCAGCATCGCCAGACGGCGCGCCGAGAAGGAGGCGAAACGCACCCGTGCCAGCGCGTCGGCCGCGCGCACCGTCTGCAGTGCCGGTTGAACGACCGCGGAGTCCTTCAGATCGATGTTGAAGCGGATTCCGGGGTGAGCGGCCAGGGCATCGTCCAGACGCACATGAGGGCGGCCGTCGCCGGCGTCTACCTTGGACAGTTCCTGCCAGGTCAAGTCGGCGATACGTCGCTCGTCACCGGCGGTACGCGTCAGGTCGGGGTCGTGGGAGAGGACGACGACGCCGTCGGCGGTGGCCCGCAGATCGGTCTCCATCCAGGTCAGGCCGAGTCCGGCCACATGTTCGACGGCGGTCCACGTGTTCTCGGGGGCCTCGCCGCCTCCGCCCCGGTGGGCGACTACGGCGCAGCGGCGGGTGGGACTCATGAAGGGAATTCTCGCAGGCTACCGTGGCGCATGCAGGCGTTCAGGAGCAGTCTGTGGTCAACTCGGCGGCGCCGTGCTCCGCGAGCCACGCCTCCGGCTCCACTGATGAGGAGTCCTCGGTGTCATCGGCGGTACGCACCTCGAAGTGCAGGTGCGGGCCGGTGGAGTAGCCGGTGGAGCCAGCGCCGGCAATGAGCTGCCCGGCCTCCACCTTCTCGCCCTCGGAGACGTAGATGCCGTCCTCGTACATGTGCAGGTATCGGGTGTACCAGACCTCACCGTCGATCTCATGCTTAATGGTGACAGTGCCGGTGCCGCCATCCATGCCGGCGGCGACGACGGTGCCGGAGGCGGCCGCGTAGATCGGTGTGCCCGTGGGCGCCGCATAGTCCTGGCCGGCGTGGAGTTTCATGTACCCCAAGGTGGGGTGCAGGCGGTAGCCGTACGGGGAGGAGACCGTGTAGGTGCCGGCGATCATGGGGTGGAAGACCTCGGGGGCGGAGTTGAAGGCCGCGGTGTCACCCGAGGCTCCGGCGGTCTGAACGGCACAGGTGGCGGAGGCGTTCTCGTATGCCTCGCGAATGCGGGCCAGGGTGGCGGCGTCGGGAACGTTGGACAGTTCAGGGTCGGATTCGGTGTCAACATCGGCGTCGGAGCCGAGTACGGCGGCCGCTACAGAAGAGGAGGAGTCGGTAGTTCCTGGTTCGGTGGGCTCCGCGGAGCTGCTGCTCGACGCCGCCACCGCCTGCGGGCTGGTCAACAAATTAGAGCTCAGGGGGGCGACTACGGTTACTAGGGCGAGGACCACGAGCACACCGGCCCGCCCGACCGCACCGATGCGGCTGTGCCGCCGTGAGGGAGGAAGATAAGGGGACGGTCCGGCGTCATCCTCCGCCGTCGGACGGTGATCATGCTCCGACTCACGGCTGTAATGCCGATGAGTGCGGGTAACGCTCGCCGCCGTACGGGCGGGCGGGCGCGATGAAGGCTTGTAAGAGGGAGGCAGGTCGACGGTCTGTACCGCGGGCTCGTGCCCACGTTCCGCTACGGCGGCCTCCCGCTCCCGTTGTGCTGCTCGCTCCGCGTCACGGCGTTGACGCCGTGTCATGGGCTGTTCGGCCACGCAGTGCCTCCAGAGGTAGTACTCGCGGCCACCGTCGCGGCCGACCGCAGCACTCTAGCCAAATGTATAGGTCAGCGCCAGGACGGTGGTCACACCGCTTCCAGGTCCTCCCCCTGCCTGCGCTTGCGTCGCTGGAAAGCGTCGCGCTGCATGGCGTCGTGCACCTCGCCGACGAGTTCTTCAAGGATGTCCTCCAGGAAGACCACGCCGATCGTATTGCCGGACGAGTCCTGGACTCGGCCCAGATGGGCGCCGGAGCGCTGCATGGCGGCCAACACGTCCTCGGCCTCGTCACCTGCATGCACGGGGACCAGGGCGCGCACCCGCCATGACGGAACCGGCCCGGTGCGTTCATCGCCGTCGGCGTACAGCACATCCTTTAGGTGCAAGTAGCCAATCACACCCGCATCCCCGGCGACGGAGGGGTCATCTGGCTGCGCCCCGGCGACGACCGAACGGTCTCCGACCGGGGCTGCCGGCCGGACACCGGCTCGGACAATCGGGAAACGGGAGTATCCCGTGGCGGCCACCGCCTGCTCGACGTCCTGCGGCGTGCATCCGACAGGCAGGGTGAACAGCGAACCCACCGGCACCATCACACCGCTGGCGTTCTCCTCGGTGAATTCCAGGGCTCCGGATAACAGACCGGTGTCATCGTCGAGGACACCTTCAGCGGTTGAACGCTCCACAATGGAGGCGACCTCGGCGGCGTTGAAGGTGGCCGATACCTCCTCCCGCGTCTGCACGCCGCACAGGTGCAGCACCCCATTGGCGAAGCCGTTCAGGGCGCCGATGATGGGGCCCAGCAGCCGGGAGATGCGTAGGAGCGTCGGCACCACCCAGCGGGCGGCGGTCTCGGGCGCGGCTATGGACAGGTTCTTGGGCAGCATCTCCCCGACCACTACATGGGCGTACACCACGAGTACGAGGGCGACCGCCACGGCGATCGCATGAGCCCCCGCGCCACCTACCCCGAGCCGTTCCAACAACGGGGTGAGCAGGCGGGCGATGGCCGGTTCTGCCACCACGCCCAGGCCGGTGGAGCAGACGGTCACTCCCAGCTGGGCGGTGGCGAGCATGCGGGATACGTTCTGGAGCGCCCACAAGGCGGTGGCGGCGCGCCGGTCGCCGGACTCCGCAAGCGGTTCAAGCCGGGCGCGGCGTGAGGAGGTGACGGCGAACTCCGCCGCCACGAAGAAGGCGTTACCGGCCAGCAGCACCACGGTCAGCAGGAGGGCCAGGGAGGTACTCATCGTTGCGGCTCCTGTCCCCCGGGGCCGGCTTCGGGCGTCTCAGGGGCGGGATGTGGGTGAATGCGTAGGCGGGTTATGCGGCGCCCCTCCATGGCCTCTACCGTGATAAGTGCCTGTGACGTCTCCACGGCGGCGCCGACCTCCGGGATGCGCCCGAGTTCGGTCATCACCAGGCCGGCGAGGGTCTCATATGGACCGTCGTCGGGAACACGCACACCAGCGCGGTCGGCGAGCTCATCGGGGCGCAGCCATCCGGGTACCAGCCAGTCCCCCGCTGTGTCGGCGTGGGCGCCTAAGCGGCGCCGGTCGTGCTCATCGGCGACGTCGCCGACGATCTCCTCAATGGCGTCCTCCAGGGTTACTACACCAGCGGTGCCACCGTACTCGTCGACGACCAGCGCCATCTGACTGCCGGTGTCGCGCAGCTCCACCAGCAGCGCGTCCAGCGGCATGGTCTCCGGCACGCGGTGGGCGGGAGTCATCAGCGAGGAGGAGGTGACCGGGACGTCAGGACGCTTGTCGTAGGGGACCGCGATCACCCGTCGCAGATGCACGATGCCGAGCACGTCGTCGGCGTCGTCTCCCAGGACGGGAAAGCGGGAGTGGCCGGTGGCCCGTGCCAGGGCGACAACGGCCTCGGCCGTGTCCTGATCGGTCAGTGTGTGCAACCTGCCGCGGTCGGTCATGACATCGACCGCGGTCAGTCGCCCCACGCCGATCGAGCGCGTCAACAGCGCGGCGGTGGTGACGTCCAGGACGCCCTCGTCGGCGCTGTGACGCACTAGGGCGGCCAGCTCGGAGGCAGAACGGGTGCCGCTGATCTCTTCGGCGGGCTCGATTCCCATGCGGTGCAGGACCCGGTTGGCCGTCCCGTTGAGCACGGATATTACGGGCCGCAGCAGTGCGCTGAAGCCCATGAGGAAGGGGGTTACCGCCCGGGCCGCCCGCATGGGATCGGACAGGGTGGCGTTCTTGGGAATGAGTTCACCCACAACCATGGAGAAGGCATTGACGATGATCAGGGCAGCGGCAGCAGCCGCGCCTACGGCCACGGACTGCGCCAGCCAGCTGGACATCACCCGGGTCAGAAGCGTTGCCAGCGCCGCCTGCATGGTGTACCCAAGCAGAATCGTCGTCAGGGTAATGCCCACCTGGGCGCCCGACAGGAGAGTGGACAAGCGGCTCAGAGCCCGACGGACCCTGGCGGCGCCCCGATCGCCGGCAGCGGCGCGCGTGTCCACGGTGGAGGGGTCCAAGGCCACCAGGGAGAACTCCCCGGCGACGAAAAGTGCGGTTCCGGCCGTCAGCAGCACGCCGACGGCGACCATGAGCCATTCCCTCACGCGCAGCCTCCGGCCAGTATCCGGTGACGGGAGTAGGGGTGGGGGTGATCGGGATCTGAACTGGTGCGTGCGGGGCGCTTGCGCGCCCGGCGAGCGTGTCGTCGCATAGTGCAGGCACGTTATCACTCCATCGCCCTACTAAGACGCCGCGCGGCGCCGGGCACGCGGGCCCGGCGGTGGCAGGATGGGGCCAGGAAGTCGTCAACAGGTGAGGAGGGGTTCCGGGTGGCTATGGACGATGTGAGTCTGTGCTTCGTCGGCGACGAACTGGTGTCCGGCTATGGGGACGCCCGCGCCCTGGGCTGGACGGGCCGGGTGATGGCACGCACGCCGCGTGAGTTGGACATCATGTGGAACACGCTTGCCGTTCCCGGTGAGACGACTGCGCAGCTGGCCGAGCGTTGGCAGGGCGAGGTCGCCCGCCGCAGCACGCACACGGGGCTAAACCGCCTGGTGATCGGGGTCGGAGTGGGGGATGTGCTCGCCGGCGTATCCCCTGCGCGTTCTCGACTGGCCATTGCCAACGTGTTGGACGCCGCCTCCGGCGAGCACCGCTCCTGCTTCGTGGTGGGTCCGCCGCCGCTGCCCAGCGCCGACCCCGACGGGACCGCGGCGCTGTCGCGAGCGGTCGGCGAGGTCTGCCAGCGTCGGGGCATACCGTTTGTGGAGACCTTCGAGCCGTTGCGCAATCACGACCAGTGGCTGACCGACGTCGTGCCCGACGGCGGGACGCACCCGGGTCAGACCGGCTATGGGCTGCTGGCATGGCTGGTGCTGCATCGCGGCTGGTATGAGTGGTTGGGCGTGTCGGCGCCGCGCTGAGCCAGACCCGGACAACCCGGTATGGCGACGGCTTCGTCCCATACGGCCATCCGGACCGGGGAGGGGCTTCCCATCCGGGACATCACCCGTTAGAATCATCACATTTCTTCGCGGCTCTTCCTGAAGGTCGATGGAGAGGGGCGCGGCTGAACTCGACCTCGATGATGAGTGAGGAACGATCGTGCACGCATCTATTCCACGACGCGCCTTCCTCAGCCTCGGCACCGCCGCGGCGATGGCGGTAGGCGGCTGTTCTATGACCAATGACCGCGCCGAAACCGCCGGGACCATCCCACCCGCCTCGGGTCCGGTGACGCTGACATACTGGTCGTGGCTGAAGGATCTGCAGACGGTCGCCGACCTGTACAGCCGCGTCAACCCGAATGTGAGGGTGGATGTGACCTGGATCCCCTCCTCCACCTCCGGCGGATACCAGAAGCTCTACTCCGCATTGGCCGCCGGCGGCGGACCCGATATCGGTCAGGTGGAGATGCGCATGATCCCCGAGTTCGTCCTCGCCGGCGACCTGGTGGACATCTCGCGTTACGGCGCACGGGACCACCAGGAGCGTTTCGACCCCGCTGCCTGGAGCTATGTGGACCTGGCCGACGGCGTGTATGGCATCCCGCAGGACACGGGCCCGGTGGCGATGTTCTACCGCACGGACGTATTCGATGAAGTGGGCGCCTCACCGCCCACCACCTGGCAGGAATGGGCGGACACCGCCCGACTCATAAAGGACAGTCGGCCCGGCACCTACATGGATGTGTTCAATGTGGCCGACGGAAATATGTTCGCCACACTTTGTCAGCAGGCGGGCGGCAACTGGTTCATGCCCGAGGGCGAGGAATGGATTATCAACCTCACCGATCAGGCCTGCCTCCAGGTCGCTTCCTTCTGGGACACGGCGATCGACGACGCGCTGGTCAACACCGCATTCGGAGCCTTCTCCTCCCCCTGGATGTCTGCCATGGGCGCGGGCTCCCTGGCCACCCACACCAACGGCTCCTGGGCGGACGCCCTGATCGAGGCCGTTCCAGGTGGCGCGGGTAAGTTCAAGGTAGCCCCCATGCCCCGCTGGGACACCGGTTACGGGTCGAGTTACTCCGGCGGATCGACTGCCGCGGTCATGGCCAACTCCCAACATCCGCAGGAGGCCACTGACTTCATCATCTGGATGCACACCGACCCCCAGGCCCTGGACTCGCTGATCACCAATTGCGGGACCGGGTGGTCCCCGGCGGCGGTGTACATCGGCCAGGTGCGCGAGGGCCCCAGCGAGTTCTTCTCGGGCCAGAGCTACAACACCGAGGTGATCGCGCCCATGGCGCGGGAGCAGAACCTGGACTGGCTCTGGCCGCCGTTGTGCCAGCAGTCGATCAATATCGTCGCCGATGGGATGCGGCGCAAACTCACCGACGGCACCTCGCTGGTGGACTCCCTGGCGATTAGTCAGGCCGAGATCGTTGAGGCCTTCCAGCGTCGTGGTCTGCGAGCCAGGGAGGCGGAACAGTGAAGAAGAACGCCGCGCCGTACCTGCTGGTGGCGCCATTCATGCTGGTGTTCCTACTGACCTTCATCGTGCCGATCGTGGTGGCCGTGGCGCAGTCCTTCACCCGCACCGGCTACGCCGGACTGTACGGTGAGGGCGGCACCACCGAGACCTTCGCGGGTTGGGACAATTACGCCACTGCCCTGGCCAACGCCAACTTCACCCAGTCCATCGGGCGGGTGCTGTTGTTCGGCGTTGTGCAGGTGACCGTCATGATCGCGGCGGCCACTGTCCTGGCACTGCTGCTGGAGTCGGCGGCGGCGCGCTGGCCCGGCCTGTTCCGGGCCCTTTACTTCATGCCCTACGGTGTGCCCGGGGTGATCGCCACGATCCTGTGGTCCTTCCTGTATATTCCCGGGCTCTCACCGATCGTGGACGCCCTTGCGGTGGTGGGCATCGAGTACGACTTCCTAGCCGAGGGCAATGTGCTGTGGTCCATCGCCAACATCGTCACCTGGGCGTACACCGGCTACAACATGCTCATCATCATCGCCCAGCTGAAGGCGATCCCGGCCGAGGTGTACGAGGCCGCGAAGGTCGACGGGGCGGGGCCGGTGCGCATAGCCACCTCTATTCAGATCCCGCTTATCCGCCCGGCGCTGCTGCTGACCATCGTCTTTTCCATCATCGGCACCCTGCAGCTGTTCGCCGAGCCGCAGATCCTGGCAACGATCGCCCCGGCGATCAACACCGAGTACACGCCCAACTACTCCGCCTACACCTGGGCTTTCCAGTACAACGACTACGGCGTGGCGGCTGCCGAGGCGGTCATCATAGCGGCGGCGGCATTCATTCTGTCCTTCATATTCCTGCGGGCCACCACCGGACGAGGAGGGGACTGACATGGCAGATCGCAGCAGCCGCGAGGCCGGGACACGCCGATCCACGACCTTCTTCGTCACCAGCGTCCTGGTGCTGGTGTCGCTGTACTTCATCATCCCGGTCCTGTGGGTGGTCATCAACGCCACCAAGACCACCGATGATCTGTTCTCCACCAACGGCTTCTGGTTCGGTGGAAGTTTCGCCCTGGTGGAGAATCTTCGCAATGTCCTGACCTCCAACGGTGGGATCTTCCCGCGCTGGTTCATCAACTCCCTGCTCTACTCTGGTGCCGGGGCGCTGCTGGCCACGTACTTTGCGGCAGCAGCGGGCTACGCCCTTTCCAAGTACCAGTTCCGCGGGAAGAACCTCATGTTCGGGCTGGTCATGGGCGGGGTGCTGGTTCCCGGAACCGCTACGGCGCTGCCGCTGTTCCTCGTGTTCAGCCGGATCGGGATCACCAACACCTACTTGGCGGTACTCATACCCGCCGTCGTTTCCCCCTTCGGCCTGTTCCTGTGCCGGATCTACGCCGACGCCGCGGTGTCCACCTCGCTGCTCGAGGCCGGCCGGATTGACGGGGCCGGAGAGCTGACTATCTTCCACCGGATCGCGCTGCGGCAGATGGTGCCCGCCCTGGTGACCGTGTTCCTGTTCCAGTTCGTGGCGATCTGGAACAACTACTTCCTACCGTTGATCATGCTCGCCGACGAGCGCCTCTACCCCATCACCCTGGGACTGAACACGTGGCTGTCCCAAACCAACCGATTGCCGGAGTTCTATCAGTTGACCATCGGCGGGGCACTGCTGAGCGTCATTCCGCTGGCGCTTCTCATGCTCGTGCTCCAGCGGTTCTGGAAGGGCGGACTCACCGAGGGCGCCGTCAAGGAGTGATCAGAGTGATCAGGAGGACGCCTCCTCCAGGGCGGGCAGCCAGGCCAGAACCTCATCCAGTCCCGCACGCAGATCGGTGGCGAAGCCGTCGTCGTACCAGTTGCGCAAGACGCACATGATCGCCCAGATCACGCCCGAGGCCAGTACCCGGGCGGTACGGAACGTCCAGCGCCCGGATGCGGCCGCAACCCGGGCGATGGCGTCGACCTCCTGGTTGATCACCAGTGACATGGCCCCCTGAACGGAGGGGACCTCGAAGCACAGGCGGGCGCGGAGCATGACCGTCTCCGCGGCGTCAACGAAGTGATCCGCCCAGAGGTCGTCCAGAACACGAGTCACGGCGTCGGCCAGGCCGGCCCCCTGCGCCAAGTGATGCCCCAGTTGGTCACGAATGCGGTCGTCGTACTCGTCGTGAAGGACGAGGCCCTCCTTGGTTCCGAAGTATCGGTAGACGGTGCTGGGCGAAACCAGCGCGGCCTCGGCAATCTGCTCGATGCTCACGGCATCGAAGCCGCGGGCCTGGAACAGGCAGAGCGCCACTTCCTGAATGTGGCGCATGGTCGCCGCCTTCTTGCGCGCGCGCAGGCCCGGGCGCGGCGCCGGCGCCGCGGCGGCCGAGGACGAATCAACCACGGACGCCACCACCTCCTGTCGCCTCGCTGTCGCCCAGCACTGTCACCTCACGGGCTTGACAGTCACACCCTATCAAGTAGAGTCACTCTCATGAGAGAGGCACTGTCAGAATTTGTCGTGGACGCCTCTGGACTCGTCAAGCGCTTCGGAAGGGTCACTGCGCTGGATGAACTCGATCTGACCGTGTCCCGCGGCGAGGTGCACGGATTCCTCGGCCCCAATGGCGCCGGGAAGTCCACTACCATTCGTGCCGCGCTCGGCCAGCTGCGGCTGGACCGTGGCCGTGTCGAGGTGTTGGGCCTGGACGCGTGGGACCACGCCGTGGACATCCACGCCCGCCTGGCCTACGTGCCCGGGGACACCATGCTGTGGCCCGGACTGACCGGCGGACAGTGCGTCGACCTGCTCGGCGGCTTCCACGGAGGGATGAACCGCAGGCGCCGCAACGAACTCATTGAGCGCTTCGATCTCGACCCCACACGGCGCTTCCGCGCCTATTCCAAGGGCAACCGGCAGAAGGTCGCACTCGTGGCGGCACTGGCCTGCGACGTCGAGCTGCTCATCCTGGACGAGCCCACCTCCGGGCTCGACCCCGTCATGGAGGCCGTCTTCCAACAGGTAGTAGCCGAACGCGCCGCAGCGGGCGCCACGGTGCTGCTCTCAAGTCACATCCTGGCCGAGGTCGAGGCCCTGTGTGAGACAGTCACCGTGGTTCGCGCCGGGCGCGCCGTCTTCACCGGCCGCCTGGACGAGCTGCGTTCCGGCCGGGCCACCGCCGTCGACACCGTCACCCCCGCACCGGTACCGGAACTGAGGCTGATCGGAGGAGTCGACCGTTTGCAGACCGATGAGGCGCACCTGGGGGTGCGCACCACCCTTCTGGCCACCGCCGAGGCCCTGCCCGCAGTTCTGGCGGCGCTGAGCACGGCGCGCCCCACACAGCTCATAATCAGCCCGCCGAGCCTCGAACAGCTGTTCCTGGACAGCTACACCGCGAACGGCGGTGACCCGCGGTGAACCGCTCCCTCCGCCTGTTCGGCGCCCGTCCCCTTGCCGGAATGGGCCGGATGACATCCCTGGGTCTGCGCACCTCCTGGCCGGCCCTGGCCCTGACCGCGGGGACCTGCGTGGTCCTAGTCGTGGCGGTCGCCATCGGCGTCAAGGGCCTGTATCCGACTGCGTCCTCCCGGGTGGAGTACGCCGCCACCGCGGGCGCGTCGATTCCAAGCATCGCCTTCAACGGGCGCGCCTACGGTTTGACCTCGTTGGGCGGAATCACCGGGGCGGAGGTGGGTTTCATGGGGCAGCTGCTGTTTCCGATCGTGGCTCTACTGGCGGCCATCCGCCTTACGCGTCGTGAGGAGGAGACCGGCCGCACCGAGCTGCTGACCGCCTCGCGGGTGGGACGACTGGCGCCCCTGGCGGCGGCGACCGTGCTGCTGGTGCTCACCGCTCTCGCCACCGGAATGCTTATGACGGCCGGTATGGCGGCGGCGGGGCTGCCCGCCCGGGGATCCGCCTGGTACGCAGCCGGAGCGAGTGCCTGCATGCTGCTGTTCGCCGCTGTCGGTCTCCTGCTGGGCCAGTTGTGCCAGCAGGCGGTTACCGCGCGGCAGCTCGGAATCGGCCTCGTGGTGATCGCCTTCCTCATCCGTTTCGTCGTCGATGGCCTGGAGTGGGAGACGACCTGGGCCAGTCCACTCGGGTGGCTGCCGGAGGTGCGCGCCTTCGACTCCCCTCAGGCCTGGCCCTTGGCGGCTTATGGCGCCGCTGCACTCGTCCTGCTCGTCGTTTGCGCGGTCGCGGCCGAGCGTCGCGACGCAGGAGCCGGCGTATTCGCCCCGCGTCCGGGCCCGGGCCGTGGTCCTGAGGTGCAGCGGGCCTGGCGGCTGGCGCTGTTGCTGGAACGGAACGCGACGACGCCATTGCTCCTCCTCACCTGCCTGTGGACGCTCTTCATTGGACTGTTCAGCGAGGAGATGACCGAGATCATCCAGGACAACCCCTCCTTGCTGGCGGCGATGGGGCTGAAGCGGGGCACGGATCTCATGGCAGCCATGGCCTCGACCGTCATGGTCGCCTCCGCCGGAGCCGCCGCCGTGCAGGGAGCCTCTCGCCTGGGGGCGGAGGAGTTAGCCGGGCGCCTGGGAATGCTGCTGTCCACCCGCTGCAGTCGGCCGCGCATGTAGGCCGGCTGGTGGACGGCGACCTTGCTGTCCGCCGCGGTGGTGCTGACCGCCTCCGCGCTGCTACTGGGGGTGAGCACCTGGGCGGCGACCGGGCGGAGGGAGGCATTCAGCACGGCGCTGAGGATCGGCGGCTGCTATCTGGTCCCCGTTCTTCTCATCGGTGCCGCCGCCGCGCTGCTCGCAGCCCTCGGCCCGCGCTGGCCGGTGTTGAGCTGGGCGATCGTTGTCTGGACGACGGTGGTCGGCTTCCTCGCCGAGGCGCTGGACCTGCCTGAATGGGCACGGGACCTGTCACCGGCGCACGCGGTCGGCGTGCTGCCCATCGATGACCCCGACCTGCGCATGATCGGCCACCAGGGCGGCGCGGCGCTCGTGCTGCTGGTCGCGTCCCTGCTCGTCTTCCAACGGCGGAGTCTGCGGGCGGGCTGAGGCCACAGCGATACGCCTGGGGCAAGCGGCTCGCAAAACCGACCGGCCCAGCGGAGGCGGTCACACCGCCTTGACGAAGACGGCCGGCCACCAACAACGGTGACCGGCCGTCTTCGATGCCTGCCCAGGTGCGCCTCAGCGCCACCGGCCTCAGGCGTTGGGACGCTTGCCGTGGTTGGCGCTCTTCTTGGCCCTTGCACGACGTTTACGACCGCGCTTGCTCATTGGTGCCTCCTCATTCAATGGTGGTTCGTATCCGCCCCGAGGGGCACGGAACGCCGGGAATTATGGCATATCGGAGCTGACGCTGCCAGCCTGGCGCCACGACTAATTCGCCCGCACGGGCCAACTCGACCGCTGCGCCGCCCCGTCAACTACCGACCTTCTACGTGCACAAAGGTCGTGGTGACCCGCGTGGTGGAGGACACGGATGTGGTCGAAGACGTGATTGATGCGGTGGACAGATATCCCAGGACGCGAGCGCGCAGCGCCGCCGGCGCCTGCTCGGCGCAGCGCGAACGCACCAGTTCACGCAGATGGCGTTCGGCGTCGGCGGCACGGGAGCAGTGCTCACAGGAGGCGACATGTTCAGCCAAGCGGGCCTCGAGGTCCTGATCGACCTCGTGGTCGAGGAACCGCTCGAGGTGAGCGCGGGCCTCCGTGCACGAGCAGGGTTCGGTCCGGTAGTTGTTGGCCATTAGTTCTTCTCCTGGTCGCTCGTGTAGCCCAGCTGTCTGGCGTGGTCCGCCAATAGCTCGCGCAGCTGTCGACGCCCGCGGTGCAGACGGGACATGACGGTGCCGATCGGGGTGCCCATGATCTCGGCGATCTCCTTGTAGGAGAATCCCTCGACATCGGCCAGGTAGACGGCCAGGCGCCGTTCCTCGCTGAGCTCCCCCAAAGCGGACTTGATCTCCTCGTCCGGAAGCTCGTCCAGGGCGAGGTTCTCGGCGCTGGGCAGTCCGACAGAGTCATGGGACGCGGCCCGGTGCAACTGCCAGTCCTCAACCGTATCGGCGTCGGACTGCTGCGGTTCGCGCTGCTTCTTGCGGTAGGTGTTAATGAAGGTATTGGTCAGGATGCGGTAGAGCCAGGCCTTCAGATTCGTCCCGGGCCGATACTGGTGAAAGGCGCCGAAGGCCCGGGCGTAGGTGTCCTGCACCAGGTCCTCGGCGTCGGCCGGGTTGCGGGTCATGCGCAGGGCGGCACCGTAGAGCTGATCCAGATAGGGCAACGCGTCCGCCTCGAAACGGGCCGCACGCGCCTCGGCGGATTCCTCGGCGGGGGCACGGTCGAGGTGGTCCAGGTCTGCCTGGTCGGAGGACGCATGCGCGGTGCCACTTGGTGGGCCCGCCGGGCTGAGATTGTCTGTGTCCATCATCGACCACGAGCCTAGCCCGCCGCAGCCCTTGATGCGCCGCGACGCCGGACCGCGCACAGGCGTGGATGGGGGCGGCTTCACGGCCGCTGCAGGAAGTACGGAGGAAGTGATCATCGCCGTCTTCAACGATGGTTCGCGCCCACACATTCCCGCATGTCCTCGCCCACTACTGGCACCGACGGGCGCGGTGCGGGAGGATGGGGGCATGAACTTTCTGCGTAGCATCACCCGTCCGGCTCTCGCCGCCCCCTTCGTTGTCGATGGCATTGACGCCCTCGCCCGGCCCAGGCGGCACGTGGAGAAGTTCGAGAAGGTGCAGCCCGCTTTAGAGCGGGCCGGGCTGCCGCCGGTACTGCACTCCGACGCGGAGCTGCTCACCCGTATAAGCGGGGCAGTGAGCGTGCTTGCTGGACTGGGGCTGGCCACCGGACGGGCGCCGCGCACCTGCGCCGCGGTTCTGGCCACGCTTAACATCCCGCTGACCCTGGTCAACAACCCAGTATGGGCCGTGAAGGGCCAGGAAGCGCGCAAACAGGCACTGTCCGGCCTAATGCGCTCCGCCGCCGTCGGGGCGGGACTGGCACTGTCCGCGGTAGACCGACAGGGGCGTCCCTCACTGGCATGGCAACGGGAGAACCGACGCCAGGTCAAGGCTGCCATTGCCCAGGCTCAGGCGCAGGTGCGGGCCCAGTACGAACCGGCGGCGTCGGCCTGAATCGAGCTTTCCGCTCCGTGGGCTTGGAGACCTGGGAGAGCCTTACGGGCAGGGCGGGTGCCTTGGCGGCGTCGGGGCCAGTTCGACCGCCTTGGGCACCAGTCATCGCCGGGCCACGCTAGGCTCATCACTGATGATCCCCCTACGGCCGCCGCCGATACCGGGGACGGCCCGCACACGCCCGCGAGGAACACGAAGGAACACGACCGGTGACCGACCAGAACGCCCCCGCCGCGACTACAGACATCATCTACACGCTGACTGACGAGGCGCCCATGTTGGCGACCCGTTCCCTGCTGCCGATCATCAAGGGCTTCACCCGCGCCGCCGATGTGAGCGTGGGCACAGCGGACATCTCCCTTGCGGGCCGCATCCTGGCGGCCTTCGGCCTGGCCGATGACGACCTGGCCCGGCTCGGCGCCCTGACCGCGGAGCCGACCGCCACCATCATCAAGCTTCCCAATGTCTCCGCCTCCCTGCCGCAGCTCAAGACCGCCATCGCCGAGCTGCGCGAGAAGGGCTACGACCTGCCCGATTATCCCGATGAGCCGAGCACCCGGACCGAGCGGGAAGTGCGCGCCGCCTACGACGCCGTCAAGGGCAGCGCCGTCAACCCGGTGCTGCGCGAGGGCAACTCCGACCGGCGAGCCCCGCTGGCGGTGAAGGCCTACGCGCGTTCCCACCCGCACTCCATGGGCACCTGGAGCCCGGAGTCCAAGACACGCGTTGCCACCATGGACGGCGGCGATTTCCGCCACAATGAGCTCTCGGTGGTGATCCCGGAGGCGGGTACGGTACAGATTCGGCTGGTTCCGGCCGATGGCGGGCAGCCGGTGGTGCTGCGCGAGGCGCTGCCGGTCACGGCAGGTGAAGTGGTGGACGCCACCTTCATGTCGGCCCGGGCGCTGGATGAGTTCCTAATCGGGGCCAATGCCGCAGCCAAAGCCGATGACGTGCTGCTGTCGGTGCACTTGAAGGCGACCATGATGAAGGTCTCCGACCCGCTGATTTTCGGGCACGTGGTGCGGGCCTTCTTCCCCATGACCTTCAACGCCTTCGGCTGCGTACTGGCGGAGGCCGGGCTGCGCGCGGAGGACGGTCTGGCATCCATCCTGGCGGGGATTGACGCCCTACCGGAGCGCGAGAAGATCCGGGCGTGCATTGATGAGGAGATGTCACTGGGCCCACGCCTGAGCATGGTGGACTCCACTCGCGGCGTGACCAACCTGCATGTGCCCTCCGACGTGATCATCGACGCCTCCATGCCGGCCATGATCCGCGCCGGCGGCAAACTGTGGGACGCCGACGGCGGACAGGACGACACCCTCGCCGTCATCCCCGACTCCTCCTACGCGGGCGTCTATCAGGCCGTCATTGATGACTGCAAGACGCACGGCGCCCTGGACCCGTCCACCATGGGGTCGGTGCCGAATGTGGGGCTGATGGCCCGCAAGGCCGAGGAGTACGGCAGCCACGACAAGACCTTCCTGATACCCGCAGACGGAACCGTCGAGGTGGTCGTCACCGCAGGTACGGGCAACCCGACCGGCACGGTGCTGCTGTCCCACGCCGTAGAGGCCGAAGACATCTGGCGGGCATGCCAGACGCAGGACGCAGCCGTACGCGACTGGGTGCACCTGGCCGTGACGCGGGCGCGCGCCACCGGGGCGCCGGCCGTGTTCTGGCTGGATCCCGAGCGTGCCCACGACCGCACCATTGCCTCCCTGGTGGAGCGTTACCTGGCGGAGGAGGACACCGCCGGCCTGGACATCCGCATACTGGACCCGGTCGCGGCCACGCGGCTGTCCCTGGAGCGGGCTCGCCGCGGCGAGGACACGATCTCGGTGACCGGGAACGTGCTGCGCGATTACAACACGGACCTGTTCCCCATCCTGGAGGTGGGTACCAGCGCCAAGATGCTGTCGGTGGTGCCGCTGATGAACGGCGGCGGCCTGTATGAGACCGGCGCCGGCGGCTCCGCCCCCAAGCACGTGCGCCAGCTGCTGGAAGAGAACTATCTGCGTTGGGACTCCCTGGGGGAGTTCCTGGCGCTGGCGGAGGCGCTGCGGCACGTAGCACAGGTGAACGGGAACCCGCGCGCCACGGTGCTGGCCGATGCCCTGGATGCGGCCACCACCACGCTGCTTAACGAGGAGCGCTCCCCCGCGCGTCGCCTGGGCGGTATTGACAACCGCGGCTCCCACGTCTGGCTGGCCCTGTACTGGGCGCGCGAACTGGCGGCGCAGACGGCGGACGCCGACCTAGCGGCCCGCTTTGCGCCCGTGGCCGAGCGGCTGGCCGCGGTCAATGAGCAAGTGCAGGCCGAGTTGGTGGCGGTCCAGGGGCGCCCGGTCGAGCTGGGTGGCTACTACCTGCCCGACCCGGCCCTAGCCGACGCAGTTATGCGTCCGAGCGCGGCCCTGAACGCCATCGTCGACGCGCTGTGATCTGACCGTGTCGGCGACCGACATGCGGCCATCGACGCGGTCATCATGCGTGGGAAGCAGCAATGACGCTCTTCCGCAGACAATGGAGGGGCTAGGTGTCAAGCCCCGGGTTTTGTGGAGGGTGTTTTATCTGGCGCCGGTGGTTGCTGGCTGGGGTTGGTTGATGGTGGTCTGCTCGCCGACGTCCATGACCTTTGCCTCGGCCTCTGCCTCGGGCTCGGGCTCTGCCTCGGGGTCGGGGTCGGTGATGGTGTCGGTGTCGTCTGGTGGGGTGTATGCCTGCTCGTGCTGGACGGGGTTGTGCATGCCTGTGGCGCAGTGAGGCCGGGTGTTGCCTGACCAGTTGGGCCCACTGGGCGGTAGCGAACACGGGCGTCGTCGATGCCCTGCCAGGGGGCCGTGGGAGTCGAGGTAATGGCGGCCCAAGGATCAGTTCCGCCTTGTACAGCCAGTATCAGGGCCTCGGCCAGAGCGAAGCCGAAAGGAAGTCGCCCTCGGGTGCCCACCGAGGCCACAGCGTCGTAGTCCGAGCAGGGCCTGCCCGCACTCGTATTGCCCGGTACAGCCGCACCCCGGTCGGAGTGATGGATCAGGCCGGTAAGGTCGGCTCCTTCGCGCCTGCGTTGCCAGATCCCCATGCGTAGGGCGTCCAACGCAAGGTCGGTATACAAGCTCGTAGAGGTCTGCCACCCGATGATCCGACGCGAGCAGCACGTCGGCGGGCGAAAGCCACATACGCCCAGCCCGACAGGGTGCGCACATAGGTGGGGGCACTCTTCCACGTTGATTTGCTTCAGCGTTCGTGTCCGGTTTTGGGCTGAGGATCAGACCGCATGGGTAGGGTCTTGGTGACACCTTGAGGAGGGTGGGCGATGAGCAGTGATGCTGACACGACGAGGGGTTGGGGGCGTCGGGCCAAGGTGTTGGTGTCGCCTTGGCAGAAGTATGAGATCTACGTAAGGCTGATGCGAGAGGAGGTCACGGTGGGGGCGGCTGCGACCGAGGCCGGAGTGGGGCCGCCCCTACGATCGTGAGGCTGCGGCAGGTCGCCAGGCAAGGCGCCTTGGACGCGCCTGCGGCCTCGGGGTGCGGGTTCGTCTGGCAAGTCGGCTCGTGATGTCGAGCTTGAGCAGGCCAGGGCCGAGATCGACCGCTTGACCCGTACGGTGACCCAGCAGGCGGCGGGGTTGGTGGTGCCGAAGAAAAGGGGGGCTCGGTGGGATGCCCGGTGCCCCGGTCCCCGCCCGGGTGGATGCGCCCGCCGGGCAGGGGCTTTCGGGGGCTGGTGGACTACGCCACCGGTCAGGGCTGGACCGTGGCTAAGGCCTGCGGGGGTCCTGGGACTGGCCGAGCGAGGCTACCGGCGCCGGGGCACGGCGCCAGGGGCGGGGTAGGACTGGCCGACCTCCTGGCCTGGCGCCGCTGCGGGTGCCCTGATGCCGTGCGAGACCCGTGGCGAATTGTGGATGCCTTCGAGACTTTCGGTGACAACGGGCTTCCTCTCACCGTCGCCTGGCCCCGCCGAGGCTCCTACAACGGGTTGTTCTGGGCGTCGGCCTCCACTGCCGGCAGGGTCCTAAAGTGACCACGAGCTTCGGTCCCGGGCATCCCGCCCGGCCAGCGCGCTCCAAGCGTCGTGCGTTCCCCGACCCGGCGACGTACAAGCCCAACTCGATCCTGGGTCCACCGACTCCACTCACATCGTCTCCGCCTGCTCCATGACTGTGCTGACCGGCCGTGGATCTGGTCTGGCGCAAGTGGATCACCCACGAAAGTCTCCAGCGAACAGACCCACCACCAGGCCCCGGCTCGCCCTCACACAGGCCCCGGGGGCGCCGAAGGCCTGTGTGATGCCGCCCAGGGGACCAGCCTCGGGCCCTGAAGCGCCGGCTGACGCTTGACGGAGACGACGAACTGACCCCGATCCTGTTGGCGGTGTCCGACAACGGCCCCCCAGATTGACAAGCTGCCCAGCACCCGCAGGTCCATGGCCATGGTCGCCATCGCCCAGCACTCCCGCCACGCCCGGCGACACGCGGCCGACCAGGCCCGGGGTCGAGTCCCCGGGCGGAACACTCAAGGCGCCAGTGGCCTGGCCTGCTGGCAATCACCGATCCCGCTGCCCCTGAGGGCCGAACTCGACTGTGTGCGCACCGAGTACAACAACCCGGCGCTTGCACTCCGCAAGCCGGCTACGTCACACCCCTGGACGAGCACACCGGGCGCGGGCCGGCCATCCGCAAGGCCCGCCAGGAAGGCCTGAAACGGGCCGCTCAGCAGCGCCTTGCCTACAACCGCAAACAACGAGACAATCAAACCAACCAAGAAGACCACGATGATGTCTGATCCAACCGCCCCAAGCGGACATTAACGCTGAAACAGGTCACACGTAGTGGGGGAATGTCCACACGTCCACAACTCATTGCCTGAAAGCCGAGAAGTGCCTGCCCGCCAGGTCCGCCGGGCACTGCTCCCTTAGGAGCGCTGCGCGTGGTACGCGGTGATTTGGCGCGGCCGGTGGCCGTGCAGGCCCATGGCCCGCATCAACCGCACCCGCGGTGCAGCAGGCGCCGCATGCCCCAGCCCATGCCGCTCACGGGACTCAGGCCGATTCAGCATCGCGTGCATCTTCCTGGCGCCCAGTACGCAGTAGTTGTCCTCATGCACTCTGCTGATTTCGGCCTTCAGAGCCTGGTCGCGCACAGCCCTGGCACTGGGGGGACGGGACTTGCGGGCGCGGTAGGCGGAAGGGGCGATCTTGACGCCGACGCTGACAAGCGCCTGGCAGAACCGGCACAGACCCCAAGGTCCGCCTTGTTGCCCGTCAATGAAGGAATCGATGACCTCTACCGGCGCTCACACTCCGCCCGGGGCGCATATACGCGCACCGCCTTGCGCAGGATCTCATTGGCCCGCCCCCTGCTCGCGTACTTCCTTCTCCAGCTCCCGGATCCGCTGGGCATCCTGGCTCGTGGTTCCCGGCCGGGCGCGGCCATCGATCTCGGCCTCCTTCACCCAGGTACGCAACGCCTCGAGGCGGGGCGCCCAACTCCTCGGCGATCCTACGGATCGCCCCCCTTAGACCGCTCGGGGTCCCGGCGGGCCCCTGCACACCCCATCCGGGTAGCCCGCTCCCACAACTCCCAATGGTACTTCCTTTGCGCACTCCCGACAGTGATCCTTCCGTGCGTTCACTGCCTCCATCAAACCCGGTACAGTTCAGAATCGAGGAAGAAGATCGTATGGCAAATACCCTCCGTGCCACGATAACGATACCGTGGTTACATCAGCATGCGGAACTCGCGCATGTAACTCAGTGACGACATCCGCTGGTTCTACCCCATGCAACGACCAATCCCCACAGCCACTGGGGTCGCGGTACCGGGCGAAGTAGTCAAGATCGATATCGAGGAGAAGAGCCTCAGTATGCAACGGAGGCAATTGTTCAAGTGTACAGACGACAACCTCCGTCTCTCCAGTCGTAAATCGATATGGACTTTTGTGGCGCCCCAGTTCCGCGAACGATGTGATACTGATTCCCCCAAATTGTCGTATGAGCAGTTCTTGGAGCTGCCGCGGACTGTTGAACCACGCCTCGTCCGGAACTACCCAGAAGAGTTCGGATACCATTCCGGCCGACAGCGCCACACCAAGCCAATTTGCTATGTCGAAGCGTCCCTCCCGTGTATGCAAGAAGCAATCCCGCTAATGCAAACCTCCAAAGCTATGCTCTCGGTCCGCCGCCAGTCTTCCAGTCTCCTCGGAGAGCCAGCCGATGTCCAGGTGAGCGTCCAGGTGGACACAAAGCGCTTCCCGCACGTCATGATTCTCCCATACGCGCAATGCAGTGCTATGGTTCTCCATCACGTAAAGCGAGCCACCTGGCAGTCTCATTGACTGTCCCCTCATTCGATCCGCAGCCTAAGCAGCGCGTAGACTCCAGAGCACGTAATCACCAGTCCGACTCCTGCAGCAGTCGAAACCGGGCCCAATCTGTTCACCGCCAAGCCCGTGAATCCACCACCAAGCAGGTACCCCAGGGTTCCGACTGCGCCGATTGCCGAGATCACTGTCGCACGCAGGTGATCCGGCGACAATTCCTGCTCCAGGTACTCGTCGATCACATTTGACACACCATATGTAGCATTGAATAAGAAGAAGGCAATGAATGCTACAATGACGGAACCATTGCTTGCCGCGAACACGACGAAACAAAGTCCTGCCAAAACCAAACTTACCGAGAAATTTCGGGCCGCGGCCGACGTATCGCCCGCCAGCGGAGTAGCCGTGCCAGCGCCGACGAGCCCGCCGACTGATCCGATGGTAGCGAGCAGAGCGTAAGTGGCGTCTGGCGCCGCCAGCACGCGATCGACAAACACCACAAGCAATGGTTCCTGAACACCGAGTCCGAACCACAGGAGCGTGGTCGAAACCGTTAACGTGAATAGCGCAGGCGTGAAGCGCACCAAGCGCCAGCCGTCTGCGAGCCGCTGACCTAGACGTGGCCGCGACTCCGACGCAGACTCTCCGTTTAGGACGTGGTCATGATCTGCATTGCGCATCAAGGATAGCGACTCCTGGTAAATCGGCGCAGGAGCGCTGCGGAACCTGACCATGTCCAGCAAACCGCCAAGCGCACTAATGAGTGCCATGATCCCGAATACTTCTCGACCGGCCACATGCGTGAGAAATGCAAGTACACCGCCCCCGACAATTCCGGCGAAGGTAGTCACGATCATCAGCATTGAATTAACCGCGACACGCAGCGGACCTGTTGTAAGCTGCGCGACAAGCGCATAGCGCGCAGGCTTCGTAATGGCGGAAATAGACGTGATGGCAAAAGCGAGGAGCAAGAGAATAGGCAGAGACCAATTCGCGGTCAACAGCGCGCACAGAAGAGCACGCACGAGTCCGCACACGCCTAGAAGTAGTCGCCGGTTCCAACGGTCAGCCAACCCTGAGCACAACGGAGCGACCACTAGGTTAGGCAAGAAAGTGATCACGAACAGAGCGCTGACAGCGAGTGGAGATGAACCGGTATCCCGGTAGACGTGGATGGTCAACAAGAGGTTGATGACAACAACAGCTAGGCTGCCCAGAAGGGACCCTGCCAGCAGACTTGAGGTGTCTAATCGACTAAACACCATCCTGTTGTGGGCGATCGTGCTCCGAACCGCCGCATTGAGCCTATTCGCCACCATCATGCATTCGCCGCCAGAGGGTCGTCATGTGCCTGCGTCCACTGCGGTTGTCCCATACCTCCATCAACGACGCTTCGCTCCACCTCTAAGATAGCGGCAATCAGAGACTCCCCGAGGACATCCGTCTCGGCATCCGTGATAGATAATGGCGGGCCCAACCGTATTTGGGGACCAACGCGGCACAGGACTCTGTGCCGCATAAAGATTGGCTTACAAAGAGCGGCGAACGCGAATGGGTCCGCAAAACGGTCCATCGTCGCGCGGTCACGTACGAGCTCGATGGTGAGTAACAAGCCTTTGCCACGTATGTCCCCCAGGATTGAGCAGTTCGCCAAACCTTCGGTTAACATACGCGTGAGTCGTTCGCCTTGACGGCGAGCATTTTCTGGGAGTTCCTCGCGCTCCAGAATATCGAGGTTGGCCATTGCCGCCGCGCAGGCTACCGGATGACCGGAAAAAGTGTAACCATGAACGAAACCGTCCTCGTCGAGGTCCTCAGTGATGTCGGCACGGGTAAGCACTGCGGCCAACGGAACATAGCCGCTAGTCATCCCCTTCCCGAGCACGAGAATATCCGGCTCGACACCCCAATGCTGTAACCCGAACCATTCTCCAGTTCGACCGAACCCAGTAACAATCTCGTCCGCGATCAGCATGACGCCGTACTCGTCACAGATAGAGCGAATGAGCGGCCAGTATTCATCGGGTGGTACATGCGCCGAGGAGGCGGCGGAGATCGGTTCCGCAATGACGGCACCGACCTTCTCCGGTCCAGCTTTCTCGAGAGTATCGCGCAACATGTGCGCACAAGCGACACCACAGGATGAATAGCTAAGACCTAACGGGCACCGTATGCATGTCGGGTGCGGAATAAACGAAGCACCGGGGACCGGTGGCGCGAAGGGCCAGCGCCACTCGGGAAAACCAGTGACGCTCAATGCGCCCCAGGTCGCGCCATGATACGACAACTCGCGGCCGATCACTTTGTATCGCGGGGTACCCCGTACTGCCCAGCGCTGACGGACCATCTTCAGCGCCGTCTCTACCGCCTCCGACCCACCTGATGTGAAAAAGACCCGATCGTAAGTACCGGGAACGAGAGCCAGCAGTCGTTCCGCCAACGCGACGGTAGTCGAATTAGTATATCCCTCATTGAGTATGAGCGGCAGCCGTTGAGCCTGGCGCGCAATAGCCTCAACGATTGCCGTGCGGCCATGGCCCGCGTTCACAACCCACGCACCCGCCATTGCGTCGATGACGCGCGTGCCGTCTGCTTTAGAAAGATAGATGCCTTCAGCTTTGTCTAGGACAAGGGGCCCGTGGTATTCGATCTGGTCACGCCGCATATTGCCCATCCACAAGTGGCGACGCACCAAGGCCGACCAATCGGTTGCGGCCCGAATCTCTGCACTATCCCCAGCCTCTAGTCCATCCATGTATGTCATCGTGTCTCCAACCTATCCACGCTGTCCCGCTGTTCGGCACCGTCTGGGGTACGCAGCCACACCTTCACGATCTCCTCGACGTCTTCAGGAGCTGTCCGCTCGAGGCTCAACGCGAGTACATTGGCGTGATTAAATAGCCTGACCTGTTCGGCCGGCTCCCGGTCGCTGCATACCGCCGCATGCGCACCTGGTATTTTATTCGCCGCCATAGCTACGCCCGTACCGGTTGAACAGCACGCAACTCCGCGTCGCGCGCGCCGGCAAGCGACAGCGTTACCCACTTGATGCCCCACATCTACCCAATCACCCCCGTGTGCAGGGACGGAATGTATGTCATGCCCCAGCTCGATCAGCACTTCTTCAAGCCTACGCACAACAGGGTGGTCAGACTGGTCACTTCCCCATGCGATCTTCATATGCTCTCCTCTGACGAGATGGGCTCCGGGGCCCGTCGCAGAATAGTTGGACTAGGTTCCGATCATAAGTAGAGGGCTGCGTCACCGTATTCAAGGAATCGCAGTCCGCGCCGAACCGCTTCATTGTAGAAATCCATGACCTCATCTGGAATGCTGGGTGTTTTTTGGACTCTTGGTTGTTGTGTGTTTGTCAGGCTGCTTTCGGGGTGGCGGCCTGTTGTAGTTCGCGTTCGAACTGGTTGGGTGTGCGGTAACCGATCCCCGAGTGCAGACGTGTCTGATTATACGTCAATTCAATCCACGACACCACATCCCGTATCGCCTTGTCCCGGGTGGGTTAGACCATACGATGCACGCGCTCATTCTTCAGTGTCGCGCCCATCGACTCCGCCCACACACTTATCCGGCTCTTCGTGTTTAGGGGTGTAGTAGTTGGTTGCGGGAGCCGCTGGCGTGGATGAGGCTGCGTATGGTGGTTGTTGGTTAGATTCCTGTAGCCCAGGGCGATGCCGTGTAGGTGTTCCAGGCGGGGCGTTGACTGCTTGGGTGGGTCTGTTGGATGTGTCGCGGTGATCGGTAGTGGGCCAGGATGTCGTCGCGCCGCTGGTTGAGGGTCTTGGCCAGCGACTTCAGCTCTTCGAGGGCGTCAGGCACACTGGTGGTGAGCGAGTCGATGACCTCGCTCATCAACTGCTTGCCCTGGGTGGGGGTCTTGGCGCGGTAGGCGGACATAATCTTCTGGTACACCGCCCAGGTGGTCTGTTCCGGTTTGTTGTGGGGGTCGGCGAACAGTTGCTCGAGACGCTCCCAGCCCTTGTCGCTCACCAGCCCCGCCCCGGTGCGCAGCAGGCGCCTGGCCTTGGTGCAGGGGATCGTCCTTACGCCCCCGGCCGCCCGGTGGTCTGGCGCTGGGTACGGCGACGGCACTGGTCCAGCTTGTGTGCGGCCAGTGCTACTACGCGGGTAGGGGTCCATCACCTCCGTTGCGCCGGGTAGGGCCGCGGTGGCGGTCCTGGGAACCGGTGAAACCGTCCATAGCGACCACCTCGATCCGGCTGCGCCAGGCCTCGGGCTGATCCTGGAGCCACTGCTTGAAAACCTGCTTGGACCGGCCCGGGGCCATGCCCCGGCAGACGGGAGGGGCCCGTCCGGTCGCGCACCGGGGTCAGGTCAATGATGACGGTGACGTACCGGTCGCCCTTGCGGGTATGCCGCCAGGCAATGGGGGCACCTCTCGCTTGAGAGCGCCAGCGCGCGGGGGAGTCGTCTACCCCGTGGACCTCCACACCGGCCAGACGGCCGGGATCATTGATCAAGCGGTCCTTGGCCCGCTCAAGGACGGCCTCATTGGCGGTGTGCCAGGACACCCCCAGCGACGCTGCTACGCGCGCCACGGACATGAACTCCACCCCCACGGCCCGGATCGCCCACTCCTTGGCCGCCTGGGTCAGCAAAGCCCGCTTGGCCGCGGCCCTAGAACAGTCTTGGCGCCACACGCGATCGCATCCCTGGCAGCGCCACCGCCGCGACCGGACCAGCAGGTGTGTGGGACGCCAGCCCAACGGCACGTGCGCCAGGCGCCTGGACACGGTCCCCACCGCCACGCCCTGGGCCCCACACCGCCTACACAACGCATCCTCCTCAGCCACCCGTAGGCGGCACTCCACCAGCGCCTCGCAAGGGGTGATCCGCTGGCCGGTGGCAACCAGCCCCAGGGCGTCCAGGCCCAGGAAACTAGCAAGATCAGCAGCAGTGAAGGTAGTGTCAGCCATGTCGAGGTCTCCGTGATCGGTAGTGTTAAGAAGCCCACCAATCATCGGGGACCTCGACCCACACCCGCCCCTGCGACACACGCACCCGCCACTACCCACCACCACACCCCCAAACACGAAGAGCCACTTTACTCGCATCAAGGCCTTCACCCGGCGTATACCTGCCTGACCACGGCGCTGACGGCTACACTCCGCACTGATGGCGCATACATATGCATCTACCGCCTTTCACCTGGCATCATGTCATTATGAGTACCGCTCCTTCCGCAATTCCATGGCGAGCCCCAGCGCCCACCGGCCCGCTGGACGCCGTCGTGGACCTGCCGGGCTCGAAGTCGCTTACGGCCCGGGTGTTGGTGGCGGCGGCGGTGGCGGAGGGCCCGACGACGCTGCGCGGCACCCTGCGCTCGCGCGATACCGAGCTCATGCGCGCCGCCCTGACCACGCTTGGGGCGCGCTTTGAGGAACTGTCCGGGCAGCCCGACGTCGGTTCCTCCACCGCCCTGCGGGTCACGCCCGCGCCGCGCCCGTTCCCGGCCGGCGCCGGCGCCGACGGCGTGACCCGTATCGACTGCGGCCTGGCCGGGACGGTGATGCGCTTCATACCGCCGCTGGCCGCGCTGGCCGACGCGCCGGTTCTCTTCGACGGCGACGCCGCCGCCCGCCAGCGCCCGTTGGCCCCGCTCCTGGACGCCCTGGAGGATCTCGGCGCGCAGGTCGCCTATCTGGGTGAGCCCGGCTTCCTGCCCGCACGGGTGGGGCCGGGTGACGGGCGCCTGCGGCGCCCCGCCGACCCGGTGCGTCCCGACGCACCGCACCGGGTGGGTGTGGACGCCTCCGGCTCCTCCCAGTTCCTGTCCGCGCTGCTGCTGGCCGGATGCCTGCTGCCCGGCGGACTGGCCGTCACCCCCACCGGGCCGGTGCCGTCCCTGCCGCATGTGGCCATGACCGTGGAGTTCCTGCGCGAGCGCGGCCTCACCGTGGACGAGCCGGACGCCGACGCCCCCGTCGGCGCGCGCACCTGGACGGTGCACCCGGGCGCGCCACGGGACGGCGCGGTGTCAATTGAGCCGGACCTGTCTAACGCCGGCCCCTTCCTGGCGGCGGCACTGGTGGCCGGCGGACGAGTGGGCGTGCGCCACTGGCCGAAGCGCACCACTCAGGCCGGAGACGCCTGGCGGTGGCTGCTGCCCGTCCTGGGCGGCACCGTCGAGGAAACCCGTGATGCGGACGGCTCGCTCACGCTGTCTGCCGTCGGCACCGGTAATCTGCGCGGGATCGACGCCGACCTGTCCGCCGTCGGGGAGCTGACCCCCACGGTCGCCGCACTGGCGGCCCTGGCCTCGGTGCAGGGGCACGCCTCGCGCCTACGCGGCATCGGCCACCTGCGCGGGCACGAGACCGACCGCCTGGCCGCACTGACCACCGAGATCAATCGCATCGGCGGGACGGCCCGCCAGACCGCCGACGGCTTGGAAATCGCCGCCCTGCCCGCCGGGCAGCGCCTACACCCGGCCCGGCTGCGCGCCTACGCCGACCACCGGATGGCGACCTTCGCGGCCGTAGTCGGCCTGGGGGTGAGCGGCGTGGAGGTGGACGACATCGCCTGCACCGCCAAGACCCTGCCCGACTTCCCCGGCCTGTGGGCCAAGCTGCTCGCCGACCGGGAGGGGCACTGATGGCCCGCCGCGACATCGGCACCGACGATCCGCGCGTACGGGTGCGCCCCGGTAAGCGCTCACGCCCGCGCACCAAGCAGCGCCCGGCCCACGCCGACGCCGTCCCCGGCATGGTCACCCGCATCGACCGCGGCCATTACCGCATCCGCCTGGAGGACCCCGCTCTCACCGCCGACGGCTCCGGGGACATCACGGCGATGAAGGCCCGCGAGCTGGGACGCGGGAAGGTCGTGGTCGGGGACCGGGTCGCCGTAGTCGGGGACGTCTCCGGCCGCAAGGACACTCTCGCCCGCATGGTGCGCATTGAGGAGCGCCACGCCCTGCTGCGCCGCAGCGCGGAGGACGGGGATACGGCCGGCACGGAGAAGCCGGTGGTGGCCAACGCCGACCTGCTGGTGATCGTCACCGCCCTGGCGGACCCGGAACCGCGCCCGCGCATGATCGACCGGTATCTGGTGGCCGCCTACGACGCCGGCATGGAGCCACTGCTGATCCTGACCAAGGCGGACCTGGCCGACGCCGATGCGCTGCTGGAGCTGTACGAGCCGCTGGGGCTGCGCTCGGTCGCCACGCACCTGGATCCCTCCAGCCGGGCCGAGGCCTCCCGCGCCGGCGAGGGCGTCGAGGCGGTGCGGGCGCTTATCGGCGGGCGCACCTCGGTGTTCGTCGGCCATTCCGGGGTAGGCAAGTCGACGCTCATCAACGCGCTCGTGCCCGGGGCGGAGCGGGTCACCGGGGAGGTGAACGTGGTCACCGGTCGCGGCCGCCACACCTCCACCAACCTGCAGGCGTTGGAGCTACCGGGAGGCGGCTGGGTGATCGACACCCCCGGGGTGCGCTCCTTCGGGGTGGCGCACGTGTCCAGCACGGATGTGCTGCGCGGATTCCCGGACCTGGCCGCCGTCGCCGAGGACTGCCCGCGCGGCTGCACGCACGAGGCGGGCGTGATCGAGTGCGCCCTGGACGAGTGGTCCGCCGAGGCCGCGCTGGATCCGGCGGACCGCGTGCGGCGCCGATCCCGCGTGGACTCCTTCCGGCGCCTGCTGGCCCCCGCCCTGGAGGCGGAGGACCCGACGACGCCGACGGCGCACCGCCGGTGAGACCGTGCCCGCCCCGCAGTGAGCCGGGGCCGGCACGGATGCGTTCGCCTGGGGCCTACGGCTGGGTGGCTGCAGCTTTTTCCCGCTGCGTATCGGCTTCCGAGCGCGGTCACACTCACCACCGTCGCTACCGGCAGCACCAGGTTGATTGCGAGAACCGCCGCAGGAGACAGGAATGTCAAGGCGGCTCCAACAGGCGGAGCGATGACCCGGGAGATAAGCGCGGTCATTGAATGCAGGTGCGAGGTGAAGCGGAAGGACATCTCGGTGTCCACCGCCGCCATCTCCGCGCCGTACAGTTCCTCGGCAACGTCCAAAACCAAGGGGATCGGCGAGGAGGCGATCAGGTACCCGGCCAGCACCGGACCGACCCCCATACCGGCGCCCTCCAGCACCAGCGCGATCAGCAGCAGTGCGACGTCGTATACCTCGCACGCGGTCAGCACCCGGCCCGGCCGCCACCGCGCAACGGCCTTGACCATGAGCGGTGCGAGCAGATCCTCAATGTTGGTCAGGGTGGACTAAAAGGCGATCCAGACCGCCGGAAGGGTCGCGGCTACCACCAGCGCGGGCGCGACCCCGGTCACCACCGCCGAGCCCGTGGCTGACAAGACCCAGCCGAAAAGCATCGCCTGCCGCGAGCGTGTCACAAGCCTGCTGCGGCCCGGAGCGACTTGCCGCGTCACTTACACCACCGTCTCTCTGCATGCGTCGAGAACTAGTGTCGCGTGTCGTTAGTTCTTAAACGGTTGGTTGGGTGGGATCATGGGGTGGTGGGTGAAGCAGCGGTGCTCTGCGTTGCTTGGAATGACACAGCTTGTTGTAGGTCCGACTGTTCCGGGAGAAGATCTCCTTCGGGGTGAGTGCGAGAGCAGGAAACTGCAGTGTGTGGGCGCATGTTGGGGGACGTGACGTCGGTCGGTCTAGCCGAGGGGGTGACCCTGCCCAGAGCCTTGACATGCCTGGGATTCACCTTGGGCCGCGCTCGACGCCCCGCCGCTGCCGGTTTACTGGGCCCTCACCCGCCCCGCGCACCCACGGGAGCGATAACCGTATTTGCGGCAGAAACGCCCCCGGTTCGGCGGTCTGCTTCCTCCCTGCCCGGCCGCAGCGGGTGTTAGCCTGAGCGCATGTCCGCTCCCCCTACTGCCGCGGCGCGTCCGCCCCGTCCCGCCTGGGTGGACCTGTCCACGCGGGCCGAGCTGTCTCAGGCACGCAGGCGGGTGCTCGAGGAGGTCGAACACGCCCCCTCCCCGTTGACTGCTGCACAGTTGGCCCGGGCGCTGAATCTGCACCACAACACTGTGCGCGAGCATCTGGACGCCCTGGCGGAGGCTGGCCTGGTCACAGTCTCCACCAGCCCCACCGGACGCCGGGGGCGCCCCGCCCTGCGCTATACGCCTGCCGGCCCCGATCCGGCACAGGTAGTCGGTTCCTTCTTGGCCCTGTTGGACGCAATCATTGAGCACCTCGGCGACGGGGAGCAGGCCCGACACCGGGCCCTGGAGATCGGCCGCCAATGGGCGCAACTGACTCCCCCGGAGCCTGCTAGTGCTCCCGCGCGGGCTACCACCTCGGCAGAGCAGTTGTCCCGCCTGCTGCCCCACCTGTCGCTCATGGGATTCGCCCCCGCCTTCGACGGTGGACATATCATCCTGAAGGCCTGCCCCTTGGTCACCGCCTCCCGTCCTCCGCACCCGTTGGTGTGCATGATGCATGAGGGGTTTCTGAACGAGCGTTACATCCAGGCGCCGGCCGGCGGGCACCACGACGCCGACGACGGCGCCGCTGACGTCGGGCTCCGCTTCACGCTGACTCCGCTGTGCGCCGACGGCTGTCACCTCACGGCAATCGCCGAAACGCACACCCAGACGGACACCGAATCGGCGGGTTACGGCGCCGCTCCCCGCTCACTCAACCGGTGACCTTCAGATACCCCATGGCCCCCTTCTCCATGTCTGCGAAGGCGTGGCTCACCAGGGTGTAGGTTCCGGGCGCGGGCGGCACGCATTCGACGAAGCCTCCCTGGGCGGGTTGCAGCCCCAGTGCTTGTCCTCCACCGGACCAGGCGGCACCCAGGTGCGCAGGGCCGCCGAGCGTCCAGTTCCCTTCGCTGAAGACCTGATCGAATTGCAGTCCAACGGCGTGGAATGACGTCGGCAACGATGGCCCGGCATCCAGCACCCAGATGCGCACGCGTTCGCCCGGCTCGGCCGTCAGGGGCCGGTCCCGGTATTGGAAGGCGATGCCATTGAAAGCTATTAGGTCGGGTGTCTTGGTCGCCACCTTGTCCGCATCCGTCTCGCCGCCCTCGGGACCGAGGTAGATCTCGGACTGGATCAGCACGTACTCGCGGTCCGCCCGCCCCAGTCCGGGCGGATCGATGATGACGGCGCCGTGCATGCCGGAGGCCAGGTGCACGCTCATGGGCGCGGTGGAGCAGTGGTACAGCCAGATGCCGGAGCGCTGTGCGGCGAACTCATAGACGAGGGACTCGCCGGGGTCGATAGAGCGCATCACCTCATCGGGTGGGATCACACCGGCATGGAAATCGATCGAATGACTCATAGATCCGTCGTTGACCAGGGTGACGCGGAAGGTGTCACCCACCTTTCCGCGCAGCACCGGGCCGGGGACCCCTCCGTTGTAAGTCATGCGCCTCTGCGTGACGCCGCCGCCCACGTACATGGTCTGCTCGGTGACGTTGAAGGTGTATTCGTGGACGGTGGTGGAGGTGTCTGCAGGCGCCAGGGCGGCGTCGAAGGCCGCCACCCCCTCGGGCAGGACGGCAGCGTGGTCAGCTACGGCAGCGCCGCCCCGGCCAGGCGCGATCGTGGTGGTCGGGGCGGTCGCAACCCGCCCGGAGGCGGTGATATGAAGCACCATGCCCTGGGCGCGATGGCCGGCAATGGAGCACCAGGCCTCCAACGGACCAGAGACGATACCTGCGTCGAGGCTGCCGGTATCTCCGACTGCGACCCTTCCGGTGGACACGGTGGTGCCGTCGGCCATTTGGACCACCAGGTCGTGGACCTGATCGCCGGTGTTGCTCAGGGCGAGCACCAGCCGGTCGCCGACAGGCACTTCCACTGTTTCGGGCACGAAACGCATCCCCTCCACCTCCACTGTGACCGCGGTGGTCCTACCAGAGGCCGCAGCGCCCTCGGCGTCGGCTGGCATGGTGCTGCAGGCCCGCCAAGCGGCCGCGCCGGCGCCGGCAACAACCGCTCCGCCAGCCGTGAGCAGACCCAGTAGTACCCCACGGCGGTCCAGCCGCGCCGTAGCCGGCTCCTTCCCGCCGGCGGCGCCGATACCTCCGCCACTGCTGACGGCGGGCGCGGTACCCGCGGTTACGGCCGCCCGGTTCGGCAACATGCGGGAGTCCGCCCCGGCATTGGATGCTTCCTGATCGCCCACCCGTTCCTGGTCCCGACCGGGCCCTTTTGTTTCATGGTTGCTGCTCATCGGTGTCCTTCCCACTGGTTCCCTCCGGTTTGCCGGCGGCGTTCTCGGCGCGGGTGGCCGATACCCCCCGATCCGGTTCGCCTCTCCCGCCGTGTACGACCCGCCGCACGGCCAGGATGATTCCCACAAGCACATAGCCGACCACGGCGCCAGCACCCATCGCCCCGGCCAGCCGTATCTCCCAGGGCAGCACCTGTACGACGGCCAATAACAGGCACAGGTTCGCGGCCACCGTCCGATAGGTCGCGGCCCGGTCCATGATGGCGTTGGTGGCTCGGGCAGCAGCGGGACCGCCGCCGAGCATGACGGGCGTCAAATAGCTCAGTGCGGCGGCCACGATCTGCAAGGCGAAACCCGCCCCCAGGGCGATGCGGACGGTGTGTACGACCTCCCGAGAAGAGGCGAGGTCGTCGGCGAGGGCAATGCCGGTTCCGATATAGCCCATGCAGACTCCCAGCCAGCCCACGGCGGCCGCCGCGCTCATGGTGGCAAATGACGTGGGTGGCACGCGCCGAGCCGTGACCGCGGCCGGCAGGATCACGGTGGCGGCACCCAGCAGGTACACAATCACGCCGATACCCGCGACCGGTTGCCACAGTCCCGCGCAGGCGGTGGCGGTGGTGCCGATTATGAGGGCCGGCAGGCCGCGAGCGGCCCAGCGCGCCGCAGTGGGCTCCATTCTGGTGCGCAACATAGTCGGCCAGAGCACTGTGAGTGTTCCCAGTACGGTGATGCCGACGAAGCCCAGCAGCATGGTGGCGGTGTGAGCCAGGTACAGGATGTCGGCGAGTGCGGCGGCACCGCTCCCATCCGCCCATGACGTCAGGTAGCCGAACGCCGCGCCGACGGCGAACGCGCCGAGTGCTGCCACGTAGTGACTGGCCAGCGGCGCCATTGCGGGGGCGAGCGCACGCCGGTACTGCACGCAGATCGCTGTCATACCCGTCAACGCGCAGCCGATCACCAGCACCACTCCGGTCAGGGTGAGAACGTGCCGTCCGGAGGTCATGCCGGCCAGCACTGCGGCCGCACCCAGGCTATGAGCGTACAGACGCACATCAATCAGGGTCGCCCCGCCCAGGGCCGGACGGTGCAGCAGGGTATCGGCGAAATGGGCGGACCAGATGGTTATGGCCGAGCCGATCCCGCCGAGCAGCAGCGCATGCAGCGGCAGCCAGGCGCCCCAGCCTGCCAGGGGCCCGCCAATGACCCCGATGGTGAGCACTGCCGCGGTGACGAACCAGGCCAGCACCACGGCGTTGCGGCGAATCTGGGTGCGCCGCCGACGACGCCTGGGCGGGTGTACCCGACCGCCCGCTCTACTCATCGGGCGGGTCCCGACTGGGACTGCAGCCACCTTGTTTTCCACGCCCACTACCGTAATAAAATATGGGGGTTGCCAACAATTGCGTGCGGCACACCTAGGCATCCGCCGCCGCACGTTGGGAACATCTGAACCGAACCATGCACCAGGAGACATCCGTGAGCGAAGACCCGAAGTTCATCCCCATCCAGGAGGCTCCCTCTCACAGCACCTGCGGCTGCGGCGCGGCCCATGAGGAGCGCCTGGCGCTGGACGTGCGCCCGATACCGCATCGTCTGCGCCACCCGGCTGTGCTCGGCGCAGTCTCCTCTCTGCGCGTGGGCGAGGGTTTCGACCTGCTCGCCCCACATGTGCCCACGCCACTGCTGGCCCAGATCGACCAGCTGCCCATCACCGTCAAGCACACGCTGGTGGAGGCCGAGGACGGCTTCGCCCGCGTGGAGATCATCCGGGTGGGCTGATTACTATCGCCGTATGAGTGCGTCGGCCCTCACCACTGCGTCCACGACGGTCCCCAAGCAGCTGGTGGACCGTTTCGGGCGTACCGTGCGCGACCTGCGACTGTCGGTTACCGACCGCTGCAACCTGCGCTGCACTTACTGCATGCCAGCGCAAGGACTGCAGTGGCTGCCGGGACCACAGTTGCTGACCGTGGATGAGATCGCCCGCCTGGCACGCCTGGCCGTGGAGCAACTGGGGGTCGAACGCGTCCGCCTGACCGGAGGGGAGCCGCTACTGCGACGAGACCTGGAGGACATAGTCGCCGCCGTCGCCGCCCTGCGCACGCGCCATACCGGGGATAAGCCGGACATCGGCCTGACCACCAACGGTCTGGGGCTGGACCGGCGAGCAGCCGGGCTGCGCACCGCCGGACTGGACCGCGTGAACATCTCCATCGACACCCTAGACCAGCGTGAATATGCGACTCTGACGCGACGCGATCGCTTGGCGGACGTGCTGCGCGGAGTGGACGGAGCGCAGGCGGCCGGCTTGTTCCCCATCAAGGTCAATGCGGTGGCCGTGCCAGGTGAACTCACCGAGCGGGCGCCGCGGCTGTTGGCTCAGTGTCTGCGCCGCGGCTGGCAACTCCGCTTCATTGAGCACATGCCGCTGGGGCCGCACGGTTCCTGGCGGGCGGAGGAGGTCGTAGGGGCACAGCAGGTGTTGACGGTGCTGCGGGAGGCGGGCTTCGCGCTTACACCCGTCGGCCGGCCCGACCGGCGCCCTGCGGCGCTGTGGGAGGTGGCCGCGGGCAGCGAGTCGGACGGCCAGTACTATCCGGCGGGAAGGGTCGGGATAATAGCCTCGGTGACAGCGCCGTTCTGCGACGACTGCGACCGCACCCGGCTGACTGCCGATGGCAAACTGCTGAGCTGTCTGTTCGGGACCGCGGAAGTGGACCTGCGTGGTCCCATGCGAGCCGGGGCGAGCGACGAGGAACTAGCCCGCATTTGGGCCCGTGCCGCCTGGGACAAGCCCAGGGCGCACGGCACCGACGATCCACAGACGATATCCGGCGGGTTCACCGCGCCCACGCGGACCATGTCTGCTATCGGCGGCTGATACGGCCACGACTCCACCACCTCGAGTTCGCCTTCTATAGCCATCGAGTTCGGTTGAAGTGGCAGGCTGTCGGCCAGCGCCGAAGGCCCGACATGGCGACCGCGGCATCCGCGGTTATAAGGTCAACACTTAAGACCGCCTCCGGTGACCGCCCTGCGGCAGTAATCATTGGGCGCAGACGACTACAAGGAGAAACGCTTGGCCGACACCGTCGAGACCCGCACAAGCACAAATGCCACCGACACCATAGCCATCGAGGTGCACTACTTCGCCGCGGCGGCAGATGCCGCCGGTCGCACCGAGGAGAGGCTGGAGCTGCCTACCGGCACGACCCTGGCAGGGTTGCGTGAGCTTCTGGCCGGGCGTGGCCTGGAGATGGCCAAGGTGATCGGCGTATCCAGTTACCTGATCAATTCGCTCTCAACTCCGGCCGATTCACTGGCGGAGCTGCACGAGCGCGATCGGGTGGACGTCCTGCCTCCTTTCGCGGGTGGCTGAGTCGGTGGACAGCGGATCTACCGTGCAGGATCTGGCAGGATCAGGGCAGATTCGACCAGGTGCTGGAACCGTCTGTGAACAACTGCTGCTTCCAGACGGGCAGGCGCGTCTTAACCTCCTCAACGATGTCATGCACGGCGTCGAAGGCGGCGACACGATGATCGGCACTAACCGCCACCGCCAACGCCGTGTCCCCCACGGCCAGATCTCCCACACGGTGCATGACGCACACCTTCCGCAGCCCCGGGCGGTCGGCGATCTCGGCTGCGATCCCCGCGATGACCGCATTCGCGCTGGGGTGCGCCGCGTAGTTGATAGCGATGACCCCACGCCCGCCGTCGTGATTGCGGACCCTGCCATCGAAGGTGGCGACGGCGCCGGCCGCCGGATCCGCGACGGCGTCGGCGAGCCGAGCGGTGTCGATCGGCTCCGGGGTGACGTCGGCGCAGATGACCAGGGCCCGGGGCGACGACGTCCCGACGTCGGCGACGTCCTCGACATGTCCGGGGAACGGATTGGTCTGGGTCACTGTGGTCTCCTGTTCGCAAGTCGCAGAATCTCCGAATGGGCCGCGGCGCGGCCAAAGGATGCGGCACTGGGGCGCTGAGGAGGTTACACGCCAGCCGCCTGCCACGGTCCCACCCCACTGCGGCGACAGGGCATGATGTTCCGGTCGACACGCCTTCTCCCCACTCCGCCCGCCCCCGTCACAACTGCACGATCGCATCATTAGGACTCCTCAATGACCTCAACCATGCTGCCGCCCGAGGACTACCTCGCCCAGGTGCTCGCTGCGCTGACGCCGCTCGCCCCGGTCGAGGTCCCGCTGGAACAGGCCCACGGTCTGGTCCTGGCCGAGGATGTGCCGGCCGCCGCACCAGTACCCCCCTGGACAAACTCGGCCATGGACGGCTACGCGGTGCGCGCGGCCGACGTCGTCGGGGCCATGCATGCCCCCGTAATCCTGCCGGTGATGGGTGACGTGCCCGCCGGGGCGGTTCCGGAACCGCTGGCCGCGGGAACCGCGCAGCGGATCATGACCGGCGCCATGTTGCCCGCGCAAGCCGATGCGGTTGTCAGGGTAGAGGACACCGATCAGCCGCCCGGGGCTGTACCGCTGCCCAGGCAGGTAGAGGTTCGCACCGCCGTCGCCCCGGGCACCAACGTGCGGCAAGCCGGTGAGGACGTGGCGGCGGGCCAAACCGTATTGAAGAGCGGGACCGTATTGAAGGCCACCGCGGTATCGGCCGCCGCCTCCGCAGGCCACCGGATGGTACGAGCGGTGCCGCGCCCCCGAGTCGCCGTCGTGGTCACGGGCGCAGAGTTGGCACAGGCGGGTCGCCAGCCCGCAGCCGGCACCATCCCGGACTCCAACGGCCCAATGCTGGCGGGACTGGTGGGCGAGCACGGTGCCCGACTCGTAGCCGTCCTACGCAGCGCCGACACTCCGGCGGCACTGGCCGATGCCCTGCGCGAGGCGGCCATCGACGTCGACTTGATCGTTACTTCCGGGGGCGTGTCGGCGGGGGCCTTTGATCCATTCACCGCACTGGCCGCCGCACGCGGGCAGGCAGATGGCCCCGCCGGGAACGACATCGAACTGACCACGGCCGCGGTTGCGATGCAGCCGGGCAAGCCCCAGGGCTACGGATCCGTGCGTGCCCGGGACGGGCGCCTGGTGCCGGTGATAGGACTGCCCGGCAATCCTGTGAGCGTGCTGGTGTCATTTACGACGATCGTCGCCCCCGCCCTAGCCCGGCTGTCCGGCCACGACACCACCCGCGGGCGCGGCTCCCGGGACGGGGAAACACGGCTGACTAGGGCGCGGGCCGCCGTCGGCTGGCGCAGCCCGCGCCGGCGCCGCCAGTATGTGCCGGTACGCTTCGTCGCCCCGCCGAAGCCGCTTCCCACCGGAGCGTTACCGGGAGGTATCTGGGTGGCACCGTCGCACTACCTGGGATCGGGCTCCCACCTAGTCGCCTCACTGCCGACGGCGCAGGCACTGGCAGTCGTGGAGACCGACGACGACGCCGTCGCGGCGGGCGACCAGGTGCTGTTGCTCCCACTGTCATCGCCCGCAGGGCCGCTGCCACCCGCATATGGGCCCCCCGTCGCCAAATCCTCAAGGCCGGCCCCGTCCGCCGCGTCCCCACGAACAGAGGCGGCCCTCCGCCTCGGGCATCTGGACTCCTCGGGCACCGCCCGGATGGTGGACGTGTCGGGGAAGCGGACCACCGTCCGCACCGCGACCGCCACGGCCTTCGTGGCGTGCTCGCCGGCGATCATCAGGGCGTTGCGGGACCATGCCGTACCCAAGGGGGATGTGCTCGCAGTGGCACGCGTAGCAGGCATAGCTGCCACCAAGAAGGTGCCTGATCTGCTCCCCCTGGCGCACGTCATTGGTATCCACGGCTGCCAGGTGGACCTTCAGGTCACCGACGACGGTGTGCGCGTAGAGGCCACGGTGCGCACTGCCGACCGCACGGGAGTGGAGATGGAGGCGCTCACCGCAGTCACCGTTGCCGGGCTGGCAGTGATCGACATGGTCAAGGGCGTAGACCGGGAGGTGGCGCTGCGCGAGGCAAGAGTGATTGCCAAGTCCGGGGGCCGCTCCGGTGACTGGGTGCGGCCGGATGGCGCCGATGCGGGCAACATCGTGGAGGCGAATGCCCCGGACGGGGCCGGGCAGGAGCTCTCTTGACAACAGGTGAGCGGCTGGACGTCGTCGTGCTGGCCGGGGGCACCGCGCGACGCCTGGACGGAGCGTCGAAGCCGGATGTGGTCGTGGGCGGGGCGCGTCTGCTCGACCATGTGTTGGACGGAGTGGCATTCGTACGGGACCGGCTGCCGCCCGGTCAAGTGGTCGTAGTGGCCCCTGAGAGCGTGCTGGTCCCACCCGGGGTACTACGTGCCCTCGAAGATCCCCCTTTAGGCGGACCTGTGGCAGGAATAGCGGCCGGACTGGCGCGGCTCAGCACGACCGTCTCCGGCAATGGATCGGAGGAGACAATGAGCGGGACGGTTACGGACGTGCCCGCACCGCTTACCGCCGTCGTCACCTGTGATGCGCCAGAGGCGTGGCGCGCCCTGCCAGCGCTGGCGAAAGAGCTGGAGGATCACGCGGGTGCCGACGGAGCCTGCGCCGTAGACCACGGCCAGGTCCAGTACCTGCTGGGCATATACCGGACTGCCGCACTGGCGGAGCGGGTTGCGCCGGGAGGCGCGGCACTTCGGGATGTGGCGGTGCGACGGACGCTGGGCGGCATGGATCTGATCCGTCTCGAGCTTTCCAAGCGAGGAGAAAAGCTCGCACACGTCGCCCGCGACCTGGACACCTGGGCGGACATCCGTGCCTACGCCTCCCACCCCCATCCTCGAGTTCGGTCGATATAACTGCCGAGTTCGGTCGATATGACTGCCGAGTTCGGTCGATATGACTGCCGAGTTCGGTCGATATAACTGCCGAGTTCGGTCGATATGACGCTCAACGCATCGCCGCCGCTGCCTGCCAAATGGTCACCCGGCTAGACGACGCAACTCTCGCTTCGTCCTCAGCCCGCTGATCGGGCGTTCTTCGCATGCCGTGCGCGGCAGCAGCATGTGCAGCATGCTCAGTGCACCGTCGGTATCTCGCACCTCTTCCGGGGAGAAATGGGCTACTTCGAAACCGCATTCCGCGAATGCCTCATCACGCGCGGCTCTCCTCGCAAGCACGGCGTCGACGCCGTTCGCCAGCTTGATCATGCCGTCAACCTCCGCAGCTCTGCGAACTTCCCGCCAGCCGAGATCCGCGTAGAAGGTGGTCGCTCCGGTGTGCAGCGGCATCTGCGGCGTAGGCGCAATGATCCCATTGGCCAGGCAGATCCGACGCAGCTCCGTCTCATATGGCGACTGACTCCAGGGGGATGCGGCCTCGATCACGGCACGGGCTCGCCTTACCCCACGCTCACGACGGCGTCCATCCAACCGCGCCATGACTCGCGCGCGTAAGGCGTTCGCTTCTCGGTTGATTTCATCGGCGCGATCCCAGGGGCGGTCGACGACGTCGGCGCCCTGCCGCCCGCTGGAGTTGAGCGGCATGGCACCGGTGACCACCGCGAACAGGGAGTCGACGGCGACCATTGCCGCGTCCGGTTCGAGGAAACGCGCGCAGTCCTCAATAGTGCGTTCGATCCTGGTGACTCTCAGCCCTCCAACTACAATGATGTCGTCCTCGGGGATTGGAAAGCGGTGTCGAGTGATGGGGCGTGACGCGAGTGCCCGACGGCGATCGAGAGGATGGAGGTCTCGGCTAGGAGGACGCGTGGGGTCATGCCGCGTCGGAGGGCGACGCAGGCCGGTGGGGCGGTAAGGCACCGCCAGGTGCAGCGATTGCGGCGTGCGCCAGGTCGCCCCGCCGTGCAGCAGAACTGCGCTCTCGAGCACAACCACCCCCTTGAGGGCATCCACCCGAAAGGCTTCGAGCATTGCGTTGTGCGTGGCCGCTTGTTGCTCCCATACCGCGGCGTCATGTGCGACGTGCACGTAGGTGTCCCGCTGGATCTGGGTGAGCCGGCCGGAAACCACACCGGCCTCCAGCAGACTGCGCCCCACAGTAGAGCGTCGCACCAACACCGGCGGGATGGCTTGTGAAGGGTTATGACAAGACATGCTGTTGTTCATGAGGACAGGGTGCAGGAACGGAGCCACTCGGTGACGAACGCCTGTGAATGCCAAAGCACGGGGCTGCTCTGAAGTACTCCTGTGGACGGCGGCAACCGAACTCGGCAGTCACATCGACCGAACTCGGCAGTCACATCGACCGAACTCGGCAGTCACATCGACCGAACTCGGCGGAGGGGAGGCGGATTCAGTGGTCACCGCCGCCGAGTTGCTCCAGAATGTGCGGAACCAAAGGCCCCACCACGGCGATGGTGTCCTTAACACCGCCGCGCGACCCGGGGGCATTGACCACCAGCGCACCATCGGCATCGCGACTGGTCACCCCCACAAGCCCGCGCGACAGACTCGACAACGGCGTCTGGGTCAGTCCGTAGGCGCGGATCTGCGCCTCAATACCCTCCAGCCGCACCGCCAGCAGCGGCGCGGTGCCCTCGGGGGTCAGGTCGCGCGGAGTGACACCGGTGCCACCGGTGGTCAACACCACCCGGGCACCGCCCGCAACAGCATCCTCAATGGCGGCACGCACCGACTCCACCCCGTCGGGAACCACCTTCACGGCATCGGCCACGACGTCGTGCTCCCGCAGCAGCCGCACGGCCAGCGGCCCGGAGACATCCTCCCGCTTCCCGCTGACGCAGCGGTCGGAGACGGTGATGACGGCGCCACTTACCGGCACCGGCAATGGGTGGAGAGCCTTCTGGCGTACAGGAACCACCCGCGTTGTGCTGGAAGGCTCTGCCGCCGAGCCGGAGTTGGAGTGATGGGGCGTCATTCGACTCATACCGACCACGGTAGTAGGCGAGGGCGATTCTCATCCGCCCACCCGTATTCCACCGCGCTCCCGCAACCGCCCTCCCCAGTGCCCATCGACCGTGGGCCACGGCCCACCACCGCCTATTAGCTCACAACCATCTTCCTTATTACGGAATCCGCCGTAAAAAAGATATGGGGTGCAGTCGGCCTGATTCCAGCCGAAAGATTCTCCGGTCGCCGACCCGTTGCCCGGTCGGGCATCATGCGGGAATCACCAATCACCCCGCGGACCAACCCCCGCGGACAACGTCGGGGTCACGCCCGGTCAACTCACTGTTACTTCGCCCCCTACCCCCAGGAGTCACAGCACCATGAGTCAGCTCGATACTTCCGGCCGCGTCTTGAGCGGCTGGAACCCGGAGGAGCCGGACGGCTGGTCGGCGTCAATCGCCTGGCGAACCCTGGCCATCACTACCTTCTCACTCATGCTCGGCTTCACGGTGTGGTTCCTGCCCAGCGCCGTCGCCCCACGCCTGAACGAGATCGGCTTCGAGCTGACCAACAACCAAATCTACTGGATCACCTCCATGCCGGGCCTGTCCTGCGGGGCGCTGAGACTGATCTACATGTTCCTGCCGGCCACTATCGGCTCGCGCAAGATGATCGGCTGGTCCTCCCTGCTGTACGTCCTGCCGATGCTCGGTTGGTTCTTCGCCGTACAGAACCCGGCCACCTCCTTCGGCACGCTGCTGGCACTGTCCTTCACCTGCGGCATCGGTGCCGCCACCTTCTCCGGTTACATGCCCTCCACCGGCTTCTTCTTCCCTAAGCGCCTGTCCGGCACGGCCCTGGGCCTGCAGGGCGGCCTGGGCAACATGGGTATGAGCGTTATCCAGCTGGCCGCCCCATTCCTGATGAGCACGAGCCTGCTCGGGCTCACCTGGGTGACCCCCTACGCCGACGGCGCCCCACGGGTATTCAACGCCACCGTCTTCTTCCTGCCGTGGTCCGTGATCGCTGCGGCCCTGGCCTTCGCCTACATCAAGGACGTGCCGGTCAAGGCCAATGTCCGCCAGCAGCTTGACATCTTCGGCAACGTCGACACCTGGCTGATGACGGTCCTGTACATCATGACCTTCGGCATCTTCTCCGGTTTCGCCGCGCAGACCGCCAACATCATCAACAACAACTACGGCGCCACCTCCCCGCTGGCGCAGACGCTGGCCGCCGCCGACCTGCCCAAGGGCGCCTCCTACGCCTTTATTGGCACACTGTTGGGCTCCTTCCTGCGCTTCGCCTGGGGACCCCTGTGCGACCGCTTCGGCGGTGCGATCTGGACCTTCGTCTCCGCCGTCGGCATGTCCGCAACCATGGCCTTCTGCGGCTGGCAGGTGGCCACCGCCGACAGCGCCGGCGACTTCCCCGTGTTCATGATCGGCCTGCTGGCCATGTTCTTCTTCGCCGGAGTCGGCAACGCCTCCACCTTCAAACAGATGCCCATGATCATGCCTAAGCGTCAGGCCGGCGGAGCCATCGGCTTCACCGCCGCCGTGGCGGCGCTCGGCCCCTTCCTGGTCGGCATCGCCCTGACCCTGATGCCCACTCACGCCTTCTTCTACGGCTGCTCGGTCTTCTGCGTGCTGTGCGCCGTGATCTGCTGGATCCGCTACGCCGGCCCCTCCGCCAAACGGCCCGGCTGACACCCCCCGACGACGACGCCGTCGCCGTCCCAGCCACACTGAATCGGCGGCCCGGCCGACTCATCACACCGCTCCAAGTTCCGCCCATACCTCCAGCCACACCGCCAAGGACCCGCGATGAGCACACCCACCGCCCCGATCGTCCCCGGACCCGACGTCAGGGTTGAGAACGCCCCGGGACTGTTCGCCCTGGGCTCCTACCTGCGCCGGGGGAAGCCATCCGCCGACGCCCGCCGGCTATTCCTCGAGGGCGGCCGCGACGCCGACACCTTCTACCGGCATCGATGGAGCCACGACAAGACGGTGCACTCCACCCACGGGGTGAACTGCACCGGCTCATGTGCCTGGGAGGTATACGTCACCGACGGCGTGATCACCTGGGAGAAGCAGATCACCGACTACCCCACTACCGGGCCGGACATGCCCGAGTACGAACCCCGCGGCTGCCCGCGCGGCGCCGCCTTCTCCTGGTACACCTACTCCCCCACCCGCATCCGCTACCCGTATGTGCGCAGCGTGCTGCTGGACGCCTTCCGCACCGCCCGCCGTCAGCACGACGGCGACGCCGTCGCCGCCTGGGCACAGGTCACTGGAGATCCGGAGACCTCCCGCGCCTACAAGTCGGCGCGCGGGCGAGGCGGCATGGTGCGGGTCGGCTGGGACGAGGCGATGGAGCTGATCGCCGCCGCCTACGTGCACACCATTCGCAACTGGGGGCCGGACCGGTGCGTCGGCTTCTCCGTCATCCCGGCCATGTCGATGATCTCCTACGGGGCCGGCGCCCGCTTCCACGAGCTCATCGGCGGCACCATGCTGTCCTTCTACGACTGGTACGCGGACCTGCCGCCGGCCTCCCCACAGGTGTTCGGCGACCAGACCGACGTCCCGGAGGCGGGCGACTGGTACAACGCCCAGTACCTGATCATGTGGGGGTCGAACCTGCCGCTGACCCGCACCCCGGACGCACACTTCATGACCGAGGCCCGCTACCACGGCCAGAAGGTGGTGGCCGTCTCCCCCGACTACGCCGACAACACCAAGTTCGCCGACCAGTGGCTGCGGGTGGCCCCCGGCACCGACGGAGCACTCGGGATGGCCATGGGGCACGTGATCCTGTCCGAATTCCACGTCGGACGGCGCGAGTCCTTCTTCCTGGAGTACATGCGCCGTCACACCGACGCCCCGTTCCTGGTAGAGCTGGTCCCCGCCCCCGACGGCTCCGGAACGGTTCCGGGCCGCTTCGTCACCGCCGAGGGCGTGGCCGGGGTGGCCGACAACCTGCCCCGCGGCGAGTTCCGCCCTCTGGTGTGGGACCGCGAGCGCGGCCCCGCCGACCCCGGCGGCACACTGGCCGACCGCTTCACCCCCGAGGGCGAGGGCAAGTGGAACCTGCTCATGGAGGGCGTGGACCCGATCATGTCCATCGCCGACCTCGCCGGCGGCGCGGCCGCCGACCCCGCGAGCCCACCCGCCCCGGCAAGCGACGTCGTCGTCGAGCCGACGGAGATCCTGCTGCCCCGCTTCGATCTGCCCGGCTCGCAGACCCCCACCGGCAGCGTCGGCGGCGGCGTGGTCCGGCGGGGCGTGCCCGCCACCCGCCTGCCCGACGGGCGCCTGGTCACCACCGTCTACGACCTGCTGCTTGCCGACTACGCGGTGGCCCGTCCCGGCCTGCCCGGCCAGTGGCCGGCCGACTACCACGACGCCACCGTCCCGGGCACACCCGCCTGGGCCGCCGAGCTGACCGGCGTGCCCGGCCCGGCCACCATCCGGGTGGCGCGGGACTTCGCCGTCAACGCCATCGAGTCCGGCGGCCGCTCCCAGATCGTCATGGGGGCCGGCATCAACCACTACTACCACGCCGACCAGATCTACCGGACCCTGCTGGCGCTGACCTCCATGTGCGCCACCCAGGGCGTCAACGGCGGCGGCTGGGCCCACTACGTCGGCCAGGAGAAGGTCCGCCCCATCGCCGGCTGGTCGCAGTTCGCCTTCGCCCTGGACTGGCACCGGCCCGCGCGGCAGATGATCTCCACCGGCTTCTGGTACCTGACCACCGACCAGTGGCGCTACGACGACACCCCGGCCGACCGGCTGGCCTCCCCGCTGGGTGCCGGCACCCTGGCGGGCAAGACCGCCTCAGACACCCTGGTGGAGGCGATGCGGCGCGGCTGGACGCCCTCCTACCCGACCTTCGACCGCAATCCGCTGCTGCTGGGGCAGCAGGCCGCCGCCGCGGGCATGGGCCCCAAGGACTACGTCGTCGACCAGCTGAACCGGGGTGAGCTGCGCTTCGCCTGCGAGGACCCGGACGCCCCGGAGAACTTCCCCCGCATCCTGGCCTCCTGGCGCACCAACCTGCTCGGCTCCTCCGCCAAGGGCACCGAGTTCTTCCTGCGCCACATGGTCGGCTCCGGCGGCGACGTGAACGCCGTGGAGACCCCCGCCGGACGCCGTCCGGTGTCCATGACCTGGCGGGAGGAGGCGCCCCAGGGCAAGTTGGACCTGATGTGGACGGCGGACTTCCGCAACACCTCCACCACGCTGCACTCCGACGTCGTGCTGCCGGCGGCCACCTGGTATGAGAAGTACGACCTGTCCACTACGGATATGCACCCCTTCATCCACTCCTTCAACCTGGCGATCGACCCGCCGTGGGAGGCGCGCAGCGACTTCGACATCTACCAGCAGCTGGCCGAGCTGGTCAGCGCCTGGGCGCCCAAGTACCTGGGCACCCAGACCGACGTGGTGGCCGCCCCGCTGACCCACGACACCCCCGACGCCATGACCATGCCGCACGGGGATGTCTCCGCCCTGCCGCAGGCGTGGGTGCCGGGCGTGACCATGCCCAAGCTGGTGCCGATCGAGCGGGACTACACCCAGATCCGCAACAAGTTCGACGCCGTCGGCCCCCTGGTGGAGTCCCCCGGCATCCCCATCAAGGGCATCATGCTGCACCCGGAGCGGGAGATGGAGCGGCTGCGGCGCGCCCACGGCACCGGCGTCGGCGCGGCGGCGGGCCGTCCACTGATCGACACCCCCATCCGGGCCGGCGACGCCGTCATGCACATGTCCGGCGCCACCAACGGGCACCTGGCCACCCAGGGTTGGCAGACCCTGTCCCAGCGCACCGGCACCCCGCTGGTGGAGCTGAGCGAGGAGGAGGCCGGCAAGCAGGTCACCTTCGCCGACACCCAGGTCAAGCCGCAGCCGGTGATCACCACCCCGGAGTGGTCCGGCTCGGAGCACGGCGGCAGGCGCTACTCGGCCTTCGTGGTCAATGTGGAGCACGCCAAGCCCTGGCACACGCTCACCGGCCGCATGCACTACTACCTGGACCACGACTGGATGCGGGACATGGGTGAGTCGCTGCCTACCTTCCGCCCGCCCCTGGACTTCGCCGCCCTGTACGGGGAGGCCGCACCCGGGCAGGTGGGCACCACCCCCGACGGTGCAGTGCAGGTGGCCGTGCGCTACCTGACGGTTCACAACAAGTGGGCGATTCACTCCCAGTACTACGACAACCTGCACATGCTCACCCTGGGCCGGGGCGGCCAGACCATCTGGATGAGCCCCACCGATGCAGACAAGATCGGGGTGCGGGACAACGAGTGGGTGGAGGCTTACAACCGCAACGGGATCGTGTCCGCCCGGGCGGTCGTCTCCCACCGCATACCCGAGGGCACGGTGTTCATGCACCATGCCCAGGATCGCACCATGAACACGCCGCTGACCGAGACCTCGGGACGCCGCGGCGGTACCCACAACTCGCTGACCCGCATCGTGCTCAAGCCCAGCCACTTCGCGGGCGGATACGCCCAGTTGTCCTACGCCTTCAACTACATCGGCCCCACCGGCAATAACCGCGACGAGGTCACCCTCATTCGTCGTCGCACCAACCAGGAGGTGACCTTCTGATGAAGGTGATGGCCCAGATCGCCATGGTGATGAACCTGGACAAGTGCATCGGCTGCCACACGTGCTCGGTCACCTGCAAGCAGGCGTGGACCAACCGCGAGGGCACCGAGTACATGTGGTTCAACAACGTCGAGACGCGCCCCGGCGTCGGCTACCCCAAGGGCTGGGAGGACCAGGAACGCTGGCGCGGCGGCTGGGAGCGCACCGCCGGCGGACGGCTGCGGCCCCGCTCCGGCGGGAGGCTGCGCCGCCTGGCGCAGATCTTCGCCAACCCGGACATGCCGAGCGTTCAGGACTATTACGAGCCATGGACCTACGAGTACGATCGACTGCTGTCCGCCCCGAAGGACTCCCCCAACATTCCGGTGGCGCGCGCCAAGAGCCAGCTGACCGGCGAGTACCTGCCCACGATCCAGTGGGGCCCCAACTGGGATGACGACCTGGGCGGCTCCACCCAGACGCTGTCCGAGGACCCGATCGTGGCGGGCATGAGTCAGAAGATCGCCACCGAGATCGACCAGGCCTTCATGTTCTACCTGCCGCGCATCTGCGAGCACTGCCTGAACCCGACCTGCGTGTCCGCCTGCCCCTCCGGAGCCATGTACAAGCGCAGCGAGGACGGCATCGTACTGGTGGACCAGGACGCCTGCCGCGGCTGGCGCATGTGCGTGTCCGCCTGCCCGTACAAGAAGGTCTACTTCAACCACGCCACCGGCAAGGCCGAGAAGTGCACCCTGTGCTACCCGCGCCTTGAGGCCGGCGAGCCCACCGTCTGCTCCGAGACCTGCGTGGGGCGCCTGCGGTACTTGGGGGTGCTCCTGTACGACGCCGACCGGGTCTCTCAGGCGGCAGCCGTCGCGGACCCGCAGGACCTGTACCCGGCACAGCGGGAGATCCTCCTGGACCCCCACGATCCGGAGGTGGTGCGGGCGGCCCGCCAGGCGGGCGTGCCCGCCTCCTGGGTGCAGGCCGCCCAGAACTCCCCGGTGTGGGACCTGATCTCCACCTACCGGGTGGCGCTGCCGCTGCACCCGGAGTACCGCACCATGCCGATGGTCTGGTACATCCCGCCGCTGTCGCCGGTGGTGGACGAGGTCGCCGCCGCCGGCCTGGACGGGGAGGACCACAGGGTGCTGCTGACCGCCGTGTCCGAGATGCGCATTCCCCTGGAGTACCTGGCGGGCCTGTTCACCGCCGGGGACACCGACGCGGTGGAGCTGGTGCTGCGCCGGCTGGCGGCCATGCGCTCCCACATGCGGCAGGTGCGCCTGGGACGTGAGGCCGACCCGGCCATCGCCGCCGCCGTCGGCATGAGCGGACAGGAGCTGGAGGCCATGTACCGGCTGCTGGCCATCGCCAAGTACGACGACCGCTACGTCATTCCCACCGCCAGCCCGGAGGTGCCGCGGGGCATGACCGCCATGGGTGAGGATGTGCGCACGCTGCTGGGTGAGGGCGCCCCCGCCGCCTGCGGCGCCGCCGCCGCATCCCAGGGCGTGGGCGGCCCGGTGAGCCTGCCGCTGCCGACCGTGCGCCGTTCCCCGGTGCCGTCCGCCGGCCCCGGCCTCGGGGTGGGCCAGGCCGGTCGAGCCGAGGGCCGCTGACATGGCGATGAAGACCGGTGAAGACGTGGCGCCGCCGGTGGCCGCGGTGAGGGTTGACGCCGCCGCGCGGGCCATCGTCCATATGAGCGCCTCCCTGCTGCTCGACTACCCGGCCGAGGGCACTTTCACCGAGCGGCTCGACGCCGTCGCCGCAACCCTGGCCGGTGCCCCTGGGCTGCCGGAGGCACTCCGCGCGCCGCTGGAGGACTTTGTGGCGCAGGCGCGCAGCAGGGGTACGCGCGCCCTGGCCGAGCATTATGTGGAGGTATTCGACCGGCGCCGCCGCTGCTGCCTGTACCTGAGCTATTACGCCGTCGGCGACACCCGCTACCGGGGCGCCGCGCTGCTGGCCTTCAAGCAGGCCCTGGCCGCCACCGGCTACGAGCTGGAACGCGACGAACTGCCCGACTACCTGCCGGTGGTGCTGGAGCTGAGCGCCCGCAGCGGGGATGAGGTCGCCGATGTGCTGCTGTCCTCGCATCGGGACGGCCTGGAGGTGCTGCGCCGGGCCCTGGCCGACGCCGCCTCCCCCTATGCCCGCCTACTCGACGCCGTCGTCGCCACCCTGGAGCCGGTGGACGAGGCCACCGCGCAGCGGGTGCGGGCCCTGGTCGCCGCTGGCCCGCCCACCGAGACGGTGGGTGTCACCGACACGCTGCCCTTCCCGACCATGCCGCCGACGACGCCCGTTGGCCTCCCACCGCGACACCTGCCCGTTCACGCCACCCGCACCGACCCGCCACCTGCCTCCAACCCGCCGACATCTCCCGCCGGATTCACTCCCACCAGTAACCAGGAGCAGTCATGAGCACCTTCGAGTCGGCGGTCTTGTGGACCGCCCTGCCCTATGCGTCCTTCGTCCTGCTGGCGGCGGGACTGATCTGGCGCTACCGCACCGACCAGTTCGGGTGGACCAGCCGCTCCTCGCAGTGGCAGGAGTCGGCCATCCTGCGCTGGGCATCCCCCCTGTTCCACTTCGGGATCCTGCTGGTGGCGCTGGGGCACTTCATGGGCCTGGTGATCCCCAAGAGCTGGACCGAAGCGGCCGGTGTCCCCGAGCACATCTACCACCTCATGGCCGTGATCCCCGGATCGATTGCCGGGCTGATGACCCTGGTGGGTCTGGCGGGACTGCTCTACCGGCGCATCGTGGTCAAGTCGGTGCGCCTGGCGACCACGCGCAACGACATCTTCATGTACGTGCTGCTGGCGGTGCCCGTGTGCCTGGGTGCGTGGGCGACGCTGTCCACACAGTTGCTGGGCGGCGCCGACGGCGGTTACGACTACCGGGAGACGATCAGTCCCTGGTTCCGGTCGATCTTCGCCCTGCATCCGGCCCCGGAACTGATGGCGGACGTGCCCATGGTGTTCAAACTGCACGTGGTGGCGGGCCTGCTGCTGTTCGCCGTCTGGCCCTTCACCCGACTCGTCCACGCGGTCTCCGCGCCGGTGGGGTATGTGACCCGGCCCTACGTGGTCTACCGCTCCCGCCCGGGCGCCACCGCCACCGTGCGGCCGCGCCGCGGCTGGTTGCCGGTGCACACGCAGGGCACCGGCAACCAGGGCGCCGACGACCTCACCCCCTCCCAGGGCGCCTGATAACCGCCCCCGCTTCACCGAGTTCGGTCATTATTACCATCGAGATCGGTCGATATGACCATCGAGTTCGGTTGGTGGGGCCGGCGGGGCGGGGGAAAGTGTCCGGATTCGGGGCTCTTTGTGTTTGTGGGTGTGGTGGGTGCTGTCAAGCCCCGGGTTTTGTGGCTCTTCGTGTTTGAAGGGTGTGGTGGATGGGCGGGGTGTGTGGGTGGTGGTTTGTGTGTAGGTCCCGGTGGGCGCGGCGGGCGGCGGCGGGATGGCTCGCCGTGAGTCTTGGTGGCTCGCGGTGGATCGTGCCCGACAGTTCGGGTGCTGGCCCGACGGTTCGTGCCCGACGGTTCGTGCCCGACGGTTCGTGTGTTGCGGTCAATGATTCGCCGCTTGTTTCGGCGGTTTGGCGGGTTGTACGAGCCGTGGTTGTTCATACCGAATCGTTGGTGGCACCTGAGGAACCGTCTGCCCCGTGAGGCCATCTGATGAAACCGTCCCATGGATGTCAAGAACCAGCACCTCGCGCCCCAGGGCGCGGCCGCCCGGAACAACCACGCGAAGCCCGTCCTCGGGCGCCGCACCGCGTTCGAACACGGGAGGCTGCGTTCGAGTGAGGGAGGGGCCGTCACACGGCCGACCAGAACACACCGCCGACCACACACCCAAACACGAAGAGCCGATTTAGGCAACCACCATATCGACCGAACTCGACGGTTATATCGACCGAACTCGATGGTTATATCGACCGAACTCGACGGAAGTCGGGAAGTCGGGGAGCGTGCCGGTAGCCTGGCGCTTGGAACCCGGCCCGACAGCGCGCCTCGAGAACGCCCACGAATCGAAGGGAACATCCGCATGCAACTGTCATGCCGCAGCAACTCGCTCACGGCCCCATGCACTCGCCGCGCCGCCCTGAGCGCCGCCGCGCTCCTGACCGCGCTGTCGGCTGCGGCCTGCTCCGCCACCGCCCCCTCCTCAGGTGCGACTTCCCCCGCCACCGGCGCCTCCACAACCGACACGGGCCTTTCCGGCCAGGTCGTAGTCTTAGCCGCCGCCTCCCTGCAAGATGCCTTCGAGGACATCGCCGTGCAGTTCCAACAGGTACATCCCGACGCCTCCGTGACTTTCGACTTCCAGGGCTCGCAGGACCTGGTGACTGCGCTGTCCGAAGGCGCGCAGGCCGATGTGCTTGCCACCGCCAGCAACTCCACCATGGACGACGCCGCCAGCCGGTCTCTGCTCGCCGAGCCGACCGAGTTCGCCACCAATGCGCTCGCCCTCATCGTCCCGCCCGGCAACCCCGCCGGCGTGACCGGCATCAACGACGGCTCCCTGGACGGTGTCGACCTGGTCATCTGCGCGCCCGAAGTGCCCTGTGGCGAAGCCGCCCAAACCCTCGCCAAGCAGCTCGGCGTCACATTGACCCCGGTTTCTGAGGAACAGAAAGTCACCGACGTGCGCGGCAAGGTTGAATCCGGCGAGGCCGACGCCGGTATCGTCTACACCACCGATGCAGCCGCTGCTGGCGACGCCGTCGAAGTCATCTCCCTGCCCGACAACCGCGTTGTCAACCACTACCCGATCGCGCTCACACGGGACACCGTGAACCCCGACGCCGCACAGGCCTTCATCGATCTGGTCCTGTCCGACGCCGGCCAGGCGATCCTGGCCGAGCACGGCTTCGGTGCCCCCATCGGCCGGTGAGCCGACCGATGACCGACGAGGCGGTCCCTGCCCGCACCGGTGGCGTACACCGGTCTGCCGGGCGTTCGCGGGCTACCCGCGCCCAGCCACCGGTCTGGGTGGTACTCCTGGCCGTCATCGGCGCCTGCGCCACCATCCTGCCCTTTGTCGGCCTGGGCACCCGCGTGGCCTGGGCCCAGCTGCCCGAACTGCTCGGTTCGCAGTCCGCCCGTCTAGCGCTGGGTCTGTCGCTGCGCACCTGCCTGCTGGCGACCGTCATCGCGGTCGTGCTGGGTGTGCCGTTGGCGATCGTGCTGTCCCACGAATGGCCTGGCGTGCGCTTGGCCCGGGTGCTGGCGGTGCTGCCCATGACCATGCCGCCGGTGGTGGCCGGCACGGCCCTGCTGGCCACGCTGGGCAAACGGGGCTTGCTCGGCCCGCTTCTGGACGTACTTGGCGTGCAGATCTCCTTCACCACCGCCGCCGTGGTGATCGCCCAGGTGTTCGTCTCCCTGCCCTACCTGGTGGTCACGCTGGAGGCGGCTCTGCGCTCGCGCGACACCCGCCCGGAGATGATCGCCCGCACACTCGGCGCCCGTCCAACGACGGTGCTGACCCGTATCACACTGCCGCTGGCCGCTCCGGCCCTGGCGCGCGGCACGGCCCTGGCGCTGGGACGCAGCCTGGGCGAGTTTGGTGCCACCATCGCTTTCGCCGGCTCACGCGAGGGCGTCACCCGCACCGTGCCGCTGGCGGTATACCTGGAGCGGGAGCACGACGCCCCCACCGCCCTGGCCCTAGCAGTGGTACTCATCGCCGCCTCGTTCCTGGTGGTCGGCGCCACGAGCGTACGCTGGGACGCCCTTGGTCGTCGTCTGACCGGAATTGGGCGGCCTGCGCGCAACGTCGGCGCCCTCGCGAGCGGCACGGCCGTCCCCGACGACGACGACGTCCCCGCCACTCCCTCGGAGTCGCCGCCGGCGGACACGCCCGTCCCGTATGGCAGGGCGGTGCACGTGTGCTTCACCTGCGCCGCCCGGGACGTGGCCGTTGATCTGAGCATTCCGGCCGGCCATACTCTGGCCCTGATCGGGTCCAACGGCTCGGGGAAATCCACCGTGTGTGACGTGGTCTCGGGGCTGCTGGATGCCACCGGCGGACAGGTCCGCCTGGGCGAGCGGGTGGTGGACGGCCCGGAAGGATTCGTACCCGCCGGTCGTCGCGGCGTGGCTCTGCTAGCTCAGTCCCCCGGCCTCTTTCCCCACATGTCGGTGCTGGACAACGTCGCCTTCGGCCCACGCTGCCTGGGCACCTCACGCACCGCCGCCCGACAGGTTGCCTACGCGGAGTTGGCCGCCGTCGGCGCCACACATCTGGCGGAACGTCGCGGGGACGAGCTGTCCGGCGGACAGGCGGCCCGCGTCGCTCTGGCCCGCGCCCTGGCCACCCGTCCCGCGGTGCTGGTGCTGGATGAGCCGACCGCTGCCATCGATGTGGCGGCACGCCAGCAGCTGCGCTCCCTGCTGGCCCGCCGCACTGCCCGTGACGCACTGACGGTTTTGCTGGTCACCCACGATGTGGCGGAGGTGGCCGCTCTGGCCGACGACGTCGCCGTACTGAGTCGGGGAAGGGTGATTGAATCCGGGCCTACATCCCAGGTCCTGGCCACCCCGAAGACCGCGTTCACGGCCCGACTGACCGGGACGACGCTGCTGCGCGGCACCCTCGCCGGAAGTTCCGACCGTCCGCTCCTGCGGCTGGCGGACGGCACCGAGGTGGCGGCCGCCCCGGTCGCCGAAGCGAGCGCACGGAATGAGTTCAGGCGCGGCGAGCCGGCCTTGGTGCTGCTGCCGCCCGAGGCGGTGGCCCTGTATCCCCGCAATCCCGGAACCGCTTCCGCGGCCGCGTCCGCCCCGGCGGGCAGCCCCCGCAATGCTCTGAGCGCAACGGTGCGGGAGATAGGTGGCGGAGGGCTCATGACGGTGGTGCTGGAATTGGACGACGGGCAGTTGCTGCGCGCCCTGCTAACGGCGGCCGCGGTCGCCGAGTTGTCGCTGCGTCCTGGGCTGCTGGTGACGGCGGTGATCAAGGCAGCCCAGGTGCGCATCGTGCCCTCATGGGGGCGCGAGTAGGGGGCGAGTAGGGGGCGAGTATGCCCCACCGGCTGCGCAGAGGCGCTAGAATTTCTGGCACAGATGTCCCATTCTGGCGGTGTCGGGCATCAAGACCTCGCAAAGGAGCTGGCCGTGGACGATTCACCCACCCCGACCGACCACGGCGCGTCGGCGCCACCGGAACAGGCCGACCACGCCCGGCCCACCACTCCGGCGATCGAGCTCGAACTGGTCGAACGCAAGAATCGCAGCCTGGCCGAGGCCCTGCGCACCGCCCGCTCCGAACTGGCCGCCGCCCGAGCCGAAATCGAGCGCCTGAGTGCCCCGGCCCTGACCTACGCCACCCTGCTACGCGTCGCCGACCCCCTCCAGCGCACCCTCGACGTCTCCCAGTCCGGGCGCCGCATGCGGGTGCGGGCCGCGACCGCTCTGCCCCTTGGCGGCCTAGAGCCCGGCACGAGCCTGCTGCTCAACGCCAACCTCGACGCCGTGTCCACCGCCCCCACCGGCGATGTCGGTGAACTGGTGGGTCTGGAGCAGCGTCTGGACGACACCCATGTGCTGGTCGCCGTGCGCAGTGAGGATGTGCGCGTCTTGCGCCTGACTCCGGCGCTGGCCCGCGAGCGCCTGCGCCCCGGTGACAGCCTCATGGCCGACCTCAAGGATGGTTTTGCCCTGTCCATTGTGGCCCGGCGCGAGGTTGAGGATCTGCTGTTGGAGACTGCCCCGAACACCCCCTGGGAGGCCATCGGCGGCCTGGACGCCACCATCAAGCGCATACGCGACACCATCGAGCTGCCCATGACCCACCCCGAACTCTTTGCCGAACACCGACTGCGGCCGCCGCGAGGCCTGCTGCTCTACGGGCCGCCGGGTGTGGGCAAGACCCTGATAGCCAAGGCTGTGGCCACCTCCCTGGCGTATACGACCGGGCGGCGTACCCATTTCCTGAGCATCAAGGGGCCACAGTTGCTGGACAAGTATGTCGGGGAGACCGAGCGCCGCATCCGTCTGATCTTCACCAGGGCCCGAGACAAGGCCGACCGGGGCGTGCCGGTGGTGATCTTCTTCGACGAGATGGAGTCGCTGTTCCGCACCCGCGGCACCGGGGTGTCCTCGGACGTGGAGACCACGGTGGTCCCACAGCTGCTGGCGGAGATCGACGGCGTGGAGGAGATGCGCAATATCGTGGTCATCGGAGCCTCCAACCGCGAGGACATGATCGATCCGGCGATCCTGCGGCCAGGGCGTCTGGACGTGCGGGTTCGCATTGACCGCCCCGATCCGGAGGCCTGCCGTGAGATCCTCTCGCGTTATCTCACCACCGACCTGCCCCTGGCCCCGGAGGAGATCGACGCCGCGGGATCACCACAGGCGGCGGTGTCCGTTATGGGTGAGGCGCTGCTGGCCGCCCTGTTCACCCGGGACCAGACCACCGCCGTGCTGCAGGTGCATCGGCGCTCGGGTGCTGTGGAGACCTGGCATCTAGCGGATCTGGTCTCCGGGGCCATGATCTCCTCAGTGGTCGGGCGCGCCAAGGCCGCCGCCATCCAGGAGGCACTGGCGGGCAGGCCAGGACTGACTACCCGCCATCTGCTGGAGGCGGTTCGCGCGGAGGTCACCGAAACCGCCGACCTGCCCGGCGCCTCCGATCCCGAGGAGTGGGCGCGGGTGGTCGGCAGGGGCAGACGCACCGACCCTGTCGTCGCCCTGGTCCCGGCGGGTGGAAAGGAGTCACTATGATCACCGTGCGGCGAGTCATGGGCGTAGAGACCGAGTACGCCCTGATCGACCGAGATGACCCCGCGGCCGACCCTGAGACCCTGGCCTCGCAGTTGCTCTACGCCTATGCCCGCCAGGCGGCCGCCGAGGGCGCCCCCTCCACATTGCATGTTCCAGCCGAGGACTCGCGTGAACTCGAGTGGGGAGCGGGCTGCCGCTTCGACTACTCCGGGGAGTTACCCACCCGTGATGCCCGCGATGGGCGTGACCACGTTCTTGCCCGGGAGGCCCGCACCGATCTGGAGGCGGGGGCGGTGCTCACCGGAGCTCCGGTCCGCTGGATCCAGCGGGTTGACCGCTTCGGCCAGCACTACTACCGGGGTTCGGCCACACACACCACCAACGGCGCACGCATATACGTGGACCACACCCATCCCGAGTACGCCGCACCGGAGGCGTACGGCCCCTGGAGGCGGTGCGTTACGACCGCGCCGGCGACCGGCTCATGCATCGCGCGGAGCAAGCGCTGTCGGCTCGGCGTCCCGGCCGCATCCAGGTCATTAAGAACAACACCGACGGACACGGCTCGGCCTGGGGCGCCCACGAGTCCTACGCGGTTGACCGGGGGGTTCCCTGGAAACTGCTGACCGACCTGCTTGTGCCATTCCTCGTAAGCCGGACGGTTCTGTGTGGCTCGGGGAGAGTGGGCATAGGGCCGGCGGGTGAGGTACCCGGTTTCCAGATGCTGGCCCGCGCTGACTTCGTGGAGCAGGAGGTCTCGCTATACACCACGCGCGAGCGTCCCATCGTCAACACGCGTGACGAGCCCCACGCCGATGCCTCCCGCTGGCGCCGTCTGCACGTCATCACCGCAGACTCTTCGAGCCTGGCCGTCAGCGCCCTGCTGCGACTGGGGTCCACAGCAGCGCTGCTGTCGCTGGTGGAGAGTTTCCCCGAACGCGCCCGGGCACTGGCCGACCGCCTGGCATTGGCCGACCCGGTGACGGCCATCAGGGCCTTCTCCCATGACCCGACTGTGCAGGTGCGTTGCCCTCTGGCCGCCGGTGGTGAGGTGAGCGCCCTGGAGATGCAGCGGGTCTTCCTCCAGGAGGTGCGGGAGGCTGCGGTTCAGCCATCCGGCACTACGGGGGTGGATACCCCGGCGCATGGAGTGCGCCCGGAGGAGGAGACCGCATTGGTGCTCGACCTGTGGGGTGAGGCCCTCGACGCCCTGCGGGCTGGCCCCGAGCACGCCGCCCACCTGGTGGAGTGGTGTGCAAAACTGACACTGCTGGAGCAGCTGCGCTCACGCTACGGCTGCGGCTGGGACGACGCCCGGCTGCGGGCCGCCGACCTGCAGTTCAGCGTGGTCGATCCGACCACTTCGCTAGCCGCCCGCTTGGAGCGGGCCGGCTCGGTGCGCACCGTGCTGGACGAGGCCGAGGTACAGGCCGCGGTGACGACGGCTCCGGCCGACACTAGGGCCGGGGGACGGGCGGCGCTGCTGCGGCTCTTCCCCGAGCGGGTCTGGGCGGCCAGTTGGACCTCGGTGCTGGTTGACATCGGCGCCCGCCACCTGCTGCGGGTCACCCTGTCCGATCCTGGCAGCCCGACGGCGGCGCAGGTCGAGCAGGCGGCGCGCGCCGCCCGTGAGCGCCTGTCCCGCCCAGATTCCGGCGCCGTCATCCCCTCCGACGCCGATGCTGGCTCCACGCCCCCCTCCCCCAGGTCTCAGGAGGCCGCCGTACTCGTGGCGACGCTGGAGGCACTGGGCCTGGAGGTTCCGCCCGAGCCGAAGACCTACGGATGGGACGAGGGCGTCTACGCCCAGCACCAGCAACGCCCGCAGGCCACGTGAACACCACCGACCGTCAGCCGCAACCTGACACCTAAAGGAGGAACCCATGTCAGAACGTATCCATGCTCGGGTCTCCCACGACGACTCCGAGTCCGAACCCGAGAGCCCGCCGGCGGCTCCGCCGCAGGCCCAGTCCCAGGGCCTGGACGAGGTGCTCGACGGCATCGACGACGTCCTGGAGGTTAACGCCCTTACCTTCGTGCAGAACTTCCGCCAGCAGGGCGGGCAATGATCGCCCCTAAGGGGCGCCTACACCGCGTCGTCGGCATTGAGACCGAGTACGGGGTCACCAGCTCCTACCTGGGTACCCAGGTCCACGAGGTCGCACCGCTGAGCGTGGAGGAGGCGGTGCAGGAGATCTTTCACGGCGCCGATTCCGTGCCCAGCGGCACCCACCGCTTCACCACCTCCGGAGCGCGCCTGTACGTGGACATCGGCCAGCACCCGGAGTTCGCGGGCCCGGAGTGCTTGTGGACCAGCGACGTCGTCGCTCAGGATCTGGCCGGGGACGCCCGACTGTGCGCGATGGCGCAGGCCGCCAATGACCGCCTGGCTGCGCGCGGTGTGCGCGTGCACGTACTTAAGTCCAACACCGACGGGTGGGGGGCAACCTTCGGTTGCCACGAGAACTATCAGGTCGCACGCGACGCTCGACTGCCGCTGGGCGGACTCATAGGTCTGCTGGCGGCACGCCAGGTGCTCGCCGGTGCCGGCGTATTGCCCGGTCCGGCTCAGGAGCCCGACTTCACGGGGGCGATAGGTCCGTTGCGCTACTCGGCACGCGCCGAGCACATCCGCGCGGCGGCCTCCGATGATCCCACCCACGAGCGGGCCTTCATCAACACCCGCGACGAACCGCATGCCGACGCCGATCGGTGGCGTCGCCTGCATGTGGTGGCCGGGGACTCGGCCATAAGTCCCTGGACGACGGCGCTGAAGGTCGTGCTCCTGGACGCCGCCCTGACCGCGGCCGAACGGGGGCTGTGGGATCTGGCCGAATGTGAGCTGGTAGACCCGGCCGCGGCGGCCCGGGCGTGGAGCCTGGACCCGCTCACGCCCTGTGCACGGCCTGAGCGGGCACCGGTGACCTGCCCGCAGCTGTTGGAGACCGCCCTGATCCGCCTTGAGGCCCTCGAGCAGGAGCGCGACTGTCTGAAGGCGCGAGTCATGGATCTAGCACGGCGCGGTACTGATGCGCTGCGCACGGGTGATACCTCGACGGTGAGCACCGAGCTGGACTGGGCCATCAAATACACGGTGCTGGCGCGTGTGGCCGAACGCTCCCCGCAGGGCTGGGCCGATCCCCGGGTGCGAAGAGCCGAACTTGCCTACCACGACCTGTCCCCCGCAACGGGTCTGCGCGAACCGCTTACGGCAGCAGGCCTGATGGCGCCGCTGGTGGGGCCCGAGCAGGTCAAGACGGCATGTCAGCGCGCTCCTGATGGCACTCGGGCCTCCCTGCGGGGCCGGGTGGTGGAGGCCTGCAACCACACACGGCGCCATGCCTCCATAGGCTGGGCGCATGTACGCCTGGACCGCCCGCCCAGCCCACAGATTGATCTGCCCGATCCCCAGGCTACCGACGACCCACAGGTCGAGGCCTTGCTGGAACGCATTGCGGCACTCGGCCCCGCTCTGGGCACCGACTAGGACACGGGGCGACGCAACCCCAGCAACCACATGAGGTACAGCCCACCGCAGGCGGCGCACAGCAGCCCGACCGGGATCTGGAAGGGGGCCAGCAGCCGCTGCGCCAGCAGGTCGGCGACCACCAGCAGCGCGGATCCCATGGCGGCGGAGACAGACAGGGTCAATCCCGCCGTCCGGGCCAGCCGCTGCGCCAGTTGGGGCGCGGCCAGCGCCAGGAATCCGATGGGACCGGCCACGGATACGCATACGGCCGCCAGCACCACCCCGTAGCCGAGCATGGCGGCGCGCAGCCGTCCCACACCCAGCCCGAGGGAGGTGGCGGCGTCGTCGCCCAGTTCCAGGACCGCCGCCGGGCGGCCGAGCCCGATTGACAGTGGGATGAGGAGGGCGGCGGCGAGGATCAGGGGCCTTACCTGCACCCAGGTGATGGCATTGAGCGAACCGTACTGCCAGGCGCGGGCCACCTCAGCCTCCTGAATGGTTGCGCGCGAGAGCAGGTAGTCATTGAGCGCAGACAGCGTCTGGGAGAGGGCGACGCCGGCCAGCACCAGGTTCTCACCGGCGCCCCCGCGGCGCATGGCCACAGCGACCACGACAACGGCGGTGGCCAATCCGCCGACTGTGGTGCCCAGGGCGATGGTTAGGGTGGAGGAGGCGGTGGAAACCAGGATGACGAGCAGGCCGCCGGTGGTGGCGCCGGTGGTGAAGCCGACTATGTCAGGGCTGCCCAGCGGGTTGCGGGACAGGCTCTGGAACACGGCGCCGGAGACGGCCAGCATGCCGCCGATCAGGACGGCGGCGATCACGCGGGGCAGACGCTGCCCCAGCACGATGAACCGGTCCAGGTCGCTGCCGCCGCCGACCACCACGCGCAACGCCTCGGTGGTCGACAGCTCGTAGGCACCGGTAAGCAGCGTGTATACGCCGACCCCAACGGCCACTGCCGCCAGTGTCATCGCCACCGCCAGGGCGCGGCGACGCACCAGCAGGGTGCCCGCTCCCGGGCGCAGCAACAGGCGCCCGGCCGGCGGACCTACGGCTTTAAGGGAACCGGAGCGCCAAAAGCCGCTGTCGTCCGGCGGCGCGGCCCCGTTTTCTGACGGTTCGTGGGCGCGCTCGCAACGCGGGGTATCAATCACCGGGTCGACTCCCCGCGTCGCAGCACCATGGACAACAGCACGGGCCCGCCGATGAAGGCGGTGACCACGCCCGCCTCCAACTCGTCGGGGCGGATCAGGATGCGCCCCACAATGTCGGCGGTCAGCAGCAGGATCGGCCCGGCAAGCAGGGAGACGACCAACAACCGGCGCTGATCGGCACCCAGGAATAACCGCAGCACATGGGGCACCACCAGCCCGACGAATGAGATGGGACCGACCGCAGCCGTCGCCGCTCCGCACAGCAGGGTGATGGAGACCAGCGCCAGCACCCGAGCCCGTTTCAGCCGCGCACCGAGTGCGGTTGCCTGCTCCTCCCCCAGCGCCAGGACATTGAGCGTGTGCCCGGAGGTGAGGGCCAGGACCAGTCCGACGGCCAGAAACGGTGCCACCCAGACCAGTAGGGTGGCGTCGCGGCCCTCGAGTGCGCCGACCACCCAGAAGCGGTAGGAGTCGAAGGCTCTGGTGTCGTACATGGTGATGGTGCCGGTGATCGCGTTCAGGCTTGCACCCAGGGCGATGCCGGCCAGAACCAGTCGGGTAGGGCCGGCCTGAACGTTACGGCCAGCCATTAGCTGGACCAGGCCGGCTGCCAGTGCCGCACCTGCGAAGGCGAACCACAAGTATCCGGATACACCCGTGATGCCGCCCAGCCATACGGACAGCACCACCGCCAGGGAGGCACCGGCATTCACCCCGAGAATGCCGGGCTCAGCCAAGGGGTTGCGTGTCAGGGCCTGCATAACCACTCCGGCCACGGCCAGGGCGGCGCCGGTGACGACGCCGAGGGCGGTGCGGGGTAGACGCAACTGCCATACGATCAGGGAGGCGATCGTGTCATCGTGGGCGCGCAGCCCCTGCCAGGCCTCGGAGATCCCCATTGGCCGGGAGCCGACGGCGAGACTGAGCAGACACAGAGCGGCCAGCAGGCCGAGGCCGCCCAGCAGTGCTCCGGCATTCAATGCGAAGGGGCGGACATCACTTGCACGATACACAGTTCTTTAGGATAGCCTCACCACATGATTTCTCTACTTTCTCGCCGCACCGCCCTGGGCGCACTCGGCGCCGCCGTCACCGTCCCCCTCCTAGCCGCCTGCTCCGGCTCGACGTCCTCCAACACCGAGGCCTCTACCGCCTCCAGCGTCTCCGGAGCCGCGAATACGGCCAACACCGCCGTCCCCGCCACCATCCCCGAGGGCATGGGCTCCGGATCCGGCGACGACGTCTTCCCCCGCACCGTCACCCACTTCCTGGGCGAGACCGCCATTGGTGCCACCCCGAAGCGGGTGGTGATCATCTCTACCGGACAGTTGGATGCGTCCCTGACGCTGGGAGTCGTGCCGGTGGGTGCCACCTCCGGCGACGGCGCCGGCACCGTACCGGACTATCTTCCTGCAGCCTTCCCCGAGCACGCCGACGCCCTGGCCGCGATCACCGACGTGGGCTCGCGCACCGAGCCGAGTGTGGAGAAGATCGCGAATCTGTCCCCCGACCTGATCTTGATGAACGTCGCCGGCAAAGACGCCGAATCCCTGTACAGCTCACTGACCGAGATCGCCCCGACGGTGGCCACGCAGGGCACCGGGCAATACTGGAAGCAGGACTTCCTGCTGCTGGCCGACGCCCTGGGCAAGCCGGAGACGGCCCAGGCCTGGCTGGACGCCTTCCACGCCGACGCCGCCTCCGCCGGGAGCGGCGTGCCCGCGAGCACCACCGTGTCCCTGCTGCGTAAGAACGGCGACCGCACCCGCATCTTCGGGGCCGTATCCTTCGCCGGCTCGGTACTGGCCGACATGGGGGTGGCCCGACCGGACACCCAGACCTTCACCGACGACACCTCCATCGACATCTCCGAGGAGCAGCTCGACCAAGCCGACGCCGATTGGATCCTGTTCGGCGTGCAGGGCGGGGACGCCTCCGAGTTGACGGGCATGTCGCTATGGCCGACGCTCTCGGCCGTGCGGGCCGACCAGGTCGTGCAGGTGGAGGACGACCCCTTCTACCTCAATGCTGGCCCGACAGCGGCCCTGTTCGTCCTGGACGCAGTCAGCACCACGGTGAAGTGAGCGCCGGTCACGGGGCCCGGGTAACAAACGGCGAGCCACACACCATGTCCGCCAAGACCGCCGGGGATCAGGCCGCCCCGAGTCGGCGCAGCGAGCTGCAGGCTCGGGGCGTGTGCCTGTCTTACCATCCCGAGCACCCGGTGGTGTCCGACCTGAGTGTGCGCGTGCCTCCGGGCGAGGTGACCTTGATCGTGGGCCCAAACGCCTGCGGGAAGTCCACGCTGCTGCGCGCCCTGAGCCGGGTGCTCGTCCCGGACTCCGGGCAGGTGCTACTCGACGGGGAGGATGCCGCGCGCATCCGCCCGAAGTCCTTCGCCCGCAGGGTGGGGCTGTTGGCGCAGTCCTCTATCGCGCCTGCAGGGATCACGGTGCACGAACTGGTGGCGCGGGGCCGCTACCCCCACCAGTCTCTGCTGCACCAGTGGTCCAGGCAGGACGACGAGGCGGTGACAGCCGCAATGGCGCGCACTCATGTCACCGACCTGGCCCGCAGGCGGGTCGCCTCCCTGTCGGGCGGGCAGCGGCAGCGCGTGTGGATCGCCTTGGCGCTGGCCCAACGCACCGATGTGCTGCTACTGGATGAGCCGACCACGTACCTGGACCTGGCCCACCAGGTGGATGTGTTGGAGCTGTGCCGGGAGCTGAATAACGAGCTGGGCACCACGATCGTTGCCGTGCTGCACGATCTGAATCAGGCGTGCCGCTATGCCGATCGAATCATCGCCATGCGTGCGGGCCGCATCCTGGCCAACGGCGCCCCGCGGGAGGTGATCACCCCGCAGTTGGTTGCTGAGGTGTTCGGCCTGGAAGTTCACGTAATCCGGGACCCGCTCACTGACACTCCGCTGGTGCTGCCGGTGCCGCGTGGTAAGAGGTAGCACACCCTCGTTTCGTGGGTCGCACGGCACCGGCTGGCGCGTCTCCAGGCACTGTTAATACCTGGCGTAGCGGCGGCAATCGGCCTTAACCTATGCAGTGAGGAGCATTTGGTGCCAAATGCCGCCCGGCCCATCCCGAATCAAGGAGTTCTCGTGACTGCCACCGCCCTGCCCGAGACCATGCGTGCCGTGATTATGCGCGGCCCCGACGACGTCGTCGTCGAGGACGTGGAAGTGCCCCGCGTGGTCAAGCCCACCGACGTCGTCATCAAACTGGCAGCCGCCTGCATCTGCGGCTCCGACCTGTGGCCCTACCGCGGCCTGGAACCTGTAGAGAACCGCCCCATGGGACACGAGTACGTGGGCACCATCGTGGAGGCCGGTGAGCAGGTCAAGACCCTCAAGGTCGGCGACTTCGTGATCGGCTCCTTCATGCTGTCGGACGGCACCTGTGAGATCTGCCAGGCCGGCTACCCGTCTCGCTGCGCCAACGCCGGCCACTACACCGGCTCCCAGGCGCAGTACATGCGTGTGGAACTGGCCGACGGCTCGCTGGTGGCCGTGCCCGGAGGCGAGCCCGAGGACCCCGACCGCCTGGCCGACTACCTGGCCGCCTCCGACGTGCTGGGCACCGGGTGGTTCGGCGCCGAAGCCGCCGAGGCCGGGCCCGGCAAGACCATCGCCGTTGTCGGCGACGGCGCCGTGGGCCTGTCCGCGGTGCTGGCCGCCAAGACTCTCGGCGCCGAGAAGGTCATCGTCTTCTCCCGCCACGAGGACCGGGCCGCCCTGGCCCGCGAATTCGGGGCCGACGTGGTCATTCCCGAGCGCGGCGAGGAGGGTGCCGCCAAGGTCAAGGAGCTGACCGGCGGCTACGGCGCCCACGGTGTGGTCGAGGCGGTGGGCAGCCAGGTCTCCATGGACCAGGCCATCGCCTCCTGCCGACCCGGCGGCTACGTCGGCTTCGTGGGTGTTAGCCACGACCAGCAGATCGAGGGCCTGGGCCTGTTCTTCTCCCAGGTGCACTTGCACGGCGGCCCGGCCCCTGTGCGCCGTCTCCTACCCGACCTGATCAAGCGTATCCAGGCCGGTGAGATCCACCCTGGTAAGGTCTTCACCACCCGTATCCCACTGGACGACGCCGCCGAGGGCTACAAGGCCATGGACGAGCGCCGCGAGATCAAGGTCTTGCTTGAGGTCTGAGCCGGTGACACCCACTGTTGATCCGCAGGGGGCGGCGCCGTCGTCGGGCATGCGGCCGGGCAACGGCGCCGCCCTCGGCCCACAGGACCTTGTGGCCCATACGGCCGCGGGGCTGCCGATCCCCAGTGGCTCGCCGCTCGCAGCGGTCGCCGGGAGGGCGACGCAGGAGGCTCTGCGGGTGACGGCCGAACTCAACGGGCCGTACCACACCCCCGACGAGGTTCAGGATCTTTTCGCGCGCCTGACCGGCACGCCCGTGAACCGAACCCTCGGGCTGGTGCCGCCATTCCACACCGACTTCGGCCGCAATATTCGTATCGGCCAAAACGTCTTCATCAACGCCGGGTGCTGTTTCCAGGACCAGGGCGGCATCACCATCGGCGATCGAGTGCTGATCGGCCACCGCGTGGTGCTGGCGACCCTCAACCACGCCGAGCCGGTGGCCGAGCGCGGCACGCTGCTGCCCGCCCCCATCTCCATCGGCGACGACGTGTGGATCGGGGCGGGCGCCGTCGTCTGCCCGGGGGTAAGCGTCGGGGCCGGTGCGATAGTGGCCGCCGCAGCGGTGGTCACTCGGGACGTGCCCGCGGGCGTTGTGGTGGGCGGCGTGCCCGCCCGGGTGCTGCGCAAGGTGAAAACGGCGTCGGGCTAGCGGCGGCCTGGTCTCCCGCTGATCCCCTGCGGACCGACGCGCTGATGTGGAACTACACTGTACGTGGCGTAGCGGCAAACAAAGTTTCCCGGGAGTTTCACGGCTCTTCCGGTTGAGGCCGCGTTCGCCGAGTTCGGTAGATATAACCAACGAGTTCGGTCGATATAACCAACGAGTTCGGTAGATATAACCAACGAGTTCGGTCGATATGACCAACGAGTTCGGTTGGTGGGCCGGCGGGCCCGGGGAAATTGCCCAGATTCGACACAAACGATGCTCCCCGCCCGGCGTCGCCTACCAGGTCCGCATGGGTCCAACGAATCTGAGGGCGCCTACCCGCGCAGACAGCGCGCTCATACCGATTCTGGACACTTTGTCGTTTCATGTGCCGGCCCGCCGCCCTGGTGGGGCGAGCAGGCGTCTGGTTGCAGACCGACCCACACCCACGCACTACACCTTCAAACCGGAAGAGCCTATCCGGCTCTTCGTGTTTGGTGGGTGCGGTGCGCTTACGAGTGAGGGCGCCGGGGCCCGGGCGACCATCGTCGCGGCGTGAGGCGCACCGACATCCGCAGGGACTGCTGCTCGTCAACGTGTTGACACTGTTGGCGGAGCATGACTATCCTGATGCAACCGATCTCAGCAATCGATCTCGAAGAGGAGCGATCGCGGTGTCGGTCGAGCTGTACGACCTTTCCCGCCCGGCCACCGGATAGTCCTCACCGGTCAATGCGCTGAGTCCAACACCCCAACCGAAGGCATGGTGATGACGACATATGGACAAGGCCCGAACCCTTGTTCTGGGAGCCTCCCATTGGCACGTGCCGCTGTATGCCGAAAGAATCGCTGCCCGGCACAACGTCATCGGCCTCTCGGATCCGGACGCCCGGCGGATCCAACGCCTGGCGGACCTGTGGGAAACACCCGCCTACACCGACTGGCGCCGGATGATCGATGAGTCCAAAGACATCGATCTTGCCTACGTCTTCGTTCCTCACTCCCAGATGAGGCGGGCCTGCCTGGCTCTCATCGAACGCGGAGTCGCAATCGTCGTCGAAAAGCCTGCGGGCATCTCGCAGGCAGAACTGCGCGACATCAAGCACGCCGCACAAGCCGCTGGCGTCCCGATCGCAGTTCCCCTGGTCCAGCGGGGTGGTCCCGTCGACCTGTGGCTGTCAAAGGCCGGCCGCTGCGTGTACGAGTCGGTGCAGTTCATCGCCGGTCCTCCCTCGCGTTACCAGGAGACCAGCCCCTGGATGCTTGACGCCGCCCGGTCCGGAGGCGGCTGTACGGTCAACCTTGCTCCCCACTTCGTCGATCTCTTCCTCCAATCCGCGCAGGCGGAGGACGCCTCGGTCGTTGCCGCGATGTCATCGGCCCTGCATGGCACCGAGGTGGAGGACTACTCCACGCTGACGATCCGCACCGGCGATGGCCGCATCGCGACGATCGAGACGGGATACGCCTTCCCGTCCTCTCCTCTCAAACGGCACTGCTCCTACATGCGCATCGGACCGCACGGGACGGCGAGCGTCTGGTCCGATGGGCGCGCCTGGTTCACCTCGGTGGACGGGTCCACCGAGACCTCGGAGTTCGACGTCGACTCTGATCCGCTATACCCCGTGTTCGTCGATAATGTCGCCGAGCGGTTGGATCGTGGATTCGAGGGCCTCCCGACGATTGATGATCTCGAGAAGACCATGTCTCTGATCTGGCTGGCTTACGACTACAGCCGACGAGGAGACAGCCATGACAAGCACCACCCCGAGCATTGACGATGTTGCAGCAGCAGCCGGAGTTCACCGATCGACCGTGTCACGCACATTCTCACGGCCCGAGGCCGTCAAGCAATCCACCCGCGAGCATGTGCTCCGCGTGGCCGAGGAGCTGGGGTACAAGATGAGTCCCCTCGCCCAGGCCCTCCGGACGAAGACCAGCACCCTGGTGCCCCTTCTCGTCCCCGACATCACCAACCCGTACTTCGCGGAGCTGGCCAAGGCCATGACGGCCGCCGCCGACGAACGCGGGTATCAGCTGGTGCTGTGCGTCACCGGTAACGACCCCGATGCGGAGACGCGTTACCTCGAGGCGATGAAGTCGATGTACGCCCCTTTCGCGATCATCGCTCCCTACTCCTACGAGTACCCCGACGGCGCTCGTATCGCCGGGTTCGGACGCCGCGGTGTCGTCATCGACCGGGGCGAGGGCGGGGATGGAGTGTCCACTGTCAGCCTCGACAACGCGCGGGGAATTGCCCTGGCGTTGGAGCATCTGTGCGAACTCGGCCATACGGCGATCGCATACGTGTCGGGACTGGCAGGTACGCGCACAGCGGCCGATCGGCGTGAAGCCTATCTCGCCCTGTCCGAGCAGCGCGGCCTCGTCCCCACCGAGCTGTCCGCAACCGCCCTCGACGCCGACCTCGGTGATTCCGTCGCCGACCAGATTCTGGCGATGCAGGAGCGTCCCACCGCCATCATTGCAGGCAACGACCTTGTCGCATTCCGCCTCATCAGTGCGCTCGGAACGCGCGGAATCCGCGTTCCCGAGGATATCTCCATCACCGGTTTCGACGGGTTGCCCCTGGGTGCCTCGTTCAACCCACCGCTCACATCGGTGCGTCAGCCGATCACCGAAATGGGTGCCGCCGCCCTGGGAGTCGCCCAGCGGGTGGCCGAAGGCGCGCCGGTTGAACACATTGTGCTCGAACCCGATCTGCTCATTCGCTCATCGACGAGGAGGATTTCATGACCGATCGGCTACTACCAGGCCTGCAGTACGTTGATCATGTCGCTTTCACGGTGCCGAACCTCGACGAAGCCGTCGACTTCTTCGTTGAGGTGCTCGGCGCCGAGGAGCTATACCGCTCGCGCCGCGGGCCGGAGGGGGACTACATGTCTGTGAACTTCGACGTCCCCGACGATGCGTCGCTTACTCTCGCCATGCTCCGTCTGCCCCCGAATCTCAATGTCGAGCTCTTCGAGTGGCAGGCCGATGGCCAGCGCATGGAGCATCCGCGCCACTGCGACCGGGGCGGCCACCACCTGTGCTTCGTCGTCGACGACGTCGACGCGGCAGTGGCTCATCTGAAGACAATTGAGGGCGTGCGCATCCTGGGCGAGCGCAAGGAGGTCGCCGCGGACAGCCCCCTGGTCGCCGGAAACCGCTGGATTTACCTGGTCACTCCGTGGGGGCTCCTGATGGAGCTAGTGGACCGCTCCCGCGTAGCCGATCCCCCGCGCTTCGTCGGCCCCGCAGACTGGATCTCTCCGAAGGAGCAATGAACCGTGATTATCGCCGGTCATACCATGGGCACTCCGGACCACGACCTGGCGGGGGCGCTGCGCCTCTTCCGTGACGCCGGCCTGGAGGCCGCCGAAGTGATCTATCAGGACGACTACCCCAGCGGCATACCCACGGCGGCTCCGGGCGCCACCGCCGAAGCCGCCCGCATCGCCGACGGCGAGGGCGTACCAATTATCGGGCTCACCCCCTACACGACTTCGATCAATAGCCTCGACGACGCCGAATGGCACGCCGGAATCGACGAGTTCCGCTACTGCATCGACGCCGCACACACGCTTGCAGCCACGGCGATCCGTGTTTACGCGGGCTCCTGGCATCCTGGGGACACCGAGCACGAGGCGCAGTGGGCCAGGCTGCGCGAGGCGCTGGCGTTCCTGGGGCCCGAGGCGCGCGCCGCTGGCGCCGTGCTCTGCGTGGAGAACCACTTCGGCACCATGACCCAGACCGCCGCCGACACCGCCAAGCTAGTGCGTGAGGTCGACGACGCCGGCGTCCGCGTCCTGTACGACCAGGCGAATCTCACCTTCACCCATGACGAGGCCTGGCAGGACGCCTTCGCCGTGCAGGGCGATCTCATCGGCCACGTCCATGTCAAGGACCTTGTTTTCAAGGACCCCGATGCCCCCTTCCGCGCCGCGGGAACCGCCCGCGTCGAGGCGGATGAAAGGGCCGTGCGCTCGCGCGTGGTCGGTACAGGAGTACTCCCCTGGCCCGAGATTCTCCGCGCGCTGATCGCCACCGGCTACGACGGCGCCCTATCGCTCGAGTACGAATACCGCTGGCATCCGCAGGACCTGCCCGAACCCGCCGTCGGCTTCGCGCAGTCCGTGATCAATCTCAACAAGATTCTCAAGGAGGCAAACGCATGAGCAACGCACTTCGCGTCGGCGTCGTCGGCCACGGCAATATCGCCACCATCGCCCAGCTGCCGACGCTCGTTACCCGTGACGACGTCGAGATGGCTGCACTCGTCAGCATTCTGCCTGACCCCGAACCGGTCAAGCGCCGTTGGGGTTTCCAGCACGCCTACCCGACACTTGAGGCTGCGCTCGATGCCCAGGATCTCGATGCGGTCTTCGTCTTGACTCCCCGCTCCGAGCATCTCGCCATGACCAGGACCGCGCTGGAAGCGGGCGTCGACGTCTTCTGCGAAAAGCCTCTGGCCACCACTGCCACCGGCGCGCAAATGCTCGCTGAGACCGCCGAGAAGAATGGCCGTATCCTCCAGGTCGGCTTCAACCGCCGCTTCGCCCCGGTGTATGCCGCGGCGCACGAATCCTTCGGTGAGGCCGGAGCGACCTTCTGCGTCGCTCAGAAGAACCGCGCGGGTTCCGAATATCGTGCCACCTTCGAGAACGCCATCCACATGGTCGACCTGGTCCGTTGGTTCTGCGGCGGCGAACCCGTCGAGGTCACCGCCTACGCGGCCGGAGAGGACGAATGGGAGGAGGACGGCATCTCGGCGCTGATCCATTTCGACAACGGGCATACCGGTGTCGTCGTCGGCGCGCGCAATGCTGGCGGCTGGAATGAGAGGCTGGACGCCTACGGGCAAATGACGTCCGCATCGGTGATCGCCCCCGATTCGGTGACGATCACCCGCCCGGAGGGCACCTCGCTGCGCGAGATGACCCCTGAGAACTTCGGTTGGGCCACGGCCACCGAGACCATGGGATTCGCCGGTGCCGTCCACCACTTCCTCGATCGCGTCCGGGACCGTGGCGTCCCACTGGTCTCGGGGACAGAGGCTGTGAAAACCCAGCAGCTGCTCGAACGCATCCTGGAAGTCAGCGGTCTGCCAACAGACGAACAGCCCGGCCGTGTCTGGTCCAGCCACGCCAAGAAGTGACCGGGCAAGAATTGACCAGGCGGCCCCGTAGCCAATGAGGCTGCGGGGCCGCCTTCGGAAATAGCGCCGCTGGCGGTGTCCGCGGGTGTCGCCGAGTACCTGCGCACTGCGTGCCGGACCAATTCAGGAGAACAGGTGATGCGCCGATGCGCGCAGTTCTTCAGCGGTCGCGCCGGGGTAGCCGAAGAACTCGAGGTAGGCCGGGATCAACTCGAGCAGCATCGTCGAACCGCCTTGAACTGTGCAGCCGCGCGCGGCCGCCGCCCGGAGGAGGGGGGTGTCGTCGGTGCTCAGCACTACGTCGCCGACGAATGACCCGGGCGCGATCCGATCTACATCGACCGACATCGGGTCGGTTGGCTTCATACCGAGGGGAGTTGCGTTGATGACGACGTCGTATCCCTCGGGATCGTTCGATCCGATCCGCAGCTCCACGTTCGGGTAGTAGTTGTGGATGCGCTCGCCAAGGGCCTCGGAGGCCGCATTGTTCGGATCCGACAGGGCGATCGCACTGACGCCGGCGCCGGCCAACGAGGCCGCGATCGCCGAGCCGACCCCGCCGCTGCCGACCACGAGGGCGCGTTTGTCTTCGGGATCGATACCCTTGCCACGCATGCCGCGGACGAAGCCTGCGCCGTCGAACTGGTCGGCTAGGGTCGTGCCATCGTCGCGCAGGAGGACGGCGTTCGTTGCGCCGGCGATGGCGGCGGTGGCGGTCACCTCGTCGACGAGTTCAATCGTGGAGATCTTGTGGGGCATGGTGACCAGGGCTCCGCGCAGATTCGTCAGCCGCATGACGGCGCGGAAGAAGCCGGGGTAGTCATCGGCTTTGATCCCCATGGGCACAACGCACACGTCGTGGCCGTGGGCGTCGAACCAGGGATTGCAGATCAGGGATGATTTGAAGGTGCGTGTGGGATAGCCCAAGTGGGCGATGATCATGGTGTTTCCGCTGAGCGTCATGGTCTCTTCCTTGAGGTTTGGGCGGGACGGATCAGATGAGGAGGTTGGACTCGTCGGTGAGTTCGTCGTCCTCGTCGGCATCCTTGTGGATTTCGCGCAGTTCGACGCCCCTCCAGGCGCAGGTGATATTGCCGTGCTGCGCCCAGTAGGAGTCCCAGTCAGCGAGTTTGGCGGCGTCGCGTGCCAGTCCGCGTGCGCGCAGGCGGGCCTTAAGCAGTTCGGGCGCGACGTGGATCTGGATGACCTTGATGCGGGTCTCGGTGGGCCAGTCGAAGCGGCGACGGGCCGAGGTGACGAAGTCGGGGTCGGCGAGGAAGGGGCTGAAGGGGGCGTCGAGGACGACCGAGTTGCCCAGGCGCAGGTTCTGGCCGGCGACGTCGAGCAGGGAGTCGTACTCGAGCGGCAACAGCGTCGTGGTGTAGTAGTCGTTCGACTCTCGGTCTCCGGCCTCGTAGCCCGCTGCGACGAGACCCGCCTCGACGAAGCGGGCGCTCATCGCGTCCTTATCCAGGTAGGTGGCGTGCAGGTGGCGGGCGATTCGCCGGGCCCGCAGTGACTTACCCGATCCCGCCGTGCCGATGATGATGTAGACCGTGGGCGTAGTCACCTTTCGACCGCCTCGACAGCTGCCATGAAGGTACGGGCCGCATCGGTGACTCGGGTGAAGTCGCCGTCGCGCTGCCAAGCCTTGGTGACGGCGGAGCCCACGCCGACGGAGAGGACACCCAGGTCGAACCAGTCCTTGACGTTGTCGGCGGTGACGCCGCCGGCCGGCAGAACGGCGACCTGATCGAGCGGGGCGAGGAGCGCCTTGGCGAAGGGGATCCCGTTGTTCTCCGTGGGGAAGATCTTAATAATGTCCGCTCCGGCCTGGACCGAGTTGACTACCTCCGTCGGGGTGAAGGCACCGCTGATGGTCGGGATCTGGTAGCGGTTGGCGACTCGGATCATCTCCGGGTTGAGCTGCGGACTAACGAGGAATGAGGCTCCGTGGGAGATCGCGTCGTAGGCGGCATAACCATCGAGGACCGTTCCCGCGCCGACGACGACGCCGTCGGCGCGGTACTGCTCGGACAAGCGGTTGATCAGTCCGATCGCCCCCGGCACGGTCAGGGGAATCTCAAGCGCACGGAAGCCGCCCTCGATGGCGGCGTGGCAGACTCGCTCGGCGGAGTCGAGTTCCGGAAGGCGGACAATGAGCACTGCTCCGGAGTCGTGGATCGTGTTGAGGGTTGTGAGCTTCTTGAACATCTTTGTCCTCCGTCGGGGCGGGGTGGTTGACAAGATCATGGCACGATGCGCACCCTTCTTGCAACCGATCTCAGCAATCGGTCTCATTGCGGCAAGACGCAATCGCCTTGCATTCGGCTCGTGCACCGCCGCCCTCGCCGAATGCCGCTACCCACATCCACCAGGAGCTCTCAATGTCGACGAACCCACCTGCGGTCGCTGGGCCGACGCCTCCCGCTGAGGCATCGGCACGGCCCCACACCATCAACCTCATTGCCGGAACGGTCGGCCACTTCGTCGAGTGGTACGACTGGTACGTCTACGGGCTGATGGCGGCCATCTTCGCGCCACATATCTTCCCCAGCGATTCCCGACTCGCCTCCCTCTTGGCCGCCTTCCTGACCTACGCGATCGGCTTCATCATCCGACCGATGTCCGGATTCATCATCTCTCCCCTCGCAGACCGCTTCGGACGCAGGATCGTGCTGTCGCTGTCGGTGTCCGGTATGGCGCTCGGCGCCCTGATCATCGGCCTGACGCCCGGCTACGAGACCATCGGCGTTGCAGCCCCAATCCTGTTCGTGATAGCTCGCATCATGCAGGGCATATCGGCCGGAGGCGAGGCCCAGTCGGCGATCTCCTTCATGGTTGAACACGCTCCGGCCCACCGCCGCGGCCTGTACGGCTCCTTCTCGAACACGGCATCCGGACTGGCGACCTTGGCCGCCACGGGAGCCGCGGCCTTGTCGACTGCAGCCTTTTCTCCCGAGACTCTGGACGCATGGGGCTGGCGCGTCCCCTTCATCGTCGGCGGCGTACTGGGCATTTTCGGGCTCATTCTGCGTACTCACTCCGACGAGAGCCCAGAATATGAGGCCCAGTCGAAAGCCAACAAGAAGCCCTCGAAGGGACGCGTCGGTTACCTTCTGCGCCACTACCCCAAGCAACTGATCCAAACCGCCGCCCTGTCGGCGCCTGCTGTCGCTTACTACACCTGGGCGACTTTCCTGCCCACCTACGCGGAACTCACGTCGGGTCGTGACAACACTTCGACTCTCGCCGGCTCCGTGATCGGTCTGTGCATTCTGGTCGTAGTCGTACCCTTCTGCGGCTGGCTGTCAGATCGCATCGGACGGCGCCTGATCTTCCCCATCATCGGCGCCATCGGTATGGTAGTACTCTTCTACCCCCTCATGATGGCTCTCAGGTACCCCGGCTTCGGCGTCTACGTCGCCGTAGCCGCCAGCGGATGGGTCGTGCTGGGAATTTGGCAGGCGGTCTACCCGACGATCCAGGCGGAGCTCTTCCCGGCCTCCCTGCGAGTCTCCGGTATTGGGGTGGCGCACCAGTTCGTCATCGCAACCCTGGGCGGCACCGCCCCGCTGATCGCCACTGCGTTCATCAACGCCGGCCACCCGAATTGGATCCCGATCTACATGAGCGTCATCGTGCTTATCTGCCTGCTGATCTACTTCACGATCCCCGAGACCGGCTCGAAGACCCCACGCGCCACGGTCGCCATGGAAGACCGTGAGGTCGTCGAGGGTGAGAAGAGGGCCTGAACACTTGCACAAATCCGTTTGATTCATGATCCCGCACCACCGAGGGGAGCCGACCCGCCAACAGCCCGGCTCCCCTCACCCGTTTCAGTGGAGCGGCAGGCTCATTCAAGGACCCGCCCGAGTTGGCCGAGTACCTGGGCGCGTTTCTCAGCACCGAGGATCGCTAGCCGGTGACTTCGTGTCATGGGGTGCCGGTACGCTGGCCGACATGAATCTTCTGGAGCGTGCCGCGAACCGACGCCAGGCGGCACTGGGGAGCCTTGACGCGGCCAATCAGGCCGCGTTGGGGCAGTTCTTCACGCCTGTTGCGGTCGCGCGGATCATGGCGGATCTGGTTCGTCTGCCGGAGTCGGGTACGTTGCGGGTTCTGGATCCCGGGGCAGGGTCCGGCGTGTTGTCCGCCGCCCTCGTGGATCGCCTGCGGCGGGAACGCCCGAATCTCCAGGTGTCGCTCACCGCGGTGGAGTTGGACGCGCGGTTGTGGCCGGCACTGACGGAGACGCTTGCCGACTGTGCTGCTGAGTCGGCAGTACGCACGTCGTTGGTCAAGAGCGACTTCGTGCAGTGGGCGCTGCACACAGATGAGCGCTTCGACCTGGTGATTCAGAATCCGCCTTACCGCAAGATCCGCTCTCGCTCGACGCTGGATTCCGATCTTCGTAGCGCGGGCATAGCCGTACCGAACATCTACGCCGGCTTCATGGCACTTGGCACACTCCTGCTGGACGCCGGCGGCGGGCAACAGGTGTCCATCACGCCCCGTTCATGGATGAACGGCACCTATTTCGGCCATTTCCGCCGCACGTTGCTGGCGTCTTTCGGGATCGACGCCATCCACACATTCCAGTCGCGATCCGAGGTGTTCGGTGACCTGGGAGTGCTTCAGGAGACGATCATCGTGTCTGCCATCAACGGCCCGCAGCCGAACACAGTTCGTCTCTCCTCGTCGGTGGATCACCGCGACGAGCCGGCAGTTCGCCGAGTACCGGCCTCCCGGGTAGTAACAGATGACTTCGTGTTCGTACCCGCCTCCTCCCAGGATGCCGAGGCGATCGAGTGGATGGCTTGCGCCAGACACACGCTTGCCGATCTTGGCATGATGGTCTCAACCGGGCGGGTGGTGGACTTCCGATCCCGCGAATACTTGGCATACGAAACGGCTGACGATGCCGTGCCGATGGTGTACCCATCCAATATTACCCGGCAGCGAGTGGTGCATCCCCGCGATAGCGTGAGGAAACCGCAGTGGTTCCGTGCGACTGAACCGGTGCGTACCAAGTTCCTGGTACCGGCAGGCACCTATGTTCTAGTCAAGCGCTTCTCCGCGAAGGAGGAGAAGCGGCGCCTGGTCGCCGCCGTGTGGTCCGACGACGGCAGACGGCCGGCGTTCGACAACAAGTTGAACTACATCCACTGCGCTGGCCACGGCCTGGACCCGGAGGTTGCTGCCGGCTTAGCGGTCTGGCTGAACTCTAAACCGGTTGACGATTACTTCCGAGTCTTCTCCGGCCACACCCAGGTCAACGCCGGTGATCTGCGGCAGATGCGGTTCCCCAGCCTGGACCAGCTGCGCCGACTCGGCGAGAGCACGCACGATCCTGAAGAGGCCATCCGCAGGGTAATGGGCATGACGCGCATGGAGGCCGCATGAGCACCGTCCAGGAGGCGCAGGCAATACTCCGCGCATTCGACTTCGACCGGCAACGGACAAACGAACAGGCCGGCCGCACGCTACTTGCTCTGGCAGGGTTGGATGAGAACAGCGCGTGGGCCGATGCTACAAACAAGCGGATGGGCGTGCGGCAGATCCTAGACTGGATGCGCGGGCCGCTACATCATCCAATCGCGGAGAACACGCGGGAGACCATACGTAGGTTCGTGCTACACCAGTTCGTTGACGCAGGCTTCTGCCTCCATAACGACGATGACCCTTCGCGGGCGACCAACTCGTCGAAGAACAACTACCGCCTGAATCCGGAGGCCTTGCTGACGATCCGGCTCTACGGAACCCCCGACTTCGGTCCCGCTATTGAGGAATACGTCGCTGAGGCGGGCAGTCTCGCCGCCAAGTACCAAGCGGCCCGCGATCTGGCCCGTATCCCAGTGACCACGCCCGAGGGGGATACTTTCACGTTGAAGGCAGGTGGGCAGAACGTCCTCATCAAGGCGATGGTCGAGGAGTTTTGTGCTTGCTTCGTGCCCGGCGGTGAGGTGCTATACGTCGGCGATGCCGACGACAAGCTAGCAACGTTCGAGCGCGAGCGTCTCGCGGCACTCGGCGTGAATGTGGACAAGCACGGAAAAATGCCAGACCTCGTGGTCTACCACGCGGACAAGAACTGGTTATTCCTCATGGAGGCGGCATCGACCCACGGTCCCGTGGACCACATTCGCTACAGCGAACTATCCAGCCTGTTTTCACGATCAACCGCCGACCTCGTATACGTGTCCTGCTTCCCCGACCGCTCGGTCATGCGCAGATTCCTCCCCGACCTGGCCTGGGAGACGGAGGTCTGGCTGGCTTCCGAACCCACACACATGATCCACCTGAACGGCGAGAAGTTCTTAGGGCCGTACCAGCACTGACGTGGGTAATCCCCGGCAGCTGTCCCATGTCACCCAGTGGCTGCGACTCGGACAGGGACGCTGAAAGTCACCGTCCACCGCGCCTCACCCCGGTATACGACGAACTCACCGCCGAGCGTCTCCACGCGGCGCCGCGCGTCAACCAGACCCAGGCCGGAGGACAATGCGGCGTCCGTATTCTGTGTCGCATCGACTGTGTTGGTGACCATGCAGTCGAAGACATCGTCATCGGCATCCATCACTACTCTGGCCAACCCATCGGAGGCCGTGTGTTTGGCGGCGTTGTCAACGAGTTCGTCGATCACGCGTAGAACCTGCTGGTGAGTGCCTGGGGTGAAGACCTCTTCGGCCAATAGTTGCACCCCGTCGACCTCCAGCGAAGCCCCGCGATCAGCAAGCACACGACGTGCATCCGCCAGGGTCTGCGCGAGCGGTCGTGGCGGCCTCGACGCCACACGGAGTACGACATCGTCACCGGCGTCTGTGGTCATGCTCTGTAGACCGCGTCGCAACTGCGCTACCGCCGTGCGCACCGGCTCTATGATTGCGTCGAGTTCCCGACTCAGTTGCTCGTCACCTGCGTGGGCGATCTTCAGCTGCTCGCCTGTCATAACCGCATACGTAAGGTCGCGCGCGACCGTGTCATGCAGTTCCGCAGCCATAAGCCTGCGCTGCCGAAGCCGGGCCACACGCCTGCGACGGACGTCACGGCGAGCCTGATCGCGCTGCTGGCGGAGCATCTCCCCCAGCACCAGGCAGGGAACGCCCGTGGTTACCGGCCACACGAACGCGGCCCACAAGGGCTCGTCCGCGGCGGGCAGCAACAACAGCGGCAGCGTGATGATGCAGACGAGCGAGTAAACCATCCACCGCGGCCGGCCTCGTGCCATCAGTATGGAAACCGAGCCCCACGCGGCTATAGACGCCACGATCCCCGTGTCTTGAGGGACAGACACGGCGAACCAAGTAACCACAACGCTCAGAGTGGTACCGATCGCAGGCACTGCCGATGTCAGGGGCAGAGCAAGCACCGCCAGTGCAGTAAGACTGATCGCCGCTGGTTCTCTCGGGAGCGACGCGAAGAAGAGCGCGAAGGTGAAAAAGAAGCCTGCCATGCCCGCGTGTAGCAGGTGGGTGCGCAGCGTGGGACGCCACGCACCAGGCTCGTCATGGCCGGAAGAACGATACGATCGCGGGAGGAAGTGAAGCATGGCGAGGAAGGTTCAGCGAGGACGGTTTCCAACCTAAGCTTAGCGGTGTGCCCACTTCTAGTGTCCGTCCCGACGGGAAGCCCGACGTCGAACCGATTCGGGTAGTCGTGGTAGACGATGAAATCTACGTACTGCGGGCCCTGCAGGCCTACCTCAGCAAGTCTCCGCAGATACAGGTCCTCGGCGCCTTCCCCTCCGCCACCGACGCACTCTCCTTTCTACGGGGGACCCACGCCGATGTCGTCCTCACCGATGTGGCCATGCCCGGCATGGACGGCCTGGAACTGTTGTCGCGGCTGAAGCAGGAATCCCCAACTACAGCCGTCGTGGTACTCACCGGCTTGGACGACGACGCGACCATGATGGATGCGCTGAGCCGCCATGCGAACGGTTTCCTCCTCAAGAGCGCCGAACCGGATGATGTGGTCCGCGCTGTCGTCGCCGCTTACGACGGCGGTACTCCCCTATCGCCGGAAGCTGCCTCCAGACTGGTCGCAAACCACCTGCGCCCGGTTATGCCGGACCGGCCGTCCGGCATAACCGCTGCGGAGCACGAAGTGCTCACCCTGTTGTGCGACGGCATGTCCAATGCGGAAATCGCGGAAGAGCTGGTCGAGTCGGAGAGCACGGTGAAGCGACACGTGTCCAGCCTGATGCGCAAGTACGGGGTGAACTCTCGGCTCCGGCTCGTCGTCACGGCCAACAAGGCCGGCCACCAGCCATCCTGAGATACTCGGAATTCACTCCTGAGCAATCGCGGTGACAGGGACCACCGACGCGGCACGGCTGCTGGGACGCAGGGCCGCGAGCACGCCTACGGCTGCAGCCGCCAGCAGGATTGCCACTAGTTGTAGCCAGGGCACTCGCAGTACGAGTTCCGACCCGCCGTCGGCGCCCATGACCGCCGCTACGGCGGCCAAGCCCAGGACCGCCCCCAGGACAACTCCGATCACGCCTCCCAGCAGCGAGGTCATGACCGACTCCGTGATGAAAAGTCCTCCTACATGACGCCGTTGCACGCCCATAGCACGCAGTACCCCGATCTCCCGGATCCGCTCCAGCACGCTCACATCCGTGGTGTTGGCCATGCCGGACAAAGCGATGAGCAACGTGAAAGCCAAGACCACAGCGATGACCGAGATTATCCAGTTGAGGTACTCAGCAAACGCGGTTCGACCTGCTGCCGTGGTCGTGATGTAGTAACCCTCGCCTTGTAGGAGTTGACGCACCTGCGAACCTGGATCAGCGTTACTCCCGTCACCCACAGTGCGCGCCCACAGGGATGAACTCGTCGGATTGTCCCCGACTAGTTTCTCCGCGACCGCGGGCGTAATAACCGGCCCGAAGCCGCCCTCCTCCACGTGTACGGTAAGTTCCACACTGCCCGCAGGCCCCGTGAGCGTCACGGACGTACCCTCGGGACGGCCGTAGATCTCTCCAACAATCAACGTGTTGTCGTCAAGACCCTCCAGTCCGTTGTGGGAGCGTATGACCGGAGCGACTTCAGCTACATCCACCGCAGATACGGTTATCTCGTTGTCTGCCGTCGTTTCCGGAGTAATCCCCAGATCAAATGTCGGCACCAGGACCGTCCGGTCTACATTTTCCAGGTTCTCTACCCGGGCGATCAGTTTCGATGTATCGGAATTGGCGGGGATACCACTGACCCGGATGTCTACGGGGCTACCGCTGTTGATATATCCATTCATGGATGCCCGAGCGCTGGCAATACCGGTGACCAGGGTGGAGGCAACAGCCACGGACACCAACAGCGAGGCAGTGGTAGCGGCGGCGCGCCCCGGGTTACGGGCGAGATTGCGAGTGGCGAGTTGCAGCACCGGGCGCCGGTCACCACCTGCGAGCCGCTCCGTGGCGCGGGAGGCGCCGATAACCAGCAACGGAAGTCCCACTAGCAGGCCCAGTACCAGAAGCACTGCGCCAGCTGCCGTGTACTCGACGACTCGCGCCTGAATGCTCAATCCGGTGATCACCAAACCGATCACGACTACCACAAGCCCAACGATGGCACTCACCACGCGCCCGCGGCTAAGTGACCGTTCATCGGCCACCTGCCCAGTCAGGGCTACCAGGGGCGAGACCCGGGTGGCGCGGCGGGCCGGACGCAGCACCGCCACCAACGTCACCAAGGTACTCAGGAAGACACCCAGGAGAAGCGACTGCCATGATACCGTGAAGTACTGCCATTCCAGACCTTCGATCAGGCCTGCGCGTGACACCAGCGTGGCCAATCCAATGCCAAGCCCGGCGCCCATAACCGAACCAAGTAACCCGGTGATCAGGCCGGTGCGCAGCACCGACCCGAGCACTTGACGGCGGGTTGCGCCGATGCAGCGCAGCAGACCGGTCTGGCGCGCCTGTCTGGCCACCAGCGTAGTGAAGGTAGTCGCAATCACGATTCCCGCCACGACGGCACATACCGGCCCCAGCAACCGGAACAGTGTCATTGTCACCGAATTCACCGAACTTTGTCCGGAACTCCGCATGACCACAATATCGGAGGCGCTGTAAACACCCGCCCCAGGCTGAGAAGTCTGCGCGGCCTTTTCGACTGATGTCATGAGCGCTTCGATGCTCGTACCAGCCGCACCTGTCACGTAGAGGACTACGGGAGTCTCCGGAACACCGAGCACCACACGTTCTTCCGCAGTCGCAAATACATAAGCCGCGCCTGCCCCCAGCCGAGTGATCTCGGCACCAGGCTGGATTATGCCCACAACCGTTGCAGTTGAACTCGCTTCGGCATCAGAATCCGGTTGGAAGGAAACGGTGTTTCCGACTTCAAGATCCTGGGTCTGCGCAGCCGCCGGGGAGAGGGCTACCTCTCCTTCCTTCTCCGGCAGGCGCCCCGCCGTCAAACGCGTGCCACCGCGTATCTCCGGCACCTCCAGCACGAACGGATGCGAGTCGTACGCAGAACCGGCCGGATGCATAATCCACGTCGACCCCTCAATGTAGGGGCGCACACTGGCCACGCCGTCGGCGGCGGCAACGTCCTGAACCGCCTGCTCGGGCAGGGTCCCGTCCGTGGCGTCGTCATGGCTGTCGGCGATGACGACCACGTCGGCGTCGCCGACCGAGGCGCGAGCCGCCGCCGTCATCTGGGCGGTCGAGGAATCGGAGATGATGAGACTTACAACGATGAGTGCTGCGCTCATGACTACGGCCACCAGGGCGGCGACGGTGCGGCGCAGGTCGAGCATGGGAGGCATCAGTGGGCCCCCTGCACTGCGGTCGGTGGGGCGGCGTGCTGGCCGGCAGGGCGGGCGAGCACGTCGTCGCCGACGATCCGCCCATCGCGCAGCCGAATAATCCGGTTGGTGGCCCCGGCCGCGTTCTGATCATGGGTGACCATGACCACCGTCTGCCCCAGGGCCTCACACATGCGGGCCAGCGTCTCCAGCAGGGAGGCGGCCGACGCGGTGTCCAGAGCACCGGTGGGCTCGTCGGCGAAGACGACCTCCGGCCGCCCCACCAGCGCACGGGCCACCGCCACACGCTGCTGCTGGCCACCGGACAGCTCACTGGGCCGATGCTCCAACCGGTCCCCGATCCCCAGGGAATCAATGACGGCGTCATACCAGTCCCGCTCGGGTTTGCGGTGGGCCAGCCGCAACGGCAACAAGATGTTCTCCTCCGCGGTCAACTGCGGCAGCAGATTGAAGGCCTGGAACACGAAACCGAGCCGGTCGCGACGCACCGCCGTCAGCTGGCGGTCATTCATACGGGCCAGGTCCTTCCCGGCGATGAACACGGCGCCGGAGTTCGGGGTATCCAGGCCAGCCAGGCAGTGCAGCAGGGTGGACTTGCCCGAACCAGAGGGCCCCATGACGGCCACGAACTGGCCCCGACTGACGGCCAGCGATACGTGGTCCAGGGCGGTGACCTGCGCGCCGCCGGTACCGTAGATCTTAGTGAGCATGCGGGCCTCAACCACTTTCGGCACGGCGGGGTCGGCACCGGACAGACCCAAGTAGGTGGACTCGGTGGGGGCGGACATGGGGGATTCCTCCGTAACGGGTTCTATTAGCTTGACGGAACCAACTCTAGAATCCGTAGAATCCGTTGAAAATACGCTGAAAGGCGGAACTACCGGCCAGACACGAACGAAAGTCTCAACGCCACCTACTACCTCCGCACCACCCCACCATCACCCTCCAGGACGAGACCACAGCCACACCCGCTCGGGGTAATCCCTGACGCCGGCCAACCGCCCAGTACGAGCTGGGGCCCGCGGCAGGGACTAACGCAATTGGGCTACCCCAGAATGTCCGGAACCGGCATAGCCGAACCTTTCACGTCGAGTCGGTGCTGGCCGATACAACGTGACTGCGCCACCCGCTCGGTGCGGGTGGCGCAGTCAAATGCGTAGGCAAGGTCAGCTGAGCTCTACTCCTGCGCCAGCGCGCTCAAGGGGACGACGGCGGCGGCGCGGCCGGCGGGCCGCAGCGCCGCCAGCACGCCGATGGTCGCCGAGGCCACCAGGATCCCGGCGAGTCCCAGCCAGGGCACCTGCAACACCAGGCTGTCCGCGGCATCGAGCCCGAATACGGCAACCAGGGCCGCCATGCCGAACACCGTCCCCATAACCGCCCCGAGCACCCCGCCCAGCAGGGAGGTGAGCACGGCCTCGGTGATGAACAGGCTCCGTACCTGGCCGCGCTGCACCCCAGTGGCGCGCAGCACCCCGATCTCCCGGAAGCGTTCCAACACGCTAACGTCCGTGGTGTTGGCCAGCCCAGACAGGGTGATCAACAGCGTGAAGGCCAGAACCGCAACGATGATGGTGACAATGCGGTTCACCTCGCTGGAAAGGCCGGCACGCTCGGTGGCAGAGCTGCTGACCACCAGTTCGGGCCGCTGCAGCGCGTCACGCACCGCGGTGACCACACTCGTGTCGGTACCGTCACCGACGGTACGCACCCATAGGGACAGGGCCGTCGGCTCATCTCCCGCCAACTGGCTGGCGACCGCCGGGGAGACTACCGGCCCGAGGCCGCCCTCGGCCAGGTGAACGGTCAGTTCCCTGCTGCCCCTGGAGCCGGTGAGGGTGACGGCGGCGCCCTCCTCCAGGCGGTACTCGCGGGAGAGGACGAGGGTGTCGTCGTCGAGGCCCTCCAGACTTTTGTCGGAGCGCACCACCGGGGCGGCCGCGGCCGTATCCACTGCGGAGACGGTGATCTCATCGACGTCGTCGGCGCTCGGAGTGATGCCCGCTTCGAGCGCTGGAATCACCGTCGCCTTCTCAACGCCGTCCGCCTGCTCAACCCGGGCGGCCAGTGCCGCCGCGTCATCGGCGGTGGCGATTCCGTCCACCCGGATGTCAACCGGCGCGTTGGCGGCTATGATTGCATTCATAGACGCGTTCAGGCTGATAAGGCCGGCCAGCAGGGTGGCACCTACCGTAACCGTGACCAGTAGAGAGGCGGTGGTGGCGGCGGCACGCCCCGGGTTGCGAGCGAGGTTGCGGGCCGCCAGCTGCAGCACGGGCCGACGGGCCCCGCCGCCGAGCCGCTCCACCAGCCGGGCCCCGCCGACCACGATCAACGGCAGCCCCGCCAGCACGCCCAGCACCATGAGCACCGCGCCCAGGGCCGTGTAGATGACCACCTGCGCCCAGATGCTCAGCCAGGTGATGCCCAGGCCGATCAGGGCCACCACCACCCCGGCAGCGGCGGTCCCCATCCGGCGGCGGCTGAGCGTACGCTCGTCGGCCACCTGCCCGGTCAGGGCCACCAGTGGAGACACGCGGGTGGCTTGACGGGCCGGGCGCAGCACCGCCGCCAGCGTCACCGCGGTGCTGAGCACCACCGACAGCACCATCGTCTGCCGGTTGACCGTCAGGTAGTGCGCCTCCAAGCCTTCCACCAGTCCGGAGCGAGCCACCAGCGAGGCCAGCGCCACGCCCAGGAGGGAGCCGATGATTGAGCCGACCAGGCCGGTCGCCAGAGCGCTGCGCAGCACCGAACCGAACACCTGGGTCCGCCCCGCACCGATGCAGCGCAGCAGACCGGTCTGCCGGGCCTGCCGCGCCAACAGGGTGGAGAAGGTCGTGGCGATCACGATCCCGGCCACCACCGCGCACACCGGGCCGAGCAGCTGCAGCAGCATCTGCGTGGTGGAGTTCATGTCACCCATGTTGGACGCGCGCATCATGACGATGTCGGAGGCGGTGTAGACGCTGGCGCCCAGGCCGTTCGCGTGGAGTGTCTGGGAGACGGAGTCCATGAGATCCTGTGTGCTCGTGCCCGCCGAGCCGGTCACGTACAGGGCCGCCGGCGCCGTCGACAGGCCCAGGGCGGCGCGTTCGTCGGCGGTGGCGAAGATGTACTGCTCACCGGCGTCCCAACGGGTGATCTCGGGCCCAGGGGCGATCACGCCCACTACTGTGGCGGCGGTATGCGTACCCGCCCGGTCCTCCTTCAGGGCGATGGCGCTGCCGACCGCGACGTCCTGCCTAGCCACCGAGGGCGAGACCGCTATCTCTCCCTCCTTCTCCGGCAGGCGTCCCTCGACCAAGCGAGTGCCGCCGGACAGGGGCGGCACGTCCAGTACATAGGTGAATTCGGTGCCGCCGGAATCACCCATGCGGTCGATCCAGATCGTTCCCTCCGAATAGCTACGCACGCCGGCCACGCCCGGAGCCGCCGCGATGGTGGAGGCCGCGGCCTCGGACAGTTCCCCGCCCTGCTCGGGCAGTACGACGACGTCGGCGTTTCCGACGCTGGCACGGGCGGCGGCGGTCATCTGGGTGGTGGCCGTGTCGGAGATGATGAAGCTGAAGACGATCAGGGCCGCGCTCATGGCCACCGCCACCAGGGCGGCCAGGGTACGGCGCAGGTCGAGCATGGCGGGCATGGGTGGGGCTCCTTCGCTTGGGTTCCGGGTGCTCCGAGCGGCTGAGGCTCACGCTACGAGCCGCCCGTAGCACCCGAAACCTCACTTTGACGGAACTCTCCGGGGTCCCGCGGTATGAAAGCGGCACCGCCTCCTGCGCCTTTAGATTCGCGCCGGCTCCTCCCGAGGTAGGAGGCCGGCTGCCCTTTCGCCGCGGCAATCGGGCCGCTCGCGGCGGTGCCGGAGCCGGAGACGAGCCGCGGGCGTCTACTCTCGTGCCATGAGCAGCAACGCCGGTTCCTCCCCCACGCCGCCCGCCGCCGAGCGCCGTTGGCGCGATGACCTGCATCTGGCGCATACGATCGCCGACCAGGTGGACCCGCTCACCCAGGCACGCTTCGACGCCCAGGACTTCGAGGTGGAGACCAAGCCCGACCTGACACCCGTGACCGCGGCCGACCGCGAGGCCGAGCGGATGATTCGCGACTATCTGGCCCGCGCCCGCACCCGCGACTCCGTGCTCGGGGAGGAGTTCGGCACCACCGGCCACTCCCCCCGCCAGTGGGTGATCGACCCGATCGACGGGACCAAGAACTTCGTGCGGGGCGTGCCCGTATGGGCCACCCTCATCAGCCTGGTGGAGGATGGCGAGGTCGTCGTCGGCCTGGTCTCCGCGCCCGCACTGGGGCGGCGCTGGTGGGCGGTGCGCGGCGGCGGCGCCTGGACCGGCCGCTCCCTGGCCTCGGCCCGCCAGTTGCACGTGTCCAGTGTGGCCGGCCTTGAGGACGCCTCCCTGTCCTACTCCTCACTGTCCGGCTGGGCGGAGCGGCGGCGGCTGCGCGGCATGCTGTCGCTGATGCAGGCGTGCTGGCGCACCCGCGCCTACGGGGACTTCTGGTCCTACATGCTGCTGGCCGAGGGAGCCGTGGACCTGGCCGCCGAGCCGGAGCTGGAACTGTATGACATGGGCGCGCTGGTGCCGATCGTCACCGAGGCCGGAGGCCGCTTCACCTCCCTGGCAGGAGAGTCGGGCCCCTGGGGCGGCAGTGCGGTAGCCACCAACACCCTGCTGCACGAGGCGGTGCTGGAGCACCTGTCCGCCGAGACCGACTGATCCGGACGATCACGTCGAGTCCGGAACCGCTGAGGCCTGTTCCACACCTCCGAGTGCTCACGGGGCAGTCCCCGCCCGGTAGCCTCTCAGGGAGTCAACCGCATCCGAGCCCTGGGAGCCTCATGAACTGGCTGCACGCCGTCATCCTCGGCATTGTCGAGGGCATCACCGAGTTCTTGCCCGTGTCCTCCACCGGACACCTGAACATCGTTGAGAAGCTACTGGACTACAAGATCAACGATGTTGGCATGACCGCTTTCACCGCCGTCATCCAGGTCGGCGCGATCCTGGCCGCCGTCGTCTACTTCTGGGGCGACATCGTGCGCATTGTGACCGCTTGGCTCAAGGGCCTGACCAACGCCGATGCCCGCACCGACCCCGATTACACGCTCGGTTGGGGCATCATCCTCGGCTCGATCCCCGTGGCCGTGGTAGGCCTGGTACTGAAGGACTTCATTGAGGTCACTTCCCGATCCCTGTGGGTGATCGCCGGAGCGTTGATCCTGTGGTCCGGGGTCATGTGGCTGGCCGACCGGCGCAGTGAAGGCCCTAGCGGTGCCGCCCATACCTCTGCGGGCAAGGGAATGCGGGAGGTCTCCATCAAGGACGCCCTCATCATCGGCTGTTTCCAGGCGCTCTCTCCTATGCTGCCGGGTATCTCCCGCTCGGGGGCGACGATCTCCGCGGGACTGTTCCTGCGCTTTGATCGGGTCACCGCCACCCGTCTGTCCTTCTTCATGGGCATCCCGGCGCTGCTGGCCGCCGGCGCCCTGGAGGCCGTCACCGCCGCCGGGGACATCTCCAATACGGTCGGATGGGGGGCTACGGCGATCGCCACGGTCGTTTCCGGCCTGGTCGCCTATGCGACGATCGCCTGGCTACTGCGCTTCGTCTCGTCCAACAAGTTCACCGGCTTCCTGATCTACCGCGTACTGCTGGGGCTGGTGATCATTGTGCTGGTTGCCACCGGCACGATCGCCGCCTGAGATCGGGCTGCAGCCCGCTCACCGGCGCGCCTCGCCGTCAAACTGTCCAAATCCGGCAGGAACGCCGTGCTCAGCCGCCTGCTGCGCGACCACGGTCGGCGGCGGTCAGTGACCGAGGTCACCGCGCGCACACCGTACACCAAATACCCCCTGGGGCATCTTCCCGGGCAGGCGCCCGCGCCCAGAATGGGCGCCAAATGTCGCCCCCACGGCACGACGACGCGATCGGCATTGAGGCCGCCGAGGTGCTGGCCAAGCGCGGCATCACCACCACCGTCGGCGACGCCACCGTGTCCACCGATCCGATCACCGGCGTCCGCCGTCCCATTCCCCTGGCCGGCCCGGCGAACCGTGCGGGGCGGCTGGTGGCCGACTTCATCATGGATCCCGAGCACGCCCGGCCGATTCCCGCGCCGCTGGGAACCGCCATTGTGCGCGCCGGGGAGATGACGGCGGCGGTCACCGGCGCCGACCGCGCCGGGCTGGGCGTTGCGGACCTGATCTACCTGGACCTGGCCTACGCCCCGCCCTTCGGTCAGGCGAAGGACCCGGTGAACCTGGTGGGGATGTTGGGGGCGAACGTCCTGAACGGCACCGTGGAGGTGTGGGATGTGCGCGACCTGGAGCAGGTCCGGCGCACCCAACTCGCAGCGCTGCCAAGGCCACGCCGCCGAGCCCGCCTCGTTAGCCGCGCGTCGGGCTTCCTGCGCGGCCTCTTCGGGCGCCGGTAGCCCCCGCAAACCGTACGAGGCTGCACCGCCTGTGAACAGGTATTCCGCTAACCCTCGACCACGGGCACATCCGTCAGGCGCCAAGGCAGCGGATTCACCTCCGTGTCGGCCGGACGGTCCACGATGACGGTGTCCTCACCGGTATCGGGCCAGGCGATACACACGCGCATAACCTGCCCCGCATTCAATGAGCCAGTGAGGCTGAGCTCCGCCAAGGGGCGATGGGACTCCCTGTCCGGGGGCAGGTAATCGACGGGAAACACATAGCTGCCACCGGAGAGCAGGGTGACACCGCTGGCCGCGGAGGCGCTGCTGAGCCCGCCCGACTCCCCGCGGGCGTTATTCAGTCCCCAACCGGAGCCGTCGGTCAGCGCCTGCTCGGCCGACACCCCGGTTTCTCCCTCACCACCGGTCAGCACGAGCTCGCCCAACAACAGGCCGCCGCGCCTGGTGACCCGTTCCAGGGTGATGGTGAGGTCACTGCCCTCGCCGTCGGGATCGGGGATGGTCACGCCGTCGGGGCCGGGCGCGCTGGGGCCCTCCGGCTTGGGGACCGAGGCTGTGGCCGCGGGCGCGTTCAGGGTGCCCGCAGTGCCGCCGGTGGGCGTGATGACGATCTCCACGCGCCGATTGGCGGCGCGAGCGGCGTCGTCCGTGCCCTGCTCTCGCGGCTCCTTCTCGCCCTTACCCGAAACGGCCACTTCCCAGGCGGACAGATCGGTCAACTCCCCCAGGCGGTCGGAGACGGCCTGGGCGCGGCGCTCGGACAGCCCCTGGTTGTAGTCGTCGTCGTTGACGTCATCGGTGTGCCCGGTAATGGTCAGGGTCCCGCCGTCGGGGTATTCCGCGATCGTGTCGGCGGTATCGCCCAGCAACGCGTCCGCGTCTAAGGTCAGATCGGAGGAGTCGACCTCAAAGGTGACGTCCCCAGAGATGGTCACGGTAACGTCCTTAGCGGTGGTCAATCCAGTGCCGGAGCCGTCAACGGCCTCCGTGTAGCGCTCCAACGCAATGGGCGCGGCAAGCTCGGCGTTGGGCTTGGCCTCCGCCAGGATCGCCTGGGCATCCAAGTCGGGCACCGTATCCAGGTCCACAACTGACACCTGAAAGAAGCCGGTCGTGGCCAACAGCACCGTGACGGTGGAAACCTCGGCGTCAACGGCGCCGCAGACAATCTGCAGGTCCACGGACTCACCCGGCTTTATGGAATCGCTCGAGTAGTCGGTGTGCGTGGACAGCCAAACGCGACTGCCCTCGGGGTCGACGATCCGCAGCGGCTGGGTACCGTAGTCCTCGTCCAGGTAGTTGCCAACCCAAGTGACCCCCGGGGAGCAGTAGGTGTCCTGGTTGGGATCGTCCTCGGGACGTTCTACGTGTATGAGCAGGATCGACGACGACTCATCAACACGCACCAGCGGCCCGACCTCCACATCGAGGGTGTTGCCCTCGAGCACGTCGGTCACTCGTTGCAGCGAGGTGGTGGCCTGTGCAGCAGGCGTCGAGGCCGCGGTTCCCGAGGATGTGGCATCGTCGGCATCGGTGGGGTCCGAGGTTGGTGAGCCGGAGCAGGCAGCCAGTGCGCCCAGTCCCCCGACCACCGCGGGGAGAGTGAGCGCGCCACGGCGTGAGAGCACCGGAACAGCGCGAGTAGAAACGGGCATGGATGCACCTTCAAAGATTCCAACGACAACGTCAATATATCTATACCATAACACGCCCTGTCCGGCCGCACCGCGACTGCCCGAATTCGGCACGAACGACCCTGTTGGGCGGAAGTTCATCCCGGAGACCCGCGTCATTCCAACGATTTTGGAATCGCGCCTCACCGCCCCGGGTGCGTTTTAGTCGATCTCGGACATTTTCACCCCTCCTTGGCGCAGGCAGGCTGGACGCCACCCGCTAAGCACCTCGAATTCGTGTCGGAGGCTTGTGAGAGGCTGCGGACATGCGGATCCTCCACACCTCCGGCTGGCACCTCGGGCGCACCTTCCACGGCCGGGTGCTCGACGACGCCCAGACCCACCCGTTTAGCCCGCCTAGACGGAAGCCGATTACTAGCGGTAAACTCCGATGACGAAGCCAATGAAGTATCGCGATCTGGCGCGCTTGCTCATCAAGGCGGGCTTCACGGCCCGCCGAGGCAAAGGTGACCACGAAGTCTGGCGCTGCGGCTCAGAGATCGTCGTGATCACCCGCACCCCTGAGGTCTCACCGAAGGTGACCCGCGACGCGCTGCGAGCGATTGAGAGGAGCAAGGCATGAACCAGAGCCTTACGGTTATGGCCACCCGCTGGTCAGGTGGCTGGGAGCTTGAGCTCGACGACGACCACCACACGCAGGTGACCCACCTCGACCGGGCACGCCAGCAGGTCGTCGATTACCTCGATACCGTCGACGAAACCACCGACCACTCCAGCTGGAAGATCGACATTGTCCCCGAAGTCGATTCCCTCGCCCAGGTTCGTGCTGCCAAAGAGACCGCTGCCCGTGCCAAGGCGCTGCAGGAAGAAGCGACCGCTGCCTGGCGAGAAGCCGCCCTCGCTCTGCGCGCCGAAGGCTTATCCGTCTCCGACACCGCCGCCATCATGGGCATTTCCCGCGGCCGGGTCTCCCAGCTCACCGCCACAGGCTGACAGTGGAGGGTCTGCCGACCGACCTCGATAAGGCCGTTTACTGACGACATGGCATGCGCCGCCTAGACGCCACCCGCTAAGCACCTCGAATTCGTGTCGGAGGCTTGTGAGAGGCTGCGGGCATGCGGATCCTCCACACCTCCGACTGGCACCTCGGGCGCACCTTCCACGGCCGGGTGCTCGATGACGCCCAGGCCGTCTTCGCCGAGCACCTGATTGAGGTGGTCAAGGCCGAGGGCGTCGATGCCGTCGTCATCTCCGGTGACGTCTACGACCGCGCCATCCCGCCCACCGCCGCCGTCCGCCTGCTCGACGACACCCTGTGCCGCCTGGCGGACCGCACGCGCGTGGTGCTCACCCCCGGCAACCACGACTCCGCCCAGCGGCTCGGCTTCGCCGCTGCCCTGCTGCGTGAGGGGCTGGACCTGCGCGTGCGCGTGGCCGACGTCGACCGGCCCGTCATCATCCCCGACGCCGCCGGTCATCCCGGCCTGTACGTCTACGCCCTGCCCTACCTCGACCCCGATGCCGCCCGCGAGTCCCTGCCACCCCTGCTGGCCGCACGCCTCGGGGAGGGGCCGGTCGAACCGGAGGCGCAGGCCGACGCCGACTCCCCCGCCGACCCGGCTGCGTTCCCCGGTCCCTCCGATGCAGCCGCGTCCCCAGCCGCCGGCGGCCCCGCCCTGCTGCCGCGCAGCCACGAGGCGGTGGTCTGCGCAGCGCTGCGGCTGGTGGCGCACGACTTGGCTGAGCGGCGTGCTGACGACGCGTCCAGGGTGCCCGCGCTGGCCATGGCGCACGCCTTCGTCGTCGGCGGGCAGGCGACCCCCGACTCCGAGCGGGACATCCGCGTCGGCGGGGTGGACTGCGTGCCGGCGGGCGTGTTCACCACGCTCGGCGGCTCGCCCCTGGCCAACGCCTCCGGCGGGCTCGACTACGTGGCCCTCGGCCACCTGCACCGCCCTCAAGAGCTGCACTTCCCCACCGCCGGGGGCGACACCGCCACAGCCAGCGCTCCGGGAGCCGATGCGTACCCATTCGCCGCGCACGCCCCCACACGCCCGCGCCTGGTCTACTCCGGCAGCCCACTGCCCTTCTCCTTCCCCGAGGCCGACGCCACCAAGTCCTCCGTGCTGCTGGAACTGGGCCCCACCGGCGTGACCCGCATGGAACGGATCCCCACCCCCACCCCCTACCGGGCCACCACGCTGCACGGCACACTCGATCAGCTCCTCGCCCCTGCGAATGCGGTCTACACCCGCGACTGGGTGCGCGTGGAACTCACCGGCCCCATGCTCCCGGGCACCATGGCGCAGCTCAAGGAACGGTTCCCCAACCTGCTGGCCTTCTCCCACACCCGTCCCGAGCAGACCGAGCGCGAAACCATCACAGTCACCCGCGCCTCGGACCCGGTGGACGTGGCCGACCGCTTCCTGACCGAGATGCTCGGTCACCGCCCCACCCGGGCCCAGCACGCCATCATGGCCGCGGCCTACGACGCCGCCCGCGCCGACGCCCAGCTCAAGGAGGACCGCTGATGCGCCTGCACCGCCTAACCATCACGGGGGTGGGCCCCTTCCCCGGCACCGAGACCATCGACTTCGACCGCTTCGCCGACTCCGGCCGCTTCCTGCTAACCGGTCCCACCGGCTCGGGCAAGACCACCATTATCGACGCCATCGTCTTCGCACTCTACGGGGATGTGGCCGACTCCGACGGTTCCTCCAAACAACGCATCCGCTCCACACTGGTGACTCCCACCGCTCCCAGCGAGGTCGAACTCGTCTTCTCCACCTCCGCCGGGGTCTACCGCATCGCGCGCACGCCCGAGTACATGCGCCCCAAGCGGCGTGGCAGCGGAACCACCAGGCAGAACGCCTCCGTGAAGCTGTGGCGGCTGTCCGCCCCGGACGGGAAAGCCCTCAGCGAGCCGATCACGCGCGTCGGCGAGGTGGACTCCGAGCTCCGCCGTATCGTGGGGTTGAAACGGACTCAGTTCACTCAGACCGTCGTCCTTCCCCAGGGGAAGTTCGCCCAGTTCCTGAGAGCCGAATCCAAACAGCGTCATGACCTGCTGCGCGACGTATTCGGCACCTCGATCTTCGATCGCATGCAGGAGGCGCTGCGCAGCCGCGGCCGATCCCTGGAGCAGCGGGCGGAGTCGGCCCGTCAGACCCTGCGCGCCCGCGCCGAGGTCCTGGCACCCCTGCTTCACGACGCCGAGCCCGAAGCATCCGCCGCCCCAGGCGACGCCGCCAGCTCCTCCCCCGGGGACGGCCCCGCCGGCAACGCCGAAGTCGTCGAATCCCCCGATGCACATGCCAGCTCTCCCGGAGACAGCGGTACGCCAGCCACGCTGCCGCCCTCTCCCGCCACACGGCTGGAGGCCCTCGTCGCCGCCCGCGTGCCTGATGCCGAAGCCATCGCATCCATCGGTCACGCCGCCGTCCAGGCCGCGCAAGCAGCAGCCGAGCCGGCGCGCCAGGCCCTGGAAATGGCCGGCATCACCCGTCAGGAGGCGGCCGACGCCGTCAACGCCGCCATCGCGTTGCAGGACCGTCTGGATCGTCGCGCACGCCTGGTGGCCGAGCAGCAGCAGCTCGACGCCTGCGCCGCTCAGGACGCTGCCGATGCCGCGCGCGCCGACGCGGCCCGCCGGGCCACCTCCGTCCTCCCCGTGCTGACCCGCGCGCAGGACTCAGCCCGGTCCGCCCACGAGGCCCGTGAGCTGGCCGTTGCGGTACTCGAAGAGAACCGGCCCCCTGCCGCCGAGCAGTCAGTGCCCGGCCCGCAAAGCCCCACCGACGCGCCAGAGACCGACAACTGCTCACGCCAAACGAACGCCGACGCCGCGGCCACGATAACCGCAGCCGAATACGAGCCGGCGCTGGCGTCCCTGAACGAGCTCGCTCCGCTGATTCCGAATGCCGATTCCATCAGCCCCGACGGCCCGGATGACCCCATGGCGCTCCCAGTCCTGGACGCCCTCACGCAGTCCGCCCGCACCATTACCGCCCGCAGCCACGCCCTGCGCACCCGGGCGGGGACTCTCAGCGCCGTCGTCGAGTTGGAGAATGGACTGTCCTCCCGCACCCAGGAGGCGGAGGCCGCACAGCAGCGTCTCGCCGCCGATCAGGACAATGCCGAAGATGTCGCCGCCCAGCTGGCCCAACGGCCCGGGTTGCAGGTCGAGTTGGAGACGTCCCTGGCCGCTGCGCGCGCCGCACAGGCGAGACTGCCGGAGCTGGGCGTGCAACGGGACGCCTGCGTCGAACGTCTCGACGCCTCCCGACGCGCCGATGCCCTGACCGCCCGCATCGCCGCCGCGCATGACGCCGTCGAGGCCGCCACTGCCGCGGCACGAGACGCCAACGCGCTCGTCTCCCAGCAGCGCGAGGCCTGGATCAGTGCCACGGCCGGCTCGATCGTCACCGAACTCGTGGCCGGGCAGCCCTGCCCGGTATGCGGCTCAACCGAGCATCCCGCCCCCGCCGTTCCCGGTCAAGGAACCGTCTCCCGCGCAGACGTCCAGGCCGCGGAGGCGGCGCAGCGCCAGGCCGACGCAGAGCTGGCGGCGCAGGTCAAGAGCCACGAGGCGCTGGTGGCCGAGCAGACCACGGCCCGCACCGCCGCCGGGCAGGCCAGCACGGCTGAGCTCATCCAAGCACTGGAAGCTGCGCAGCGTGAACTCGATGCTGCGCAGCAGGCCGCCGCACCGGTGCCGGAGCTGGAGTCACGCCTCGGTGACTTCACCCGCGTCACGGAACAGCTGCGTGACCAGCTCGACCAGCGGCGTGCCGAGCTCGCACGGGACCGTGCCCGGCTGGACTCCCAGGTGGAAGCCCTCAGCCGAGATCGGGAGCGCTGCCGCACCGCACAGGGAGGGCACGACTCCGTCGCCGCACACATGCGTGCCCTAAGCGAGGCCGCCGAGGCCGCCGGGCAGCTGGCGGACCTGCTCACCCGTACATCCGAGACCGCCAGAACCGTCGTGCACGACCGTGCCGAACTGGCAGATGCCATCGCCCAGGCCGGATTCGTCTCCGCCGCTGCCGCGAGCGCGGCCTATCTGACCGGCCCCGAGCTAGCCGCCCTGGAACAGAAGGTCGCCGAGGCCGCCGCACGGCGTGAACGCGTCCGGCACGGCCTGACCCAGGATGAGACCATCGCATCCCTCACCGGCCAGGAAACCGCCGATGTCGAGGGCGCGCGCCGGCGGCTGGCCACCGCCGAATCCACCTACCACGCGGCAATGGCGGCGCGGGAGCAGGCCCGCTCCCGCCTTAACCGGGTGCAAGAGGCCGCCGACGCGGTCAACGACGCCGCCACCGCCCTAACCGCCGTGGTCGAGGATTCCGCCGCGCTGTGGGAGGTCGTAGCCGTGGCCTCCGGCTACAACGATTCCGCCACCCCGCTGGCCACCTGGGTGCTGCTGGAGCGGTTCAAGGAAGTGCTCGTATTCGCCAACCAGCGCCTGTCCCAGATGTCCGCGGGACGCTACGAGCTCGTACATGTTGACGACGAGGCCGGCTCCAGGAGCCGCACCGACCGCGGACTGGGGCTCGGTGTCATCGACCGCTTCTCCGACTCCGGTGTGCGCGACCCCAAGACGCTGTCCGGTGGGGAGACCTTCTACGTATCCTTGTCCCTCGCCCTGGCCCTGGCCGACGTGGTCACGGCCGAGTCCGGTGGGGTGAGCATGGAGACGCTGTTCATTGATGAGGGCTTCGGTTCCCTGGACCCCGAGACCCTGCAGAATGTATTGGCCGAGCTGGGCCGTCTACAGGCCGGCGGACGCACCGTCGGCATCGTCTCGCACGTGGAGGAGCTACGCCGGCAGGTGGCCGACCGCATCGAAATCACCCGTTCGCCCTCCGGGTCCAAGCTGCGGGTAATAGCCTCCTAGCGCGGGGAAGCGGCCAACTCTTGTGCGAGCACGCTGCGCTCAGATATGTCGTACCACAGCAGGTCCGCATCGGCGGCCCGCTCAAAGGCGGCCTCATCCCCGGTGCGGGCGGCGCGCACATCGGATTCGGCGTCCGCCTCATCCACAAGCAGCGCCGCGACGGCGTCCCACTCCACCGGTTCTGTCACCTCCACGGTGCCCGGGAGCACCTCTCCCGTCACCGGCACCTCCCACACCTGGGTGTCCTCAACATCCGCGGCGATCACCACGCGCCGGTCTACCTCCGCCTCCGCGCCCGGTACGGCCAGCAGCATCACCGAGGCGTCGGCAGCGCACAGGCTCGCAGATACCTCCAGCCCCTCCTGATCCTCCTCAGGAAACGCTCCGGCCAGTGTGGGCGTGACGGCGTGGCCGGTGCGAGGACTGATCCGTGGAGCGGCCAGGTCACGGGCGGTGGCGGGAAGATAGACGCGCATGTGCCCAAGTGTGCCCCAACCACGGGCCTACGGCGCCGCTTTCTCGGCCGCGACCAGCGCGCTGACATCCCAGTGCTATCAGCTCTGTAGGTCGATGCCCTTGGCTCCGCGGCGTCAATGTGATGTGCTGCGGGTATGAACTGGGACAGCCTCCTAGCCGATCTGGAAAGCCGTTTCGATGCTGAGCGGCGCGCCGACATCACCGCCGAGGCCGCCGACCTCGCCGAGGCCGAGATCGCCGACCTGCATCTAGCAGACCGATTGCGCGGTGCCAGTGGCCGCACCGTACACCTGCGCACCCGCGGCGGCGCTGCCGTGGACGGAGTCGTGCTGCGCGCCGAGGAATCCTTCGTGCTGATCGGCGAGGGGGAGGGAATCCAGTCACTGGTTCCGCTACCCGCGATCACCTTGGCATCACCCCTGCCGGGCCCCGCACCGGCTCCCGTCGGAGGCCGGCGTCCGAGTATCCAAGCCGCATTGCGGGAACTGGCCCGCGCCGGAACGCGCGTGCGCGTGATCTTCGCCGCGCAGGAGGTCACGGGGCGGCTGTCTCGGGTGGGAGCCGACTACATCGACGTTGTCCGCGACGGCATCACCCCCGGACACGCCGCCGGAGCATTCACAATTGCGCTGCCTACGATTGAGGTGGTCCGCAGCAGGTGACGGCGTGCCGCCGTCACCAAGCATCCAGACACCCGTACGCTACGGCGCCTTGGCGGACCCGGAGGCCACCATCTCCCGGGTGGCGGCAAGCTGCCGCTCAACGTACTCGTCGAAGGCGCTCTCCGGCACCCGCCACAGGTGGCGCGCCCCGACCTGGATAGCCGGAAGCTCCCCGGATTGAATCAAGGATCTCACCCCCTGAGCGGACAGCTGGAGGTGCTCGGCTACTTCAGCGATGGTCAAAAACTTGTCCGGCATGGAACCATGATCTCACCATCTTGCCCTCTGCGCCATAGTCGAACATACTTGTGGATAACCAACGATGCTCTCAGAGCATCCAAAGCCCTGATCGTGCTCTAGGAGGATGCCGTGAGCTCAGCGCAACGAAGCGCTCCCAGCCCCGCCGACGCCCAGCCCCGTCGCCCGCCGCGCAGGCGCCTGCGCCGCCCCGGATGGAGGGATCCACGTCTCGCCGGCGGGTTGGTGCTGATCGGGGCGTCCGTGGCACTGGGCTCCTGGGCCGTCAGCGCCGCCGCCCAGACCGAACAGCTATATGTGCTCACACAAGACGTCGCCCCCGGAACCGATTTAACCGCAGACGGGGTCCTGTCGCTGATCGACGCCCATCCCGGAACTGCCGCCTACGTGGCGGCCGGCGACCTTTCCGATGACGCGGTCGCCACTCGTTCCCTACACGCGGGCGAGCTGCTGCCGGCCGGAGCAGTCGGCAGCGCTTCAGATCTAGAGTTGCGGGCGGTGGTGCTTGATGTCGCCTCCGGCCTGCCCGCAGCCGCGGGCGCCGGAGACGTAGTAGACCTGTGGCAGTTGCCCGCCACCCAGGCCACGGCCCAGGACGCGGGTTCCGCCGAAGTGGTGGCCCAGGGGCTGCTTATCTCCTCCGTGGGGCAAACCGGCAGCAGCCTCATTGGCGGCACCAATGTGCAGGTCGAAGTGCTGGTCCCGCAGGATGCGGTGGCTAAGGTGCTCACCGCCGTGGGCGCAGCCGGTCCGCTCGTACTCGTGCCCACCGGCCAGGGACAGTGACATGATGGACGGCCACGGCACCCCGGCCGCACCGGTTCCGCGCGGCGTGCTGTTAGCACTGGACGATGACGCCGGAATCCTGCGCGCCATCAACGCGCCCGGCTCGGGAATGACGGTGGTGCGACGCTGTGCGGACACAACCGAACTGCTCAGCGCCGCCCTCGCCGGTCTGGGAGGACTGGCAGTTGTGGGCACGGACTTCGACGAGCTCGACCGCACCGTGATCGACCGTCTGAGCCGGGCCGGCGTAACCGGACTCTTACTGGCCCCCGACGCCGACCGCGAGCGCTGGTCGGGGGTCGGCTGGCCGGTGGAGTCCTACGCCACCCCTCCTGCCGAGGTGTGCGCCCGGCTGCAGGCGATCGGCCGCGGCAGGACCACTCCACCGGAAGCGCCCGCACCCGCCGCCCCGCTCGCATCCGGCCAGGTCTCGCAGGAGGAGGTGGACCTGTGGGAGGAGTTCGAAGCGGCAGCAGCGCCACATACACCGTCTTACTCACCGCTGCCGGATCAGGCCGCCGTGAATGCTGAGACCGCATCCGCACGCGGCGCACTGGTGGTCGTCTGGGGGCCACAGGGCGCGCCGGGACGCTCCACCCTCGCCGCCGCACTGGCCGCCGGACTCGCCGACGAAACGATCTTGGTCGATGCCGACGTCGAGGCCCCCAGTCTAACTCAGCTGCTCGGTCTGCCCGAGGACTCCTCCGCCCTGGCCACGGCGGCGCGGCTGGCCTCTCGGGGACGCCTGGATGCCGAGGTCCTGGATCGCATACTGGTCCCGGTCAGCGACGGCTGCAGGCTGTTGACCGGTCTGGGCCGGCCCGGCCGCTGGCGTGAGCTGCCGCCCGCGGCGATGCCGGAAGTGTGGGAACGGTGCCGATTCTCAGCCCCCTGGACGGTCGTGGACGTCGCCGGAGGGCAGGTCGACGACGCCATTGATGACTTCACCTTAGAGCCTGGACGCGGCGCCGTGACGGCGGAGCTGTTACGAAGCGCGGACGTGGTGGTGATCGTCGGCGCCGGCGATCCGATTGGGGTGCGCCGGCTGCTGCAACTCATTGACGACCTGGATGATGATATACGGCCCTCCGGACGCGTGGAGGTGGTCGTCAACCGGGTGCGCGCAGCGGCAGCCGGCCCGGCTCCGCAGCGGGCGGTGCGCCAGGCGCTGGCCCGTTTCGGCGGCGTGGAGGAAGTCACCGTACTGCCCGATGACGCGCAGACGGCGGACCGGTGTCTGATGGAGGGGCGTTCCGTGCTCGAGGCTGCCCCGGCCTCACCGCTCGGGAAGGCGATGGCGGAGCTGGTCGACCGGATCGACCCGCATTCAGGTGCTGTGGCCCGCGCGGGACTAGCCTCTCGGGGCGCCCTCATACGCGCCATCGCGGCTTTGATGCGTTCGCGTCGGACACGGCCTCCCGCCAAAACCGAAACGGCGGCCGATGATGGCGGCGCAGCGAACACCAGACACCACGGCACGGCCCGCGTAACCGGTTCGGCCGACGGCGGCGATATGAGGGCCGCTGCCATCGGGGCCCCAACCCCGGCGCCTCCACCGCCTCCCCAGGCGCATCCCGCCGTCGTCTCGGAGCGTGGCACCACCGCTTTGGAGGCCGCCCCCACCGCGCTGACGAGCGGTGGGGGCGAACGTACCGATCAGGACTCTCCCCGGCGGCGCAGAAACGGACGCCACCGGGCTTGACCGGACGCATCGCTCGGGGTCCGCATAGCAGCATCCGGCGTGGCCGCACGGCAGTGGCTGCGGTCATTTGCGCCCGGGCATCGATTACGGCCCGGGGAAGACGGCTGAGCTCAGGCCCGCACCCCTTGCCACCCGCCGCGACAAACAACCCCCTTGACACGACTAACATTATCGACCATGATCTAACATCATTAAAGATGATCAACGGTGATGGAGAGATACATGAGCTTGCCGACAGCACCTTCCCTAGCTGCGGGAGCGCTGCAACGCCGCCTGGCACTGGCCGCCGTGGGCCTGGTCTGCGCGATCCTGTTCCCGCTGCTGGCCACCACAGCGGTCCACAGCGCCCACCGTCTGTTGGAGCTGCCGCCCACCTGGTGGGGAACCGCCCAACTCACCGCGGCCATCACCGGCGTTGCCTGCACGGCCGGCGCCGCGGGCGCCCTATGGCATATAGCCTCCGTTATCCTGGCCCTGGTGGCCTCAAGGGACACCGCACAGTCAACCGCTCCCGACACCCGCCCCGCCCCCGGCGCCCGAACCGCCCGAAGGCTACTGCACCAATGGGGCGCTCCCCTGGTACGACGGATTGCCGCGGGCGCCGTCGTCGCCGGCATAACCGCCGGTCCGGCGCTGGCCGCCCCAAATACCAGCACCGACGACCTGGGCTGGCATTCCACCGTGACCGCAACCGCCGACTCAGAGGCCTCCAGTCATTCACCGGCTGACACGGCACCGGAGCAGGAAGCGGACAGTGCCCATGCGACCCCCTCCCATCGCGTCGCCGCTGGCGAGTCCCTGTGGTCCATCACCGCCGGCGAGCTGGGAGCGGACGCGTCACCGGCGGACATCGCCTCCGCCTGGCCACAGCTGTATCGCGCCAATGCCGAAGCGATCGGCACCGATCCCGGACTCATATATCCCGACACGCTCCTGACCGTGCCCGAATTCATAGACGAGTCCGACGCATAAGCGCCCACCCCGCCTGACCGCAGGAGGAGTTCCATGTCAGCCACAGCCGTTACCGCCCAGCCGTCCCGCAGCGCAACGTCGGCGCCCACCGAACCCGACCGGCGCTCGGAGTCCCGGCCCGCCCGTTCCCGGCGACGCACCGGGCCTACGCCGCCCTCCGGCCCAATCCCTACCCGGCGCCAGGCCACAGGCTCCACCGCGGGCGCGGTCGAGCACCGCCCAAGTGTGGACGGCGCGCAAAGACCGCGGCAGTGGGACCGGATGTCCTTCCGTCCCGCCCTGCGCAAGGCCGACGGACGTGTCAGGGACCTTGCGCGCCCTGACGACCTCACATCAGGTTCCTCCGCCACCGGTGCGCAGCGCACTGCGGCCATGCCGGATCCCGCACGCTTCGCCGCAGTGGTGGTGACCGCCGCCGCGGAGGTGCTGTCCGGTCAGCGGCGGGCCGACAACCTCGCCCGGTGGACCACGCCGGAGCTGTTCGCGGCGCTAGCGCGACGGGCGGGGCTGGCCCGGCGGCTCCTCGGCCAGGCGCCCGCCACCCGGCCGCGCCCGCGCTCCGTACACGCCCAGCAGCCCGATAACGGCTGCTGTGAGGTCACGATCCTGCTCGATGACGGCGACCGCGTTCGGGCCGCGGCCGCCCGCCTGGAGGCATTCCGGGGCCGCTGGCTACTGGCCGCACTGGAGATCGCCTGAAACCGCTGCGTAAACGCCACTAAGCCGATGGACTCCGATCCGGCGTCCTGGCGGTTCTCGCGGAGGGGCGCACCCGCTGGCCGCTACCTACGGCGCTTCTTAGCGGCCGCTCTGCGTTGCTTACGGTTGCCGCCGGCCCCGGCCGCGGCACCCGCCCCGGCGCCGGAAACCGCCGTTTTGGCGCCGCCCCGTCCCCCGACCGCGGGAGCCGAAGTGGCGGTGGCGGTGCCGTCCTCGGAGGGCGCCGTGTAGGTGATGCGCTGACTCATCGGCTCCTGGCCGGTGGTGCCCAGGACGCTACCGCCCGCGCCGCGGCCGCGGGCACCGGCCCGGCCGCCCGCCTTGGCCTCAGAGCCCGCGCTCTCTTCACCGGCGGCGGCCCGCGCCTCCTGCTCGGCGGCGGCACGGGCCGCGGCGGCGTCGAAACGGGCGGCGTTGGCGAAGACCTGTTCAACGGTCTCCTCCCGGATCCCCTCCATCATCGCCTTGAACATGTGCGCGCCCTCATTGGCGTACTCCACCAACGGGTCGCGCTGGGCCATGGCGCGCAGACCGATACCCTCCTTGAGATAGTCCATCTCATACAGGTGTTCGCGCCAGCGCTTGTCCACTACGGCCAGCAGTACGCGCCGTTCCAGGGTGCGCATGGGCTCTTCCCCCAGCTGGGCACGGGCGATCGGATTGTCGCCCAGGCGCCTCTCGGCATCCTCGTAGGCGACGGCGGCGTCATCACTGAGCTCCTCTGTGAGCCGCTCGGTGGACAGCAGGTCGCGGCCGCCGACATCCTCGATCAGGTCCTCCTGGGTCAGGCTGATCGGGTAGAGATGGGCCAGGTCGTTCCACAGGGCGTCCAGGTCCCACTCATCCGGGCGGCCCTCCTGGGTGCGCGAGGCCACGATGGTGCCGACCGCCTGGGCGCGGAAGCCAGCCAGCTGCGGCTCCAGGTCCTCCCCGTCCAGGACGCGGCGGCGCTCGGAATAGACCTTCTCGCGCTGCTCGGTCATGACGTCGTCGTACTTCAGAACGTTCTTGCGGATCTCGTAGTTGCGCGACTCCACCTGCCGCTGGGCGGAGGCGATGGCACGGGTGACCATCTTCGACTCGATCGGCACGTCGTCGGGGTAGGCGCCGGAGTTCATGATGCGCTGCGCCGCACCGGAGGCGAACATGCGCATCAGGTCGTCTTCCATGGACAGGTAGAAGCGGGACTCACCCGGGTCTCCCTGACGGCCGGAGCGTCCGCGCAGCTGGTTGTCGATGCGGCGGGACTCGTGCCGCTCGGTGCCCAGTACGTACAGGCCGCCCAGTTCGACCACCTCATCATGCTCGGCGGCGCAGGCCTCCTGGGCCGCGGCGAGCGCCTTGGGCCAGGCCTTCTCGTACTCCTCGGCGTTCTCCTCCGGATCCAGTCCCGCCTCCTTCAGGGCGGACACGGCGATGTGCTCGGCGTTACCGCCGAGCATGATGTCGGTGCCACGGCCGGCCATATTGGTGGCCACGGTGACGGCACCCTTGCGGCCCGCCAGGGCGACGACGGCGGCCTCGCGGGCGTGCTGCTTGGCGTTGAGCACCTCGTGCGGAATGCCCCGTTCTTTCAGTAGTCGTGAGAGCTGCTCGGACTTTTCCACACTGGTGGTGCCCACCAGGACCGGCTGGCCGGTCGCGTGGCGTTCGACGATGTCATCGACCACGGCGGCGAGCTTGGCGGCCACATTCGTGTAGACCAGGTCCGGCTGATCCTGGCGGATCATCGGCTTGTTGGTGGGGATGGGTACCACGCCGATGCCGTAGGTGCCAGCGAACTCGGCGGCCTCGGTCTCAGCGGTGCCGGTCATGCCTGAGCGGGAACCCTCTGGGTACAGGCGGAAGTAATTCTGCAGGGTGATGGTGGCCAGGGTCTGGTTCTCGGCCTTGATGTCCACCCGCTCCTTGGCCTCAATGGCCTGATGCATGCCCTCGTTGTAGCGCCGCCCGGGCAGGACGCGGCCGGTGTGCTCGTCAACAATGAGCACCTCACCGTCACGCACGATGTAGTCCTTGTCCAGGTGGAACAGCTCCTTGGCCTTGATGGCGTTGTTCAGAAAGCCGATCAGGGGCGTGTTCTCGGACTCGTAGAGGTTGTCTATGCCCAGGTAGTCCTCCACCCGCTCGATGCCGGGGGCGAGCACACCGACAGTGCGCTTCTTCTCATCGACCTCATAGTCGCGTCCGGCGCGCAGCCGCTGGGCGAGCTTGGCGAACTCCTTGTACCACTTGTTGACATCACCGGTGGCGGGGCCGGAGATGATCAACGGCGTGCGGGCCTCATCAATCAAGATGGAGTCGACCTCGTCGACGATCACGAAGGCATGCCCGCGCTGGACCAGGTCCTCCGGGCGCTGAGCCATATTGTCACGCAGATAGTCGAAGCCGAACTCGTTGTTGGTGCCGTAGGTGATGTCGCACTGGTACTGCTTGCGCCGTTCGGCGGGCCTCTGGGTGGCCAGCACGCAGCCGGTGGTCAGCCCCAGGAAACGGTGGACGCGGCCCATCAGATCGGACTGGTACTCGGCCAGGTAGTCGTTGACGGTGACCACGTGTACGCCCTTACCGGTCAGGGCCCGCAGATAGGAGGGCATGGTAGCCACCAGGGTCTTGCCCTCACCGGTCTTCATCTCCGCGATATTGCCCCGGTGCAGGGCGGCGCCGCCCATGATCTGCACATGGTAGGGACGCTGTCCCAGCACGCGGTCGGCCGCCTCCACCACCGTGGCGAAGGCCTCCGGCAAGAGTTCGTCGAGGGTCTCCCCGTCGGTGTAGCGCTGCTTCAGTTCCGCAGTCTGCTCGCGCAGCTCAACATCGGTGAACTCCTTGTAGTCCTCGGCGAGGGCCTCGACCTGGGTGGCGAGGGCGTCAAGCCTCTTGAGGGTGCGCCCCTCACCGATACGAAGGATCCGATCGACGATCGACACGCTGATTTCTCCCCTGGTAGCTGATGGGGTCTCGCCGTGGTGCGGCGGCCGTGGCCGGCGGGACCCATGCCCGACTGTCCGGGCGCGAACGCCTCTCATGGTATGCCATCGGCCCGGTGCCGCCCGGTGGCATGGTGCACTATCGCTGACCGCAAAGGTTTTGGAACCGCTCAAGGCCGCCCACCGTGATCCACAACCCCGGTTCGGAGCAGTCCCCGGCGCCCGCCTGTGGATCTTGGCCTCACCGATCGCCCAGGAACCATGCCGACGGCGCACACTGGCGTACATGCTTCACCATCCGCTCTCCATGCTCACCGAGGCGGCCCGCGTGGGTCTGCCGACCGCCTGCGCCGGCTGCGGCCGGTGGGACGTGACCCTATGCGAGGACTGTGCAGCTCTGCTGACCGCGCCGCCGCACCGGGTAGAGCACGCCGATGCTGCCGCAGGACTGCCCGTTTGGGCTTTGGCCGCCTACACCGGGCCGGTGCGATCCCTGGTGCTGAGATGGAAGAACGGATTGCGGGAGGATCTGGGAGCGGTGATGTCCACTGCAGGGGAGCGGGCCGGGAGGTGGCTCAGCGATTGTCTGAGCGCCGAGGTGTTGGCGGCGGCAAGCGACGCAACCCTGCTGGTGATTCCAGCTCCTTCGGGACTGCGCCGCCGGCTGAGCGGAAGGCTGGTGGCGGCCGAACTGGCTGACGCCGTCGCCCGAGGCCTTGCCGCGGCCTGGTCCGATGCGCATCCGGCGGCAGTACACAAGCCGGCAGTGGTGGCCAGCGCGGACGTGCTGCGGCGCCGCCTCGGTGCGGGCGCAGCGCATCAGGCCGGTCGCTCCGCCGCCCAACGGCGCGCCAACCGCTCGGTGCCGCCGCGGCTGATGGCTTCGGTGCGCGGCCAGAGCGTCTTGCTGGTGGATGACGTGGTCACCACCGGGGCGACGCTGGGCGCCTGCGCGCGGGCCCTGACAGGGGCGGGGGCGGTTGTCGGGGGCGCCCTGGTGGTGGCGGCCACCCCGCCGCCGTCCCGGGCTCGTCCGCCCCAACTCCCCGGCGGCCCCTCCCCCTCACTCACCGAGGTCGGTCGAAATAACCACCGAGGTCGGTCGATGTGGCGACGTTACCCGCCACGATGCGGTGCGGCGGACGTGGCGGCTCAGGAAATGGTGTAGGTTTGTGTCGTAACGCACATGACAGCGCGGCGGCCAGGGCAGGCTCCGCGCCCCGGTTTTCGCCGGCAGCACAGGAGGAGGTGGCTGACCACTCCGAAGCTCGCCGCGAGGTGCGGCGGGTGTTTCCCCTAGCCCGATCCCCTCACAAGGATCACCCGGACTGAGAAAGAGGTTCCACCATGGACATTACCGTCGTCGGCCGCAACGCGGAGATCAGCTCCCGTCTGCGGGACTACGTCGAGGAGAAGGCCACCAAGGTCGAGCAGTTCGACCCGCGTGTTCAACGCGTCGAGGTCGAGATCACCCACGAGCGCAACCCGCGTCAGGCGGACACCGCCGAGCGCGCGGAGATCACCGTGATCTCCAAGGGCCCGGTGATCCGGGCCGAGGCCAGCTCCTCCGACCGCTTCGCCGCCTTCGACATCGCCATGGGGAAGTTGACCGAGCGCCTGCGCCGGGCGCGGGACCGGAAGAAGAACCACCGCCGCCACATCATCGAGATCCCCGAGCCGACACCGCAGGTCGCCGCCGAGGAGCCCCAGGTGCTGCCAACCGATGACCTGCCCATTGAGGACTCGCCCGCAGCCCCGACCGAGCCGGGAGTGGCGGTGGAGTCCCAGTTGGGTGACTCTCCGGTGGTGGTACGCCAGAAGCTCCACGAGGCGGTGCCGATGACCGTGGACGAGGCCCTCTACCAGATGGAACTGGTCGGCCACCCCTTCTACCTGTTCATTGAGAAGTCCACCATGCAGCCCTGCGCCGTCTACCACCGACACGGGTGGACCTACGGCGTCATCCGCCTGAACGCCCGGGTCAACACCGGCGACTGACCAACGGAACCTCCTGTCCGTCGCTCCGCGTGCACTCGTGCACGCGGAGCGACTGGCGTCAGGGGACAACGGACGGGACTCCCGGAGCCAGCGGCCCCTCCCTCCCGGTCAGGCGAGCGGATAGGCGATGTCGGTCACGTCGGTTGCGCTAACGCGCCAGGCGGCACCACTGTGCTGCCAGATTCGACCGGCGGAGTCGGTGAGTTGCACGGTGCCGGTGGCACGGTCGGCGGTCAGCGCCACCGCGGCCGGAGAAGTAATGTCGGTGGCCAGCGGGCCGCCGACGGCCAGGCACTCCACACCCGAGGCAGCCGCCTTGTCCTGTCCCGCTGCGGCTGGCGGCAGCACCGCAATGCTCACCGGGTCGTACCAGACGACCGCATCCGTCCGGGCCCCGACGGCGGCCGGCAGCTCCAAGGGATCACCCAGGCCGGTCGGGGCGTTTCCGTCACGGATAACCGCGGCCACGCTCACCCGCTCCCCGGCGCCTCCGGAGCGGTGACGCACCACTATGCGGGCGGACTCGGCGGACAGGTCAAAGGCCAGCACCTCCCGACCGTTGAGCCAGGGAGCATTGAGGGCGGCGCGTCGCCCCCGGCCGTCGACCGCCAGCAGCGCGCCACCGGTGGCGGTCCAAACCCAACCGTGGCGATCGGCGATGGGGGGCAGCAGGCTTTGAGCGTCCTCATCATCGTCGGCCTCCCCGACCGACAAAATGACGTCTGCCACACCGGCGCCCGGAAGCACCCGCAGCAGGCTGGACCGTTTCAGAGCGTATACGGCGCCATCGGAACCCAGCGCAGGGTGCGAGACGGGATCGACGCCCAGCGTCTGCGCCGTCACCAGCGTGGTGCGCGTGGAAGTTGTGCCTTGAACGACCGCGCCCGCACACATGCCGACCACCGCGCCGGGTTCGGCCGCAACCGCGGGCAGCGCGGCCGCAGCACCGAGATCGCGCCCATCGGCGCGCACGGTAACCCCCTGCACCTGACCGGCGCCGTCATCGACCGCGCCCGCCAGGGTGGCGCGGATCTGGGCTACCAGCAGCCCCGCCTGTTCCGGGTCCGATGAACCGGTGTCCGCCAGACCGGTCAGATCTACGCTCGCAGCACCGTCCTCTACGACGACGCCGTCGTCCCCGATCCCGGCACCCTGGGGAACCGCCGTAGTCACGCCCGCAGCCAGCCAGGTAGACGGTCCACCCAGCAGCGCTTCGATCAGGCGTCGAGGCAACTCGTGGCGCGGCAACCAACGTAGCTCCGGGACCAGACGGGAGCGGTCGGGAGTCAGGAAGTACAGGGGCGCGGCCGCGAAATCGGCGGTCAGGTCACCGTCGGACAGGAGCATGCCGCCGGGCAGTTCGGCAATGCGCCACTGGCCTGCATCATCGGTCGCCAGCACGTATTGGCAGACGTGGTCGACCTCGACCTCGTCCGTGAATGCTCCCGCGGGGCCGACGGCGCCGATCAGGTCAACCGTCACGCTCACCTGGTTGTCCATCAGGGCGATGACCGGTGCCGTCGTGCCGTCGTAGACCTTCACCGTGGCGGTAGGTTGCCAGGAGGCGGAGGCGGTGTCGGTCAGGAAGGCACGGGCCGTGGAGAAGTCGTCAAAGAACCCGGCGGCGCAGGCACGCAGAAAGCCGGTGATGATCTCCTCCGGGGCGGCACCGTCGGCGGGACCGGCCGCGGTCTGTACCAGCTGAAGGTCGGAGCCGCCCACTGCTCCGGACTCGCTGACCTCTCCCGAGGTTGGCAGCGCGGTGCAGGCTGCGAGCGCTCCAGCGCCGCCCAGCATCAGGGCGGTCAGCGCCCGCCGCCGAGGAAGTTCCCCTGCGCGGAGATTTCGGCCGCGGTCGGTCTCCTTCACCGGTGTCCGTCCTCCTGCCGTGAGCGCCCCGACACATCTTCGGGGGTGTGTGCGGTCGGCATCTGCCCCGCGCCTGGTGCGGACAGGCGCCCGGACGGCACCGACTCGCCTGGGGCGGGGCCGGCCATATCACTGGCAGCGCCGTCCTGACCAAGCACCTCGCCGCGGTCGACGTCGGAACGCCGGGACGCCGGTGACGGGGTGAGCGGCGGGGGCACGGCCTGTTCGCCTTCGCTTTCCACGGTGCGCGCACCGACGCGAGACACGGGCGGGGCGTCGTCGGGGACCACGTTCAAAGGGCCGGGCTTGGTGAAAGTTCCGGCGGTGGCTCCGGGACCGAGGCGGCGCGGCAGAGTGAGCAAGAAGGAAGCGCCGTCGGCCGGCCATCCCCAAGCCGTGAGTGTGCCGCCGTGCAGTACAGCATCCTCCAGGGAGATGGAAAGTCCCAGCCCGGTCCCGCCCAAGGTGCGTTTCCGGGAGGGATCGGCGCGGTAGAAGCGGTCGAAGACCTTCTTGACCACGTCCGGGCTCATTCCCACCCCGTGGTCGCGCACGCGCACCGCCACGGCGTCGGCTCCTGCGGCGACGGTGATGTCAATGGGTGAGCCCTCGGCGTGCTCAAGGGCATTAACGATCAGGTTGCGCAAAATGCGCTCGACCCGGGCCACATCCACCTCCGCAACAACGGGTGTGTCGGGAACATGCAGACGGATCTGGGAGCCGGAGGCCTCCACGTGGACGGCGACCAAATCGAGCACGCTGCGCAGAGTGGAGGTGATATCCGCCTCGGCGGCGCGCAGCTGCACCCTGCCGGAGTCGATGCGAGAGATCTCCAGCAGGTCAGACAACATCTGCTCGAAGCGGTCGATCTCCCGTATGAGTATCTCCAGGCTACGGGCGGCAAAGGGATCGTGGATCTCCTCACGGGCCTGCCAGATCTGCTCGGCGGCCAGCCGAATGGAGGCCAGCGGTGTACGCAACTCGTGAGAGACGTCGGAGACGAACAGCTTCTCCACCTTCGACAAGTTCTCCCACGCCTGGATCTGCGCCTCCAGCGAATCGGCCATATTGTTGAAGGAGCGGGAAAGCGTGGCGATCTCATTCTCACCCGACACCGGCAGCCGCTCGTTGAGATGCCCGGCGGCCAGCCGCTGGGCGGCCAGCGAGGCGCGGCGGATGGGCATCAGCACGCGTGAGGTCAACGCCCACAGGCCGATAATGAGCATCAGCAGGAAGCCGGCACCGGCAATGATGATCGCCCGGGTGGCCAGGTCGATCACATGCTGTTCTGGAGCCAGGGTGTAAACCAGGAACAGGTCGTATTTCCCGGCCAGCGGCAGGTTGACGCGCGAACCGACGACCAGTCCCGGCTCGATGCCATCATCGTCGGGGATGCCCACAGACTGGGAGTACTGGGCGCCGAGCCGTCCAGCCCCCAGCTGCGCGACCAGCTCGTCGGTGACCAGCGCGGCCAGATCGGCGTCGGTGGCGAGGTCATTGATGACGGTGGTGGAGGTCTCGTCCTCGGCCCGCCGCAGGGACACGCCCACACCACCGGCGCCGGCGAAGGAGTCATTGATGGTGGACAGTTGCGCCTGCGCGGCAATGGTCAGATCATCGGTCGTCTCGACCACGGCCGTGTCGAATGCGGCCTGGGCGGCAGTTGTGCGCTGGTGGGCGTCACCGAGTATGGCCGCACGCCGTTCGGTGAAGACGTCGTTGCGGATAGTGACGGTTACCGCCACGAGCAGAATCGCAATGAGCACCACGCCCGCAACGGTGGCGAATAGCACCATGGAGGTCCCCAACGAACGGCGTGCCGCCTGCAGTGGAGACGGCACGCCGTGACGCCCCGCATGCCGACCAGGACCTTGAACGTCCATGGTCAGCGCCCTACGGGACCGAGGGGGCAAGGGAGGGCGAGATCAGTTGCCGGCACTCCCACGGTCACTTGCCGTCGCCGGCGCGGTAGCCGACGCCGCGCACGGTGACCACGATGCTGGGGTGCTCGGGGTCCTTCTCGATCTTGGCACGCAGGCGCTGCACGTGAACGTTCACCAGTCGGGTGTCAGCGGCGTGCTGATAGCCCCAGACCTGCTCCAGCAGCTCCTCGCGGGTGAACACCTTCCAAGGGGTGCGAGCGAGAGTGACCAGCAGATCGAACTCCAGAGGCGTAAGGTTAATCACGGTGTCACCGCGGTGCACCTGGTGACCGGACACATCGATGTCCAGATCCCCGGCCCGCACATGCTCGGCACCATTGGCGTCGGTGTTGCGGCGCAGACGGGTGCGTACGCGGGCGAGAAGTTCCTTTGACTTGAAAGGCTTGGTGACGTAGTCGTCCGCGCCGGCCTCGAGCCCGGCGACGACGTCCTGTGTGTCGGTACGTGCCGTGAGCATGATGATCGGAACATCGGACTCGGCGCGAATAAGCTTGCAGATCTCCACGCCATCGAGTCCCGGGAGCATCAAGTCCAATAGGACCAAATCCGGATCCGTCTCGTGGAAGGCTTCGAGTGCCTTCGCACCGTCGGCGCAGAAGGACGGAGTGTAGTCCTCCGCCTCCAGCATGATGCCGATCATCTCGGCCAGGGCAGTATCATCGTCAACGACCAGAATGCGAGTGCGCATGACGCCTATCTTGACACGTACGCCAGGCACACATGGACCCCACACGCCTCACCGTGACGTTCATCATACAATATTTAGGGTCTCCTAAACACTTCCTCCGCCACCTGTTTTCTCATCCTCGCGGGGGAGAACGACGACTTCACCGGTATGAAACAGTTGACCCATGAGCAGCGAGAACACCGGATGGCAGCCCCCCTCGGACGGCGATCTTCCCGGCCACACACCCACCCCTGGAGGTGGCGCCAACCCATCACCGCCTACTTTCGGCCTACAGGCAGAACCGGTCCAGGGCGCCACCTCCGGCCCTCAGTACGGTCAGTACGCCCAACAGGCCGGCGCCAACCCCATGGGACCGGCAGGCTTCTTCGCAGCTCCCAAGCCCGGCATCATCCCGCTGCGACCACTGAGCATCACCGAGATCATCGGCGGCGCCTTCGAATCCCTGCGCGCCAACCCGCGAGCCATGTTCCTGCCGGCCCTGTTGGTGATGGGCGCAGCCGGCCTGCTTTCCGCCGTACTGACCTACGTCACAATGAACTCCTTGTTCAGGCAGATCGAGTCCTTGGTCGAATACGACCCGTATGACTCCTCGGCGTCCGAAATTGACATCTTCAGAGGCATGTTCTCCCTGTTCAGCGGTGTGCTCGGCACCTCCGTGGTGAGCCAGGTGATCACCTTCCTCGCCACCACAATCCTGACCGGCCTGCTGATCGTGACGGTATCCCGGTCGGTTCTGGGCCGCATAGCCACCCCCGCGGAGGTGTGGGAGCGCACCCGGCCGCGCCTGCTGGCCCTGATCGGCCAGTCCATCTTGATCAACGTGATCAGCGCCTTGGGGGCCTTACTGGTCATCGGCGCCGGAGCCGTGCTCGTCGGCGGACTTTTCTACGCCACCAATGCCGGTGACGGATCCGGGAACGGCCTGGCGCTGTTCGCGCTGCTGACTCTGCTGCTGGCGATCGCCTCCGTTATCGCCACACTCTTCCTGTACGTACGCCTGTCCGTGTCAGGGGCAGCACTGATCCTGGAGAACGTCGGCGTGTGGGAGGGCATACGTCGTTCCTGGCAGTTGACGCGCGGCAACTTCTGGCGTGTTCTAGGCACGCTTTTGCTGACGTACCTGATCGTTAGTGTCATCTCCTCCATCCTCGGCGGCATCGTCGGCTTCATCAGCGGCACCGGTACCTTCTTGGCGGGCCCCGGGGCCTCGGCTCTGCTGGTGGCCGTGTCCGCCTTCATCGGTGGTCTGCTAGAGGCGGCAATCAGGCCGTTCTCCTCCGCTGCGACCGCCCTGATTTACATCGACCTGCGCATGCGCCAGGAGGGCCTTGACGTCGAGCTGCGCCGTTCAGCCGGAGCATCGGTGGTCTAAAGGAATAGTTAGGAGCACCAGCCAGATGAGGAAATCGGACTGATAGCGCATGCTGACCGTCATGACCCCGCCAGCGTCGCCTCCCGTCGCCGTTCACCACCTGTCCGCGCGCATTGTGAGCGCGGCTCCCGCTGAAGTTCCGGCCACTCCCGACGCCGATTCGGCCCGCCGCGCCGCCGCCGAGGAGCTGGCCAAGCCCGAGTACCGACAGACCACCAGCCTATGGGACCGGATATGGCAGTGGCTGAGCGAGCACCTTGACCTACGCGCCGCCGTGCCCGGAGCACCGCCGTGGCTGTCCGTGCTGCTGGTGATCGTGCTGGTGATCGCCCTGCTGGCCGCGCTGGTGCTGCTGTTCACTCGCGTCACTTGGGCGCGTCGTGCGTCCCGCTCCGACGCCGCACTGTTCGAGGACGACCGCGACGCCGCCGCCCTGGCCCGGGCCGCGGACGCCGCCGCCGCAACGGGCGACTGGGCGACTGCCGTGGTGGAGCGCTTTCGGGCGATTGTGCGTTCCTTGGACGAACGCGGCGCCATTGAGGACTACCCCGGCATGACCGCACACGAGGCGGCTCGGCTCGCCTCCCAACCGCTGGGTGAGCTCTCCGGCCACATGGATCAGGCCGCCCGCCTGTTCGACGCCGTGCGTTACGGGCAGGTCAAACCGACTTCAGCCCAGGACGCCTGGATGCGCGACTTCGCCGAACAGGTTTCCCGCGCCGCCCTCGCCCCGGCGCCACGGGCCGAGCAGGTGCTCGCATGAGCGCCGCCCCGGCTATGACGCCGACTTCCGGTGAATCCGCCCGACACGACGACTCCGGAGACCAGGTGGTCGGCGCTCGGCTGAGCGACCGGCTGCGCCGGTGGCGCCCCTTCCTGGCCGCCGCAGCGCTGCTCGTACTCGTCGCCCTGGCCACCTTGTTGACCAGCCCCCGGACATCGAAAGTCCCCTACGCCATCGACAACCCCCATGATGACGGCGCCCGTGCACTGGCCGAGCTGCTGCGCGATGAGGGCGTGGACGTCACCAACGTGGAGTCGACCGACGCGGCCCTGAATGCCGCCGTGGACGGCGCCACCGTGGTCGTGCTCAACGCCGGCCAACTGAGTTTCTCCGAACGCTGGCAACTGGCCCAGGTGGGTCAAAACGTAGTGGTGCTCGGAGCCCTGTACCAGAATCTGAGCGGTCTGACGGAAGTGACCTCCAAAGGCAGCTCCGCGGACGAGGGCACAACCCTCAAGCCGGAGTGCTCGGATCCCGACGCCGTGGCTGCGCAGACCCTGGCGGGATCCACCGGATCCGTCGACCTGGAGTATGTCGAAGATGCCGTCGGTTGCTTCCCGGTCGGCCAGAACACCTACGCCTATGCCACCGCCGACCTGGACGGAGGCGGCACACTACGGGTGATCGCCGATCCGCGTATCGTCACCAATGCCAAGCTCACCACCGCCGGCAACGCCTCCTTGGCCATCCGCGCCCTGGGGCACAACGAGCGTGTGGTCTGGCTCGACGCCTCCCGGCTGGGCCTGGTCACAACCGTCTGGGAAAGCCCTCTGCGGCCGCCCTGGCTACCGGTGCTGATGCTGCTCGGCGTGATCGTCGCAGTAGCGTTGGCGTTTGTACGCGGCCGCCGCTTCGGTCGGCTCGTATCCGAGGACCTGCCGGTTGTGGTGCACGCCACCGAGACCGCCGTGGGACGGGGGCGCCTGTACCGCCGTGCCGGGGACCGCGCCCGTGCCGCCCAGGCACTGCGGGCGGGTACCGCTCTGCGACTCGGACGCGCCCTGGGACTGCCCGCCGCCGCCTCCCGCGAGGAACTGCTGCAAGCCACTGAACGGGCGGGCGGCAGGCCGACCACCCAGATAGACCATGCCCTTTACGGGCCCACCCCCGCCAACGACCAGGACCTGGCGGACCTGGCCGTGCACCTGGAACAGATCGAGAGCGAGGTCCACCAACGATGACCACTCCCCCAAGCCCTCAAGTCGACCCGACCCGCCGGGTAGACGAGCGCGATGTGCCCACCACGGCACTGCCAACAGGCAGCGCCCACAACTACGGCGTCGCCCCAGCCGCCCAGGAGGACGCCCAGGGCACGGAACCGGCTGCGGCCGCCGCGCACGCCCCAGCCCCGGCGGACACGGCGTCGACAGCATCCGTGAGTGCCACGGACCCGCGCTCACGCCTGGTCTCCGTGCGCTCCGAAGTCGCCAAGGCGGTGGTGGGGCAGGATCCCGCGGTCACCGGGCTGGTGATCGCCATGCTCGCCGGCGGACATGTGCTGCTGGAAGGCGTGCCCGGGGTGGCCAAGACGCTGCTGGTGCGAGCCCTGGCCACATCCCTGGACGTCGATACCAAGCGCCTGCAGTTCACGCCCGACCTGATGCCCGGAGATGTGACCGGCTCGTTGATCTACGACGCGCGCACCGCCGAGTTCTCCTTCCGTGAGGGCCCGGTTTTCACCAACCTGCTACTGGCGGATGAGATCAACCGCACCCCGCCCAAGACCCAGGCCGCCCTCCTGGAGGCTATGGAGGAGCACCAGGTGTCGGTGGACGGCACCCCGCGCGCCCTGCCAGACCCGTTCATGGTGGTTGCCACCCAGAACCCGGTCGAATACGAGGGCACCTATCCTCTGCCGGAAGCACAACTGGACCGCTTCCTGCTCAAGCTCATCCTTCCCCTGCCCGAACGCGGTGAGGAGATCGAGGTTCTGTCCCGCCACTCCACCGGTTTCAACCCCCGGGATCTGCCGGAGGCAGGCCTACACGCCGTCGCCTCCCCGGCCGATCTGGCCACCGCTCGCGAGCAGGTTCGGACCGTCGACGCCTCGCCGGAGGTGCTCGCCTACATAATCGACCTGGTACGGGCCACCCGTACCTCACCCTCGGTGTCGTTGGGCGTGTCTCCCCGCGGGGCGACGGCACTGCTGGCGACCGCCAAGGCTTGGGCGTGGCTGTCGGGCCGCGGCTTCGTGACTCCCGACGACGTCAAGGCGCTGGCCCTACCTACCTTGCGTCACCGTATCCAGCTGCGGGCCGAGGCTGAGCTTGAGGGAGTGTCCACCGAATCCGTTATCAACGGCGCCCTGCGTCAGGTGCCGGTGCCCCGCTGACCGGGATGAGTCGCCGTGCCCGCGGGCCCAGCCTGACCCTGCCCTCGACACCCGATCATCCAACCGCTGCTGAGAGGAGGCACCCGTGTACCTGACGATGCGCACCGTCTGGCTGCTCGCCGCCGGCGCCGTGTTCGTACTGCTTCAACCCAGACCGGCCACGGCACTGGCATGGACGGCTCTGGTGGCGCTGCTGGTGACCGTCGACGTGGTCGCGGCACCCTCGCCGCGAGGCCTGCGCGCCACCCGGGCAGTGGCCCGATCCGTGCGCCTGGGCGAGACGACCACCGACACCGTGACCCTGACCAACACCACCGGCCGCGCGATGTCCCTACGGGTCCGCGATGCCTGGCCGCCATCGGCCGGAGCCTCGGGAGAGCGGCGAGAACTGAACATTCCCGCCGGCAGGCGCAGTCGGATGCGTACGTCCCTGACGCCCACCCGCCGTGGGGATCGCACAGCCGACCTGGTCACGGTGCGGGTACGCGGCCCGTTGGGCCTGGCCGGGCGGCAGGCCTCGTTGACGGTGCCAGCTCGCCTGCGGGTGCTGCCCCGATTCTCCTCCCGCCGTCACCTTCCCAGCCGATTGGCTCGGCTCCGGGAGATGGACGGTCGCAGTGCCGTCATGGTCAGGGGCGCCGGAACCGAGTTCGATTCCCTGCGCGAATACGTAGTCGGTGATGACGTGCGCTCCATCGACTGGCGTTCCACGGCCCGGCGTGGTGATGTGGTGGTGCGCACCTGGCGGCCGGAACGGGACCGACGCGTGCTGATCCTGGTTGACACCGGACGGATGGCGGCGGCCCGACTCGACGACGCCCCGCGCCTGGACGCCCAGATCGAGGCGACGCTGCTGATGGCGGCGCTAGCCTCACGTGCCGGCGACCGGGTTGACGCCGTTGCCCTGGATGTGGAGACCCGGGCGCAGGTGCGAGGCGTTTCCGGGCCCGCCCTGCTGGGCGCCCTGGCGGATGCCTTCGCCCCGCTGCAGCCGGCGCTGGTGGAGACCGACTGGACGCTGGTGGCGGCAACCGTGGAGGCCTCCTTGTCACAGCATGCCTTCGTGGTTGTGCTCACCGGCCTGGACGGGTCGGGGACGAATACGGCCATGCTGCGGGCGTTGGCGACCATGGCGCGCAAGCACACGGTGGTGGTGGCATCGGCCACCGATCCCGGTCTGGAGCGCCTGCGTTCGCGGCGCGACGACGCCGAATCGGTCTACACGGCGGCCGCAGCCGAACGAGACCTGGTGGAGCTCGACGCGGTGCGCACGCGTCTGCGCCGCGCCGGGGTGGAGGTGGTGGAGGCCGGGCCGGGTGCACTGCCCCCCGCGCTCGCGGACACCTACCTGGCTCTCAAGGCCGCAGGGAGGCTCTAATGATGGGGAGCCAACCAAGCGGTTCAGCCGACCTCCTCCTGGATGGCGCCGGCATCTTCGGTGTCCAGATCGCCGGTGTGTCCGGCCAGGACGGCACGGCGGCCGGGCAGCAGCGTGTAAGCCCAGAACACCGCCAGGGCCAGCAGTCCGATCAGTGCTTTGAGCGGCCAGGGCAGCGCGGACGGGGTGACGAAGGCCTCGATGAACCCGCAGACCGCCAGTGCCGCCGTCAAACCGACCGCGACGGTGATCAGGGAGCGTCCCTCGGCTGCCAGAGCCACGCCCCGCGATCTGGGACCCGGCACGAGGATCGTCCAGAACAGCTTCAGTCCGGCGGCACCGGCCACGAATACGCAGGTCAGCTCCAACAGCCCATGCGGGGTGATCAGGGCGAAGAACTGCCCAAGCAGGTCGTGATCGGCCATGATGGCGCCCGCCCGCCCAAGATTCGCGGCGTTGACGTACAACAGGTAGGCGGGAAGGACCCCGGTGATGCCGCCGGCCACGCACACCGCGGCCAGGCGCGCATTATTTGTCCATACGAAGCCGGCGAAGTCACGCGCCGAGTACTGGGAGTAGTAGGCCTCGAAGGACTCCTCCGCGTAGGTGTCGAGTTGGCTCTGGGTGCCCAGAGCGCTCATCGCTTCCGGAGAACGCAAAATCCACACGCCCACGATCAGCGCGATGGCTATCTCCACAACTGTCACCGCCAGCGTCCACCAGCGCAGCCGATACAGTGCCGCAGGAACGGACTGGAGCCAGAAACGACGTACATCGCTTGCGCGTGCCTCGCGCGCGCCGGTGATGCGGCCGCGAGCGGAGGCGATGCGGGTAGACAGCTGTGCCAACAGAACCGGATCGGGCGCACCGGTGCGAATGCGCGAGAAGTGGCCTGCCGCGGCCCGGTAAAGGGTCACCAGTTCATCCGCCTCGGCGCCGGTAAGGCGACGTCGGGCCGTGAGCTGTCCCAGGCGGTCCCACTGATCACGGTGCGCGGCTACATAGGCATCAATGTCCACGAGGGGAGTCTGTCATGACCAACGGGGATGCCGCCTCATCCGAGCGAATGATGACGCCGGATCTGATGGTTACCGGGGAGGCGGTGGCATTGGAGGTGCTGCCAGCCTCCCCCGGCTCCCGGATCCTGGCGGGGTTCATCGACTACGCCCTATACAGCGCGGGACTGGTCGCTACGATAATCACCGGCTTCACGATCGGCGAAAGCATCTTCCCCGACCCCTCCGAGGCCCTGGTGCTGGCACTGGTGTCGCTGGTGTTCCTGGGGTGGGTTGTGGGGGCGCCTCTGGCCGTAGAGGTGCTCACCCGGGGGCGTTCAGCCGGGCGAATGGTGACTGGTTCGCGCATTGTGCGCGACGACGGCGGTGCGGTGCGTTTGCGCCACAGCCTGGTGCGGGCGTTGGTGGGAGTCGTTGAGATCTGGCTGCTCGCGGGCACACCGGCCATGGCTGCCTGTGTAGTCACCCGCCGCGGCAAGCGCCTGGGTGACCTGCTCGCCGGCACCTATGCCGTACGCGACCGCAACGGCGCTTCCGACGCACCACCGATTCTCATGCCGCCCGAGCTGGCCGGTTGGGCGGCCGCTGCCGACCTGCGTGCCCTGCCGGGGCATCTGGCTCTGGTCGCCCGCACCTTCTTGCAGCGCGCCTCAACGATGCAGCCGCAGGCGCGGGTCCGTTTGGCCATGCAGTTAGCAGCGCAGGCCGAACCCTATGTGGCTCCGCCACCGCCCCCGCACACGCACCCGGAGCGTTTCCTCGCGGCGATTCTGGCGGCGCGGCGGGATCGCGAGTTCATGCTGGAGCTGCGGGACCGCCGGCTGGAGGACCGGGCCAGGGACGCCCTGGGGTCGCAGCCGCATCAGGTGCATCCGCCCGCCTAGTCCTCGTCCTTGTCTCCCCGCAGTACACGCAGGTGTCCGCGACGGGTGATCTCACCGTCCCCCAGACCGGTCAGATGATCGGGCAGGGGCTCGGTCAATGAGGTCGGCAGCAGCCCGGCGGGACGACCCGCATGCTCGGCGGGCTGCGGCCTGGGGCGGGGCGTCCGCGAGGCCTCGCGGACGGCGTCGGCCAGGGCGGTCAGGTCGTCCTCCGACGGCGGGGCCGGCTGGAAGTCGGTGGCGAGTCTGATCACTTGCCAGCCGCGCGGAGCCGTGAAGGACTCTACATGTTTCTCGCACAGGTCGTAGGCCTCGGGCTGCGCCTGAGTTGCCAGCGGTCCCAGCACGATCGTGGAGTCGGCGTACACGCTCGTCAAGGTGGCAACCGCCGGATTCTCGCACCCGGGCCGGCGGCAGTGTCGGACTCTTCTCACGCCCGCAGGCTACCGCGCGGCGAGCCGGACCGGTGGGAGCCGCGGCCATGTGCCGGGGTGCTTCCAAGCACGCGGCCGGGACCGCAGATCACAGATCGGGGTCGATCTCCTCCGGGCGGCGCCCGAGCATGAGCGCCACCTGCTCCACCATCACGCGTCGAACGAGTTCGGCCAGCTCGGCATTGCCACGGGCCCGGGAGGCGATGGGCCGCCGATACAGGACTATGCGCGTGGCCAGCCCGGCGCGAGGCTCGGCGGCGAATCCCCGTCCGAGAACCACGCCGGCCTCCCAAGGCGCAGGATCCGAAGGCGGCACCTCCTCCACCGCGAACTGCATCTGAGCGATCTCCGGATGGCGGCGGGCCAGGTCATCGGCAGCATCGATGATCATGGCGTCGAAGCGTTCGGCACGAGTGTGCCAGGCCGGCAGATTGGGCGGCAGCAGGGGACCCCGCAGCCCCCTGCCGTGCCGGTCACGTCGACGGGGCGAGGCGGGGATGCGCGCAGGATGCGGATTGGGCGGCCGATGCACATCTCCCACACTAGATGATCCTCGGCGCTTGACGTCTTGACCGCGTTGGCCCGTGCTCGTCCTGTGTGGAGCGTCAGTGCAGCAGAAGGCTGCGGGTTGCCTGGGTAAGTGCATCCGGAACCGTGGGCACCACGGATATGAGCGTGCCGGGCACCTGGCCGGAGGCCTCGGCGGTGATCACGGCGGCCGCGCAGAAACGACTTCCACTCGTGCCGGCGATCACCAGCGCCGAGACTTCTTCGGGAACCTCGGGGGTCAGTGTGGTGGCGGCCGGGACCTCGATCTCCTTGGTCCATTGCCCGTCGACTGATGTCAGAGTGATGGCGGTGGCGGCCTGACCGGAGTTGGTCAGTAACAGGGTCGCGCTCAGACCCTCGTTACGGGGCAGGGCCAGCATCGACCCCTCCGCGGCGTCGGCGGCGGAGGCCTGCACCCAGGCGGTATCGTGGGCGAGGGCACCGGAGCGTTCGGGATACTCCCCCGCACTGCGCACAAGCCGGGCGGCGGCTGCGACGGCGACGTCGGAGGTCACGTGCACTGCGTAGGCACCAGGATCGACGCCCGCCAAGGAGATGTCGAACACGGCGCCGGGATCCACAGTCACGGCGGTGGCGCCGGGCAGCTCCTGCTCACCGTCCGCACCGATCAGGGAGATCGAGACGGTTGCGGGGGCACCCGCAGGATTGACCACGCGCACGGCCGGTGTATCGGAGGATGTGGCGCCGGCGACCTCCGTCTGGCCCTGATCGGCGGCCTCGACGAGCACCACACCGGGGATGGTCATATCCCTGGCGGGCGCGGCACCGGCGGTGAGCACGTCCACTCCTGCGGGCGTTTCCCCGTCGAGTGACTCGGTTACCAGTGCCGCGATCAACTGGCCGCCATCCGCCTCCACGCTCAGGGCCAGACGATCGTCCAGCGCTCCGGCGGCCTCTAGCAGCACCGAGGCGGTTTTGCCAGCGGCGACGGAGACCTGCCCGGAGGACGGAAGCGTGAGTTCGCCGGTGGAGCCATACAGGTGGATAGTGGCGGTGACGGTGGTCACGCCGGGGTTGGTCAGCCGCAGCTCGGACGACGATCCGAGGGCGGCCGACCCGCCGACGATCCAAGCCACGGAGGCGGGCGGGGTGCAGGGGGTGGCGGTAAGTCCGCGCAGGTCGCCGCCGGCGGTCACGGTGGTGACCTGGCCGATAGCACCGGAGGATGTACCGGCGGGCGCCTCAACGGAAAGCACGCCGCCTTCGGCATCCTCCAGCGTGGTGGTGACCTGCTCAAGCTCGGTGCCGCCGTAGCTGAGGGTAGAGTCCGGTTCGAGGGCGGTGATGGTGGTGGATGCGTTCGTTTCAGCGAGGTCTACGCCACCGATGGTGTTGCCCGGCCCGGCTGGGCAGGCGTAGATGGAGTCGCCCGAGGGCGCAGACACCGCCGTGGCAGTCACATCCCGGCTGGAGGCCCGGGGGGTGCCGGTCCCCCACCAGGTCAGAGCCACGACGGCGGCCAGGACCAGGAGCGCCGAGGCGACACGACCGACTACGGCGAACAGTTTACGGCGGGAGACGCTCATACGATGCTCCTCCTGCGGCGCAGGGGCAGGGCGAAAAGGATGGTGATGAACCAGACGACCTGGATGCCGCGGGCGGCGATGGCGCCGAGGACGGTGCCGTGGGTGACGACTAGTTCGCCACCGTCAGCAGGGACGATGAAGGCCGCGCGCCAAGATCCGGCCGCATCGGTGGCGGTGGTGGTCTGCAGGGTCCGGCCGTTCAGGGTGGCCCGCCAGGCGCCGTCGTCGCGCTCGGCCAGTAGGAGGAGACGTCGCCCGGAGCCCGCGTTAATGGTGGTACGAACTACGGTGCGGCCGGTGGCGGCGGCAGGAACGGTGGTGGTGACGTCGGCATCGATAAGCACTACCCGGGCGGATTCGGGGGCACTGGCGGGGGCTACGCGCCAGGAGGTGCCGGAGTCGGTGCGGGCCAGCTGCTCCAGGCCGGGGGTGGCTTCCAGGCCGGCGCGCGTGGACGCGGTCAGGTCGTCACCGGCGGCCTCGTTCAACAAGACGACGGCGACCCCGTGGGCGGCCAGGGCATCGGCAAGGGCTTCATCCTGGCCGGCGACGGCACGCACCACGAGGTCGGCCAGCTCGGCATCCGCCGGATCGGTCAGGACCGTGGTCAGCGCGTCAGCGGCCTGCGTCGCTTCGGTTGAGGTGGCCGCCGGCGCGAGGGTTTCCGCGCTCACGCGTGCAGTGAACTGGGCAGTCAGCACGTCGGGCGTCGTATCGGCCAGCTGGGCGCCGTCACCGCGCCAGATGCGCACACGCAATCCGGATTCGGTCGCGGTCAGCACCAGGACTCTTCCGGCAGCGGAGGAGGACTGCATCTCCGCTGCGATCACTGGTATCTGACTGCCGGCCGGTCGCAGCGCCATCACGTCGGCGTCGGCGCCGGCGGCGGTGGAGGTGCGTGCAGTAAGGGCCCAGGCCCCGCCCACGGTCAGTGGGGCAGCAACCGCCAGGACGCATACGCCGATCAGGCCCAGGTGCGCCCGGCGCCGCCAACCGTGGGCGCCGGCTGGCACAGCCGCATAGGCGGCATCCCCGGCGGCTAGGGCCGCGGCGAGCAGACCGGCCTGAGCGAAGGAGACGCCGATGCCGGCCCAGCCGGTGACGGTCACGGAGCCGGTGCCGTCACTCAGAGTGCCGACTGCGGTGATGACGCGTGTGGCGGCGGCGGCCAGGCCCAGCCCGCCCAGGGCTATCAGGAATCCAGCCCGGGCCCGGTTGCCGCGGTGACCCGCGGTCAGTAGGCCGCAGAGGGCGGCGGCGGGTAGGACTGCGAGCAGCATCTTGGCGGTCAGTGCAATGGCCGGGTCGGCGACCAGGGACTCGACGTCTACGGGCATGCCCAGCAGGGTCTCTATGGTGCTGGGCGGGGCGGCGGTGATGGGCAGGCCGGCGTCGGTGAACAGGTAGCGCAGGGCCTCGCTTGCCTCCGCGGCCTGGGCTAGCCGGAGGGCGCGCCACCAGGCGGGGATGGCGGTGGCGACCACCGGCACGAGCGTGAACAGCAGCCGCAGGGCGCTGCGGCGCTCACACACCGCCAACAGGATCAGGCCGATCACGATCGGTGCGGCGGTGACAGGGGCGGCGGCGACTATGACACTGAGAAGAAGCCCGGCCACGGCGGCGGCGGTGGGTGAACCGGGTCCGTAGCTCTCCGGGGTGGGCGGGGGCGCCGCAGCGGCGGGAATTGCAGAGCCATGGGACTCGGCGTCGTCGGGATCAGTCGTCTCCGAATCGTTGGCCTCGGAGTCGGATGCAGCCGCGGCGGCCTCAACACCCTGCGCAGCGGTGGAGTCCTGGGGATCCTGCTCCGGGGTTCCGGGGCCCCGGGATGCTCCGGTGTGCTCCGGATCGGCGGCTTCGGGCTCCGTGGCAGGTTTCAGAACGGGGGCATCTGGATCGAGCATGGCCGCGTCCGCGACGGCGTCGGAGTACACGGCGATCACGGCCTCCTCGGAGACTCCGGTCGCGGTGACCTCCGCATCATCGGCGGGGTTCGCGGCTTCGGCCTGGTCGGCCAGTTCGGCCAGATCCTCAATACGGGCGGAGGCGAACTGGTCGAGTTCGTCCTTCTCCTGCTGGCTGGCATGACGGGCGCCAACCATTCCAGATACGACCACGTCGCGGCGGTCCGCCCCCACGGCCCGAGCAAGCGCAGTCAACGCCCACGGCAATGTCAGGTGCACGATTACGGCGGTTAGCCGCCCCTGCCCGACTCCCAGCAGCAGCGCCGGCGCCAGCGCCCACACGCCGGCAGCCCAGGCGCGCAGCAAGTTGTTGCGGGTCACGGTGCCAGCGGCGTACCAGGCTCCCAGGGCTGCCAATGGCAACGCCAGAACCAGCATAATGTGCACCAAGGCGTCGCCGTCGATCCCAAGCCATGATCCGACCACCAGGGGCGGGACGAGTGCGGCCAGCAAGGGATTCAGCGCCGCGGGGTAGCCATCGCCGGAAGCGGCCCAGGTGGACCAGGCGGCGTCCCACAGCTCGCGCCAATCGGCCCCCAGGCCGGGCAGGGCGCCACCGGTCACCGCGCGGGCGACCAGGACCTGCGAGAGTCCCACTGCGCCGAGGGCTCCCACCACCAACAGGATGCCTGCTAGGGTGACACGCCGACGCCTGGTCAAGACGGCCAATTCGCGCAGTTCCAGTTCACTGCGAGCGGCCTCGCGGGCGGCACGCTCACGCTCCTGGCGACGCCGATCACGGCGCGCGGCGCGGATGTCGGCGGCGCTGATATAAAGCTCGGCTAGCACGGAGCGGCGCACGGTCTGGTGTTCCGCCAGACGTTTGCGTCCGCGGCGAATAGTGGCACCTGCGCGGGCCACCGCAAGCGCAGCGGCCATCTCATCGCGGGCCAAGGCAGGCGTCTTAGTCAACAGTCGCCAGGAGGCGCGCGCCAGCCCGAGCAACACAAACCAGGCCAGCAGGACCCACACCGGCCGGGCGGAGAAAGTCGCCCATGCGGTGAGCTGGGCGATGCGCCGGGCACAGAAGGACCGATCCGGATCGGGTTGGGCAATGGCGCTGGCTGGCGCCGGATCTAAGGAGCTTCCCGAGCGGTGTCCGCGGCCGAGCCGGTGCGAGTCACGGGCCTGCTGCGCCGGACGCAGGCCCAGGTAGCCAGCGCGCCGGTGCCGGATGACCGCATTGGGCACCACCACCACGCGGTGCCCGGCGAGGCGCACGGCCCTGGACAGTTCCAGGCCGTCATCGAAGACCGGGAAGGCGGGGGAGGTTCCATCAAGCTGGTCCCAGATCACGCGGTTGATCAACGCCCCGGCAGTGCCGACGGCGAGCATATCGGAGCGGTCGTCGTGCTGGCCCTGGTCGACCTCCCCCTCAACGACGTCGTTGGCGCGACGGGCGGAAGCGGTTGTGCGCAGGCCCACCTCCAACAGCTCGTGTGGTCGGTCCCAGTCAACCTGTTTGGGACCGGCCAGGGCGACGGAGCGGGCGGTGTGGACGGCTGCGAGCAGGCGCCCCAGGCAGTCCGGCTCGGGAGCGGAGTCGTCGTGCAGCAGCCACAGCCAGGCGCCGTCGGAGTTGTCGGCCGGGGGCACGTCGGTGCTGGCGACGCGGCGGACCTCGGTGTCAGAGATCGGTGACATGGCACCGGTTGGACCGGTGAGCTGTCCGGATGATGTCATGGAGCCGTCCGCCGAGCCCGCACTGCCGGAACCGGAACGGTGTTCGGCATCTGTACGACGCCGCTTGCGGTTGCCCTTGGCGATCAGGTCGGCATATTTGTTCAGTCCGCGTTTAACGGCGTCGCCGAAGCCCGTTGCCTCGGGGGCGTGCACCACGCGCACGGCGGCAACGGCGTCGACACCGGAGTCCAGCACCGCCTCCTCTATGGGAGTGCCGTCGCCGAGCCCGTTGGCGCGCGAAGCGACGTCCACGATCAATAGCACATCCGGGGCCACGACCTGATCAGCCAGGGCCCGCAGGGTTCTAGGCAGATAAGGGGTGACCCCGGCTGAAACAAGGACCGCGAGGGTTCCGCCGGGGGCAGGCTGCTGTGTGGCGCTTCCCGCCCGACTCATACAGCGCGCCGTTTGAGCTTGCGCCGCTCGCGCTCTGACAGTCCTCCCCAGATCCCGAAGCGCTCGTCGTTGGCCAGAGCGTACTCCAGGCACTCCTCGCGGACTTCACAGGAGGCACACACGCGCTTGGCTTCGCGGGTGGAGCCTCCCTTCTCAGGGAAGAAGGCCTCCGGGTCGGTCTGAGCGCACAACGCGCGCTCCTGCCAGGCCAGCGGGCCCTCATCAGGATCGTCGTCGCCGAGCAGAAGGAGGAGCGCCTCGTCGTCGGCGTCATCGGACCGCTCGAGCGGCCCGTCGCCGAGGATGTTCCACACGATGGCTTCCCTTCAAGATACGGACGATGTCTATGTAGAATTACACGGCTGTGAGCCGCTGTGAGTCAAGCCGGGGCTGAGAAATTCACTCAATCGCGACGGCCCTCACACCGTCACGCACACACGGGTCCCCACAGCGGTTTTCACGCGGCGTGACGCGGCCCGCCCGGCCACGCCGGAAGGACACCACAGCAGTGTCAACCTTCTTCATGACAATTTGCTGAGGAAATTCTGAGTGTCAGGGTTGGGGCGTATCACTTCCGCCGGCTCGGCGGCTCTGTCAGGATCCGGGTGTGAACCAAGACCCAACCGACGCGCTGACCTCACTGCTGCCCACCGCCACGGACTCCGACCGCCCCTGGCTGGTGTGGTACGCACCGGGTGAGCGCATGGAATTGACGGGGCGTGTGCTGCACATGTGGCAGTGCAAAATCGCGAATCTGCTTGTTGAGGAGGCGCTGGGCGCCGATCTCCAGGCGGGTCTACTCGTGCACCTGGACACGGGCGTGCACTGGCGCACGATCACTTGGAGCTGCGGAGCCTGGTTGACCGGAGCAGCGGTGACCTTCACCTCTTACACCGATGCCAAGGCCCGGATCCTGCCCGCGCAAGGGCGGGCCCGCCATGTGGATGTCTCGGTGGCGTTCACCCCATCGGGACTGGATGCCGATGCCGAGGTGCAGGTATTGGTTCCACGTGAGTCTCTGGCGCTGCGCCGGCCCGGCCCTGCGCCGCCGCTGACGCTCGATGGTGCCGCCGACGTCGCCTCCCGCGCGGACTGGTTCCCCGCCCGACCGTTCGACGGGCATAGGGTGGCGATCGTGTCAGACCCTGCGGCGCCCGTTAACGTCCAGGCGGGCGCGGAGCTGTCGCGCAAGGCGCTGGCCACCGGCCCGAATAGTTCCACTCCCGCGGCGGACGGCACCGATCTTGCCGTCCCGCGGACAGCAGGTGGGGACCTCCGCCATGCGGGAGGTGCCGTGCTGGTTAGGGCCGTTACGCCCCTGGAGGCGGTACGCGGTGTGCTCGCCGCGTGGCGAGCCGAACGGGCAGCGGTCCTCCTCTCCCCCGAGGCCGACCCCGATCTGGTCCGGTCGGCCGCCCGCCAGGAGGGCACCGAAGCGGATTGTTGAGAACGCCGCCACGAACCCTACGGCACGTCGGCCTGGACCACCGTGCCCTCCCCCTGCACGGCCAGGGTGCGTTCGTCGGCACCGACGAATAGTGCCTGTCCGCGGACCAGTCGTGCCTGCCCTGCCGGCGTGGTAATTGTGGTGTCTCCCTCGGTCGCCACCACGATCCGCGGTCCCCGGCCAGGCACCTGCACCCGCCCATCGGAGGGGACTACGGTGGTCATCAACAGTTCGAAGTCGTCCACGGGCGCGTAATAGGCGCGGGTGGCACGGGACAGATACTCGGGGGCCGGACGCACCGGTGGCGCCGCCACGTAATCCACGCAGGCCAGCATCTCCGGCACGTCCGCGTGCTTGGTGGTCAACCCGGCCCGCAGCACGTTGTCGGAGGAGGCCATCACTTCGATGCCCATGCCGGTTACGTAGGCGTGCACACTGCCCGCAGGCACGAACAGCGCCTCCCCCGGGCGCAGCGTGACGGGATTGAGCAGCAGTGCCGCGGCCACCCCCGGATCTCCGGGGAATGACCTCCACATGCTGATCACGTTGGAGTCCACCCGCCGCGACGGCGAGGCGCCGGCGGTAAGGCGGGCGTCGATCTCGGCCACCAGCGCGGCAGTGTCCTCCGCATCCGGTCGGGTGGCAGCAGAGACCAGATCGGTGAACACCTGCCGGATCCCGAAGCGCGTCGGGTTCAGCCGCAGGGTGCGGCGCATGCGTCTGGCCAGCGGGGAGCGCAGTTCCGCCAGCACCTCGGCCGCACGCCGCGGCGCCCGGAAACCAGCGACTGCCTCGAAGTGAGTAAGCGCCAGCACCATCTCCGGCTTGTGGTTGGTGTCCTTGTAGTTGCGGACCGGACTGTCCAGGGGGACGCCGGCCGCATCCTCCAGCCCGTACCCCTCCACGGCCTGCTCCAGTGAGGGGTGCACCTGAAGGGAGAGTACCCGGGCGGGGGCGATCAGCTTGAGCAGGAAGGGCAGCTTGGGGCCGAAGCGGCGCACCACGTCCTCGCCGAGTAGGCGCTGCGGATCGGAGTCGATCAGTGCCGCGAGCGTGCCCGTCCCGGCGCGAGTACGCCCGGCGGGGTGGGCGCCGAACCACTGTTCGGCCCACGGCTCGCCGTCCGTAGCGACCCCGAGGAACTCCGGGATGGCCTCGGGCGATCCCCAGTCGTAGCGCTGCCGCGCGCCCTCAAGTCGTTCCATGAGCGCCAACGGTAGCCGACGCGCGGGCGGCCGCGACGAGCCCGCCCGGCCACGCCGGCGGGGTTCACATAACGCATCCGGCGCTTTTGCGGCGGGATTGGCCTCGAATGAGCCACACTGTGCCCATGCGAGGAATCATTCTGGCCGGCGGCTCCGGCACACGACTGCACCCGATCACTCTGGCAACCTGCAAGCAGCTGCTGCCGGTGTATGACAAGCCGATGATCTATTACCCCCTGTGCACCCTCATGCTCGCGCAGATCGAGGACATCCTGGTCATCACCACTCCCGGCGACGAGGCCACCTTCAAACGGCTCCTCGGCGACGGCTCCCAGTTCGGCGTGAACCTGGACTACAAGGTGCAGCAGGTCCCCAACGGACTGGCGCAGGCCTTCGTGCTGGGAGAGGAGTTCATCGGCAACCAGCCGGCCGCTCTGGTGCTGGGAGACAACATCTTCTACGGCACCGGCCTGGGCACGCGCCTGCGTCGAAACACCAGTCCCGAGGGTGGAGTCGTATACGCCTACCAGGTCGCAGACCCTACCGCCTACGGCGTGGTTGAGTTCGACGCCGATTTCAAGGCCATCTCCATTGAGGAGAAGCCCGACCATCCCAAGTCCGACTACGCCGTGCCCGGCCTGTACTTCTACGACAATGACGTGGTGGAGGTCGCCAAGAGCCTTGAGCCCTCGGCACGCGGCGAGTATGAGATCACCGATGTCAACCGCGCCTATCTGGAGGCCGGCCGACTCAGCGTGGAGGTACTTCCTCGCGGTACCGCCTGGCTGGACACCGGCACCTTCGACTCCTTGGCCGACGCCACCAGTTTCGTGCGCACAGTCCAGCACCGGCAGGGAATGAAGATCGGCTGCCCGGAAGAGGTCGCCTGGCGCATGGGCTTCATCGACGACGACGGCCTGCGCGAGCGCGCCGAACCGCTGGTCAAGTCGGGCTACGGCCAGTATCTTCTCGGACTGCTCGAGCGTGTCCGGCACTAATGCCGATCCGCACCGCCGCGCACCGGGCTCACTGTTCGCCCGCTAATCGTGCACGATGTATTTCACGCCCGGTCGGGCCCCACACCGTGGTCTCGGGCCCGACCGGTGTAGCGCAGGTGGAGCACCAATAACTGGACCGCCTGGCTGCCGATGGACCGCCTGGCTGCCGTTGGACTGCCTGAAACGCACTTTCAGACGGTCCAACCGCAGGAACGCGGTCCAAGTACGGGGCCGGCAGCCGACTGGGACCACACCCTAAAACCCGAAGAGCCGGATAAGCCGGTGTGGGCGGGAACCGCTTGGACTGCTCCGATCCACACCCACCCAGCCCGATAGGATTCGGGCGACACACCGGGCGGACCACCGTGTCGCGCTACCGCCCGACCACACCGATCTTAAGGAGTCCCGTGACCGACGCCGCCGCCTCCCCAGCTCCGATTTCCGCCGCCGACTTGGAGCTGCTCAAGCCGCTCGGCGTGCAGACCACCCCGATCCCCGGCTTCCTGCGCATCGACCTGACCGTGCATGGAGACAACCGCGGCTGGTTCAAGGAGAACTGGCAGCGGGAGAAGATGACCGCCCTGGGGCTGCCGGACTTCGGGCCGGTGCAGAACAACATCTCCTTCAACGACGAAGTCGGAGTCACCCGCGGCATCCACGCCGAGCCATGGGACAAGTACGTGTCGGTGGCCACCGGTCGGGTCTTCGGCGCCTGGGTGGATCTGCGCGAGGGTCCCACCTTCGGAACCGTGTATACCGCCGAGATCGATCCGTCGGTGGCCGTGTTCGTACCGAGGGGCGTGGGTAACGCCTACCAGACGCTGGAGCCCAATACCGCCTACACCTACCTGGTCAACGATCACTGGTCGCCCGACGCTCAGTACACGTTCCTGAACCTGGCTGACGAGACCGTCTCCGTGCCCTGGCCGATCCCGCTGGAGCGCGCGATCCAATCGGATAAGGACCGCGCCCATCCGCGCCTGGCCGACGTCGTCCCCTTCCCTGCCGATGACGCCGCAGCCTCAGCGCCGGTGCACGCCGGGCGCGTACTGGTCACCGGCTGCAAGGGCCAGCTAGGCCGTGAACTGATGAAGCAGCTGCCCGAAGCCGGCTACTGTCCCACCGGTGTGGATCTGCCGGAAGTGGACATTTCCGACGCCGAAGCCATGGCTGCCTGGGACTGGTCCGCATACGACGTCATAATCAACGCGGCTGCCTGGACGGACGTGGACGGAGCCGAGTCCAGTGAGGGGCGGCGCCAGTCCTGGCGGGCCAATGCCACCGGCCCGGCCAATTTGGCCCGTGAGGCGGCCCGCCACGATCTGACCCTGGTACACATCTCCAGCGAGTACACCTTCGACGGCGAATCAGAGCCCCACACCGAGGCCGAGGCCCCCAGCCCGCTGGGCGTGTACGGTCAGTCGAAGGCGGGCGGTGACGCCGCCGTCGAGGCCGCCCCCAGGCACTACCTGGTGCGCACCTCCTGGGTGGTGGGCGACGGCAAGAACTTCGCCAAGACCATGGCCTCGCTGGCGGCCCGCGGCATCGCCCCGAAGGTGGTGGACGACCAGACCGGCCGCCTCACCTTCACCACGGACCTGGCCGCCGGCATCATCCACCTGCTGCGCACCGGCGCCGAATTCGGCACCTACAACCTGTCCGGTGAGGGCCCCGTGGTGTCCTGGTGCGACGTTGCCAAGCGGGTTTTCGAGCTGGTGGGCCACAGCGCGGAGGAGGTCACGCCGGTGACCACCGCCGAGTACTATGCGGGGCAGGAGGGCATCGCCCCCCGCCCGCTTCGCAGCGCCCTGGACCTGACCAAGATCGAGGCGACCGGCTTCACCCCGGGCAACTCCATGGAGCGTCTGGAAGCCTACGTGCCCACCATCGAGCTGTGAACGATTGCGGGCGGGCGGGCACGTGGGCGGCCTGAACCGACACACGCTTCAGACCCGGACCTAGACACCATGGGGATCGCCCGTGCAGTCAATCACCTAGCGCCGGCCGCCTCATCCCCAGCACACCGATGCCTATGACGGCGCCTACCCATATGGCCAGTGCCGCACCGAGAAGCGTTGAGGCCGCCATCGGCCAGGTGATGAATCCCCCACCGGCGTTCGTGGCCTGTTGGCCCTGCTGCCACCACCAGGGTACGAACAACGCCGCCCACGCCACGAACCAGGCTCCGGTTAGTATCCCGGCAAGTGGACGCGGCCGGGTCAGACCGGTACCCATGAGCACCGCTAGGGCGACTAGTGCGGGCAACAGGTAGCGCGGATGCAGGCCGCCTCCGCCGGCCGAGTACTTCAACTGCATCACCAGAATCAGTGCGGCTTCAACCGCTAGCAGGCCGGTTACGGCCGCATCCGTCCAGGTAGCACGCCTGCGCACAACCGCCACGGCCACCGCTAACAATCCGCCCAGCGCTGGCACCCCGATCACAAGCAGCCCGATCCCTCCCTGCGCGGGGACCGGAACGAACAGTGACAGCAGTCTCCGCCAGGTTTCCGGCTGCGAGGCGAGTTCCCCCATGGAGACGCGCACGGCATTGAGGTGCTCCGCCGCCCAATCGGGATGGCCTCCGGTGATAGTCCCGGTCAGACGCAGATTGCGCAGGTAGAACCACCCGCAGGACAGCAGCACCAACACGCCGATGGCAATGGCCTTGGCCAGCCCGGTCCACCTCCCCCACCGGTCCCTGTTGGCGCCGCGGACCATTCCCTCGGCCGCGACCGCCGTCAGGCACACGGCAACAACAACCATCAAAGACAGTCTGGTCAACAGGGCCGCACAGCAGGCGGCCGTCAGCAGAAACCATCGCCGCGATGAAGGACCGGACCGGATGAACCTACAGGCAACAGCAATGCACGCCGCCATCAGCGCCGTCGCCAGGGTGTCGTTGTAGACGGCCCCGGCAACTCCCAGCATGGAGCAGCACAGCGCGGCAATCAATGTGGCAGCGGGGCCGAGCAGGGCATTGCCGGGAAAGGCCGACCTGGCAGCGCAGCCGACCAGGGCCACCGCGGCCGCGCCCAGCAGGACGTTCAAAGCGCGTCCGGCCATCCCGGCAGTAAGCACCCCTGCGGTGTCGGTCAGTGGCCCCGCCAACGGGGCCATGAGCAGGTAAAACAGCGGGGGGTGCTGTGAAACCGCCTGCACGGACAACGGCGACTTGGGCCCGGCTCCCGGGATGACGGGACCTTCGAAGAAGTCGGGCCAACGCCCGTGCCAGAGCTGGTAGGCGTAGTCGAGATGGTTGGCCTCATCGGCGCTGCCGAACAGCGGAATGAGCAGTGCGCGCCCCGCGGCGCACAGAACAAACCCCATAACCACCAAGCCTTGGATCCCACCGGGCGTCCAGCTGTGCAGCAGTGCGAGCCCTGCCGCACAGCGGTCTGCGATACCGTCGTCAGGATCCTTGACCCGGGGCGTCGTGCGATTCACCGGGCCACAGTAATCGGAACGGGGTCACCACGTGGCCTCAGTCACGCAAACGTGATCCGGGCTCCGTCTCTGTGGGCAAGGAATCCGGAAACCAACCTGCCTTTGGGACCCGACACGCAGCTAAGACCCTACTGCGTCCGCTAGCCTTCCAGCATGCGCCTTTCCGTAATTGGTTGTGGGTACCTCGGTGCGGTTCACGCCGCCTCAATGGCCGAACTGGGCCACACGGTCGTCGGTGTGGACGTCGACGCCCACAAGGTCGAGCTGCTCTCCCGGGGCATGGCCCCCTTCTTCGAGCCCGGGTTCGAGGAGGTTCTGCGGCGTAACGTGGATGCCGGTCGCCTGACCTTCACCACCGATTACGCGGCGATCGCCGGCGCACAAGTCCATTTCATCGGGGTGGGCACCCCGCAGTTGGACACCGGTGCCGCAGACCTGACCTACGTGGATGCGGCCGTTGAGGCCATGCTCCCCCACCTGGGCAAGTGCGCCGATCGTCCCGAGATCGTCGCCGGCAAATCGACCGTACCCGTCGGTACCGCTGCGCGCCTGGCCGAGTCGATCGCCCCCACGGGTGCGACACTGGTCTGGAATCCGGAGTTCCTGCGCGAGGGATTCGCGGTCAAGGACACACTCGATCCAGACCGCATGGTCTACGGGCTGCCGGCTGACGAAGACGCGGCCGTCAGCGCGCAGGCAGTGCTGGATGACGTGTACCGCCCCATACTCGAGAAGAACAAGCCCCGACTCGTCATGGATTATGCGACGGCGGAGCTGGTGAAGATCTCCGCCAACGCCTTCTTGGCCACCAAGATCTCCTTCATAAATGCCATGGCGCAGATCTGTGACGCCGCCGGCGCCGACGTGACTGCCCTGGCCGGCGCCATAGGCCTGGACGACCGTATCGGTAAGCGCTTTCTGCGTGCCGGTATCGGCTTCGGCGGCGGTTGCCTGCCCAAGGACATCCGCGCCTTCCAGGCCCGCGCCGACGAACTGGGGGTCGGACGGGCGCTCGGATTCCTCGCCGAGGTGGACAGGATCAACGACGCCGTGCGCCACTCGGTGGTGGATACCGCTCGCCGCATGCTCGGGGAGGACCTGGCCGGCAGGCGGGTGGCGGTGCTCGGGGCCGCCTTCAAGCCGGATAGCGACGACATGCGCAATTCCCCCTCCCTGGACTTGGCCGCGGAGTTCGCCGAGCTTTCGGCATCCGTGGTGGTTATGGATCCGGCGGCGGGCCCGATTCTGGCGGCGCGCACGGACCTGCCGTACCAGATCACGGAAAGCATCGAGGAGGCCCTAACCGGTGCGGACCTGGTGGTGCTGGGCACCGAGTGGAAGCAGTTCACCACTTTCGATCCCGCCAGAGCGGCCGAGCTGGTGTCCCGCCGCAACGTGATCGACGGCCGCAACTCCCTGCCGCGTGAGGCTTGGAAGGCCGCAGGCTTCACCTACGCGGGGATCGGACGGCGCTGAGCAACCTGGTTCAGCGGCGTATCTGCGCATTGGGCGGGAGTGTATCGGGCGCCTGCCAGCGCATCGGTATGAGCGCACGGCGGCGGAACCCAGATGCGCACCGCCGCCGCAACCCGTCCCGGCCAAGTCCGCATCTTCAACCGGAAGGACCTCTGCCAGGGCCCGTTGCTCAGCTCCAGACGGCGTCGCGCAGCGCGAGCAGGAATGTCCGCCCGAAACGTGTAGTCGGCTCCAGTACGGCGCTTTCCGCCCATTCGTTCCAGGCGTTGATGAAGACCACGCGCTGCTGCGGATCCCGTGGCATTACCGAGTCGATCAGACCCGCCACCCAGCGTCGGAAGGTGTAGGGGTTCGAGCCGTACCATGTGTCCGCCGTCCATTGGCGGCGCGCGGCGTTATCAAAGGCGACCATCGCCCCGGGGTACTCGTTGTCCGCAAGGTTGCCGGACATGGCCAACGAGGCCTTCACGGTTTCCTGGTAGCTCATGAAATTCCCGCGCCAGCGTGAATCGAGTCCGACCTCAGTCGCCGGGCCGGCCACCCAGGGAAGATTATGCGGCGGGAACTGGAGCGTTCCGTCAATGCCGGTGTCGGACCCCAGTGCCTGAATGCCGTCGAACTCCTCTGCAACGGCAACGGCAAGCACGTACAGCTCACCGACCCCGGCCTCACGCGCCCGCTCACGCCACACCTTTACCACGTCGGGGAAGTTGCTCATCTGCGCAGGCCGGTACACCGCCAGCACGGCCTTGCCGGCTATACGCATGTAGCGGGGGTCGAGGAGGAACTCCATGACATCGTCGATGAAGGTCTCCGCCGGCACCTTGGTGTAGTCCTGGCCCACGAGAATATCGGCCGCCCGTCCGTCCCAGCGGCGCGTCCAGTTCTCATTGGCCCACATGATGCAATAGGGCTGGTCCAGGTCGCTGGCGTGCAGCCGCTCGATCGGCACGTGCAGCAAGCGCTCTCCGGAGAACCAGTAGTAGTAGTACATGAAGCCGGCGACGCCGTGCGCGCGCGCAAGCTCGGCCTGCTTACGGCGGACGTCGTCATCAGCCAGGTCGTAGAAGCCCAGCTCTGTGGGAAGTTTTGGCTGGTAGTGTCCCCGGTATCCGGGGATGGCCGCGGTGACGTTGGACCACTCGGTGAAGCCCTGTCCCCACCAGCGATTGTTCTGCGGCGAGTCATGGAACTGCGGCAGGTAGAACGGGATCACCTGCGCACGCGCGTGCCGTACCGCTCCACGCTCGAAGCGCCTGTATGCATCGGTCTCGTAGGCGCCTTCGCGGTCGAGCTCACTCACCTCCGCCATTCGCAGTCCCGCCTCCTGGGTGAGGATTCCCAACAGACGTTCGACGGCGTGCGCGGTGGTGGCGTCCACCTGCCCGTTCTCCTCATCGAAGTCCGCGGCCTGCAAGTTGAGCGCGCGCAGACCCTGCAACACGAAGCCGCGGATCCAATACATGGAGCCGGAGGCGAAACGCAGCGAATCGGGGTCGTCCAGCGACATCTCCAGCCGGCGCAGCAGTTGCTGGACTATGTACCGATCACCGCCCCAGAACTCCGCACCGACTATGCAGTCCTCCGCCGTAACCAACCCAAGTGAGGAGTCCGAGGCGAAGGCGTTGAGAATCTGCTCCACACGCTCGGCGCTTCCCAGAAGGTCGGACAGCAGCTGTCTCCTCCAGCCGGCGCCGTCACCCGCGAGTTCGGCATGGTCCTCACGCCAGGGACTGCGCTTGGTGTGAACCTTGAGCACTATGTCATAGGGGTCCAGCAAACCGGCGTTGACCAGTTGAATGGTGGGAAAGATGTCCCGACCGTGGTTATCTACCTCGACTATGGACACATGACCCAGGCGGGGCAGCCTGTTGCGCGGCACGGTGATGGCCTGACCGGAGGCATTGGTGATCAGGACGTCGAAGTCGACCGGAACTGCTGCTAGCGCCTGGAACAGTTCATCCATCAGTTCGGGATAGAAACAGTGGATGACCACCGCGACCCGCGCCGGCGAGTCGTTGACCAACGAGTCGTCCACTCGCCAGTGGTCGGGAAATCCGGAGTTCTGCCGACCGCCCAGGCGAGATACATACTCGTTGAAGTCAGCGCAGTGCCGACTCTGATAGCCGTGTATGTTCCCGGAGGCGACGAGATTCGCCAGGGCGTTTCGCCCCCTGGCGGCGAAGTAGCTCGCCCGACGCACAACGCCGGTCTTGGTGACTTTAGTCATCGCATATCCTTACCACTCGTCGACGTCGGCCCCGAACCGCCGCCGGATGTACTGAGCCGCCTCGGCCGCCTCGGCCTGGGTGGACGGGTGGGTCATGATCGTGCGCTTGAGGAACGGAAGACCCGACTCGATGAGATTCTTCCAACCGTCGACGGTGGGGTTCCCGTAGGGCACACCCACTTCCGGACCGGTGACCCACACCTCCGTCGAATAGCACTCGGAGAAAGAGGTTCGCGACACGCCGATCTCATAGGAGCGCACCACTTCATCCTTGCCCCGTTCCACCCGCACGGCGTTGAAGAAGTCCCGCCAGGGCCGGTCCGCCAAGATTCCTCCGCGGAAGGCCAAGAAGTAGCTCTGTATGTGATAGGCGAACTGGTAGGACGCGGTCAGGCCGCGGATGTCAGGACCGGGCTCGGCGGCCCACTCCAGCAGCTCGTCGATGGGGGCAAAGGGCCCCAGCAGGGAGTCATTGGTGAGCAGCACCGTCTCGGCGTGGCGCAGCTCGGGAAAGCAACCCAGCGCCGTCGCCCATGATCCGAAGTCATATCCGAGGTTCGGGCGCCGAACGATCAGGGTGTCTTCCGGGACTCCGGCGGGAAACTCCAGCGGTTCGGCGGACTCGCAGGTGGAGATGACCACGGTGGCGTAGCCGGCTGCGTCCAGCCGGCGCAGGTACTCCGAAAGCGACCGGGGTTGGATCGGCCCGACGGAGAACTGGGCCACCAGCGCCACCCGTTGTGAGCCGACGACGACGCTGGGCCGGCCGCGTTCAACATGAACACGGCCGCGCGATACCTCCGATACCAGCGGACCGCGGCCCCGCAACCGCGGGCGCATCACCGCAGTACCCCCCGCAGCCGCGCCTTAACCGCACGCACCGGAGCCGTCAGCTGCCAAGAGGAGGAATGCCGCATCACGTCGAGCTGCTCCCACGCACCCGCCACCACGCGGTTGGCTCGCCGCAGCTCCTTCTCAAGCTCCTCGTTGCGCAGGGACAACTCGGCGATCTCGTGGCTCATCTTGCGCAGTGTTGCGCGCAGCTGACGGATCTCCTCGTCGCGATCGGAAGCATCATGCACCGAATCGGCATTCTCACTAGTCATTGAAACGGCCCTTCTCCGGCGCGGACTGCCCCGGTCGCTTACTCCACTGGCCCGGCGCAAGAGTAACAAGTCCGGGTTCGTCCATCGTGCGGTCGGCGCGAATGATCATCTCGGTGCGTCGGTCAGACAGGTCATAGATCTGGCCGTCCCTGACGAAGCAGGTGGTCAGCCACAGCCGTCCGGGCTGGAATACGACCTGATCGATGCTGTAGTCGATGAACGAATCCCCACGGTAAAGCGTGTACAGCGTCCCCGCCGCCCGGGAGTTCGGCCCCGCGATGGTCACCCCGCCGTCGGTGGCGAAGCCCAGGCCCAGTTCAACATCATGCAGGTCCTTCTTGGCACGCACGTGCACACGCAGCGTCAGCGGCTTACCGTAGGTGATGAACGGCAACTCCTCTCCGTTCTCATCAAGGAACTCCACGCCCGTCATGCGGCAGTCCCCGTTCCCCTGGTTGAGCTTGTACTGATCGTCCTCGGGGAACTCCTCCTCCGGCTGTTCCTGCAGGCGCTGGGCGGCCTCCTTCTCGTTGACCGAGCTCAGGTAGGCGGAGACGACCTCGTCGGCGTCACCGATCATCTGCACCTTGCCGTGGTCGAGCCAGACCACCTCGTCACACATCTCGGTGGCCAGCGACAGCGAATGCGTCACCAGCACGATGGTGGTGCCACGGTCGCGCAGCTGGCGCATGAGTTCGAAGCACTTGCGCTGGAACTCCTCGTCGCCTACGGCGATGATCTCATCGACCACCAGAATCTCCGGCTCAATGGCAACGGCCGTGGCGAATCCCAGGCGCACCGTCATGCCGGATGAGTAGACCTTGACCGGTTCGTCGATGAAGCCGCCGATGTCCGCAAACTTCACGATCCAGTCGATGGACTCGTCGATCTGCTTCCTACTGCGGCCCAGGATGGCGCCGTTGAGATAGATATTCTCACGGCCAGTGAGTTCCCCGTGGAATCCGGCACCCACCTCCAGCAGGGCGTCGACCTTTGCGGAGACCATGACCTCGCCGTCGTTGGGCCGATACACACCGGCGAGGATCTTGAGCATCGTCGACTTGCCGGATCCGTTGTGCCCCACCAGGCCGAAGGTTATGCCCTTCTTGACCTGGAAGCTCACGTCGTCCAGCGCATGGAAGACGTGGGTGTCCTGCGATCTTCCGCGTACAAAGCGCTCCTTGAGGGAGTCGCGCCTGTCGGCGTGCAGCGTGAAACGCTTCGACACGTTGCGCACCTCAATGGCGTACTCCTCACCCGACTCGGCAGATGTCGGGGCAGATGCAGCGTTCACCTCAGATCCTCTCTCCCAAGTCGGCACCCCAGCGGCGGGAGACCCAGACGGCTCCGATAAGGGCCGCGGCCGCCCAGCCGCAGCAAGCCAACCAGTCGGTGAGCGCACCGGGCTGCAGTGAGTACACCAGCGACCGGAACAGACTGATGAACTGGGCCATCGGCATCGCCTGGACCAGGTCGTGTGCGGGAAGCCCCCACACCGTCTCCGGCACGATATCGGCGTTGTAGATGATGGGGGTGGCGTAGAACATGAGCTGAAGGAACACTCCCACCAGATGGGCGAGATCGCGCACGTAGATGTTCCAGATGGCCAGTATGACGCTGACGGCCCCGGTGAATGTCACCAACAGCGCCAAGAAGGGGACGAGCAGCAGCCAGGTCCACGAGATATTGGTCAGCAGTGCCAGAACCACCAGCAGCAAACCGACCTCGATCACCGACTGGACGCCGATCGCCAGGCACGATCCGAGCACCGCCGAGTATGCCGGGAAGTAGACCTTTTGCAGCAGCCCGCCGGAGCCGAGCAGGCCGTTGATGCCGGCATTGATGGAGTTCTGGAAGAACCCCCATATGGTCAGGCCGGCGAACAGCCATACGGCGAAGATCCCGATGCCTTCGTGACGTGAGGCGATGGTGGCCGGGACCATTTTAAACAGGCCGCCGAATATCAGCGTGTAGATTCCCAGGGAGGCCAGCGGAACCACCAGCGACCAGAGCCAACCCAGAACCGTACCGTTGAACTTCGACTTCAGATCACGCTGCCCGAAGGCACTGATGAGATCCCACTCCTGCCAGAACGGCTTGACGGATCTCACGTTGGTTTTGCTCATGCGGTCCTCACTTGCCTCTGGGAGGCTCCGGGGGCACATGCGAGTCACCGGGGCTCGCATACGGATGTCGGCTGGCGGCAGACCATGCCACCATACCCGGTGGGCAGGACACCCCGCAGATCGGACCCGGTGATCTGTCCCGCAGGCCGCCGCCCACCCGGCTATGTGCCCGGTCTATGCTACTGCCAGATTCATCCAGGAGGTCCCACGCATGTCGATCGTCGTGGCGGTGGTCGTCACCTATGAGCCGGATCATGAACTCACCGGCCTGTTGAACGACCTGGCCGCACAGTGCCGGCATGTGCTCGTGGTAGACAATGGCAGCTCACCGGCATGCCTGGCACGTATCACCGCGGCGGTCACGCAGGCAGGAGCCGAGCTCATAGCCCTGGGGAGCAATCGCGGCATAGGGGCCGCACAGAACGTCGGCATCGCCAGGGCGCGTGAACTAGGGGCCTCGCACGTGCTGCTGTCAGATCACGACTCCCTGCCCGCGCCGGGCATGGTGGACCGCCTGCTGGCCGGATTCGATTCCGCCGGGCATGTGGCCGCCGTAGGGCCGTTGCCGGAGGAGGACCGGGCGGGCGCCGATCAGCTCGTCTATGTGTCCCGCACCTGGAAGCCGGGGCGCGCAACGCGCGAGGAGTTGAACTGTGATCGGCTCGAGGTAGCCTTCCTCATAGCCTCGGGATGCCTGATCCGCCTGGAGGCGCTCGAGGCCATCGGCGGGATGGATGAGTCGCTGTTCATCGACCATGTCGATCTGGAATGGGGCCTGCGGGCGCGTAATGCCGGGTACAGGCTGTTGGTAGTCCCCGCAGCGAGGCTGAATCACCGTCTGGGGGACGAGGTGGTCATGCTGCCCGGACGGTCACAGCCGATTCATGTTCATGGGCCTGCCCGCAACTACTTCCTGACGCGCAACACGATCACGTTGATTCGCCGATCCGGTCTGATGCCGAAGCGCTGGCGCCTGCGGTACGTCTACTGGCTCATCAAATACGTCGGCTTCAATTCCCTGCTCCGAGACCGCGGGCCGGAGCGGCGGCGGATGCTGCTGCGCGGGGTACGTGACGGCATGCGCTCACGCTCAGGCGCCCTGCCGTCTCACTGAGCGTGCCGTCTCACTGAGCGTCCAGCGGCGCTCAGGGGATCCGGCACAGTCCCGCCACGTCGGTGAATACGCCCAGCAGTACCACGGCGCACACGCACCAGGTGACTACGCGCCCGGGTACCCGCACCGGTCTCAGGAGCAAGCCCAGTACCAGCATCGTCAGCGGGATCAGGGTGATCCCGTAACGTGCCGAGACGCTGGGGAAATAGACCTCTTCACGCATCCAGGACTGCGCCTGAACAAACAGAACCACCATGACCGGTCCGATCGCGGCCACGCCGGCCACCACGCGCTCTGAGCCCCGCAGAACCACCAGCCCACAGAACGGAATCACGGTCAGGGCGAGTCCGACCACATCGATGAGCAGGTTCCCCTGATAGGTAGACACCGGGGCGCCCTGCCAGGCGCCGGCCGTGTAACCGAATACATGCGTCAGTGTTGGCAGCCACTCGTCGAAGGGCAGGCCCACGTAGTCTGTGTTGTTCTGCCCCAGCACCAGATTAACCCAGTCCGGAGGCGTATTGGCGGTCACATATCTGCCCCAGGCAAAGGTGACCGCTCCCCCGCCGACCACACCGGCACCCACGGTCAACAGTGGCCGCCACCAGCCCGCCTGCCCGCGCACCAGCCGAATGACGGCGATCACCCCCAGCAACGCCAGCACGATTATCAGGGCGGACAAGGAGATGGTCTTGACCAGTCCCGTGCAGGCACCCGTGACCAGCGCCAGTGGTGCGGCCGATCGCCCATTGAGCTCCAGGGTCAGTACCAGCGCGGCAAGCACCCCCAGGATGAGGAAGGGCGCATCGGTGGACACGGTGGTGGCGACCATGAGGGTGAAGGGATTGGCCAACAGCATCAGGGTCGCCGGAGCGGCGAGTTCACGGGCCACCCCCCATAGTCGTAGCAGGGCGTAGACCATCCCCATGCCCACCGCCACCAGCACGGCGCAGGACAGCCGCATCAGCGTCACGGCGTCCAGCGCGGTCAGTGCAACGCCGATCCTGGTCAGCAGGGCCACCGCCGCGAAGAAGCCCGGTGGCTGCCAGGCGTTGTAGTTCTCCCTGATCACCTGGAACTGGGAGAGATCATCCACTCCGCACGCGGGGAGCTTATCGAGGACATTCGCCTGCTTCCGGCAGGCCCACTCCCCCAGGGTGAAAGACGTGTAGGTGTCACCCCGATGCGGCAGCTCACCGTGCATAATCCGCCACACATAGTCGATATGTGTGGCCTCATCCACAGGACTGATCTCGGTCACCCGCATCAACTGCACGGCGGCGACGGCGATGGTGACTAGTCCTATCGTCAGGGCGATCCCCAGATCTGTCCTCCAGTGCCGCCATGCGCCGAGCCAACGCGGCGTGACGGCTCTGCGCTCCCGGCGCGCAGCGATGATCCCGGCACTGCCCATGGCCAGATCGGCGATTGTGAGAACCGCGCGCGAAAGCAGCACCACGGCGACTACGCCGCCGGTGGTCAGCGACCCCGCCAGGACCAGTGCTAGCACGCCCTCACGCACTCCCGCACCGGCGGGAACGAACACGATCAAGAAGCCCACGGTCCAGGCCATCGCGTACCCGCCTACGCACAGGGCGAGCGTGGTCAGGGATCCGGTCATCCCCAGGCCCACCGCCAACAGCCACACCTGAATCCCGGCGACCATCCAAGCAACGAGGGTCCAGGCCGTGCAGGCGCCGATGCCGGCCCAGCTGACCGGATGCTCCAGCGGCGGCCTCCCGGCGAGCCGGAACACACGGGCAAGCAGCCGGTTCAGCACCGGGGGCAGCAACACGATGACGAAGGCGGGCAGCGTCCAGCTCACCCAGCCGTAGCTCTCGCGCAGCCGCTCGGAGGCGAAGGGCATGATCGCCACGGCCAGCGCCGTACCGGTGACGATGGAAACGACAACGGTCACCGCCATAACGGACACGGAACGTCGCCGGGGGATGTCGTGATCCGCCCCCAACTCGGCGGCGGCCACGATATTCCACACTCCGCCGGGCAGGTACTTGCCCAGTTGGGATACGAAGAACACGCGGAAGGCGATACCCAGTGGCACCGTGGTGCCCATGTCGGCCAACAGAACCCGCCAGGCGAGCATGGTCAGCAACACGTATACGACCCCGGCAGCAAGCGCCCCCAGCAGCAACAGCGGATTCATGCCTACCACGACGGGCAGGATCTCGTCCCATTGCGATACGACCGCGTACACGGCCAGTACCACTACCAGTGCGAGGAACCCGACGCGCACTGGCGTGGATCGCAATGTCGCCATGGCCTTCCCCGGGATCGCGCTCACCGACTCGCCTCCTCGATTTCCGCGTGCTCCAGCGCGGCGACCAGCGGAGCGACGGCCCGTTCAGGCACGAAGGCTGCCGCCGCGGTCCTCGCCCGCTCCCGGGCGCCACGTAGCGCCACCGGATCAGTTGCCAGATGCTGCAGGGCGTCCGCTAGGGCACGAGCATCACCCGGTGGCACTAGGACCGCACCGTCGCCGAGCAGGCGTCGCTGCGGGACGGTGTCGGAGGTGACGACGGCACATCCGGCCGCCAGCCCCTGGAATACCTTGTTAGGGACCACGTCCAGTGCCTTGTCGGTGGTGCCGACGATGCCGAGACAGACATCATGCTCGGCAACCACGCGGGGCAACTCGGCGGAGTCCACCCAGTCACACCACTGAACCATCCGCTCGGCCGGACAGCCGGCCAGTATCTGTTCGCATTCGGCACGATCCTGCCCCGAGCCAATCAACAGGACGCGCACCGGGGCGCCCCGCTCGGCGAGCAGGCGCAGGGCGCGTGCCATGTACGGAGCCCCCTGAAGCGGGGTGAAAAGCCCGAAGAAGACCACCGTGAGAGGACGATCCGCCGCCCGGCGGCCGTCGTCGTCAATGCGCGCCGCGGCGGCGCGACGTCCGGCCGCATACCAGGAGGCGGGGGCACCGACCGGGACGATCACCCCGCGGTGGGCGATGTCGGCGTCCAGCCTGGCGGCGTGCTCAGCGGTGTCCAGGACCACCACATCCGCGCAATGCGTAGCCAGGCGATCGAGGACGGACAACACACGTGCCTTGCTCCCGCCCTCTCCCCGGTCTCGAGCGGTGCCGGAGGCGAAGATCAGGTGGTCCAGAATGATCGTCGTCCGCGGGTAGAGCACACGGGCCAGCAGCACGTCAAAATGACCCATGTAGCCCACGAGCAGGGCGTCGGGGGCGTGAGAGCCGCGATACCGGCGGCTGCCTGCGGCCAAACGGGACCAGCGTGAAGCCAGCCGCCCAGCGAGGACGGGCAGACGCCATGGCTGCTTGAGCATCGCGACTCGTTCGGCGGTGCTAAGCCCCAGCGGCCGATCCAGCTCAAGCACCTGATTGCCGGGGGTACGGCGCAGGCCTTCCAGAAGCACCTCCACGCGTGGGTGCGATGCGACGTCGTAAGTGCCGAATCCCAGGATTCTGCGCATGTGCTCAGGCCTCCCGCGCAGAGGGATCGCTGCCTCCGGGCGCCCGGTCGCTGATGATTGCGTCCCGAATGCCGGATATCCGCGTATCGTCCACGCGACCGTACTCGATGTTCTTCACCCGCTCCAGCGTCTCCTCGATCAGTACCCGGTTGGTGCGCTGCAAATCCGCGATCACCAGCAGAGCCACGCACAGCAGGGCCGCCACCAGCATGGTGGTGCCGAACAGCAGGGACTGGACGTGGCCGCCGGCAGTGCCCAGGCACCACAGGATGAAGAAGCGGATGAATGGGATGGCCCCAATGATCGCGAAGAACGCTGCCAGCCAGCCCAGCACCACGTGCGGCTTGAACATCAGGTAGGAGCGGGTGATCGCTCCCCCTGACTTCGCCATGTGCTGGAAGATGTTGTTGAACAGGCGCGATTCACGGGTCTTGGGGTTGGTGGTGATGGGCACCGAGGCTATGCGCAGCCGCTTGTTGCCCGCCTGGATGATCGTCTCCATGCAGTAGGAGAACTGGGTAATCACGTTGAGTTTGAGCAGGGCGTTCTTGGAGTAGGCGCGGAACCCGGAGGCGGCGTCGGGCAGGCGAGTGCCGGCCGCGTAGTTGACCACCTGGGAGCCGAAGTGCTGCATGCGCTTCTTGAACCAGGAGAAGTGTGCGATCTTGGCGGTCTGCCGATCGGCAATGGCGATGTCGGCCTCACCGCGCACCACCGGGGCCACCAGGTCGCCGATGTACTCCTGCTTGTACTGGTTGTCGCCATCGGTGTTGACCACGATATCGGCGCCGTGCGCCAGAGCGTAGTCCACGCCGTCGCGGAAGGAACGGGCCAGCCCCATATTGCGGGCGTGGAACACGAAGTGCTTGACCCCGTGCGCCCGGGCCACCTGAACGGTGCGGTCGGTAGAACCGTCGTCTATGACCAGGATCTCGATCTCGTCCACGCCGTCGATATGGCGTGGGATCGTGTCCAGGACTATGCCCAGTGTCCCCTCCTCGTTCAGACAGGGGACCTGCACGAACAGTTTCATCGACTTCCTTCTCACGGGCTCACTACCACTCGGGCAAGACACGGCGCGAGGGCCGCGACTAGACTACAAGTCGTAGTGAGCCCGCGCCCATCCGAGAGGTCGGGCCGTGCTGTTCAGCGCACCACTCCCAGCGTGTCCTTGCCGTTCCCGTTCCAGTCGCCCACGATCGTCTGGTCCGTAGCCCGACCGTAGGTCTGGACGATGTCGGCGACCCCGCTGGTCAGAGAGTTGCGCACGTAGTAGGTCGCGCTGCGGCGCACCGCCAGGGTGTCCTTGCCGTCACCGTTCCAGTCACCAACCAGCACGGCGTCGGTGGGTTTGCCGTAGGTGACGACCCGGTCCGCCTTGCCACCCGCCAACGAGTTCTTAATGTGATACTCACGACCTCGCCGCACCGCCAGGGTGTCCTTGCCGTCGCCGTTCCAGTCACCAACTATGACCTGATCGGAGGCGGTGCCGTAGGTGACCACCTTGTCCGCGTTGCCGCCATACATGGAGTTCTTGAAGTAATAGGTGTTGCCGCGGCGCACGGCGAGCGTGTCGGTGCCGTTGCCGTCCCAGTCGCCCACGAGTACCTGATCGGTGTTCCTGCCGTAGACGAATGTGCGCAGGCTGGCACCGGAGGTGTTGGTGTTGCGGAAGCCGTACGATGCACCGTTGCGCACACCGGTGGTGTCGATCCCGTCCCCGTTCCAATCGCCTGCGAATACTGCGGTCGCCGGGGTGGTGTAGGTGAAGGTCTTGTTCGCCTGGGCGGACCAGGAGTCGTTGAGATAAATCTGGTGGCTGCGTGCACTGCTTGACGTGCCCTTGGGCGATGACGTCGAATTGCCGGTCGAGCCGTTGATCTGGCTCTGTGCGGTTGAGCGGATCTGTCCCAGTTTGGAGTAGCCGATGTCTCCCGGGCAGGTCGTGTAGCCGACGTCGCGGTGTCCGGTGATGGCGGGCAGTGAGATCGTCTGCCCGGCACTGTACTTCTGGGTCGACTTGAAGGTGAAGGGGGCGGAGCCGGTGGCGCTGGTGACCCCGGCCCGCTTCAGGAACCAGCCCGCCATCTTGCCGACGTTGGTCAGCTGGGTAGAGGAGGGCGACACCGTTGTGTAGGTTCCCATCATGGAGATGCCCATGGTGCCGGTGTTGGCGCCGTAGGCGTGACCGCCAACAACCATTTTGCCGGCCGCGGCGCTGGTGGATCCGTAACGGCCCTCGAAGACCTGCCCGTACTTGTCCACCAGGAAGTTGTAGCCGATGTCGCCCCAGCCGAGGGTGACCGCGTGGTAGTAGTAGATGCCGTTCACGATCGAGGCGGATTGGCCGGAGCTGTAGTTGTTCGTCCCGGCGGTGTGGTGGACAATCACGTGTTTTGCGGTCGCATACGACGGCGACCAGGTCATGTAGGAGGAGTTGGCGCCCCATTCCGAGCGGGTGATAACCGGGACGGGCAGCCCGCCCGCAGTGGTAGTGGCCGCCAGCGCGGCGGGCAGGTTCGAGCCTGCCGACATGCCCCCGCCCGTGCCGTTGGCCTCTGCGACGGAGTCGGTCTGGAGCGGCTCGGGCTCCTGCGCCGGCGCAGCCGGGTCGTCAGCCGATTGTGTGGCGGACTCGGGGGCGGGTGTTAGCAGGCCACCCGTCAGATCGTCCTCCGACTCCTCCGGGGTGGCCACCGCAGTGGGTTCGGCGTCCGCGGATTCGAGTTCGGCGGGGTCGAGTACCTCCTCCCCGACTGGCCGCCCCGGGATCAGGGCCAACTGAAGATCGGTCGGGAGCTGAGCCGCGTCGCCGACGACGCTGGCCTGGACGGCGTCGGCGCCGCCGGTGACGAATTCCTCGGTGCCGGCGATGCCGGTGTCATCGTCCCTGCCAGCGCCGCTGACCTCGTTGAGGTACCACTCCGACCAGATGCCGCCCTCGCGCACCCGCAGATAGACGTCAAGTCCTTCCGGCAAGTCATCGGCGCCGGTCCAGGTGAATCCCGCCACCAGGAAGTCATCCACCTCCAGTGGCTCGGTGAGCAGAACTGCGTCTATCTCCGGATCCACACCGCCCGCGGCGGACGCCTGGGCCAAAGCGTCCAGTTGGGGGACGAGCACCGACGCAAAAGAGGTGCCGCCACTGACGGAGGCCGACGCGGTCTGCACCAGTCCCGCCTCTGCGGCGTCTGTGGCCTCTCCTGCGGAGGTGGTCAGCTCAAGGAGTTGCACGGGCGCGGCCTCATCCGCGGTATCGGCGACCGCCGTTGCCGGCATGATTCCGGCCGCGAGCAGCGGGATCGCCACGCTCAAGCCGAGAAGTCGGGGGGTTCTCATGGGATTCCTTTCAGTGCACGGTCAACGAGCCACCTTCTACATGTGCACATTGGGACGCGTGTGACTCATGTGATTCATGATGCACCTTACCGCTCACCCGCCTTCAGTCCACCCCTTTGTGCCCCATGCCATAATCGCACCGGCGTAATTACAGCCATGTACTCTCCGGCTTTCGCGCGGTACTCCGCCCCTTCCACCGTATGAGTGCGGGGATTGCAGAACCGTTTCGGACTCCTCGGGCCAAGACCGAGCAAGGGCAAAGGACGGCGGAGGAGACGTAAGTCGCCCGCCAGAGGATCCCCCCCTGCCGAGAATCTGCGACTCAGCGCCGACTATCTGGGTAATACCGCGCGCGGGCAGCGAGCACGGCCAATTGGGTGCGCGAGCCGCATTCGAAGGCGGCCAACACCTGGGAGGCGTAGGTCCGCACGGAGGCCTCTGACAAACCTGTGTGCCGCGCGATCACGCGGTTCGTCACCCCTGCCACAATCCCATCGAATACCGGACGCAGGCGCGGGTCGAGGCCTTCGATGCGAGCATAGAAGGACTGCGCCTGTTGCCGTTCCGCCTCCTGCCTGCGGTAGCTATCGACCAACCGCTCAGTAGCAGCCGGCGCCAGCACCCGTTTCCCCGCTGCTGCCGCGATCACAGCACTCACGATCGTCGAGGCGGGAAGGTCCTTGGTCAAGAACCCATCAACCCTCTCCAGCAAGGCCCGCCCCAGACTCTCGGGGTATTCGAATGCCGTCAGCATGACGATACGCACATCCGGAAATCGACCAGCTATGACACGCGCGGCCTCCACGCCGCTCATCTCCGGCATCGCGTAGTCCAGGAGCAGCACATCCACCTCCTGGCTTTCAAGTGTCACCATGGCCTGCGCGCCGCTGGCGCACGCCCCCACCATGGCAATGCGTGGCTCCCGAGACAAGAGCGCAACCAGGTCCGACCGCAGTGATTCGTCGTCGTCCACCAGCAGGACACGGACAGCGCCAGTGCCACACCCTTGCACCATCGTGTGCACCTCTCACTCCTTCCTTGGCGGGAGAATACAGGTCACGACCCAACGCGATCCTACGGGACCCACATGGAGCTCACCACCACCGGACTGAATTCGGTCACGCATGATATCCAGCCCCTGCCCGCCGCGAAGTACGGGCACATGAGAGCCCTCAACCCGATCGCATGCATCCGGAAGAGCAGATGACACCGTAACCCCGTCACCCTCCTTCCCCAGACTCACGGTAATACTCACCTCTCCCTTGTGCGCCGCGTATTTGAGGACATTGACCGCGGCCTCGCGTAACACCAGCCCGAGTAGCTCGCCGTGGACAGTATCGGGTTGGCACTCTCCGTCAGCACCCTCTATCTCGGCATCGACATCGAAGCCGCGCGTGCGCAACATGTCGGCACATTCATGCGCAACCTCCTGCACCTTCCATGAGGCTGGAGTCTCGTCGACTGTAGGTCGCAGCACCGCGACCACCGAGCGGACGCGCTGCAGCGCCGCACGGACATCCTGCTCGATCCCAGCCAATACGGCCGCGGCCTCCTGCTGCCCGCTGCCGGCAATCTGACAGCGCAGAATGATGTGTGTAAGGTCGGTCGCAACCGTGTCATGCAGATCAGCGCCGAGTGCAGCACGAATCCTGGATTCGGCGAGTTGGCTTTCCACCTCCAGGACATGCACCCGTTGAGCAAGCTTCTCCTCACGGCACTGGTACTCACCTATGAGGTAACCTGCTGCGCTGCAAAGCAGGACGACTACCGCCGTGCTCTCAATGAACGCCGAGGTACTGGGGTATTCCCCCCATAGAGCCCCTTGCTCAACCGCAACACCTGCGATGAATCTCAAATACCAGCCCTTGGCGACCCACATCACCAGGACGAAATAAGCCAATACGAGCGCAGCCCCCGACAGCGCAATCTGCTCGGGCAAAATGTGAACCAGTGCGCACGCGGCGATGACTAGGCCCCCACCAACTCCCGGCGAGAGTCCTGCCAACACTCCCAGAGCGGCCACTACAATCGAGCTCCATATCGCCCCCGTCGGCCCTGTCCCGGAGAAGACGGAAACGATATCGACCCCTAGGAGAACAGCCGCCACCACCGTAAAAACCCAGAACCGCCCGGGCAGCGTAGTAAGGAACGATCGCATTGCGCGTACAGCTACCTGCATAGCCATGGGAGTATCCGACAGAAAACCGGAGTTCCCCGCATTGGCAGATGGTATTGGGTTTCTAACTGGACCGGAGTTCCTCCCATCAGTGAGAGTACGAGAACCGCCGCCGCAAACGTCTTCATTCTGTGTCCCCATCCCCCTTTCGCTGCCGACACCTGGCACCAGAGTACCTTAGTCGCCAAGGCCGACACGCGGCCTGGTCCTCCCCGCCTGAACAGATGGCACGGATGGCGCTAGCGCAGAGCCTGAGCGGGTTGGATGCGCCCGGCCCGATGCGCGGCCCACAGAGACGACAGCAACCCATTGGCGATTCCCAGGACGATGCCCAGAGGCAGCATCCGCAGATCTATGACCGGCTGCCATTGCTGGGTGATGGCCACTATTAGAAGCGCCACAACAGAGCCCACAGCACCGATCATGCCACCGGTGATGCCGATCAGCAGACTCTCCAGGCTGACCAGCCGGCGCAGGTTCCTGGGCCGCGCTCCCATGGCCCGGCGCAGCGCCAATTCACCAGTGCGTGCCTGAACTGCGGAGGTCATGGCGTTGGACAGCACCGCCACCCCCACAACAGTGGCCACTGCGGTGAGAGTCAACAGCACCGTATTGACGGAAGGCTCGATACTTTCGCGCAGAGAGGAGGGATCGGGCGGCGCATCGGTGGTGACGGCGTCGGCATACTCGGGAGACCAGGCAACGGCGGCAACCCGGGCCACCTGCCCAGCAGCTCCCGCTCGCACCTGGATCTCTACACCGGTGGATTCTACTTCGCCTATGTCACGGGCACGCGCCTGGGTCAAGACGATCCCGTCGGTGAGTTCTGGCCGCATTCCCGCCGATGTGACAACACCGGCGATTTCGTAGGGCCGCCCGGCAACCCACAGGGTCGGCGAGGCCTCAAGGGGACCGATGCCGAGTCGCGAGGCGGCGGTCGAGCCTATCAGCACCTGGTCGTCTTCCAGCTGCGAGAAGCCCACGGGTGTAGCGGTCACTTCAAGCAGGGTCGAGGAGTCCGGTACGGTACTGATACCGAACAGGCGCGCGTCCGTTGTGGGGGCATATGCGCTGGTGGCAGCCGGGATCTCCGACAGGGTAGTGATGCCCATAGCGTCCTGCACACCGGGGATGGCACGAATCCTTGTCATGGCCTCAGGATCGGTGACGGCCAGTGCCAACATAGAGGAAGTCGAGTCCAGCGCACCGGTGTCGACGGCGATTGCGACGCGACGGTTGCGGGTGGCGTCGAAGGCGGCGGAGACCTGGTATTTGGCCGTTTGGGCAATACCCATTGTGCTCAGCGCCAGCATGATGGACAGGACGACCACCGCGACCAGTCGCGCTGTGCGTCCCGGCTCGGTGGTCAAAGACAACAGCACGTCACGCAGCATGGCCCGACGCGCCACGAGCGGTAGACGACGGCTTCGGCGTCTAGCTGCCTGCGTTTGCTTTTCCTGTACCGGTAGGGCAACCGACTCGGCGCGTGCGAAAGGCGCCGCCGTTGCCCGCTTGGCGTCCGCGGAGGAGACTGTTGCAACACCGGTCTCACTCAGGCGACCATCAACTACTCGCACACGGCGGCCTGCCCGTGCGGCGACCGCAGGATCGTGAGTGACCACAACAACAGTGGTTCCGCTGGCGTTGAGCGACTCCAGGATGTCCATGATGGCCGTGGAGGAGGCAGAGTCGAGATTGCCTGTGGGCTCGTCGGCCAGCAGTACGGGATTGCCTGCACATACAGCGCGGGCAATGGCAACCCGCTGACGTTCACCGCCGGACAGGCTCCCCGCGGGCACACCCGCCCGCTCCCCCAGACCGACGAACTCCAGGGCCTGCTGCGCGCGTGCCATGGCTTCGGCTACGTCTACATTGTGATAGAGCAGCCCGATCATGACGTTATCAAGGGCGGTGCGGTGAGGCAGAAGGTGGAAGGATTGGAAGACGAACCCGAAGGTCTCACAGCGAAGCGTCGCCAGTTCCTTCTCCCGCATGCCGGCGGTGTCGACACCGTTGATCAGGTAGGTGCCGGTAGTGGGCACATCGAGCAGCGCAAGTATGTTGAGCAAGGTCGACTTGCCGGCACCCGAGGGACCTTCGATGGCAACGAAGTCGCCCTGGAGTATGTTGATGCTCGCCCGGTCCAGAGCTATAACCGGGACAGCCGCGTCATATACGCGGCTGGCGTGGTCGAGGACGAGCGTGGTCATGCGCCGTCCACCCGGAGCGCATCACCTTCTGAAATGGGACCGTCAGCGTCAATGGCGCACTGGCCTCCGACGCAGCCGAGCACCGTGACCGTCTCAGTCGTCGCCGTACCATCGGTGACTTTGATGACGGTAGCGGTTGATTCGGTGGTGCTGAGGGCACGCTTGGGCACGAGCAGGGCGCCGGTAATGGTGGGGTTGCGCTGAATGGTCAGCAGCAGGGTTCCGGTGTCACCGGAGGGGGTGGGCAGGATGGTGCCATCGGTCGTCTGAAGTATGAGCACACTAGTGGTGTTCTGGCGCTTAGTGCCTCCGACACCGGAGTCGGACTGCTCCGTAGCGGTCTCCTCGGTCTTCTTGCGTTTCTCGGTGACAGCGAGGTTGATAGTGGCACCGTCGACCGTGGCGGTGGCGGTGGTGCGAGGATCCAGCGCGGCGGCAACCGAGTCGGGCACCTCGGCCTCGATATGGGGACTTCCGGACGATAGACCGATCTTGGCATTGTCAGCAGTCAGCACGGTGCCCACATCCGGCGCGGAAACAACACTGGTTTCCGCCTGCAGACCGGGAACGAACAGCACCTCGGCCTGGGGTAGGGTGACCAGGGTCTTACCAGAGGTGCTGTCCCGGTTCTGCGCTTCGGAATCGGTTCCGGCGGACGTAGAGTCACGGGAAGCGTCTTCGTTCTTCTTGCCTCCGGCACCGCCGTCGCTTGCCGCGGTGCTTGGGGCAGCGGAAGAACTGGAGGAGGAGGAAGTGGTAGTGGCAACAGTGCTGCCGAGGTCGTGGTATAGGGCGGTCAGGGCTGCTGCGGTGGCGGCACCGAAGTCTCCATCGGCACTGACACCGTAGCCGAGGGAGGCGAGGGCCTGCTGCAACTGGACCACGTCATCGCCCTGGTCGCCCTGGACTAGGTCCCGGTAGGTGGGAAAGGAACCGGGCAGGACGATTACCGGACGTCCGTTAACCCGCATTAGGGACTGCCCCGGAGAAATTGATTGGCCGACCTGCACGTTGACAGAGGTGACGACACTCCGGCTCTCATCCCGCAAGGACAGCATCACAGTAGTGTCCTGCGCCGCTACAACCGAGCCTTGAGCGGTTATCTCGTCACGCAGATCTCCCACAGCGACGGTCGCGGTCACAGGCGCAGCACTGGGAGGCGCGGCGGCGGCATCGCGTTGGGCGGGCGATTCAGTAATTCGAGCCACCCACCAGGTCCCGCCTACAAGGGCGGTTACCAGCACCGCTCCGAGCGCTGCGCCCAGCACCAGTCGTATCCGGCTGGAATCGCCCCGCTCAGACTCTGCCACGGTTCTCCTCAATGTAGCTGATAAGCGCATCGGTTTGTTGTTGGATCAGGTCCGCACGCGCAGCCAGCTCAGCGGAGTGCTCCTGCACGTAGTCGTCCAGGCCCTGCCAAGTGAGGTCGTAGACGAGGCGGTCGTATCCGGACGTCTCGTAACACTCGGCCTCCTGTACGGCCATGTTGATCTCATCCTCACTGATGCTCGCGCTATCAGTCAACGCCAAGTTATCGACCCCATCAAGCCCTAACCTGGTCATGATCGATGGGGCCGTGCCAGGCTCCTCGGGCAGGTCAGGTACACCAAGAGGCTCCATGCACTTATGCCACGCCTCATTGGCATCAACGACAGCCGGGTTCGCAGCAACATTGCCCGGAAAAACCAGGTCGACAGCAGTGACGGTATCGAATAATTCATTGTTCTGCACCCCCTCAGAACACCCATCCAGAGCATTACTGTAGTCGTCGCCTTGCTGCGAGATGTACTCCCGCGCGGAAATCAGCTCGGCATTCATCTCCTCCGGTGCGAGACGGAATCCGTACTGCGCCGCTTCCTCCGGCGTTCTCACGCGCGCATAACTGGGCTCACGTCTGTTACCCGGGTCATTCCAGTCGAAGGACACCACTGGATAGGAGTAGCCCAACTCCTGCATACACATGGCGACAGATATATCCCAGGCGTAATCGGTGAGGCGGTGGTCCACCCCGCGATACGGATCCGTTGGGAGGGTTCCCACGGCGTAGTCCTTGACGACCTCACCGGTTGCGGACTCGGACCCGTCAGCGGGAAGTGAACCGGCGTCGACCGCTCCCAGGTCGACCACACCTCCCGCAGCGGTCTCAGGATCTTGGGCAGACTTCCCCTGCCCCAAACCGCAGGCGGCCAGGGCGGCCACTAGCAGAACAACGACTCCGGCTACGCGGATCCTTTTCATGTCAGCAACCGCCCTGGACAGGCAAATCATCAGCCGCACCTCTTGTAACCGTCGAAGTACGCGGAAGAGATCGTGTCGTTCATGTACCTGTAGTTCGCCAGATTCCTGACATTGCCCCCTCTCGGCACGCGCAAGCTGTATCCGCGGCCATAGGCGCCGGTGAACAGACACGTCCCCTCACTCGTCCCCCTATTCTTGACCGAAGACACCACGTTGTTCGCGTTCTTGCCATTGGTGAGCCTGTGCAGCGACAAATCGGGAATGTAGTGCTTGAACGAAACAGCACCACCCCCATATGAGTGATGCTCCCACATGCAGGTGTTCCCCGTCCCACAGTCGCCCTGCGCAGCCTGCGCGGGAACGGCAAGGGCCGCAATTGAAAGCATTCCGGCAGCCACCACGGCAAGCGCCTTTCGTATTACCTTCACAATAACCACATCCTCGTGAGCTTCTGCGTGCGCCGGCTGGATTACCGACAGCTAGAAGCTATCATCAAACACGGGCACTCCCACACTCCCTGACGTAGAATATCAACATTGATCGATATGGGGCGCGTTCAGGGTGTAGCAGCTGGCCGTAAAGGCCGCCGACACCTGGAGTGGCAGCACCGGCACCGTTGACAAGCGGTAGTCTGCTTGCCAGCGTCCTGCTGTCGGCGTTACCGATGGTGTCGGTTTCTTGCGGTGGGTTGCGGGCCTGCTCGTGCTGGTCGGGGTGCCCCTGCGTTCTGTGCGTCGTCAGGCGACGGCTGGTAGTTGCTGGTTCTGGTGGGTCGCAGAGGAAGCCTTAAGCGATCATGGCGTATGGGATGAGCATGCGGCGGTGGTGGGTGTGGGCCCGGCCAGCTGCTGACCTGTTTCAGCGTTAATGCGGGCCATGGGGTTGCACGGCCACCGGCCGCGCCAAATCACCGCGTACCACGCGCAGCGCTCCTAAGGGAGCAGTGCCCCGGCGGACCTGGCGGGCAGGCACTTCAGCGCGTTCAGGCCCAACGAGTTGTGGGCGTGTGGACATTCCCCCCACTACGTGACAGGTACCCCCACCTGTGTGCGCGCCCTGTCCGAGTGGGTGTATGTGGCCTTCGCCCGCCGACGTGCTGCTCGCCTCGGATCGTCGGCTGGCAGACCACCCGCGAGCCCGTGTACACCGACCTGACCCAGGAGCGCCCCCCTTGAAGATGGGTATCTGGCAGCACCCGGCACGAAGGGCGCGGACCTAAAAGGGCCTGACCCCGCCACACGCGGCCGGGTGCGGCTGTACCGGGCCATCCGAGTGCGGGCAGGCCCTGCTCGGACTGTGATGCTGTGGCCTCGGTGGGCACCCGAGGGCGACTTCCTTTCGGCTTCGCGCTGGCCGAGGCCCTGATACTGGCTGTACAAGGCGGAACTGATCCTTCGGCCGCCACTGCCTCGACTCCCACGACCCCCTGGCAGGGACGACGCCCGTGTTCGCTACCGCCCAGTGGGCGCAACTGGGCCTTGACCCTGTTTGTTGGACACGCTGATTCCGGCCCTGCGGGGCTGGGGAGAGCGAGATGATCTGACTATGGTTATGAAGAGCTATTCGGAGGAGCTTGCGTCGTCAGGCGGTGGACTTGTACGAGACGACACCGGGGGCGATGCGTGCGTGGCGTCGCCCAGGACCTGGGGGTCTGCCGGGGCACGCTGCGCGGCTGGCTGCACCGGTGGGGCACCGGAGGTAAGACCGGTCCGGATGGGGCACCGGCCCCCAGCCCGCTCAAACCCAAGACCGACCTCGGGGACAGGACCGGGACCCAGACGCCAGCGCAGGCCGGCGCGGAGTCGATGGAGGAGCGGGTCGCCCGCCTGGAGGCGGCCAACGCCGCCCTGCGGGCGGAGCGGGCCAAGCTGACCCGGGAGCGGGAGATCTTGCAGCAGGCGGCCAAGTATTTCGCGGGGGAGACGATCTGGTGAGCCGCTTCCAGTTCGTCGCCGACCATGCAGCCACCCATGGGGCGGGAGCGGCTTTGTGAGTTGCTGGAGGTAGCCCGCTCCTCCTACTACGCCTGGAAGGCAGGTGCTCCCAACAGGGCGCAGCGGGCGGCGGCCGATACCGCACCGGGCCGAGCCGGTACGGGCCATCAATGCCGGTGACCGGGCCATGGGCGCTCCCAGGACCCGCCGCCGAGCCAGGCGAGGGGATCGACAAGGGCTCCGACGGGCGGATTGTCAAGCCCCGGGTTTTGTGGAGGCTGTTTTATCTGGCGCCGGCGGTTGCCGGCTGGGGTTGGTTGGGGGTGGTCTGCTCGCCGACGTCCATGGCCTCAGCCTCTGCCTCGGTTTCGGGATCGGCGATGGTGTCGGTGGTGTCGGTGGTGTCTGGTGGTGGTGGGGTGTATGCCTGCTCGTGCTGGATCGGAGTGTGCATGCCTATGGCGGAGTGGGGGCGGACGGTGTTGAACCAGTGCACCCATTCGGCGGTAGCGAACACGGGCGTCGTCGATGCCCTCCCAGGGGCCGTGGGCGTCGAGGTAGTGGCGGTTTCGGATGAGTTCGGCCTTGTATAGGGAGTTGAGGGCCTCGGCCAGAGCGAAGCCGAAAGGAAGTCGCCCTCGGGTGCCCACCGAGGCCACCGCATCACAGTCGGACAGGGCCTGCCCATAGCGGATCGCCCGGTACAGCCGCACCCCGGTCGGAGTGATGGATCAGGCCGGTAAGGTCGGCTCCTTCCCGCTGGCGCTGCCAGATACCCATCCTCAAGGCGTCCAGGGCCAGATCGGTGTACAAGCTCGTGGACGTCTGCCAGCCGACGATCCGACGGGAGTAGACGTCGGTGACGAAAGCCACATAGACCCAGCCCGATAGGGTGCGTACGTAGGTGGGGGTACCTCCCACGTAGTGGGGGAATGTCCGCGACCCACAGCTCGTTGGGCCTGAAGGCGCTGAAGTGTCTTTTGACCAGGTCCGCCGGGCAAGCGTCCTTCGGTGCGGACCGGGTCGTCCTGGGCGATTTGGCGCGGCGTATGCCGTGCAGCCCCATGTCCCGCATAAGCCTCTCCACGGTACAGCGGGCCACATGCCCCAGGCCGTGCCGAGTGGATTCCTCGGGCCGGTTGAGCATCGCATGCATCTTCCTTGCGCCCAGTACGCAGTAGTTGTTCTCATGCACTCGCCCGATTTCGGCCTTCAGAGCCTGGTCGCGCACAGCCCTGGCACTGGGGGGACGGGTCTTGCGGGCCCGGTAGGCGGAAGGGGCGATCTTCATGCCTGACTGTGTCAGGACCTGGCAGATCGGCTCGACCCCAAGGTCTGCCTTGTTGTCATCAATGAATGAGTCGATGACCTCTACCGGCGGTCGAGCTCCGCCCGGGGCGCATATACGCGCTCGCCTTGCGCAGGATCTCATTAGCCCTGCGCAGCTCGCGTACTTCCTTCTCCAGCTCCCTGATCCGCTGGGCGTCCTCGCTCGTGGTTCCCGGCCGGGCGCCCGCGTCGATCTCGGCCTTCTTGACCCAGGTACGCAGCGCCTCGGGGCGGGGCGCCCAGCTCCTCGGCGATCCTCCAGGTTCGCCCCCTTAGACCTCTCGGGGTCCCTACGGGCCTCCACCGCCATCCGGGTGGCCCGCTCCCGCAGCTCCTCGGGGTACTTCCTTTGTGCACTCATGACAGTGATCCTTCCGTGTATTCACTGCCTCCATCAAACCCGGGGCGCAACAGATCAACCGCAAGGCGGGTTGCCCGCCTGATGCGGGCCGGCGGCATTGTGGGGGTGCCGCAAGCGGCGCCGGGTGCGTACCACCGCACCGGGACCAGGCGGCGTCCAAGGTATCCCGACCTGCTGGGGCGGGACTACCGCCGCCGATGCCCCCAACCGCAAGTACGTGGGCGACATTCCCCCACTTCGTGGGAGGTGCCCCCACCTATCTGCCGCTGGCTGACGGGAGCAAATCTGTATCTGGCCACCGTCATCGACCGCGCACGGCAGGCGCCTGGTCGGTTGGGCGATACCGCGAGCCGTATGCGCACATCCCTCGTGGTCGACGCCCTACAGGCTGCCGCGCGTGAGCGCGGGAGCCTTAAAGGGGCTGTCTTCCATACCAGGCCATGGCAGCGTCCACACGTCTTCGGCGTTCTATGAGGCCTGCAAGGACCTTGGGGTTACCCAGTCGATGGGTGCGGTGGGCACCAGCGCCAACCAGCGCCCTGGCGGAGTCCTTCAATGCCGCGTTCAAGCGGGAAGTGCTCATGGACCAACGCGCCTGGCCCGACGAGACCACCTGCCGCCGTCAGGCGTTCCGGTGGCTGACCCGCAACAAACACCGTCCGCAGACACTCCTACTGCCAGAACCTGCCCCCGAACACCTACGACAACCACTACACACCCGCCACGCCAGCCACTACGCGTCGAACACGCCGCATGAACCAAACCCCCGTATCCACAAAACAGGGACAAGCCCCTGGATGCCGGTGAGCAGACCACCACCAACCAACCCCAGCCAGCAACCACCACCGCCAGACAAAACACCCTCCACAAAACCCAGGGCTTGACACCGGACTGTGGCATGATTACGGGCGTTCGCACACCTAGCCAACAACGCAGTGGGAGTTGTTCATGCACGTCCTCATCACCGGCGGCGCCGGCTTCATCGGTGCCAACTTCGTCCACCAGACCCTCGTGCGTCACCCCGAAGCCAAGGTGACGGTGCTCGACAAGCTCACCTACGCCGGTAACCAGGGCTCCCTGGCCGATTTGGGCGACCACGTAGAGTTGGTAGTCGGAGACATCGCCGCCGCCGATACCGTGGACCCGCTGGTGGCCGATGCGGACGTGGTGGTCCACTTCGCGGCCGAGTCCCACAATGACAATTCGCTGCGCGACCCCTCCCCCTTCATCTGCACCAATCTGGTAGGCACCTTCACGCTGCTGGAGGCAGTACGCCGTCACGGGGTGCGCTTCCACCATGTGTCCACCGATGAGGTCTACGGTGATCTGGAGCTGGACGACCCGGCCAAATTCACCCCCGACACCCCCTACAACCCCTCCTCCCCCTACTCCGCCTCCAAGGCCGGCTCCGATCTGTTGGTGCGCGCCTGGGTGCGTTCCTTCGGAGTAGAGGCCACTATCTCCAATTGCTCTAACAACTACGGCCCCTACCAGCACATCGAGAAGTTCATCCCCCGGCAGATCACCAACCTAATCGACGGCGTGCGTCCGAAGCTCTACGGCGCCGGTGAGAACGTGCGCGACTGGATCCACGTGCTGGACCACAATGACGCCGTTTGGGAGATCATTGACAAGGGCCGCATCGGTGAGACCTATCTGATTGGCGCGAACGGGGAGAAGAACAACAAGGAGGTTGTTGAGCTCATCTTGGAGCTGATGGGCCGCGACCCCAGCGACTACGAGCATGTGGCGGACCGACCCGGACACGACATGCGCTACGCGATCGACAACTCCAAGCTGGTGCACGAGCTCGGCTGGACTCCGCAGTACACGGACTTCCGTTCCGGCCTGCAGGCCACCATTGACTGGTACCGGGACAACGAGGCCTGGTGGCGTCCGTTGAAGGCGGAGGTTGAGGCCAAGTACGCCGCGCAGGGGCAGTGAGGCTGCCGGGGCGCCGGGTCCCGACGCCCCGCGCCGCAGCTCACACTCCGGTGGTGCCGAACCAGGTACGGTAGTACCGCCAGAAGTTGCGGTTTCCGTAGGCAGAGCACGCATCGCCACTGCCGTACATATTGTCCAGGGCGGCCTTATTGGGCACGTACGGCGTGTAGTTGTACAGCGCTGCCGTTGCCCGATTGAGGATTGGCACGGTCTGTGATCCGCACCCGGCATTCGGGTTGTTCGCTACTTCCGTGACCTGGCCCGCGCGATAGTTAAATGAGTCGGGCTCGACTCCGTACTGCACTAACCTCGAGGCCGCGTAGTAGATCTGTGAGGGCAGGCCCGCGTAGGTCGGGTCGCAGGGGCTGGTGTCCCGGCAGAACAGACCTGTCGCCTTCGCATAGCGGGTGGCGTTGAGTGTGTTGCCCGTGGCCAGCACGAGTCCCTGCTCCTTCTGCAGGATGACCAGCAGCACCCGGGGGTTGATGCCACAGGCGGCGGAGGTCTTGGCGATTACCGTGGCAACATCCTCGTTGTTGCCGCCCTGATAGGCGCTGCAGTACGCGGAGGTCATGGTGGTGGTGGTCGCCCGGTAGTCCTTCAAGCAGGCGGTACCGTCCGCGGCGGCCTGACAGGATGGGTTCTTCTCGTTCAGGAAGGCCCTTATGGCCGCTGCATCCATGGATGCGGGGTTGAAGAACTCGGCGTCGGAGATGACCATGGCCGCATCGAAACGTGCACCCCCGACGCTCTGCCCACCGGTGCCGGTGGCGATTACACCGTCGGCGGACGTCCAACTGAGCCGACCGCCTGCGAAGGTCTGAGTAGTGATGCCATTGACGACGGTTTCGGCACTGGTGGCCGCGCCCAGGGAACCGTTCGCCCCGCCCCGGGCGGCCCACTCCTTCTGAATGGCGCTGGCATTGCAGGCGCGAACAGGTCGAGATCCCCGATAGACACCGGGGGTGTCTGTACCATTCCCATCCCAGTCGCCGACTATGGCGGTATCTGCGGGACGCCCATAGGTTACAGTCGTTTCGGCGACGCCGGAGCGCAGATCGTTGCGAAGATGCCAGCGCGATCCTCGGCGGACCGCCAGGGTGTCGACGCCGTCACCGTCCCAGTCCCCCACCAGCACCTCATCCCCCACACGACCGTAGGTGATTACGTGATCGGCCTGTCCGCCCGCCAGCGAGTTGCGCAGATAGAAGGTGTTGCCACGCCGCACCGCCAGGGTGTCAACGCCATCACCGTCCCAGTCCCCCACCAGCACCTCATCCCCCACACGACCATAACCAAACACAATCTCCGCCGGTCCTCCAGACAGTGAATTGCGCAGATAGAAGGTGCTCCCACGCCGCACCGCCAGGGTGTCAACGCCATCACCGTCCCAGTCCCCCACCAGCACCTCATCCCCCACACGACCATAGGCGAAAGTGGTGGTTGCGGCGCAGGTTTCGGTCGAGGCGAGCAGGTTGAAGACGGCGCCGATGCGGGTACCCACCGAATCGGCGCCGTCGCCATCCCAATCGCCGACAGTAATCGCATTCGGGCTGCCACCGACGGCCAGGGCAGTATCCGCGAGACCACCCCTCCAGGAGTCGCTCAAGTAGAAGGAGCAGTCGTCGTCGACGACGCAGGGGTCGGTGGCCGTCGCGTATGCCTGTGGTTGCAGGGGCGTTGTGGCTGCTACCAATGCGCAGGTCGCCAGGGCGACGGCGGCGAGAGCGGACAGGGACGCGCGGCTATGCATGGCGCTACCCTCCCAGGAAATCCGTCGCATGGCCAGCGACGCCCCGAGTCACTGGGCATTACATGCGGTTATGCGCCACAGCTGTGCGGCGCCCTGGGAATCAACCAGCTCCACTCCCGTATCGGGCAATTGAGCCAGGGGCGCATCCCAGCGCAGCGGGGCCGTCCCCGTTTGGGAGCCGGAGGCCGTAAGGTCGGTATCGATGAAGAAGTAGTAAGCGCGCATCTCACGAAGTGAGGCACATGCGGACTGATCCAGGTTCGGCCACGTGGACAGCAGCGCCGCCTGCGGCGTGCCCGCGGCGGGGGCGGCGCGCATGGGGTAGGCCACGTGCACCCCGCCGATCGACCACAGGTAGGCGCCGCCCAGTGAGGGTGAGCCAATGACGACGGCATCCCGGGGCAATACCGATGCGGCCCGCTCGAACAGAGCGATCTCATCGGCAGTGACCAAAGTGCCGTACTGGATGCGTCCAGGATCATATACCGATGCCACCATAGCCCGTTCCAGGGGAATCCTTCCTGCCACGGGCAGCGCCACTAGCGCAGCTAACACCAACGCACCGGCATGACGTCGCCAAGGCGTCGCGTGCGCTTGTATCAGCCTAGTCACCACCACAGCCATGCCTTTGGCAGCCAGAGGCATGGCTGGCAGCAGGACTAGCGGGACAATTCTGGCCTTTTGCAGATACCAGGGCGCGCCAAGCTGCCGCCCCACCCACTGTGGTCCGCCCACCGTGACAACGAAGATCAGCATCAGGACCCACAGCACCAACCACGGCCGCAGTCTTCGGTCGCGCCGTCCCGTCCATGCGCCCGCAATGACGAGTGCCCCAAAAACAGCGCCAACAGGAATCAGGGCGCCGGGATATGACCCGTACATCGGTAAGTCCGTCAATGCTTGTACCAGTGTGCCAACAGCTCCGGCCGCACCTCCGGATGGACGCCGATAGCTCAGCACCGACGCCAGAGCCCCTCGCAATCGCCAAGTACTGAGCGCCACGGCGAAGGCGACGACCGCTCCCCCGCCCAGCAGCCAGTACCGTGCGCGTACGGTGCACCGCCCGACCCTGAGCACCATCTCCGCCAGGAACGGCGACGCCAACAGCACCAGATTGAACAACCCCGTTCCATGCGCGGCCACTACGCCGCCGCAGGCCCCGATCAGCAAGACTGACCATGAAATCCACAGGCGTGGTGCGCAGCGCCCCGCCGTGCGGCGTAGCAGATCTAGCGCAACCATGATTCCCGGGAGTCCTAGCACACTTAGTGCATAGGGCCAAACCGCCAGCGCCGTCATGGGAAGCAGGGCGAAGGACACGAGTCCCGCCGTCATCGCCGTCGTGGCAGCCACACCGATTACCCGGGTCAAGTCGCCGCCCACGGCGGAGTCATCGGCATCAACTAGTTGGGTGAGCAAGCCGAATACGCTCAGCGGCCATGCCACAGCAAGGATCGCGAGAATCGCCCCGTTAGTGGCCACCACCGCGCTGCCAGGAGCCAGGGCGACGATCCCGTGCCAAACACTCGGGTAGTAGACGGGGCGACCGGCGTAAAGATCCGCTAGCCCGCCGAACATTGAGGCATTGCCGCCTTCCCGGATGGCAGCCACGGCGTTGAGGTGAAAGACTGCGTCGAATGCTTGGACGGGGTATCCCGCCCCGGGCAGAGTTGTCGTATACACCAGCGCCGGCACCGCCATGGCAACAATCAGCCCAGCGAGAAGCAACCTCTGCCCGTAGGCCCTGCCTGCGACATCCTTCCGATTTTCGAGAATCCTTCCCGTGATCAAGCGTATAAGCGCGGCGGCCAAGGCCGTGACACCGCCGATCACCGCCCATCCCGACGGTCGCCATGCCATCCCCGCGGCCTGCGCCACAACCTCCGCCACCCCAATGATCGCGCTACTGAGCGCCGGCGAGAGCGCAAGGGCCGCTCGCGCATGCAGGTGCCCTGCTCTTGCCACTAGCCATCCGGGAAGCAGAACAATGAGTACGACGGTCGCCGTGGCGACTAACAGCCCGACTGTGCTACCCGTGAATGACAGCATGTTCGTGTTCATACGAATTGCCAGTGCCCCGTGTCAGTCGCAGGCGGTGACACGATATAGGCGCGCCGTGTCTAGCGTCGCCACCAGTTCGAACCCGGAGGTCAGGTCAACCTCGTCGTATCCGGGGAAGTACATCCACCGCTCCAGGTCGGAGATGTCGGAGTCCTCGTAGTAATACGGTGTCCCTCCGATCCTCCTGACGGCATCGCAGACCCTGGGGTCGGTGTCGATACTATCGAAACTGTCGGCCATGAGTCTGGCATCCGGATCGCTTGACGGACTCCATGAGCGGTGCACGCTGGTTGCCGGAGTCAAAACCGGTATGAGGCCCGCGCCGGACTGTGGGAAGCCGTAGACCACGGCGTCACCTGGTAGCTCTTCACCTACGGCCCTCATGCGTTGAGCCTCCAGCGAAGTGACCCACGGCGGATGAATCAGGTATACGTAGCCGCGCACGGCCAACTGCCGGAAGGCTGCCGTGTTGGGCATGCAGATGATCAGTGCGAGCGTCAGGACTACGATCCCCGTTACCGGCCGTGCCATCCGGCGAACGGTTACCGACCGCTCCGGCCGCAGCAGCATCTGGTGCAACCACACAGCGAACGCATCCAGGGCGAGGGAACCTAAATAGGCCAGAATGATCACTTCCAGCGTCAGGAATCTAGGGTAGTCCCGCCACCACCCTCCAACCAGAGCCCACCACGGTCCGTCCGGAAGTCCGGTGATCCACACGCACAGCATCGTGACCGCCAGCGCCGCGATCGGCACCTGCCCCACTCTACGGCGGAACAGCGCCAGGCCGACAAAACCCAGGATGCTTAGGGGCAGGCACATCCACAGCGCGATGGGCACCGGCGACACCTTCCCCACCATGTCATTGAGCAGCAGCGGCGCCAGAAACCGCGACCAGAAGGGGATCTGTCCACGCTCAAAGGAGCCCATCGCGCGCAGGGTGGGCATACCCATCATCACGATCAGGGGCAGCGACGAAACCAGGGCCAGACCAATGATCCCGCCGACACGCCTGTACCGTCGCTTTAGACCGCGTACATGGGGCAACAGCCGCATGAACAGCAGCAGGCAGCCGACCTCAACCGCCCACTGGCCGGCTCCCGGACTGGCGAGTCCGATCCCAAGCACCAATGCCGTCCCGAGCAGCAGCGCACGCCAATCCAGCCTCTCCCTCCAAAGCAGCACAACTGCGGCCAGAGCGGAGGGGATCACGGCAACCGCGAACGCCCCGGAGACCTGTGCGTTGAAGGTCAGCATGAGGCCGGGGAACCATGGTGTCGCCAGGGCTAACCACGGTGCGGCGATCCGTGCGGCCGGCCCCCCACCAGCGGTGGCGGCCAGCATGCCCATACCCGCGGGGAACAAAACGGCGAACAGGGACACGGCCATGGCATTGAATACGAAGGGCGTGCCGACGAAGGGAGTCAGGAACACGGAGAATGCGTGCCAGGCGGTTGGATAGGTTCCCCCCGTCACTGGTAGGGCCGCGGTGAGCATGGAGGCGTCGCCACTACGGTCGATCTCGGTTATTAGGTTCAGCTGCACCATGGCGTCGGTGTTTTGCAGCAGGGCATCAGGAGCGCCGATCGCCCTGGCGAAAAGTGCGATCTGGGTGCACCCGGCCGTGACCACTCCCACGACCGATGCGAGGGCGTCCCGAGCGCGGATGGGTGCGCCAGCGAAGGAGTACTCAGTCGCATCACCTTGCTCGGCCGACCGCCACTGCCGGCGCATCAGTGCCCCAGCCGCTCCCGCACCGCTTATGAGCAGCAACAGACTGCCCGCACTCCACAGGTCCCAGCTGAAGCCGACCCATGGGAACAGTATCGATGAGACACCGACGATTGCGACCGTCACGGCGGGGCCGGCGGCAAGGGCCAGGGGCCGATCTGCCCCTATGCCTGCCAACAGGAGCGTCCCGGGCAACAGCACCGGGAGACTCACAGCCACAGCGGCGATCACAAGGATGACCCAGTCGACCAAGGGCACTCCTCTTCGTGTGGGCGAACTCTAGAAAGGCTGCACGAAACCGGATGGCCGTGATGCAGCAGAGGACTTCACGAACGACGCCCTCGATCCCGTGGTTGGCAGCGCCGGGAGCCTGATCACTCGCCTCCGCCGATGGTCAAGCGGGGGGTGCCGGCCCACAGGGCGGGGTCGGTGGCGCGGCGGCCGTCGAGCAGCAGTCGTACGCCGGGCAGGTCCGCGGGGGCGAGGGTGGCGTACTCGGGGTGGTCGGCCTGGACGATGGCCACGTCGACGGCGTCACCGAGCTGGTATGCGTCCCAGCCGAAGCCGGCCAGCTCGGCGTCGGTGTACATGGGGTCGTGCACCAGCACCTGCGCGCCCTTGGCACGCAACGCCTCGACCGTGGGGAACACACCGGAGAAAGCGGTCTCCTTGACCTTGCCGCGGTAGGAGGCGCCCAGCACCACCACGCGCAGGCCTTCGAGGCTGCCGAGCACCTCCACGGCGCGGTCGACCACATACTGCGGCATGGTGGCGTTGAAGGACCGAGCGGTGCGCACGATCGAGGCGTCCGGATCGGTGGACAGGTACAGGCGCGGGTAGACGGGGATGCAGTGGCCGCCCACAGCGATGCCGGGACGGTGGATGTGGGAGTAGGGCTGGGAGTTGCAGGCGTCAATGACGCGCTGGATGTCGAAGCCGGCCTTGTCAGCGTAGACGGCGAACTGGTTGGCCAGGCCGATGTTGACGTCCCGGTAGGTAGTCTCGGCGAGCTTGGCCATCTCGGCAGCCTCGGCGGTGCCCATATCCCATACCCCGTTGGGGTAGGGAAGGTCCGTGCGCTCGTCAAAGTCGAGTACCTGTTCGTAGAAGCGGATGCCGGCCTGGGTGCCGGACTCGTCCAGGCCGCCCACCAGCTTGGGGTAGCGGCGCAGGTCGGCGAATACCCGCCCAGTCAACACGCGCTCGGGGCTGAACACCAGGTGGAAGTCCTGCCCCTCCTTGAGCCCGCTGATCTCCTCGATCAGCGGCTTCCAGCGCCCGCGGGTAGTGCCGACCGGCAGGGTGGTCTCGTAGGAGATCAGGGTGCCGGGGGTCAGGTGCTCAGCCAGGGAGCGGGTGGCGGCGTCCATCCACTCGAAGTCGGGCTCCCAGGTCTCGTCGTTAACGAACAGGGGCACCACCAGGACGACGGCATCAGCGCGGGGAATGGCCTCGGCGTAGTCGGTGGTAGCGCGCAGGGTGCCAGCAGGTACCAGCTGCGCCAGTCGGTCGGCGAGCTCGGCCTCGCCGGGGAAGGGCTCCCGGGCAGCGTTGACGGCCTCAACGGTGGCTGGGTTGACGTCCACTCCGATGACCTCGTGACCCTTACCAGCGTACTGGACCGCCAGGGGCAGACCAATCTTTCCCAGGGCGACGACGGCGATGCGCATGCAGGTTCCTTCCTCAACAGGCCTTTGTCTGAGACATCGTAAGTCATCGCCGGCTGCGTATCGACCAGCGGGCGTAGTACGACTGCTCTAGGATGCTCCCGTGAGCCATCGCCCCACCATCCTCGTGATCTCCTTCTCCCCAATCGCCCGTGACTCGCGTGTCCTACGTGAGATCAGTGCACTGGCTGAGGTCGGCGAGGTCACAACTGTGGGCTATGGCCCCACTCCCCCACACGCGGCCAATCACTTACAGATACCGGACTCCGCGCCCTCCCTTCCGCAAACCCCGTCCGGTGTGTTGAAGCTGGCGACCCGCCGCCTCCGCTCCTCCGAAACGGCCGCCCCTGCGGCACGCGCGGCGATACGTCTGGTCGGTGATGCCCGCTTCGACATGATTGTTGCCAACGACGCGCGCGCTATCCCCACCGCCTTCGCCGTGGCCCACGGCGCACCCGTCTGGGCGGACATGCACGAGTGGGCGCCGGAGGAACGCACCCACGTGACAAGTTGGCGCCTGCTGGTGGCGCCACTCATGGATCATATCTGCCGGACGTATCTTCCGCGCTGCGCCGCTGTGACGACCGTAGGCGGCGAGATCGCGGACCTATACCGCCGCCACTACGGAGTCACTCCCGAGCTGGTACGCAACGCCGCACCCTTCGCAGACCTGTCTCCAACTACTGTGAGCTCGGACGGATCACTTCGGCTGGTTCACTCCGGCGGAGCCGTCGCGGGACGCAACATTGAGGCGATGATAGACGCCGTCAAACGTCTGGATGAACGTTTCACCCTTGACCTGTACCTCGTCGCCGGGGGTGACGGCGGCACTTACCTTTCTTCACTCAAGGAACGAGCAGCAGACTGCGACCGCATCTTCTTCCGCGAACCGGTGGCACCCGGCGATTTGCCGGAGACCCTGAATCAGTACGACGTCGGCGTCTACTGGATTCCCCCTTTCAACACCAACGCCCGTCTAGCACTGCCCAATAAGATCTTCGACTTCATCCAGGCGCGTCTTGCCGTGGCGGTTGGCCCTGCAGTCGAGATGACGCGCGTGGTTCGCAGCTTCAAGATCGGCGTTAGCTCATCCGGCAACGACGTGTCGGATATCGTGGCTACACTGAGTGCTCTGACACCGGAAAAGGTGTCCCGCTACAAGCAGGCAACCGACCGAGCGGCACACGAGCTGAGTTTCGAGCACGAGAAGCAAACCATCCACACGATTGTCAATGAGTTGACAGCCCCCACGTCACACTAGTTCATAGGAGCCCTCCCCATGAGAATAATGTCCGTCGTCGGCGCCCGGCCGCAGTTCGTCAAGCTGGCCCCGATTGACCGCGCTTTCAAGCAAGCTGGAATCGAGCATGTCATCGTGCACACTGGTCAGCACTACGACCCGATGCTCTCTGACGTGTTCTTCTCCGACCTGGGCATCGCGGCTCCGGATCATCATCTGGGTGTCGGCTCGGGCACTCACGGGCGCCAGACCGGTGCGATGCTGGCCGCCCTGGACGGTGTACTGGAAGACGACCGCCCCGACTGGATGCTCGTCTACGGCGATACCAACTCGACCCTGGCCGCAGCACTGGCTGCAGTCAAGATGCACATTCCGGTCGCCCATCTGGAGGCCGGTCTGCGTTCTTTCAACCGGCGCATGCCCGAGGAGATCAATCGCGTGCTTACGGATCACGCGTCCGACCTCCTGCTTGCTCCAACACAGGTGGGAATGGATCACCTAGCAGAGGAGGGCCTGGAGTCCCGCTCCGTGCTAGTTGGAGATGTGATGACCGACGTGCTGTATCGCGTGCGCGACCAGGTCGCCACGCGGCCCGGTTGCGTCATCATGGATGAGCTCGGGCTGACTGAGGGCACGTACTCCGTGGCGACAATCCATCGCCCGGACAACACGGATAATCCCGAGATCCTAGACACGGTGCTCAACTCACTGGGAGCTGTCGACCATCCGGTCGTACTGCTCGCGCACCCCAGGCTGGTCGCAAAATGCGACGCCGCCGGAATAAATATCGAACGCGGTTCACTGCGTTCTCACCGGCCGCTCGCCTACCCGGACCTCATTGCCTCGGTTATGCATGCGCGTGGCGTCATCACAGACTCCGGCGGTTTGCAGAAGGAGGCGTTCCTGCTGCGTGTTCCAACCACAACCGTACGTCCACAGACCGAGTGGGTAGAGACGGTGCAGCTGGGATGGAATGTACTGGTGGATCCCGGCCCCGACCTAGTAGCCGCAGCCCAGCGCCCGCGACCTGCGGAGACTCTCGCAACCCCTTATGGAGACGGCAATTCCGCTGGAAAGGTAGCCCAGACCCTCTTGGCCGCCGAAGCCGGTTCATGACCACACATCATCCTGGAGGGTTATTCATGGGGGGTGTGGGGGATTTGCGACGCGTGTCAAGCCCCGGGTTTTGTGGAGGGTGTTTTATCTGGCGCCGGTGGTTGCCGGCTGGGGTTGGTTGATGGTGGTCTGCTCACCGACGTCCATGACCTTTGCCTCGGTGACCTGTTTCAGCGTTAATGTCCGCTTGGGGCGGTTGGATCAGACATCATCGTGGTCTTCTTGGTTGGTTTGATTGTCTCGTTGTTTGCGGTTGTAGGCAAGGCGCTGCTGAGCGGCCCGTTTCAGGCCTTCCTGGCGGGCCTTGCGGATGGCCGGCCCGCGCCCGGTGTGCTCGTCCAGGGGTGTGACGTAGCCGGCTTGCGGAGTGCAAGCGTCGGGTTGTTGTACTCGGTGCGCACACAGTCGAGTTCGGCCCTCAGGACAGCGGGATCGGTGATTGCCAGCAGGTGAGGCCACTGGCGCCTTGAGTGTTCCGCCCGGGGACTCGACCCCGGGCCTGGTCGGCCGCGTGTCGCCGGGCGTGGCGGGAGTGCTGGGCGATGGCGACCATGGCCATGAACCTGCGGGTGTTGGCAGCAATCATCTGGGAGCCGTTGTCGGACACCGCCAACAGGATCGGGGTCAGTTCATCGTCTCCGTCAAGCGTCAGCTGGCGCTTCAGGGCCTGGGCTCGTTCCAGGGCGGCCTCGAGCAGGCCTTCGGCGTCCAGGGCCTGCTCGAAGGCGAGGCGGACCTGGTGGTGGGTCTCCTCGCTGGAGACCACATGGGTGATCCACTTGCGTGAGACCAGATCCTCGATGATCAGCACAGTCATGCCGCAGGCGGTGAAGTGAGTGGAGTCGTAGATCCAGATCGAGTTGGGCTTGTACGTCGCCCAGTCGGGGAACGGACGACGCTTGGAGCGCGCTGGCCGGGCGGGATGCCTGAACCGAAGCTCGTGGTCATTCAGGACCCTGCGGACGGTGGAGGCCGACGCCCAGAACAACCCGTTGTAGGAGCCTCGGTGAGCCAGGCGACGGTGAGAGAAGTCCTTCTCACCGAAAGTCTCGAAGGCGTCCACAATCGCCTCGATCTCGCACGGCATCAGGGCATTGACAGCGGCGCCAGGCCGGGCGTCGGCCAGTCCTACCCCGTTCTGGCGCCGTGCCCCGGCGCCGGTAGCGTCGCTCGGCCAGTCCCAGGACCTCACAGGCCTTAGCCACGGTCCAGCCCTGACCGGTGGCGTAGTCCACCAGCTCCAAAAGCCCCTGTTTGACGGGCGCATCCACCCGGGCGGGGACCGGGGCACCGGGCATCAGACCGAGCCCCCTTTTTTCTCCAGCACCACCAACTTCACCGCCTGCTCCGTCACCGTACGGGTCAAGCGGTCGATCTCGGCCCTGGCCTGCTCAAGCTCGACATCACGAGCCGACTTGCCAGACGAACCCGCACCCCGAGGCCGCAGGCGCGTCCAAGGCGCCTTGCCTGGCGACCTGCCGCAGCCTCACGATCGTGGAGCGGTCCACTCCGGCCTCGGTCGCAGCCGCCCCCACCGTGACCTCCTCTCGCATCAGCCTTACGTAGATCTCATACTTCTGCCAAGGCGACACCAACACCTTGGCCCGACGCCCCCAACCCCTCGTCGTGTCAGCATCACTGCTCATCGCCCACCCTCCTCAAGGTGTCACCAAGACCCTACCCATGCGGTCTGATCCTCAGCCCAAAACCGGACACGAACGCTGAAGCAAATCACTCGGCCTCTGCCTCGGGCTCGGGCTCGGCGATGGTGTCGGTGTCGTCTGGTGGGGTGTAGGCCTGCTCGTGCTCGATCGGAGCGTGCATGCCTGTGGCGCAGTGAGGCCGGGTGTTGCCCGACCAGTTGCGCCCACTGGGCGGTAGCGAACACGGGCATCGTCGATGCCCTGCCAGGGCCCGTGGTCGTCGAGGTAATGGCGGCCCAAGGATCAGTTCCGCCTTGTACAGCCAGTATCAGGGCCTCGGCCAGAGCGAAGCCGAAAGGAAGTCGCCCTCGGGTGCCCACCGAGGCCACAGCATCACAGTCGGAGGGGGCCTGCCCGTAGCGGATTGCCCGGTACTGGACCCCGCGGTCGGAGTGGTGAATCAGGCCCTTCAGATCCGCGCCCTCGCGCTGGCGCTGCCAGATACCCATCTTCAAGGCGCCCCTGGGCCAGGTCGGTGTACAAGCTCGTTGAGGTCTGCCAGCCGACGATCCGACGCGAGTACACGTCGGTGACAAAGGCCACATACACCCAGCCGGACAGGGTGCGCACGTAGGTGGGGGTACCTCCCACGTAGTGGGGGAATGTCAGCGACCCACAACTCGTTGGGCCTGAACGCGCTGAAGTGCCTGCCCGCCAGGTCCGCCGGGCACTGCTCCTTAGGAGCGCTGCGCGTGGTACGCGGTGATTTGGCGCGGCCGGTGGCCGTGCAGGCCCATGGCCCGCATCAGACGCTCCACCGTACAGCGGGCCACATGCCCCAAACCATGTGCAGCGTCAAGTCTATTGAGCATGGCGTGCATCTTCCTTGCGCCCAGTACGCAGTAGTTGTTCTCATGAACCCGCCCGGTTCTCGGCCTTCAGAGCCTCATCGCGTCTACTCCTTGCCGATGGGGGACGACTCCTGGCTGCGCAAGTAGGTGCTCGGGGCGATCTTGACACCGGCGCTGGTCAGCGCCTGACAGATCGGCACAGGCCCCGCATCTCCTCCCTGCGGGAGTCGATGTACTCACAGATCAGCGGGACGGGCGGCCTGGCTCCGCCGCGAAAAATGCCGACGCACTCCTCAAGATCGCGTTCGCCCGCCGCAGCTCACGGTTCTCGGCCTCCAGCTGCCTGATCCGCTCAGCATCCTGACTGGTGGTCCCCGGCCGGGCGCCCGCGTCGACCTCGGCCCCTCTATCACCCAGGTACGCAACGCCTCCGGATGGACGCCCAGCTCCTCGGCGATCCTCCTGATCGCCCCCTTAGACCGCTCGGGGTCCCTACGGGCCTCCACACCCCAACCTGGTAGCCCGCTCCCGCAACTCCTCGGGATACTTCCTCTGAGCACTCCCGGCAGTGATCCTTCCGTGTATTCACTGCCTCCATCAAACCCGGGACGATTCAGCGGGCCGCCACCAGCTGGGTACAGGCTGTCATGTTGCTTCGCTGGCTGATCCACGCAGCCGACGTGGCCGGCACCTTGATCCGCACCGACCGGGTCGCCGAGCGTGACCCCGACACCGGATACCACCTGTGGTACTCGGGCAAGCACAAGGCGCCTCACGCGGGAACATCCAAGTGCTTACCGACTCAACCGGCTATCCGGTGTGGACCTCGCCGGTCGAGCCCGGCTCGGTCCACGACATCAAGGCCGCCCGTACCCATATGCTGCCAGCCCTGCACCCGGTAGCCGCCGACGGGACGCCCACACTGGCGGACAAAGGCTACGTAGGCGCAGGCATCGGCATCAAGGTGCCCATCAAGGGCTCCAAACCCGACACCGGGACACGCTCCTACAACCAAGTCAAAGCCCACCTGCAAGCCCCCGCCGAAACAGCCAACGCCCTCCTCAAGGGCTTCAAAGCCCTCAAACCAGTCACCCTCGACCCATCCACCATCACCAAAATCACCGCCACCGCCCAAGTCATCCTCAGAACAACAACCTCCCCTGATGAGAAAGGCTCAATGATTTAAGGATCAAGAACCAGCACGCCCTTGTCGTCGAAAACGTTCACCTCGCCATCGGGACCGTAAACCGGCTCGTATGGGATCTTGAGGCCCCAGGGGTCACGCTCAGGAGCAGTGGACGCATCCAGGTCACCGCAGGCGGTGATACGCCATACTGATGCCGTGTCGCCTTCGGCCACCAGTTCGAAGCCGGTGGACGTGTCCACCCCGTAGAGTCCGGGAGCGCGCTCCGCAATATCCACCCCCGGGACCGTGCCCAAATCATCGGCGTAGTAGTAGCCCACTCGATAATGGCGTATGAGTTCGCAGACAGCGGGATCCTCGTGGATGTCTGCGAAATGCCGTGCCAGGTACTGAGCATCCCAATCCAGAGAGCGGAAGGTTATATGGGGGAATACCGAACGCAAACCTGCGAGAACTTCAACGTAGGCAGCACCGGCGGCTGGATCACCAAGAACCATCAGAGAAGCGTCGGTCCTGCCGCGCAACGACCGAGTCATCCGTACCTCGTCGGCGCTCAAGGTGCGCACCAAGGCGTTACTACCGGCCTCGTAAGAGCTCTCGCTCACGCTCCGACGCGCCGCATCAGCCCCGATGCCTCCCACCAGAAGAATCGTCGCACAGGCCGCGGCAGTAATTTCCGCGGCCGCCTGGCGGCGGACGGCAGACGCATGTAGGGCTACGGTACTCGCGAAAGTCTCGACAGCTACCACCGCCAGCAGGGAAATCGCCGGCATGACCAGAGGGATGATGCGGTATGGATCGTTGTACCAAAGCCCCGTGAGCGCAGTCAACGGACCGAGCGGTAGGTAGGCGGCAACCAGCAGTACCATTGGCAACAGCCATGCCCAGGCGATCCATCGCCACTCTCTGCGGCGCGCTGCGATTACCAACCCCGTGGCAGTCAACAGTAGCTGTAGTACAAGCGCTAGGCGATACCCCAGGTAGCCACTGCCCAACGGCCATAACGTGATCAGCGCCTGTAGACGCCGGGGCAGGTTGGAGACACCGGCGTACCCCTCACGACCAAGCCGCGCCATTACACCGGGCTCGAGTATCAACACCCCTATCACCAGCATAACCACAAACACGCCAAAGGCGAGCAGAAGCACCGTCCCCCGTCGTCTTCCAAGACGACGGGATATGAAACCGGTAGCTACCTCCATTATGCCATACAGGAGCGGAATACCGGTTAGCATGACCGAAAAGACGGCGGAAGGATACGTGGCAATCGCTCCGCCCAGGGCGATGACGAAAGCTAGAAGGGCGATGACGGCACGACGCCTTCCCGCCATGCCGGTGAGGCGGAGCATGCGCATTGCCCGACACAGCAACGCGAGCATGGCAGGAAGGACCGCATATCCCAAAGCGTTGGGCCACAGCTGCCGATAAGCGAGCATGTAGACCGGGAAGGCCGGAAGTAAAGCCACCGTCAGTGGCGCGATTACCGGAGCCCACCTAGAGGTGGGAAAGGCCTCCAAGGCGAGGGCGGCTATACCGAGCGCCCATATACCGGGAGTGATGGCGACCAACGCATTGGTCACTGCCACCACCTGCGTGGGACCGGCGACGGCGGCGACAATGGCATGCCAGACCAAGGGGTAGTACGCGGGAATCGCACGCAGGGAGAAAGACCAGGAGGCGCCGGTTAGCAGGGAGGCATCACCGGTCTGAGTAATGACCCAGGCAAGGTTGTAGTGGAACACCGAGTCTATCTGCTGAGCCGGCAGTTCCGGATCCCACTGGCTAAGTATGGGCACAGCAATAAGAACCCCTGTGGCGGTCGCCACTAGCAGCGCCATACTTGCCGTACCACGCCTTCGCCGAGAAAGCTCCTCCGGCAAAACCGCGGGGAGACCACCCAGGACTAGCCGCGCCGCCAACGAGACAACAAGCACGAACAGAACCAGACCTATCGCCAGGGTGATGATCGTGTAGCGCACTCCCATCCAGGAATATACCTGGCCGAGCAGGGCAATCCCGGCGAAGGTCACCGGCGGGGCTGCTGCTACCGGGAGCACGCCGCGATATCCCAGAGTGTGCAGCACCGCCCAGCCCGGCACAAACACCAACCCGATGAGGCCTAGGAGGTAGCCTGCATTGTGCAGCCACGGCAGAAGGACTGGCATGTATAACTCACTCTCGGGATAAGGCCAGGCGGATCTGTGACCGATCGGCTCAGGAAGGGTCCTTGAGACTATGTGGAGCCAAAGTTCTGGCCGCCTCGCGGGCCCGATCGGCCCAGGTGTTGACTCTGGCGGCTGCGCGTGCCGCCGCCGCGCGCTCCTCGATCTCGCGAGGCTCTTCCTGCAACCGCCTTAGCAGGGCAGCGATGGCCTCCCGTCGATAATCGACAACCCATCCAGCACCATTTGCCTCAATAATTCTGCCTGCTTCGGTGCCTCTCGTAGCGATCACCGGCCTACCATACGACAGGTACTCGAATAGCTTGACAGGGACTGCGATATCGCGATATTCGGAAGGCTTTACAGCCAGGACACCGACGTGCGCCCGACCATAGACCGAATCAAGCTCGGAGGAGGACAGATGATACGCATTTATTGCACCGTCATTTAAAGCAGGGGTGCATCTCAGTGCATCTCGCCACTGCGACTCGCGCACAACCAGATCTAACTGCACCCCCTGAACCATAGTAAGAGCACAAAAGAAGTCTCGAAGATCATAATGGGCACCTAACCCACCCACATACACCAACCGCAACCCACCCATATCGTCAGGTAATGCACGCACGTGCGCGGGATCACCGGCGGGCGGAAGCGCGGAGAAAGAATCCATACGACCCAGCCCTACCAAATTGGACATGGGCGACGAAGGCAAAAAGAAGTGCACCCGGTTGCGCCTATACCCCAGCAGATCGGCACACTGAAAACTATTTGCGACGCGAGTGTAGAACGTTGCCGACTCGTCCACGGAAACGCGCCAGTACGCATCGCGATAGAACACGCCTACAGGCACTGCGGCACGGCGCATGGCTCGCATGATGCGGTAGTCAAGCAGTGGAGCGATCCCGGTGCGCACACTGGTGGCCAACACGTTGGGCTGAGTGGAGTTTTCACTGTACAGGAAGGCTGGGCGATCACCTCCGGCGATTCGCGCGCGCAGAGCTGCGAAAGCCTCGCTTCGGCGTCGCACCGACCCAGAAAGGTCGAACACCCTGTAGCCGACCTGCGCAAACGCCTCCCTCATTCGCAGCGGACGCAGACGGGACGCTGAGGTCGGATTCGAGTCCAGCGGGTATGGGGCGTGGAAGACCATCCACGGTCCGGTCCTGTTCGCGCTCATGCCGCCGCCCCCTGCCGGAGTCCTTCGGCCAGCTCCACCAGCCGCCTCGCCATCCCGCGGTACTGTCGTTCGGCGTTGAACTCCTCATCCCAGGTGAGTACAGCCTGCTCGCACATGCGACGGAAATCATCCGGTGAGGCGTCAACTGCCTGGGCAATGGCGTCTGCTAGTTCCTCGCCTGTGGCCTGCGCAGGCGCCAGTACCCCGTTCACGCCGTCGTGGACGATCTCCTTAGTTCCCCCCACATCGGTTGCGACAACCGGTATTCCGGCTGCCATCGCCTCCATAACTGACACCGGCACCCCCTCTCCAGCCGACGAGTTGACGAGCACGGTATATCCCGCGGTCTCAAGCAGCGAACGAGTACGATCGTTGGGCAGGTAGCCGAGAAACTCGATCTTCGCCTTAGGTGCGACACGAGCCGCGTACTCCCGCATGGCCTCGAGCCTTTGCTCATCCCGCTCACCGATGTGCGTCCAGCGCACGCGCCTGCCCCGCTCGCTCAGCGCCCCCACGGCGTCGGCGAGTCGGTCAATGCGCTTATAAGGGGCCAGATGGGAACACGAAACGATGTGGATCGGCTCTCTCGTGCGTTCACCCCGGCCGCTGGCGGGCACGCCCAGGTGCCGGATATCAAGTCGGGCACCGCCTGCGGACAGATACGGGGTCAGGAATGACGCGGCGTATTGGGAGATCGGGTAAACCTCATCCAGCCCTTCGACGAGCCGACGGCGAGCCGGCAGATGGCCCTGAGGCTTGTAGGACTCATTGACGTCATAGGCATGTGCCCTAGACACGGCGGCAACCGGGGCGTCATGGGTCGCTCGCAGCATCTGCGCCATTGCGGCGCCGTAGTACAGCCAGTAGCCATAGGCGATCAGCGGGCGACCCACGAGTCGTTCGCGGTACAGGCGCGTACGCGTGAAGAGCTCGAAGCGGTGCAGTGCATCGACTGCGAAGTGCAGTTCGCGTACCGCGCAGACGGCGGACCGCCGTGTATTGCCGAGCTCTACCCTCCCGGGCCCCGCCACGAGCCGAGGCAGATACCACGGCACGCGCTGCTTCCACCCCCGAGCGTCCTCCAGCGGAAGCAGCACCGCGGAGACGTTCTCCGGCAGCAGGCGCGTCTTGGAGGCGCCCACGCCGACCCGCATCGGCACCACCCAGACCTCGGTGAAGCGCTCGGCTAGGTAATTGATCTCCTGTTCGAAGAACTCCTCACCTACATCGAAGGGGTAGTTGTCGGTGAAAACTACCAGAGGAACGGACGACTTCTTCACGCTGCTCCTTCCCCGTGTCGCGGGAACGTGAGGCTATAAGCGACTGTCGCATTCTCGCACAAGATGCGCGTTCGCAGCGGCAGGTCGATCATCAGGGGTCGTCCCGCCGCGCCGCGCCGCCAGCGGCGCGGTCGTACGTACGCGCGGTGAGCACAGCCATGCCCAGCATGCCCAGCAGCATCAGTGCCATGACCATCCCCAACACGAAGACGGTCTGCATAATCGGCAGTGGGCTTAACCACAGCCATGTCAGCGGTACGGCGCAGTAGGCCACGGCAAAGGCCAGCAGGCGGCTCTGCTGCTCGGTGACGACGAAGATGTTGGAGACCGGCGACGTCAGCACGTTCATGAACAGCCAGGGCGTCAGTGCCCGGGCGTAGTACCCAGCGTCGTCCCAAGTAGCCCCGAACAGGAAGGGGAACAGCCAGGGGGCCAGCACGTAAAGCAGGGCGAACGGGACGATCGCGGCCAGGAATGCCCGCCACAGCACTGACCGGACCATAGGCAGCATGGTTCCAGGCGGCGCATCCGACAGCTTCTTCAAGAACACCTGAGACACTGAGCCGGATATTAGGGCCACCGGCACCTGCATGATGTTCCAGGCCAGCTGAAACTGTCCGAGCGCGGCCACCGAAGCTGCCCCGATGATGAGGTTGATGCCGTTGTTCCGCACCGAGTCTACGAAGACATTCGGGCCGTTCAGCAGCGGCATCTTCCAGTAGCGGCGCATCATATCGCGCATGGCCGGCGCCTGTGGGTCCTGCGGGCCATGCAGTTCGGGCACGCGCCGTTCCAGCGAGATCAGGGTCAATAGCTGACCGGCGATCGTGCCGATGATGATCGCCGAGAGTCCGCCGTGCATCGCCACACCCACCAGCAGCTGGCAGCCGGCCACGGCAGTCGATTGGAACACCCGGTTGCGTGCGATGTCCCCGAAGCGTCCCTTTCGGGTGAGCCAATACTGCACGTTGGCGATCTGCGCAACAAGGAACACCGTGATGCCAGAGGCCATCAGCCACCACATGAGCTGCTCGGAATGGTGGTAACTGTCGCGCAGAAGTGTCGCACTACACATGCAGACGAGGGAGGTCAGCAGCGAGCTGACGACTATGCAGCGTCGGGACAAGCGCTCCAGAACCTTGGCGGAACGGTCGTCCTTGGGAAGCATGACGGTAAGGTCGAAGCGCAGGGCGGCGAAGGTGATGACGAAGCCGGTGATCGAACCGTAGATGCCGAACAGGCCCTTGTCCGTGTCAGAGTAGACCCGAGCTATAAAGATCTGCAGGAGGAAGGTGATGCCCTGAGCGGTTGCCGTCCCCGAAACCAGCGTCAGGATGGCTCCGAGAACCGGGCTCCCCGTTTTCAGATTCTCCCACCGGTCACGCAGCCGCTGTACCATACGGGTATTGAACCATGCGGTACACATCGCAGCGAACGCGCAGGCACCCGCCGCGCACACAGGCGGGGCCCGTCTCGCTGTACGACTATTTTTGCTAGGAGTTCCATGGAGGGCGTGCATCTCGATCTTGTCTCCGCCAGGTGGTCGCACGTGGCTTCTGCGGATGCATGGCTCTGGCGTCCGATCAGGAACCAGGACGCCGATGAGACGTGTGCGGCCAGGATCGTGGTCGCAGCCCCCGGGCAGCGACGCGGGCAGTGGACCGTTGTCACCCGGCAGGGCGACGATCTGCGCATCGATACCGACCACACCCGCTCCCACCACTTGTTGTTCGCGCGCGTGGGCGAGAAGTGGATCGTCAGCGACGATCCGGACCGTCTGCGTCAGCACGTCGGCCTATGGAGGCGTGACGACGAGGCGGCAGATGTGTTCCTCCACACCGGATTCGTCGTCGGCACCCGCACCCTGGTACGAGAGGTGCGCGCCACCCCGGCCGCATCAACGGTGCTCCTGCACCCAGACGGCACCTGGGAGAGTCGGCTGTGGGATTCCTATCGTTACAGCGACGATCCAATAACCTCTGAGGTCGACTACTCCGCTGCTTACGACGCGGCCATGGATCAGGCCGTGGGTCGCCTACTCGAATGCACGGGCGGTCGACAGCTGGTCTTGCCGCTGTCGGGAGGACTTGATTCGCGTCTGCTGGCCATCTGGCTCAAGCGACTGAAGGCGCCGCGTATCGCCGCCTTCACCTACAGCAAACCAGGTGCACGTGAGACCGGTATATCGCGCAGCGTCGCTGAGGCTCTGGGAATCGACTGGTTCTCCATTGATCTTGACCCGGTCAAAATGGCGCAGCGATGGGCGTCCGCCGAGGGCACTAGCTTCCAGGCCGCCACCTGGGGCATGACCTCCCTCCCCCACGTTCAGGACTGGTACGCCCTGACCACGATCCGCGAGCAATCCCTGATCGACGACGATGCCGTGCTACTCCCCGGATTCGCCGCCGTCCTGCGCCCAGGCTATGCGCTTCCCAGATGGTTAGGGGGAGCCCGCGACCTGCTGAGCTCCTCCCCCACCCGTACCGAGGTACTGACCGCAATCGCCCGCAACCACGCCACAGTCCAGGGCAGCTCCAATGCCTGGCGGCACCTACCGCTGTTGCGCGAGGAGATCCTGCGCAGCGAGAAGGAAACCCCACCGACCGGTGAGCGCGGTGTGCAGGGGCTGATGAGCTGGTTCAACGTCAGGGAGCGTCAGGCCAAGTACATCAACAACTCCACGAAGGCATACGAGTTCTTCGGCTATGACTGGGCACTTCCCATGCTCGACTCCGAGGTCTGGGACTGCTGGCTGCGCGGTTCGGAGCAGTTGACCGCGACCCGCGACTGGTATGCGCGGTACATCGCGCAGCACTACGCGAGCATAACCGGCCAGGAACAGGAGCTCTACCTGGCTGCGAGCATTCCCATGCCGGCGGCACCCAAGCGCGCACTGCAGGCCGCCATGCGCGCCACCGGAGGAGATCGTCTGCTCTCCCGCAGCCGTTCGGTGCGCACTATGCTCGACCACCCCATGGCATTCGAGGCCTTCTCGGCAAGCTTCACGCGCCTCCAACAGGCCCGTCTTTTCGCCGCAGGCAGCACCACACTGGGACTGTGGACCCGTCTGTTCCTGGACAACCAGTGGGGCGCCGAGCTAGTGCCACAGGAGAAGTGAACTGCGCCGACATCGACACTCCACACGCACCTAGCAACATGCATGCTAACTTCCAGCCTTGCTGGCCCCCAACGGAACAACCAGGCCAATCATGCGAGCGCACTCGCCAGCACGGCAGCCGATGAGGCCACAGCGAGCCGTCACACAATCGTGACCACGGGCGTCTATGCACCATGTTAACCTCTGGATCACATGAACCTGAAGATCGCACTCCCCGAAGCGATCTAGCTCACGCAGAGAGGACGACGCTGTGCGCCCCCGAAACCAAAGCATCGCGCAACGCCGGATATCTACAGCACTACTAGCCTTCTCCCTGTCATTGGGAGTTACAGCACCAGCCTTGGCACAACCGGACGTCAGCGGCGAAGACAGTTCACCATCCGAGGCCACGGTGGAGGACGCAGTGTTCGAAGCTCAGACCGACGACGCCACAGAGACCGAGATCATTGAAGACGCGGCATTCCAGGAACACGTGAACTCGGTCGTCGATCCTATCATTCTCAAACATGAGGAAATCTTCTCCGAAGCAGGTTTCGAGGGCTCGGACACAGCCTATGTGGTATTTGCCGAATCCATCCCGGAAGAGGACGCCTCAATCATCCGCAATATCCCGGGAGTAACGCTTCGCGAAGACGGCGTTTACACGGCGGACGAGGCGGACGATCTCATGGAACAAGTGTCAGAGGCCGTTGAAGCGGGCCTTCCGGAAGATACCTCATTCATGGTGCAGATCTCTCCAGTGGACGGAGAGGCCACTATCACCGCATCAGATGCCATTCAAGAAGGCACACAGTCAGAGGTCCGAAGGATCATAGCTGATTCGCTTTCCGCCGACGCCACCTCCGACCCTCAGAACACCACCGACTCTACTGACTCTTCAGACTCCGACCAGCAAGTGGTCTTTGCTGTCGACCAGTCCCTTGACGCCAACGATGAGGCAGTGAACGGCGGAGACAAACTGACTCACAAAAACACCACACGCCACGCCTGCACCGCCGCATTCCCGGCGCGATCCGGTAGACACGCTGGACTCTTGACCGCCGGACACTGTTCTAACGACCTTACCGTAGATCGCGGAAACCGGCTCTACCCGGCAACAAAAGAGAGGACCGGTTTGAGCGGTGACATGCAATGGCATCGCGCCCGGGAACGCGTCAACGGCAGATTCCGCTATAAGTGGGGAACATATCGCGCAGTCAAGTCTCACCCGGTTCTAAAGGTAGGAACCAGAGTTTGCCGTTTTGGGGCGACGTCTGGGAACGGCACAGGGTGCACGACCGTGAAGTACGTCTCCGCTTGCATTACCTACACGAATGTGGGAAAGTATTGCAAGCTCGCTATGACCGATGGCCACACCGGCTCTAAAGGTGGCGACAGTGGCGGCCCCTGGTTCTACGGGAACAGCGCATACGGCATCCATAGCGGGAGCGGGACAAGAGACGGAAAGTACAGGAACTGGTTCTACCCCTCTAGGGTCGCCCTAACTACATCCGGACTCACACCTATTTACGGATGACAACATTCTGCGGCACCAATCGCCCAGGCGGACGTAACCAACCGCCGAGGTTGCATGTTTGACTGTGCCGTCGGCTCATATCTGCCCGAGGTTGAGTTTCATGAACCTCTCCTGCAGGCGCTCCACGGCAAGAGCAGGTGAGTGATTGGCCGCGACCCACGCGCGGCCATCACTCACCCTCTTGCCGCCCAGACCCTGGCGTACTCCGTTCAAGGCGACTTCGACTAGCTGCTCATCATCAGCCAGCCCTCCCAGAACGGGCACGTCCCTGGTAGTGGGATGGGTGCCGTCGTACGAACGCGAGTCCAAAGCCATCACCGTAGTCGTACCCGTGGCGATCGCTTCGAGCTCGGAGATGCCCATGTATCCTGTCATCTGGCCAACGGCCAGCGTGCCGCTGCCGAGCCACCGCCCGTAATCGCGGTGACTCATTCGAGGGCGCAGCACCACCCCGAAGTCCCGCGCCACCACAGCCGCATTCTCCCCCCAGTCCAGGCCTTCGAGCTCGATTTCATAACCGTACTCGTCGCGCAGTGCGGCCAAGAGTTCGAGTTGGTTGGCGCCGCCTTTAGCGGCATCCCAACGCGAGGGAAACAAGATGCGCGGACGCTGACCTCCCCTCCCGGTGGCAACGGGGATCTCACGAACATCGACAATCACCGGTTGAAGAGTGGCCTCGGGCGCGAGATCCAGCACATGCTTGGCCAGGTCTGGGGTGGTGTAGTAGACATCCCGCGCTTCACGCACCGCCCGCTCAACCAGCGCTGTGTAGGCAGGCTCGTAGCGGCGCACACGAATATCGGTGCCGTGCAGATGCAGCACATACGGGCGGCGCAGCCAACGGGTGTGCGCTGTAACCGTCGCACCATGAACGTCAAGAAGATCGGCAAACAAGGCCCTGCGCGCCAGCCCCGCCTCCCAGGCTGCGCCGCGCAGGGCACGACGCAGGGCGCGGCTTCGCGGCGACCAGCGAGGATCAACCCGCGCAGTGTCGTACAGACTCCAGTCAAGACCGGAGCTGCGCGCCTGGCGCACCAGGGCACTGCCTATACGAGCGACATCGTTGACATGCAGGACCTTCACCAAGTCATTCTCACATGCTGCGGCACGCCCACGGGAACTGACCAGCGCAACCCCTCTACACGGAGCGCGAACTCACGGGTCATTCCGCCAGGAGTACGTCGGCCGCATCGCGCAGGGCGGCCTGCATGGAGCGGTTCCGCATGACCCATTCCCGACGGCGATCCGCCGCCTCGGCCCGCTGCGCCTCACCCGCCCTGGACGCCTCCAGGGCGGCGCGCATGGCGGAGGCCACCTGCTCGACGTCGTAGTCGCTGGCCCACCCCAGGGCGTTGGCGGGCAGGTCGGTACGCGCCGGCCCGGGTCCGGCGTAGACCACCGGTGTGCCGCAGGCCAGGGCCGCGAAGATCTTGGTCGGGTAGGCGAAGTCGTAGCCGAGGCCGGGACGGATGGATACCACCGAGGCCACCGCCCCACGCTGCCAGGTGGCCGCCTCCGCTGCAGGAACCAGGTCGTGGAACTCCACGCGCGCATCCCCGCTCGCCAGGTCCTTCAGTGCCTGCCAGTCGGAGCCCTGCCCCAGGAACACCAGCCGCGCCTCAGGCTCCTGCTGGTGCACCAGGCGCAGCGCCTCAATGAATACGCCCGCCCCCTGCCACTCCGAGGCGGTGCCGGCGTACAGGAAGTACGGGACCTGTGGCGCCTCGGTGGCACGCGGGCCGACGGGGGTGAACACGTCGGTGTCGATGCCATTGGGCACCACCGTCACCGCCCTGGCACCCAGCTCCCCCACCCGCTCGGCGACGCCGTCGTTGACTGCCAGCACGGCGCCAGCGCCACGCAGCACCAGGCCCTCCACCGCGCGCAGGGCGCCAACCACCCAGCCGGGGGCGCCCGTGGAGGCGGCGGCGTCGGACCACACGTCGGCGGCGTAGTAGGCGTAAGGCGCGCCGCGCAGGGCGGCGGCCACGCGCACCACCGCCCCGGTGGTGGGCGGCGGCTCAGCGACGATCAGGTCCGGCGCGGGCCCGGCCAGCAGCCGGGCAGCGAGCGGAATATCGAAGCTGAGGTACTGGGCGTAGCCGCGGATATAACCGCTCTCGTCCCGCAGCGCCGGGGCGGAGCGCACGGTCACGCCAGGGTCGGCGGGGGCCCTCATACCCGGCGGCGTCGAGGTGATCACCGTGACCTCGGCGCCGGCGTCGGCCAGGGCACATGCCAGTCCGCGCAGCCTCAGCGCGGCGGCGGCGGGCTCGGGAGCATACAGACGGGTAGCCAGCACCACCCGGGGGCCAGCGCCGCGCCGCCGGATGCGCAGGACGGCCGCCGCCAGCGCCGCACCGGCCCCGGCGGCGGCCAAAGCAAGAATGCGGCGACTCACAGCTGTACGGCGCGGCCCTCGGCCGCGGAGGTCAGCACCGCCTCCACCACCCGCAGCGTGCTGACGCCCTCGGCCATGGTGACATGCTCGCTGCTCACCCCGCGCACGGCGTCGCGGAAGCGCTCCTGCTCCAGGGCCAGCGGTTCGCGCTTGGGGATGGCGTAGCGGATCACGTCGCCCTCGGTAACGCCGCGGAAGTTGGCAACCTGGTCCCAGCCGGAGGTGACGGTGCCGTTGGCGTAGAAGGTCAGGTCCCCGGTGAGCGTGTCCGCTACGAAGGCGCCCTTCTCCCCAGTGACGATGGTGACGCGCTCCTTGAAGGGGGTCAGCCAGTTGACCACGTGGGACACGATCACGCCGCTCTCGAGCAGACCGGAGGCAACCACCATGTCCTCGTTCTCCCGGCCGGAGCGGTGAGCCACTTGCGCGCTGATGGACACATAGGGCGAGCCGGCCACCCAGGCGGTCAGGTCGATGTCGTGGGTGGCCAGGTCCTTGACCACGCCGACGTCGCTGATACGCGCCGGGAAGGGCCCCTGGCGGCGGGTGAGGACCTGGTAGACCTGGCCCAGCTCACCGGCGTCGAGCCGTTCCCGCAGCGCCCGCAGGG